>NZ_JAAZTM010000002.1:0-389142 GCF_012395805.1 Labrenzia sp. 5N | reverse complement strand
GAGGATCGTCAGCTCCGCCTTGCGCAAGCTGCTTCGAACGGCATAGTGGAAGCATCAAGCAGGAGCGGGGGTGCGGATGGCCGGCGAAACAATCACGCTAACGGAGTTTGTCAGCTTCAATCTGGCAATCCTCGTCTATTTCCTGGGCGTGCGGCTGAACAAGAAGATTCTGGTTCTGGACAGGTTCAACATTCCGGAACCGGTATCAGGCGGCCTGCTTGTCGCGTTCCTGTCCCTCGTAGTCTACCTGGGGCTTGGAACGGAAATCGGGTTCTCCCTGCAGTCGCGTGATTACCTGCTGTATTGCTTCTTTACGGCAATCGGCTTGAACGCCCGCTTCATGGACCTGGCCAAGGGGGGCAAGCCGCTTCTGATCCTGCTGATGCTCACCGTCTGTTACATGCTGCTGCAGAATGCTGTCGGCTCAGGCATTGCGGCGGCGCTGGGTCTGCCCACAGGGTTCGGCCTTCTTGGAGGCACCATTTCGCTGGTTGGCGGCCACGGCACGGCAATTGCGTGGGGGCCGAAGCTGGCCACCGACTATGGCGTTCCAGGGGCGGTCGAGATCGGTGCTGCGACGGCGACGCTCGGCTTGATCGCCGCCAGCCTTCTTGGCGGTCCGGTGGGCAAGTTTCTGATCGAAAAACGGGGTGGCAAACCGGATCCGAACCGCCCGGAAGAAGCCCCCATGATCGGCCTTGAGATGGAACGAGAGGCAGACACGAGCGTGACCCACACCGGGCTGATGCGCTCGCTGCTGGTTCTCAATATTGCCATTGGCCTCGGCGTCGCGCTTCAGGAAGCCTTGAGCGCGGGAATAGGCCTCGATCTGCCGGTCTTCGTCTGCTGCCTCTTCTGTGGCATCGTGCTGTCAAACACCGTGCCGCTGGTCTTTCCGAAAATGACCTGGCCAGCCCGGTCCAAGTCCCTGGCGGTCTTGTCGGACCTTGCACTTGGCATCTTTCTGACGATGTCACTCATGAGCCTGCAGCTCTGGACCATCGCGGGACTGGCAGGGCCGATGTTGCTCATTCTTTTCACGCAGGTCGTCGTTGCGGCCGCCTTCATCATCCTGGCGCTTTATCCGTTGATGGGCCGAAACTACAACGCGGCGGTGCTGGGTGCGGGCTTTGCAGGGTTTGCACTGGGCGCGACACCGACGGCCATTGCCAACATGACCGCAATCACCAAACACTTTGGCCCGGCAACCCAGGCATTCCTGATCCTGCCGCTCGTGTCCGCATTCTTCGTGGATCTGGCCAATGCGGTCATCATCCTTCTGTTTCTCGGAGGATGAGGGGCGCGGTCAGGCGGCGTCTGTCTTCTCGCTGAAGGGAAACCGTCCGTCGACCTGGGATTCCAGCAGGCTGCAGGCTTCGTCTGAAGTAACGGCCGCGGCGTAAAGGAAGCCCTGACCGTAGTGACAGCCGTTGGAATTCAACGCGTCATGGACCGCGCTTTCCTCGATCCCTTCCGCGACGGCGTCGATGTCGAGACCCTTGGACAGAACCAGTATGGCCTCGACGATGGCGGCACACTGCTTGTCTTCCAGCATGCGTTCGGTGAAGGACTTGTCGATCTTGACCTTCTTGATCGGGAAATCGCGCAGATAGCTCAGGCTGGAATGGCCTGCGCCGAAATCATCGAGCGCAATGGAAATGCCGGCTTCCGTCAGCTCGGTCAGGATGCGTTTGGCCGATTCCGGGTTCTTCACCAGCGACGTTTCGGTGATCTCCAGCACCAGCCGTCTGGGCGGAAATTCGAATTTCTTCAAGATGGCATTGATCTGGGTCGGCAAGGCCGGATCCTGCAACTGCACCGGCGACAGATTGAAGGACAGGTAGAGATCGTCCGGCCAGGTGGTAGCGACCTTGCAGGCGTCCTCCAGCAGATGCTGGGTCAGCTCGGAGATGATGCCGCAGTCTTCGGCAATCGGGATGAACTGCAGCGGCGGTACCTTGCCGAAATCGGCATCGGTCCAGCGTGCAAGGGCTTCGAAGCCTGCGATGCGGCCGGAATCCATGTCCAGGATCGGCTGGTAATAGGCCTTCACCTCATGTTCCGAAATTGCGCGGCGCAGACGCTGTTCCAGTAGCGTGCGATGCAGGATCGAGGCATCCATGTCGACCTCGAAGAACCGGTAGGTCGAGCGCCCCGAGGATTTGGCCCGGTAAAGGGCAATATCGGCCCGGCGCAATAGCTCGGTGACCGCGTGGCCGTCATGGGGGTAGAGGGCGATGCCGATACCTGTGCCGATGGAAATCTGGCGGTCGCCGAACTCGAAACGATCGTTGATCCGCGTCAACAGTCGCCTGGCGAAGCCGGCTGCCTCGGATTTGTCCTTGAACACAGGGGAGACGATGGCAAATTCGTCCCCTCCGAGACGGGCGACAATGCCTTCCTTGCCGAGAGTTTCGGCCAGTCGGTCGGCAAAGCTTCGCAGCAGATTGTCGCCAAAGGCATGACCATAGACGTCGTTGATCGGTTTGAACCCGTCGAGGTCGAGCATCATTACGGCACGAAAGCAGTCAGGCTTCACCTCACGGGTCAGATCGGCAAAGGCCTCCAGCAGCCGGCGGCGATTTGGCAGCCCGGTCAGCGGGTCGTGCTGGGCAAGGGCCAGGGCTTCGGAATGAGCCGACGATCTTGCCTTCAGCTCCTTGCGCAAACGGCGCGTTGCCCACGTGCCATATCCCAGACTGAAGATGGCGATGCCCAGAAGGAGGCTGGTGACCACGTCGAACGTCATTTGCGAATTATGAATTTGGTAGGTCGGGAAAAGTACTGGAAGGACCTTAACCCCAGTAAAAATGACAAGAACTATCGCAAGTAACGCAACTATAGATCGTGTCATATATCTGTTGTCTGCAACTTCCCGGTTCGCCACAAGGTCGGTCCCAATACATACAACTGCTAACAAGTCGCGCAGTTTCACATGCAATCCTTGAAGAAGAGTGAAACAAAGCAGACGGACTGGCGTCAAAATGGGCAGGTCGCCCGTTGTCCGGTTCCGCGAAAGGGGGTGACAAGTCTCCGTTGTCTTGGTAACGGACGGCGCAAACCGTTTCCGGTGTTATTCCACCAGACCAAAGGTCCAGATATCCATGCCCGATCTTCTGCTTGAACTTTTCAGCGAAGAGATTCCGGCCCGCATGCAGCGCAAGGCGGCCGAAGACCTGAAATCTCTCGTGACCAATGCCCTGGTGGATGCCGGTTTGCCCTATGAGGGTGCCAAGGCCTTCGCGACCCCGCGGCGTCTGGCCCTGCATGTTGCCGGCGTTCCCGCCGGTTCTGCCGCCACACGTGAAGAACGCAAGGGACCGCGCGTCGGGTCTCCCGAAAAGGCACTGGAAGGCTTCCTGAGAGGCGCAGGGCTGACGTCGATCGATCAGGCAACCATCCAGACGGACCCGAAGAAGGGCGATTTCTACGTTGCGGTGATCGAAAAGCCTGGCCGTTCGGCGATCGACGTCATTGCCGAGTTCATGCCGGGCATCCTGCGCAACTTCCCCTGGCCGAAAGCCATGCGCTGGGGCACCGGATCCACACGCTGGGTGCGGCCGCTGCACTCAATCGTCGCGACCTTCGGTCCGGAAACGGAAGAACCGGACGTGGTTCCGTTCGAATTCGATGGCATCAAGGCCGGCAAGACTACACGCGGCCACCGCTTCCTGGCGGATGAGGCCTTCGACGTGCGCCGTTTCGACGACTATGCGCCTTCGCTTGAGAAGCACAAGGTCGTGCTGGATGCCGACCGCCGCAAGGACATCATCCAGAATGACGCCAAGGATTGTGCGCTGGCGCTAGGCCTCGATCTGGTGGAGGATCCGGGTCTTCTGGAAGAGGTTGCCGGGCTGGTAGAATGGCCTGTGGTGCTGACGGGCAGCTTCGACGAGGATTTCCTGACGATCCCGGACGAGTGCATTCAGCTGACCATCAAGGTCAACCAGAAGTGCTTCGTGCTGAAGAACCCGGCCACCGGGCGCCTTGCCAACAAGTTCGTGCTGATTTCCAACATCATTGCCGACGATGGCGGCAAGCTGATCGTGGCCGGCAACGAGAAGGTTATCCGCGCACGCCTGTCCGATGCCCGCTTCTTCTGGGAAACCGACCTGAAGTCTAAACTGTCGGACAACCTGCCCAAGCTGGATGAAGTGAAGTTTCACGAAAAGCTCGGCAGCGTTGGCGAACGGGTGAAGCGCCTTATCGCGCTTTCGGCCGAACTGGCCACGGTCGCCGGGGCGGACGAGACCAAGGCCAGACGCGCGGCGGAACTCGCCAAGGCGGACCTTGTCTCCAACATGGTGTTCGAATTCCCGGAATTGCAGGGCCTCATGGGCCGCTACTACGCAACAGCCCAGGGCGAGGATGCGTCGGTGGCAACGGCTATCGAAGAGCATTACAAGCCGCAGGGACCAAGTGACAGCGTGCCGACCGACCCGGTCGCCGTTGCCGTGGCCCTTGCCGAAAAGCTGGACCTGCTCGCAGGTTTCTGGGCGATCGACGAAAAGCCGACCGGCTCCAAGGACCCTTACGCGCTTCGCCGCGCGGCTCTGGGCGTGATCCGGATCATTCTGGAAAACAACCTCAGGATCAGGCTGGGCGATGCCATTCGTTCCGCTCTGGACCTTCAAGGTGTTGAAGCGAGTGATCCCGCAGCTCTTGTTGCCGATCTGCTGTCCTTCTTCGGCGATCGCCTGAAAGTCCACCTGAAGGATGAAGGCGCGCGCCACGATCTGATCGACGCGGTCTTTGCATTGGAAGGCCAGGACGATCTCCTGATGGTGGTGCGCCGTGTCGAGGCGCTTGGCAAGTTCGTATCGTCCGACGACGGCACCAACCTGCTGGCTGGCTACAAGCGTGCGGTCAATATTCTGAAGGCCGAGGAAAAGAAGGACGGCAGCCCTGTTTCCGGCAAGCCGCACGCCGACCACTTCCAGGAGCAGGCCGAAATCGATCTGGCCGCTGCCATCGATGTGGCCCGGGCTGAAGCGGCCGACGCCGTGGCAAGCGAGAACTTCGAAGGGGCAATGGAGGCGCTGTCGAAATTGCGTGCTCCGGTCGACCGTTTCTTCGACGATATCCTGGTCAATGCCGAGGACGCCACGCTGCGCATGAACCGCCTGCAGCTCCTTGCTGAAATCCGCGATGCGACCCACGTCGTGGCGGACTTCTCGAAGGTGGCGGGATAAGCAAAGGATTGAGAATTTTGGGATTGGATTATTTTGCGTTATCCTATTCCAAATAGAAGTAGGGATATTTGGGTTGATGGAAACGAGATCGGACGGTCGAAGAAACGAACCGATGCAACCTGAGGAAGCTTTCGCTGAAGGAGAGAAAACGTCTCCCGCAAGCAATCAAGCAACGAGGCGTCGTACTATTCGCGAAATGGTAGTTGATAACAACACCCGGTTCGCGGCGACAATGAAGTCCCTTGGTGAATGACAAGACTGATTGAGCCGGTCTGGTTGTCACTTGATGAAACAGAAGAAATAATTCAAGCAGTTGGGGACCTCTATCCGAAGCATCGGGTCGAATTGGTGCGGCCAAACGAATTGGCTGCTGCATTGGAGCGCCCTGTAAATCGGTTTCATTATGCAGGCGAAACCAACCTCTTTATGCTCTCGTGTGAATATGTTTATGGTATCGGCAAGGCGCATGCCTTAGTGGACGGCAATAAACGTATAGCTTTTATGGCAGCACTAGTTTTTCTTGAATTTAACGGCATCAAGCTCAATGAGCCGGCTGACGAGTTTTTTGCCGTCTATATAAAAGCTTTGATGTCAGACAGAATAAACCTGCAGATGCTTGCGACAGTGTTTTCTGTCTTTTCAGTACAACTTTCCTGAATGGCCGCGCTTCCATTAAGTGGAAGCGCGGCTTCTTGGATGCAGCGCCTCACTCGGCAGGTGCAGCAGCGAGCCGGTCAACTGGTTTTTCCTGGATCGGCCAATGCACGATGGCGGCGAAGATGCCGAGGGCGATGCCCAGCCACCAGATGGCGTCATAGGAGCCTGTTTCGTCGTAGATCTTGCCGCCGAGCCACACACCCAGGAACGAGCCGACCTGGTGCGACAGGAAGACGAAGCCGAACAGGGTTGCCATGTAGCGCGGCCCGAACATGACGGCGACGAGGCCCGATGTCGGTGGCACGGTCGACAGCCACAGGAGACCCATCACGCCGGAGAACACGAGTACCGAGGCGGGCGTGACCGGCAGCATGATGAAGGCGAAAATCGCGACGGCGCGGCCGAGATAGATCAGCGACAGGAAGATCGGCTTGGAATAGCGGCCGGAAATGTATCCTGACAGCAATGAGCCCGCGATGTTGCAAAGACCGATGAGGGCGATGGCCGTGGCACCCCAGGCGGGGTCAAGGCCAAGGTCGGCGATATAGGGCGGCAGGTGAACCGTGATGAAGGCGACGTGAAAGCCGCAGACGAAAAAGCCGAAGGTGAGCAGGATAAATCCGCGTGTTCCGAAGGCTTCGGAAATGGCGGAGGACAGTTTCTGGTCGTTCGCCGGATTGCTATCTTTCGGCAGCTCCGACTTGCCCCTGAGCGCGATCGCCAGAAGTGGAACAATTGCCACAAGGCCGGCGAAGACGATGAGGGTCTGCTGCCAGCCGATGCTGGCAATCAGCGTGCCGCCAAGTGGGGCAAACAGGAACTGGCCGAGAGATCCGGAGGCTGTGCCGATACCAAAGGCCAGTGTTCTCTGTGAAGGCGAGACGGCACGGCCGAAAGCCGCCAGAACCAGCGAGAAGGACGAACAGGCAATGCCGAGCCCGATGAGCACACCTGCGGAAATGTGCAGGGCGACGGTGCTTTCCGCGTCGATCATCAGCAAAAGGCCGGCACAGTAGAGGACTGCGCCAAGTGTCATGGTCTTCCAGGTTCCGAACCGGTCGGCCATCATGCCGGCGATCGGCTGTCCGATGCCCCACATAAGGTTCTGGATCGCCAGTGCCAGTGCGAAGATCTCGCGGCTCCAGTCCCTGGCCTCGGTCATGGGCTGAAAGAACAGGCCCATGGCAGAACGTGGCCCGAACGAAATGAGGGCGATCAAACAGCCGCAGGAAATCACCAGCGGGATATTCGGGCCGACCCGGCCGGTGGAGGAAGCTGTTGTCATGGACGTGTCTCTGATCGTGATATTACGATAGGAATAGTCTGAAGTGAGCCAATCTCAAAACGCGTATTTTTGATGGATTGATCAGCGTTGCAAATGGAACGGAAAAACTTCGATCATGTCAGCAAGTTGCACGTTGTGGTGGAAACACAGTAACAGATGTTGCGAGAGCACGGTTGGTTTTGCCGTTTGCATCTCGTATGTGAAGGCGATAATTGTTAGCCGGCTTTCCGGAAACGGAAAAGTTGCGCCTTAAGCTCAGGAAAACAAAGGCAAATCGGATTCCGCGCGAGAATTTTTCGGATTTTTGTAGATTTTCGATTTGCTCATGACTATATAAACTCCGAAAGAGCAAAAGTATGGGCATCACCGCCCGTTTTCTTTTGTCTCTGATATGCTCAAGTTGAGTATAATTAAATAGCGGCACAAAATACCCTTCGCGCCGCGCAAAAAAGGGAGGTCGCCATGACCATTGCCCAGACCAAAGCACCGGTTGGAGCACCGATTGCCGCCGGACTGACGGCACTGGAGCGTTTCGGCAAGCTGGAGCGCCCGGACCTGCGTTATACGCCGGAGGTCGCAGAGGCGACTGCGCCGATCTACGAGAAGGTCAAGCACATCATCCCGGCCATTGAATGGCCTGCTCTGGCGCCGACCATCCATGCGATCAACAAGCTGAAGAAGCAGCGCAACGCGGTTATCCTGGCGCACAACTACATGACGCCGGATATCTACCATGGTGTTGCCGATATCGTTGGCGATAGCCTGCAGCTGGCCATCGAGGCGACCCGCACCGATGCGGAAGTCATCGTCCAGTGCGGCGTGCACTTCATGGCAGAGACCTCGAAGATCCTGAGCCCGGAAAAGACCGTGCTGATCCCGGACATGCGTGCAGGCTGCTCGCTGGCTGAATCCATTACCGGTGCCGATGTGCGGGCCCTGCGCGAGCGGAACCCCGGCATCCCGATCATCACCTATGTGAACACGTCTGCCGACGTGAAGGCGGAATGCGACATCTGCTGCACGTCTTCCAACGCGCTGCAGGTCGTGGAAAGCTTCGGCGTCGACAAGGTGTTCCTGATCCCGGACAAGTATCTGGCCGCAAACGTCGGCAACAAGACCGACGTCGAGGTTCTGGTCTGGGACGGTGCCTGCGAAGTGCATGAGCGCTTCACCGCGGAAGAGCTGCGCGACTATCGCAAGATCGAACCGAATGTGAAGATCATTGCCCATCCGGAGTGCCCGCCCGAAGTGGTCGCGGAAGCCGACTTTGCCGGTTCCACCGCGCACATGATCGACTGGGTCAAGACAAAGCGTCCGGAAAAGGTGATGATGATCACCGAGTGCTCCATGGCGGACAATGTTGCCAGCGAAACGCCGGGTGTCGACTACATCCGCCCTTGCAACCTTTGCCCGCACATGAAGCGGATCACGCTGAACAAGATCCTCGACACTCTTCTGGAGATGAAAGAGGAAGTGGTCGTCGACCCGGCGGTGGCCGACAGGGCCCGCACCGCGGTCGAGCGGATGATCAACTTGAAAATCTGACCGGCTTCGGTCTAAACCGCATCTATGCGATTGCTTCCGGGCCTGCCGGCCCGGGAGTTTCTTTGGGGCTCTTGCCCCGTCTGTTCCAGGAAGTTTCCCATGGCCGTGTCGGTTGAGGATTTTGCACCTGCCTATATAGGCAAGGATGTGGATGATGTCGTCATTCTGGGGGGAGGTCTGGCAGGCCTTTTCTGCGCGCTGAAGCTCAGCCCGCGCCCGGTCACCGTCATCACCAACGCTCCGATCGGGCAAGGGGCGTCCTCTGCCTGGGCGCAGGGCGGTATTGCCGCTGCGATCTCCGAGCAGGACTCGGTGGAAAAACACCGCGACGATACGCTGGCCGCCGGCTGCGGCATTTGCGAGGAAAAGATCGTCGAAGAGATGACCCGCGAAGGCAGTGCCCGGGTTCATGACCTCTTGTCCTATGGCGTTCCGTTCGATCAGGATCTTGAAGGCCGGCTGAAGTTTTCACGCGAAGCCGCCCATTCCCAGAGCCGGGTTGTACGTGTGCGCGGCGACATGGCAGGCCGGGCGATCATGGATGCCCTGATCGCAGCTGTTCGCAAGACGCCGTCGATCCGCATTCTGGAAGGCTACATCGGCGAAAGCTTCATTGGCGAAGGACGGTATGTAACCGGGGTCCTGGCGCGCCGGCGTGGCGGTCTGGAACGGCTGATTTTCCCGGCAAAGGCCGTGGTGCTTGCTTCCGGCGGCATCGGTCACCTCTACGAACTGACGACCAACCCGCACGAAGCCAACGGTCATGGCCTTGCCATGGCGGCCCGCGCCGGTGCGGTGATTGCCGATGCCGAATTCGTGCAGTTTCACCCGACCGCGCTTGATCTCGGCAAGGATCCGGCACCGCTGGCAACCGAAGCCCTGCGCGGCGAGGGAGCCACCCTCGTCAACAAGGACGGCGAACGCTTCATGGAAGGTGTTCACCCGGAATTGGAACTGGCGCCGCGCGACATCGTTGCCCGGGCCATTCACCGGGAGGTGTCCGAAGGCCGGGGGGCCTTCCTCGACTGCCGGACAGCGATCGGCGAAAGGTTCAAGGACGATTTTCCGACCGTCTTCGCGGCAGCCTCCGCAGCGGGCATCGATCCGGCAAAGGATCTGCTGCCCGTGGCGCCCGCGGAGCATTACCACATGGGCGGGGTCCTGACCGATGCCAACGGCCGGACGTCGCTTGACGGTCTGTGGGCCGCGGGTGAAGTGGCTTCAACCGGTGCCCACGGCGCCAACCGCCTGGCATCCAATTCGCTGTTGGAGGCGGTCGTTTTTGCCGCGCGCATCGCGGAAGATATCCAGGGCCTGATGCCGACCCCGCGCAGCGCCTACTGGAACGAGATGGACGATGCTCCAGGCTTGCCGAGCCAGCGCAACGTCGAGGAGCGGGAAGCGATCACCGTTCTGCGCAAGACACTGGCGCGCAATGTCGGCGTGCTGCGTGACGCGGCCGGCCTCAAGACGGCCCTTGCCGATATTGCGCAGGTTGAACAGAATTGCGTGCGCCAGTCGATCCTCAACATGATGGTCGCCGGGCGTATCATCACCGCGGCGGCACTGAAGCGCGAGGAAAGCCGTGGCGGGCATTTCCGCAAGGATTTCCCGCAGGAAAACCCTGACATGGCAAGCCGCTCCTACACCACCTTGAAGGAAGTCGAAGCCATCACCGCTGAGGCCCTGGAAACTGCCTGACCGGAGAGGCGCATGACCCGTAGATTTTTGCCCGAGCTGCCACGCCTGATGGTGGATGAAGCCGTCAAGGCCGCTCTTCTGGAAGACTGGGGCCGGGCGGGTGACGTCACCAGCCAGGCAACGCTGCCACCGGATGCAAAAGCCTCCGCCGTGATTGCCGCGCGCAAACCGGGGGTTCTCGCCGGATTAGCCTTCGCCGAAAGCGCCTTTCGTCAGACGGATGCCGGTTTGCATTTCGAGGCCGTTCTGGCAGATGGTGACCGGTTGTCGCCCAAGGCAGTTGTCGCCCGGATCGAGGGGCCAGCCCGCGCGCTTCTCGCTGCCGAAAGGGTGGCATTGAACTTCCTGGGTCACTTGTCAGGCATTGCGACGGCTACGTCGAAATTCGCCGATCTGATCGCACACACCAAGGCGGACATCGTCTGCACCCGCAAGACGACACCGGGTCTGCGTGCGTTCGAGAAATATGCGGTCAAATGTGGCGGCGGTTCCAACCATCGCTTCGGTCTCGACGATGCGATCCTGATCAAGGACAACCACATCGCGGTCGCCGGCGGTGTGACGCAAGCCATCGAAGCCGCCAAGGCTTTCGCCGGTCATCTGGTGAAGATCGAGGTGGAAGTCGACACGCTGGAACAGCTGGACGAGGCACTTGCCGCCGGTCCTGACGTGGTCATGCTCGATAACATGCCGCCCAAAGTCCTGAAGCAGGCTGTTGCAAAGGCCGGAGGCAAGGTTCTGCTGGAAGCATCCGGTGGAATAGAGCTCGATACGGTCAAGGCCGTCGCCGAAGCCGGGGTTGACCTGATCTCCTCAGGCTGGATCACCCATTCGGCTCCGGTTCTGGATCTGGGTCTGGATATCGAGATCGGCTGAGATCCCTTTACCGGCTACCCGTTCGGTGTTCTGCCCTGTCTGCCATCCCGTCTCTACGTCATCCTGAGAAGGACCGTCAGGTCCATCTCGAAGGATGGGCCGCTTGCTCTGAAGTTTGCCGGCCATCCTTCGAAACAGCGCTGCGCGCATGCTCAGATGAGGGGGAGCAGTGGGACGACAGTCGCGTCTGTTTTAATCAGTCACCGAACTCACGCTGCTGCAAGATACAGCCCGCCGAGTGCCGTCAGCACACCCAGGCTGCGAATGATGCGTGGTGCCCACGCGGGATCGTTCCGGGTGGCCACATTGGCGCCGTAGCCAATCAGGAGCCCGGCCGCATGCAGGAGTGCGGTCGCCAAAACAAAGCCACCGGCATAGGAAAGTTCGCCAGCCGAGCCGATTTCACCGCCGTGGGCATGGCCGTGACAAATGCCGAACCCCCCCACCAGTGCCGCACACACGCCAAGTGGCAGGCGCAAGGCAAGGGCGACGACGACACCAAGAACCACGACCGATGTCAGAATGAACGGTTCGACGTAGGGCAGCGGAACGCCGGCAAGCGAGAGCAGGAAACCGACGATCATCGCACCGACGAAGGCGGTCGGCAGAGCCCAGACGGCGCGCCCGCCAAGAAGGGCGGCCCAAAGGCCAACGGCAATCATCGCCAGCACGTGATCGGTACCGAACAGTGGATGCGTGAAGCCGGCGGCAAAGGAGCCGTGTTCTGACGGATCCAGATGGGCAAGGGCGGGAGAGGCGGTCAACAGGCCGAATGCGGTGGCAAGGCCGAGGCGGTAGAGCATGAAATGTTCCTTCGGTTGGTCACTCCGGTGCCCCGGGATGGGTCGCACCGTTCATGAAGAGCTCAAGACCCGTGTACTATCGATGATTCTGGGAGCCTGTAAACCACAACGGCGGTCTCTTTCGTGAGGCGTGTGCCGGGTAGCGCACCGGAAGAACTGCGACAATGTAGTCCGGTTTCCCGATAGGGAGCAGCTTTTCAGGCTGCTAAATTTCCGGCTGAAGGTTCTTCAAGATCGGTTCGAGCCGATCAAGATGGTGAAGGCAGGATACCTGTGAGCGCTAGATTGGACGAAGCACAAATTTCCCCAGGGCAGAAATCCTCTCCGGCACCCGGCCGAAGCGAAGGGGATGACGGCGGAGAGGCGCTTGCCTCGCGAACCGTCGAGATCTGCTTTCTGCTCATGAGAAATTTTTCCCTGCTCTCCTTTGCCTCTGCAATCGAGCCTCTGCGGATCGCGAACAAAGTGTTGAAACGCAAGGCCTTCACATATCGATGCTGCAGTCTGGACGGCAGCGATGCCATTGCCAGCAACGGCAGCACCATACGGGCCGACTGCGCCATCGGCGATGTCGAACGGCCGGATCTTCTTGCGGTCTGCAGCAGTGATGATGTGGAACGCATTGGGCTGACACTGGCCCAGAAGGTTGCCATCCGGAAACTGGCCAACCGCTCCAGCCGGATCGCAGGCATCTGCACTGGTGCCTATGTGTTGGCCGACTTCGGCCTGCTGGACAACAGGAACTGCACGATCCACTGGGAATATGCCGATTTCTTCAAGGAGCGGTTCCCCGATGCGCGGCTGGTGGACAGTCTCATTCAGACGGACGGCAAGTACATGACCTGCGCCGGGGGAACCTCCGCGCTCGATCTGATGATCGGCTTCGTGGCCCAGGTCCACGGTGGCGCGGTTGCTGCGGATGTTGCCGAAATCGCCCTTCATCACGACTGGCGCAGTGGCAATGAGCGGCAGCACAAGCACATGCGTGATGATCTGGAAACCGTCTCGCAACGGGTGCGCAGCAGCATCGCCCTGATGACGGAGAACGTCGTCGAGCCGCTTTCCTTGCAGGAAATCGCGCAGAAACTGGACGTCAGCCCCCGCCAGTTGCAGCGGGAATTCCAGAAATATCTCAAGTGCAGCCCGCAGGAATATTACGCAAAGGTTCGTCTGGACATTGCCCGCCAGCTCGTCTGCCGCACCTCAATGCGCATGATCGACATCGCGATGGCCTGCGGCTTTGCCAGCGCATCCCATTTTTCGAAACGCTACCGGTCAGCCCTCGGCACAAGCCCTGCCGCGGACCGTCAGCAGCATGGCCGGGTTTTCGAGTTCTAGACGGACTTACTCGGCTGCGGGCTTCAGGCTTGCCATCAGGTGATGGAATTTCTCGCCCTGCACGGAAACGTGCCGACGGATGGCAGCCGCCGCCCGATCACCGTCGGCAGCCTCGATGGCGGCAACGACGTCTTCATGTTCGGCCATGGATTGTTTCATGCGCCCGCGCACGCGCAACTGCACCCTTCGGAAGGGCTGCAGACGCCGTTGAAGGCGAAGGCATTCCTGCTCCAGAAAACGGTTGCCTGACTGGCGGTAGATGATGGCGTGGAATTGTTCGTTTTCCAGATAGTAGCCATCCGTGTCCTGCGCCTCGACGGCGTGTTTGCAACGCTCGTTCGCAGCGTGAAGATCGGCAAGGGCAGTTTCGGAAATACGCGCGGCAGCCAGGCGCGCACTCACGGCTTCCAGCTCTGCCATCACTTCGAACATTTCGATCAGTTCCACCGGGCCGGGTTGCCGGACGAACACACCGCGGCGGGGTATCTGCACGACCAGACCGGACTGGGAAAGCCTGTGAAGGGCTTCCCGGACCGGTGTTCTGGAAACCGAAAACCGGCCCGCAAGCTGAACCTCGTCCAGCCTGTCGCCATCGGCGAAAGTGCCGTCGAAAATCAGCCCTTCAAGCGCATCCGCGATGCGGTCGGATCGTTTTCTTTCCATGTTTCGCATTTAGCATAGGAGTTTTTCGCGCGCAATATTGTCGGTCTTGTATACAAAATGACTTGACAGAAAAACATCACATGAGGGTAAGATCGAATTCCGGTTCCCGTCCGGAACCATCAGGGAGGAAAAAATGAACTTCAAATTCTCAGCGTCGGTTGCTGCCGTGACGCTTTTCGCCAGCGCGCTCACCGCCAACGCGACCGAGCTGCGCCTGTCTCACCAGTGGTCCACCGGCGACGTTCGCCACAAGGTGGCCCAGATGGTTGCCGACGACGTGGCGGCGGCCGGTGTCGATCTCGACATCAAGATTTTCCCGTCCCAGTCGCTTTTGAAGGCGCGCGAACAGTATAAGCCGCTGTCTCGCGGTCTGCTGGACATGACCGTTCTGCCGCTCAGCTATGCCGGTGGCCAGCAACCTGCCTATAACCTCACCCTGATGCCGGGTCTGGTGAAAAACCATGACCATGCGGCCCGCATGAACGAAAGCCCGTTCATGGAGGCCATTGAGGGAATCATGGCCGAGGACGATGTGATCGTGCTGGTGCACGGTTATCTGGCCGGCGGCTTTGCAGCCAAGGACAAGTGCATCACCAAGCCGGAAGACATGCCGGGCCTTCAGACCCGCGCTGCGGGCAAGGCCTTTGAGCAGATGCTTGCAGGCGCAGGCGCTTCGATTGCCTCGATGGCGTCTTCGGAAGTCTACAATGCCATGCAGTCCGGTGTTCTGGACGCGGTCAACACCTCGTCCTCGTCCTTCGTCAGCTATCGCATTTACGAGCAGGTATCCTGCTACACCCCGGCTGGCGAATATGCGCTCTGGTTCATGTACCAGCCACTCCTGATGAACAAGGCCAAGTTCGAAAGCCTCACCGAAGACCAGCAAAAAGCGCTGCTGGCGGCTTCTGAAAAGGCGCAGGCTTTCTATCTCGAAGAAGCCAAGAAGGAAGATGCGGCCTCTGCAGAAGTCTTCCGTGAGAACGGTGTCGAAATCGCCGAAATGACCGCAGCGGACTTCGATGCCTGGCGGGCTCTTGCCAAGGAAACCTCCTACAAGGCGTTCGTGGAAGAAACCCCGAACGGTCAGCAGCTTCTCGATCTGGCATTCGCCGTCGAATAAGCGACTGAACTTGCGGGGCGGCCTGAAAGCCGCCCCGAAACCTGTTCCAAAGGACCTCATTTCAAGGAGTGACCCATGGCGGGCCACAGTACGGCTGCGGTAGCGCATGCCGGCAGCAACCCCTTCTTGCGCGTTGTCGCAGCGATTTCGACCGTGGCCGGCTGGTGTGCGGCAGCGATGATCGTTGTCGCCGTCGTCGTCACTTGCCAGATGATCTTCGTGCGCCTCGTGCTCAACGCTTCCACCGTCTGGCAGACCGAAACGGTCATTTATCTGGTCATCGCCGCAACCCTTGTGGGGCTGCCTTACGTTCAGCGGCTTCGGGGGCACGTCAATGTCGACCTGTTTCCCCTGTCGCTGGCACCACGTGCCCGCTTCGTGCTGGCCTGCATCACGCTGTCAATCTCGATCCTGGTCATGGCGATGATGCTCTTCTACGGCACTGAATTCTGGTACCTCGCCTGGTCGAAGGGCTGGACCTCAGACACAGTCTGGGGCGTCAGGCTCTGGATCCCGTATCTGTCGATCCCCGTTGGGTTCGGACTGCTGTTGCTGCAGCTCGCCGCAGATCTTTACGCGGTTCTCATCGGTGTCGACAAACCCTTCGGTCTGGAGGATAAATAATGGATCCCTTGCTGCTCGGCGCCCTGGTGGCGGTCGCCACCATCCTGGTCCTCTTCTCCGGCATTTCCGTTGCGATCGGTCTGTTGATCGTTTCCGCGGGCTTCCTGCTGGCATTCGACGGCTTCCGGTCGCTCGAACTGATGCCCGAAATCCTGTTCGGTAAACTTGATAACTTCGCCCTTCTGTCGATCCCCATGTTCATCATCATGGGCGCCTCCATCGCCTCCACTCGGGCGGGGGCCGATCTCTACGAAGCTTTGGAACGCTGGCTCACCCGGGTACCCGGTGGACTGGTCGTCTCGAACCTCGGTGCATGCGCCCTGTTCGCTGCCATGTCCGGGTCTTCACCCGCCACCTGTGCGGCCATCGGCAAGATGGGTATTCCGGAAATGCGCAAGCGCGGTTATCCGGACGGTGTCGCCGCCGGCTCCATCGCCGCGGGCGGCACGCTCGGCATCCTGATCCCGCCGTCCGTCACGATGATCGTCTACGGCATTTCAACCGAAACTTCGATCGGTCGTCTGTTCCTGGCAGGTGTTATTCCCGGCCTGATGCTGATGGGCCTTTTCATGGCCTGGTCGCTCTATTCGACCTGGCGCAGCGGCAATGCCAGCGTGCTCAGCGCGGGCAACTATTCCTGGGCGGAAAAGTTCGAGATCCTGCCGCGCGTCCTGCCGTTCATGCTCATTATTCTGGGTGTGCTCTATGCCATGTACGGCGGCATCGCGACACCGTCTGAAACCGCTGCCGTCGGCGCTTTGCTCTGTCTGCTGATCGCGGTCATCATCTACCGGCTCTGGAGCCCGAAACTGCTCTGGACCGTGCTGCGCGACAGCACGCGGGAAAGCGTGATGATCCTCTTCATCATCGCGGCAGCCGGTGTCTTTTCCTACATGCTGTCGTCGCTTTTCATCACGCAGGCGATTGCAGAATGGATCGGCACGCTGTCCGTCAACCGCTGGATCCTGATGGCGGCAATCAACGTCTTCCTGCTGATTGCCGGTTTCTTCCTGCCGCCCGTCGCGGTGATCCTGATGGCGGCACCGATCCTGCTGCCGATCATCACCACAGCCGGCTTCGATCCGATCTGGTTCGCGGTTGTCCTGACCATCAACATGGAGATCGGTCTGATCTCTCCTCCGGTCGGGTTGAACCTCTACGTGATCAACGGCATCGCTCCGGACATTTCCTTGAAGACGATCCTCACCGGGTCCCTGCCATTCGTGGCGTGCATGTTCGTGGCGATCGTCATCCTCTGTCTGTTTCCGGAACTGGCCACCTGGCTGCCGGACGTGGTGATGGGAGAAGCGCGGTGATGTTTCTGGCCGATCTGCTGACGACCGTTTTCGAACGAAGATACCTGTCGAAGGGGGCGGACAAGGCGGATGACCGTCCGCTCGAGGCGCTCGTCGCCGATTTGATCGGTGCAACCGGGGAGGTCTCCGGGCAAAATCTTGCCCGGCAGATCCTCAGCCGGTATGGCGCTCTCAATGACGAGGAAAAACGTGCCTTCTTCCGTCATCTCGCGGAAGGTCTGGCCGTATCGGCTCCGGCTGTCAGATCGGCGTTGGAGCATTATGAGAAGGGGCAGTCGAAGGCCAGTTACCGAGAATTCATGGAGGCTGTCGAACCTCCGCGGCAGGAACTGATCCGACGGCTCAACCAGGTTCCGGACGCAACCCGGCTTCTGGTCGGCATGCGCGAGGACCTGTTGCGCCTCAGCAAGGGCGATGATGTCCTTCAGGCGCTTGATCTGGACTTCCGGCATCTGTTTGCCAGCTGGTTCAACCGCGGGTTCCTGGTGCTTAGGCCGATCAATTGGGAAAGCCCGGCCCAGCTTCTGGAAAAGATCATCGCCTATGAAGCCGTTCACGCGATCGACAGCTGGAGCGATCTTCGCCGACGTCTGGAGCCTGTCGACAGGCGGTGCTTCGCGTTTCTGCATCCGGCAATGCCGGATGAGCCGCTGATCTTCGTCGAAGTTGCCCTGACAAAGGGCATTCCAGGCTCCATCCAGGGTCTTCTTGCCGAAAACAGAACGCAGATCGAAGCAGATACGGCGGATACCGCGGTGTTTTATTCGATCTCCAACTGCCAGGCCGGCCTTGCAGGGATATCCTTCGGCAACTCGCTTATCAAACAGGTGGCCGCGGATTTGTCGCTTGAGCTGCCCAAGCTCAAGACATTCGTCACCTTGTCGCCGATCCCGGGGCTGGTCCGCTGGCTGGACGGCGAGGGGATCGATCACGGCTCTGCCGACGAGGATACCTTGCGCAAGCTTGCTGCCCGGTACCTGATGACCGCAAAGCGCAAGGACGGTCTGCCGCTGGACCCTGTCGCCCGCTTCCACCTTGGCAACGGTGCATTGGTCCACCAGGTGCACGCAGGCGCGGATCTTTCCGACAAGGGAATGAAGCAGTCTGCCGGCGTCATGGTCAATTATCTCTACGATCTGGAGAAGGTAACCCAGAACCATGAGAGGTTCGCTTCGATCCGGACAATTGCCGCTTCATCTGAAATCAAATCACTCAGCACTGCTGGAGAAAATGCGTTCACTTTAGAGCTATCCGCACTGAACTGAATGCGGCTAATAAGCTCTAACAATATAGAATCGATCAGCTTTTTGGCCTTGCAAGGTTAGATCGAAAGCCTGCTGATCCAGGAGCCCCATAGATGACAAACCCACTCTACGACCAACTGTTCGGAAAGCATGCCGGCAAGAACACTCCCTTTCTGATCTTTCAGGACGGCTCCATCCTGACCCATGCTGCGTTTCTGGAAAGCGCGGCGCAGATTGCCCATGTTCTGACCGACAACGGCATGGTGGCTGGCGACCGGCTCGCCGCCCAGGTCGAAAAGTCAGCCACGTCTCTGGCTCTTTACGCGGCCTGTGCCCAGGCGGGGATCGTGTTCCTGCCGCTCAATACGGCCTACACTGTCGATGAGCTCAGCTACTTTATCGAAAACAGCGGTGCCAGGACCGTGGTCTGCGACGGTGGCAGCAAGACCTTGCTGGACCCTGTCGTCTCGAAACTCGGCGCCCGCCTCGAGACGCTCAACGCTGACGGAAGCGGGTCGCTGACGGATCAGGCCAAAGCCAAACCCTCCGAATTTGCAACGGTGGAACGGGCGCCGGACGATCTGGCCGCTTTCCTTTACACCTCCGGCACGACAGGGCGGTCGAAGGGGGCAATGCTGACGCAGGCGAACCTGTTGTCGAATGCCGCCACCCTGGCGGAACTCTGGCGCTTCACCGACAAGGATGTGCTGCTGCATGCCTTGCCGATCTTTCACACACACGGGCTTTTCGTTGCGACCAACGTGTCGCTGGCTGCTGGTGGCGCCATCCTGTTCCTGCCGAAATTCGATCTCGACGCCATGATCGAGCTGATGCCCAAGGCAACGACGATGATGGGCGTGCCGACCTTCTATACCCGACTGCTTCAGGACGAGCGTTTTACGGCGGACCTCACAAAGGGCATGCGGCTTTTCATTTCCGGAAGCGCGCCACTGCTTGCCGAAACGCACCGGCAGTTCGAGGAAAGGACCGGTCACCGGATCCTGGAGCGATACGGCATGACCGAAACCAACATGAATACCTCCAACCCGTATGAAGGCGAACGCCGCGCCGGGACGGTCGGTTTCCCGCTCCCGGGCGTGGAACTGAAGATCACGGACCCCGCGACGGGCGACACGTTGCCGGCCGAAACGGTTGGCCAGATCGAGGTGCGCGGCCCGAACGTCTTCAAGGGGTATTGGCAGATGCCGGAGAAGACCGCTGCCGAATTGCGGGAGGACGGCTTCTTCATCACCGGTGATCTCGGGATGATCGACGCAGACGGCTATGTCCATATCGTCGGGCGCAACAAGGACCTGATCATTTCCGGCGGCTACAACATCTACCCGAAGGAAATCGAGTTGATCCTGGATGCCCAGCCCGGGGTTCGGGAAAGCGCCGTCATTGGTGTGCCGCATTCCGATTTCGGAGAAACAGTGCTGGGCCTGGTGGTGCCGGATAGCCCGGAAACGCCCGATCTGGACGCGATCCTTGCTGTTGCCGGAACATCGCTCGCCCGTTTCAAGCATCCGCGGAAGCTTGTTCTGGTAGACAGCCTGCCGCGCAACACCATGGGCAAGGTCCAGAAGAACGTTCTTCGCGAGCAGTTCAAGGACACTTTCGCAACCGCTTGATCTCAACCGTTTGATCCGGCCGGCGTTAGATGCCGGCCGTGAATGCAGTTTGCAGGCCGACCTTCCGGGTTGGTCTGCAATCCATACTCGTGCTAGCTCTGAAGAAGGACAGTCGGGGCAGGCACATGAGTGAACGTGAGAACGAAGACCGCAAGATCTCGGCAAGCGATCCGGTAATCAGGCTGACCCGCTACGCGCAGGTTCCGATCCTGGCCGGTCTGTCTGTTGCCATGGTGCTGTTTCTCGTCACCTTCTTCGTCGATATCTACGACGCGATCCAGAGCTTCGAGTTTCTGGACCGCAAGAAGACGATCCTGCTGATTCTCAATCTGCTCGACATGGTGTTCATCGCCAATCTGGTGATCATGGTGGCGACCAACACCTACAACACCTTCCGGCTGAAGGCCCTTGTGCAGGGCGATGACTACATCCAGCAGGGCGAGAAGGCCTACAGGCGGATGAAGCACCGGATCGTTTCGACGATCATCATCATCTCATCGATCCACGTATTGAGCGAACTTCTGGAATTTTCCCAGACCACACCGCTTCAGGTTGCCGCCCTTCTGGGGTTTCATCTCGTCCTTCTGGCAACCTATGTGGTCACCAACGTCTTCAAGTCGAGCGACTGACGGGAAAGCACGGGCCACAGGCATCTGAGGACGCCTATGGCACGAGCAGGCCGAAGAAGGACGTGGGGAAGGCCCCGGGCGGCAGGATCAGTTCCAGCCGCCGGCGTAGGTCTTGTAAAAGATGTGCAGGCCGACTTTGCCGCGTTTTGCCATGGACTTCGCCCACCGCGGGTTGACGTAGGTCGCATGATAGTGGGTCGAAGCGTCGACCATCTTCGAATAGCGCTTGCCGTCAGCGACATCCCTTGCCAGCTTCTGGGCGGTTGCCCAGGCGGTCGGGCTGGAAATGCGATCCTTGATACCATCGCAGGCAAAGGAGAACTGGCAGCGGTTGCGTTTGTGGCGGTTCTGGTAAACGACGCCGCAGATGCTGTCCGGGTAGGCCGGGTTCTTGACTCGGTTCAACACGACCTGCGCGACGGCCACCTGGCCATCTTCGCTTTCACCGCGAGCTTCGAAGTAGATGGCCTCGGCAAGGCAGCGCTGCTCTTTCTTGTCTCCAACGGACAGTGGGAGGGGCTTTTGCGCCCACCAATGCGGGTTGTCGGGATCTTCCGGCGGCGGCAGCTCCTGCTCGTACATGGCAGCGCCGAACAGCGCGTCGAAGGGTTCCTTGGTTTCCTTCACGCTTTCAGGAGCGTAGGCGGAAACGAGGGAGAAGCTGGCGGCAGCGGCATTGCGCGCCATCATGACCTTTTGCAGGTCCAACGGCCCACCTTCCGGGAAACCATCCTTGCCGTTGCTGGCGAGCATGCTGGTTTCCTGGGAGTTGAGCGGCTGTGCCTTGACGAAGGCGACGCGCGGCAGATCCTCGTGTTTCTTCTCCGTCGAGATCAGGCTCGACATGGCGTAGAGATTGCCGGCTGCCCTGTCGACCATCTGGCGGTCCGGCGCCATCGTGATCAGGCGGTCGCTTTTGGCGGTGCTGTTGGTGAGGATCGTATCGGGCACTTCGGTCGGCCTGGCGTTCATGGCGACCTCTTCAAAACCGACGAGTGGCCTGGCCTCGAAATCTTCATCTGCCGACGTCAGTGTCAGGATCGGTGCAGAGATATGGTCGGGTACCGGCGTCGTGCCGAGCGCCAGTTTCGGTGCAACCTTCGTCGTGAAATTCGCTGGCTCAAGATACATCATCCAGCGCGGCGATTCCGTCTTGCGCGAGTTGACGAGCGAAAAGATGTCCTGGTTTCCAACCGATCCGCCGATACCGAGCCAGACCAGTGGGCAGGCAACAAGAACATATTTGAGCCGGCGCATACGCGCACGGACCGGGCCGAAATCTTGTGTCACTTTAGAAGAAAACCGCTTTCCGTTGCGGGACTTAAGGCCAGACATACGCAGCCAACTCCAACTCGTTACACATCGTCCCGAAAACGCCGGACGAACAGCGTGAACGCTGTGTAAACAACGACGCTGAAATTGAAGATGTCTGCTTAACCTTGAAAGAGCGTTAATAAGACTGGAATTCGTGGAAAATCGTGGAAGTTTTCGCGCCGATAGGAGGAGTTATGGTTAATATTACTAAGGACTTAACTTTAATGGCCGTGTCGAAAAAAATCGCAGAAAGCCGTCAGCGCCCGCCTACACGAAGCCCGGGGGCAGGCCGTTCGCTCAACAATTGGTGGCGGAACCGGAACAGGGCGGCCGGGCGGCCCCCGGTCGCGGTCGACGTTGCACCGGTCGGTTCGACAAGGTCGGCGTTTTCTACCAGGCGGCGGAAATTCTGCTTGTGCAGATGGCGTCCCGAAATGGCCTCGACAGAGGTTTGAAGCTCGGTGAGCGTGAAGGTCTCCGGCATCAGTTCGAAGATCACCGGTCGGTATTTCAACTTGCCGCGCAACCGGGAAATGGCTGTCGCCAGTACCCGGCGATGGTCGAAGCGCATCGACGCGCCGAGAAAAGGCAGGTTTGACCGCCGCAGGGCCGCTGGCCGTCCATCGGTCCGGGCTTCTTCGACGAGGCCAGCCTCATAAAGAAGTTCGAACCGCTCCAGCGCCCTTTCTTCATCCCAGGAAGTCCCGCCGGTGCCAAAGGCAAGGCGCACCCGTTCCTGACGCCCAAGTGGTTTGGGCGGCTCACCCGAAGGCGGTGGTTCGCTGGACCAGGCGTCGAGAGCAGGCAGGATGTCCCGATCCAGGACCTCGGGACGCCCGGTGCGCCAGTCTTCCCAGGGGAAATAGTCGTACCAGGAACGCCATGCCGAATCGTGCCGCAGAAGCATGCTTTCCGAATCCGGGGTCTGACGTGTCAAAGCCAGATACCCGACCGAAACCACATGCGGTCCTTCATCACCGAAGACCCGGTGCCGGCCACGGTCGCCGAAAGTGTAAAGCTGTTCGACATATCCCAACCTCAGCGCGGTCTGGTTTTCCACCCAGGAACGCAGGCCGATTTCGAAGGTGCGGTGACGGATCGGGTCGAATGGACCAAACGGAAGGCTGTCGAGTGTTGCCTCACCCGGCGCGTTCGTGCCGCTCTCTGCTCCGGTTTGCTGGCCTGTCTGTGTACTGGCCTCCTTCGCATCGTTCACGTGAACGATCTGGGGCAGGCCTCCGGCAACCGATACGATGACGGCATTCAATCCGATTTCAATATTGGCTTGCCGGTGGGGCATTGCGTCTCCGTGGTTGGTCGTCAGTCGATCGGCATGACAAAGGGGTTGCCTTCAAAGGCATTTGCACCGCGGCCGATGCCCCGGATGGCGTCGATCATGCGGCCATCACGGCCGAGGATCTTGTCGCCCATCGCAACAATCCGGGCGTTCGGTGTGGCCGACGGCGACCGCGCCCGAAGGATCTTCGCAAGATCGTATTCATCCGCATTCGGGTTGAGCGCACAAGCTGCCACATAGGCACCGGCCGTCGAGCGGCTGATGCCTGCCCAGCAGTGTATCACCAGTGGTTCCTGCCGGTCCCAGGATCTCACGAAGGACAGAAAAGCCTCCACTTGCCTTTCACTGGCCGGAACCAGCCCCTTCACCGGCGTTACAATGTCGTTGAAGGCAAGAAACAGATGGCGTTCCGGCAAGATACCGACGGGTGTCGGCACGCTCATTTCGGCGTTGATCAGGGTGATCACGGATTTGGCGCCGGTGGAGACCACCGTTTCGGGCAATTTCGACAGGGAACAAACGTGCAGCATGACAGAACCGGTTCTTCGCATCCGTCAATAAACTAGGGTCATTCGTGGGCAAGGTCACCCGTTAGCTTGTCTGCTTTTCGGGTTGTTCCCAGCTTCGCGCAGGGCTTCGATCTCTTCAAAGCGCTGCATGAACATTTCCTGGGCAGATTTCACCGGCAGAGGCTCAAGGCCGTAACGCAACTTGCCGTTCGCATCGAGCGGAAAACCACGTGGCTTGCCGAATATCTTGGCAGCTTCGTCTTCGTCGAAACCGGCCAGTTCCACCGCCTCGAAATAGGCACAGATGATGTCGGCGCGCTTTGCGAGCTTCTTCACGGCCACGGGAATTGCTGCGGGCAGACCGAACCGCAAGTGGATTGCCCCCTGCAGGCGTGATTCCACCCCCTTGTAGGCTTCACCGATGACGGACTTGAAGGGGGATATCATGTCACCGATGACATATTCCGGTGCATCATGGAGCAGAACAGCCAGGCGCCAGTGCGGCGGCAGGTCCGGTTTCAGCATCATGGCGATGTCTTCAACGATCAGCGAATGTTCCGCGACCGAGAAGGCATGGTTGCCATAGGTCTGTCCGTTCCAGCGGGCGACACGGGCAAGGCCATGGGCGATGTCGGAGATCTCGACGTCGAGCGGTGAGGGGTCCAGAAGATTGAGCCGTCTGCCGGACAACATGCGCTGCCAGGCGCGCGGGGGCTGGTCGGTTCGGGCAGAGGCCATCGGTCCTCAAAGGTCTCGCGGTTTCAGTCCGCGGTGCTGGGCTCCGGCAAGGAAAACGATGCCCAGTCGGGCACCTTGACCAGAATCTCCGCGTCACCGCATTGCAGAGGGATGCCGTTGTCCTTGGCTTGGGCTACCTTGTCAAGACGGAGCAGGGCAAGGCCCACAGCGCTGTCACCGGTACCGGCACTGGACCCGAGCGCCCCGACGGATTTGCCGCCGGCCATGATATCAGCACCCTTTTCAGGAAGCATCGCGCCGCTTTCGATCTGAACGAACCGCTTGCGGGCGCTGCCCCGGTGCTGCATGCGCGAAACCACTTCCTGACCGACGTAACATCCCTTGGAAAAGGAGACACCGCCAAGCTGATCTAGATCGGCATCGTGAGGGAAAATATCCGAGTAGTCGTAGTCTTTCAGACCTTCCGGCACGCCTTTTGAAATGCGGTGAAGATCATAGGCTGCAACGTCCGCGGGTGAACCGTCGAGCATTGCGGAAACATCAGCCACTGAACCGGAAATGCGCATCCCGAGCGCTGGCAGCCGCGGATCCGTGACGCAGGCCAGGGCAGCTTCCAGACCAAGGTTCGAAGCGTTGCCCGCTTCCGAAGCGTCATCCCAAACCGCAATCACACCGATGTCTTCCGGCAGCATTTCCAGTTCCACCTTTGCCCGCAGCCGATAGAATGTCAGCCGTTTCAGAAGGTCAGCTGCCGTTTCTGATGGGGCATCCAGCAGGTACCCGGTTTCGACGCGGTAAATCAGGAAATCGAACAGGATCTTGCCCTGGGGCGTCAGCAGGGCACCTGCGCGAGCGCCACCTTCCGTCATGCCGTCGATATCTGCCGTCACCAGGTTTTGCAGGAAATGCTGTGCCTCGGCACCGCCAACGCGGATCAACGAGCGGTCGGACAGGTGGGCATAGGACAGGGTCGACACGGCAGGCTCCATGGAACGGATGACTGATTCAGACAGGTTGACTGGCCAGTTTCACTTGAATGCCACATAGGCGCTTTCCCCACCGTGGGCAAGGTTCTGAATCTGTCGACCCCTGTCTGGTCCTTTGCCGCCGGGCCGCGTATAAGCCCGTTAAATAGACCTGCCGATAGACCCGAATTAACGCGGAGGAGCCACATGAGCGCGACCTATGACCTGATCCTGAAGGGCGGAACCGTAGTCAATCAGGACGGCGAGGGGCAGCGTGATGTCGCTGTTCGCGGCGGCCGGATTGTCGGCATAGGCTCCTTCGACGCTTCACAGGCAGGCGAAACGCTCGATTGCACGGGGCTGCATGTCCTGCCGGGCGTCATGGACACCCAGGTGCATTTCCGCGAGCCCGGTCTCGACCACAAGGAAGACCTGGAATCCGGTTCCCGTGCTGCCGTCATGGGCGGCGTCACCGCGGTCTTCGAGATGCCGAACACCAATCCGCTGACGACTTCCGAGGCAGCCCTTGCCGACAAGGTGCGGCGCGGACACCACCGCATGCACTGCGACTTTGCCTTCTGGGTTGGCGGAACGCGGGATAACGTCAAGGACATTCCTGACCTGGAACGACTGCCGGCGGCAGCGGGCATCAAGGTGTTCATGGGGTCTTCCACCGGCGACCTTCTGGTGGAAGACGACCAGGGCGTGAAGGAAATCCTGTCCGTAACCCGCCGCCGGGCGGCCTTCCACTCCGAGGACGAATTCCGCCTGCGCGAACGTCAGGGAGAACGTGTTGAAGGCGACCCAAGCTCCCATCCGATCTGGCGTGACGAGATCGCAGCACTTCAATGCACTCAGCGTCTTGTGGGCATTGCGCGCGAAACCGGCGCCAAGATCCACATTCTGCATCTGTCTACGGCAGAGGAGGTCGATTTCCTGATCGACCACAAGGATGTCGCCTCCATCGAGGTGACACCGCACCACCTGACATTGACGGACGAAGCCTACCACCGGCTGGGTACGCTGGTTCAGATGAACCCGCCGGTGCGTGCACCGCGCCACTCGGAACGTCTCTGGTGGGCCTTGCAGCAGGGCATTCTCGACATCTTCGGTTCCGATCATGCCCCGCATCTTCTGGAAGAAAAGCAGAAGCCCTATCCGGCGTCCCCGTCCGGAATGACCGGTGTGCAGACGCTGGTTCCGATCATGCTGGATC
The DNA here is from genome assembly GCF_012395805.1 of Labrenzia sp. 5N. Lineage (NCBI taxonomy): Bacteria > Pseudomonadati > Pseudomonadota > Alphaproteobacteria > Hyphomicrobiales > Stappiaceae > Labrenzia > Labrenzia sp. 5N. Next base: position 362,518 of record NZ_JAAZTM010000002.1, on the reverse strand, counting down.
ATGTCAACGCAGGCCGCCTCAGCCTCGCGCGTTTTGTCGACATGACCAGTGCAGGCCCGGCCCGTCTTTTCCAGACGGCGCTCAAGGGCCGGATCGCAGTCGGTTACGATGCCGACTTCACCGTGGTCGACATGAAGCGCAAGGAAACGATCCGCAACGAGTGGATTGCCTCCAAGTGCGGCTGGACACCTTATGACGGCAAGGACGTCACCGGCTGGCCGGTTGGGACTGTTGTCCGAGGGCAGCGCGTCATGTGGCACGGCGAGCTGACGACACCCTCGCGTGGCGAACCCGTCCGTTTCCTGGACGGACTGAAAGCCTGAGAAAAGCCGCTCCTGCGGGAACCGTTGGCGTGAATGGGCCGTTTCCCCCATTCAGGCCCCGTTCACGTTGTGGCTGCTAGCTGTACAAAATGTGATGTGAATAACAGCCGCGAGCTGGGTAATGTGCGACTTTGCGGCTGAAAGGTCGAAGGAAACCAATAAGTAACCGTGTTTCCTAACCCGATCTACACAGATGTTGGTTACAGTTTTAATCGAGCTTTATGGGTATTTGCGTTGGGGAGCTCAGGGATGTTGTCATTGGAAATGAATAGCCGGAGCAGGCACAAGCGCTCGCTGCTCAACTTGACCGGTGCCGCAGTTATTTCGTTCGCCGCCATGTCGGCCGCATTCGCGCGTGACGCCGCTCCGGAAACGGATGTGGCAAGCGAACCGCCATTGCACATGCTGGTGTCGCTGGACGAGCAGAAGATCAAGGTCTATCGCGGCCTGGATCTGATCGAAGTGTCGTCGATTTCCTCCGGGAAGCGCGGTCACAGCACACCGACCGGTGTGTTTTCCATTCTGGAAAAGAGGCGCAAGCACTTTTCCAACCTCTACGACAATGCGCCGATGCCATTCATGCAGCGTCTGACATGGTCGGGTATTGCCTTGCATGTCGGAAGGTTGCCCGGCTATCCGGCTTCGCACGGTTGCATTCGTCTTCCGAAAGCCTTTGCACAGTCACTTTACAGCATGACCGAGCGCGGCATGCATGTTGTCGTGACACGGGGCGAGGCGAACCCGCTTGGTGTGCATCACGCTGTATTGCCGCAGCCCTATGTGCCTGAAACCGAGGTCGCAAGCCTGACGGATGAGACCATTGCAGCCGATCCGGCTCTGCGTGGTGCCATTCAGGAAGCGCCCCTGCAGGCTAACCTGCCGGCAGTACAGCCGGAAAATCCTTATTTCGATCAGCCTCTTCGGATGATCATCACGCCGCAGAAAGCACCAAGCCGCATTCAGGTGCTGCAACAGCTGCTCAACCAGATGGGCTTCAATGCCGGTCCGGAAGACGGTGTCATGGGCCGCAAGACCCGTGCAGCAATCAGCCTGTACCAGGAAGGTGCCGAACTGCCGGTAACCGGTCAGCTGACCAATGCGCTTGAGTTCCGCATCCATGCCGATGCCGGATACGAAGAGCCGAAGAATGCAACGCTGCGGATCCGTCGCAAGTTCCGCGATGTCTATTCCGCCCCTGTCTCGATCAAGGATATCGACCAGGAAATCGGAACGCACGTTTTCACTGCCATGGATTTCAAGCCAGGAGACTCGTCGGTCGAGTGGATGGCGGTATCTGCCGAAGGTGAACGCGGTGGCGCGTCGATGGACGTTCTCGACCGGATCGAGATGTCCAAGAAGGTCGCGCTTGAAGTTTCCAGGATGCTGACCCCGGGTTCGTCCCTGACGGTCACGGACCGAAACTTCACCCGCAACACGGGTCTTGGCACCGACTTCGTGGTTATCACGCGCTAGGTTCGGATCTCCCAACGGTCCGGACGGAAACACAGCCCCCGCTTCGGCGGGGGCTTTTTTGTTTCGTTTCCGCTGGGGAGGAAGGCTTCCCCTCCACGAAGGCACTCCTGGACTGCTGAGGCAGGTCTTCACTGGCGGTTTATTATCCGGATAACGGCTCGATTCTCCGCAAACGTCACCAAACTGTCGCGTCCGTCACGTATCGGAAGGCAGTTTATTGGCGCAGGTGACTCGGGAGAAAGACATGGCGCAGAGCACGCTTACCGCATCGAAGAAACGTCTCAAGAATGCGGTTCACCGTTCCGAAGCCACCTCCAAGGACGGTTTTCTCGAGCGCCTGTTCACGTTCGCTTTCAAGGGCCTTGTCTATCCGCAGATCTGGGAAGATCCGGATGTCGACATGAGGGCTCTTCGCCTGACTCCAGACTCCCGAATGATTACGATCGCGTCGGGCGGCTGCAACGTCATGTCCTACCTGACGGCAAATCCGGCCGAGATCACTGCGGTGGACCTCAACCGTGCACATGTGGCGCTGGGCCGGCTGAAACTGGCGGCAGCCAAGCATCTGCCGAATTACGAGGTCTTCTACAGGTTCTTCGGCGAAGCAGACGAAAAGGCCAATGTTGCCGCCTATCAGCGGTTCCTGAAAGACAAGCTCGATCCTGAAACGGTCGCCTACTGGGAAGGCCGTGACATGGCCAATTGGGGCCGCAAGAGGATCACGCTGTTCTCGCGCGACCTCTATCATCACGGTCTGCTGGGCTATTGCATCGGCGCGGGACACCTGGTCGCAAGGCTCTATGGCATCGACCCGAAGCACATGGTCAAGACAAGGTCGCTGGAAGAACAGCGCACTTTCTTCGATACCGCACTGGCGCCGCTGTTCGACAAGCGTCTGGTGCGCTGGGCTACGTCCAAGAAGATGTCGCTCTACGGCCTCGGCATTCCGCCGGCGCAGTATGACGCCCTGGTATCGGCCAGTGCCGAACGCGACATGTCTGCGGTTCTGCGTCAGCGGCTTGAGAAACTCGCTTGCGACTTCTCCATGCAGGACAACTATTTCGCCTGGCAGGCCTTCGGCCGTGGCTATGCTCCAAGCGGTCAAGACAGCACCGGTCCGGCCGGGCCTTTGCCGCCATACCTAAAGCGCGAGCATTTCGAGGAAATCCGTCAGCGTGCGGGCCGTGTCCGTGTGCTCAATCGCAATTTTACCGAACACCTTCAGTCGGTTCAGGACAATACGCTTGACGCCTATGTGCTGCTGGACGCCCAGGACTGGATGACAGACCATCAGCTCAATGCACTCTGGACCGAGATAACGCGGACCGCGCTTCCAGGTGCCCGGGTCATCTTCCGCACCGCTGCCGAACCGACACTTCTGCCGGGCCGCGTATCCGACCAGATCCTGAACCGCTGGACCTACGAGGAAGAGGAAAGCCTGGAGCTTGGCCGTCAGGACCGCTCCTCCATTTATGGCGGCTTCCATCTTTATGTGTTCAACGGCTAAGCTGGCCGTCCTGCGTACGGAAACATAGCGTCATGACCCAAGCCGTCGAAACAGCCCGGCTGATGGATGCCGTCTATCGCCATCAGCGCCATTTTTACGACCTGACCCGCAAGTTCTACCTGCTCGGGCGCGACAAGCTGATCCGAGAGCTTCAGCCGCCGCGAGACGGCGTCGTGCTGGAACTTGGCTGCGGCACCGGCCGGAACCTGATTGCGGCAGCAAAAGCCTATCCGGACGTTCGTTTCTACGGCCTCGACATTTCCAGGAACATGCTGGAAACCGCCCAGAAGAACATCGACAAGGCAGGCCTGACAGACCGGATCACGCTTGTGGAAGGCGATGCCGCAAACCCGGCGGCAACGGAAGGTTTTGGTGTTCCGGCTTTCGACCGCGTCTTTTATTCCTATACGCTGTCCATGATCCCGATCTGGCGCGAAGCATTGGTGGCAGGTGCCGCGCGGCTGACGCCGGACGGGCGGATCCACGTGGTCGATTTCGGTCAGCAGGAACGCTTGCCTGGCTGGTTCAAGCGCGTCCTGTTTGCCTGGCTCAAATCCTTCCACGTGTCTCCACGTGCTGACCTGGAAGGCGAGTTGAAAGCCCTGGCTGCCAGCATCGGCGCAGTTGCCTCTTTCCATCGCCTTTACGCCGGCTACTCCGACTATGCGGTGATCTCGAAATCGCGGTAACCGACGCACGCGAAAACACGACGGATCGCTACGGAACCGGCGTCGAAGTTACGGACACCCCTGTTCGGCCCAAAGCCGCAACGCATTCTTGAAAGTGCCGCCATAGGGGTGCTGTTTCTCGATGGTTCTGGACTTGTCTGCGACATAGGTCTTGGCCTGGTCGCACAGGTTCGCCTGCTCCCATTGATGACAGGCGGCACAAGTCTTGTCCTTCCAGACCGCTTCCGGCAGGCCCTCGATCGGCGGGAATTTCGGCGATCCGGTGATCAGCTCCGAAATGCTTCGGGTGGCGATATCCGGCTCTCCCATGGCAAGGGGGGCGTTGAATGCTATGACGGCTGACGGTTCCCCCGGCTCGGCGGCAGGTGAGCCTTGCTCGGCGATGGCCGGCGCGTCTTCCTGCTGCGGCTGACTGGCGACCGGATCCGTGCTCTGCTCCTTGTTGACGATCGTTTGCAGCTCCAGGCGTGCGAGTTCGGCAAAGGCACCGTTCGGATATGCGTCAAGATAGGTTTGATAGGCGCTTGCGGTTCCCTCTCGGCGCGCTGTTTCGATCATGTCACGCTCGCTTGTCTGGGGCGTGGCAGGTTCGGTTTCCTGTTGTGGGGCAGGTGTCGCTTGCGCGGTGGGCTGCGTTTCCTTCTCCATCAGAGCCGTCAGGAGTTCCCTGGCTTCTGCGGAGTATCGGCTGTCCGGGTGCGCGCGCAGGAACAGGAGGACCTGCAAGGGGTCCTTGCTGAGTTTCACCGTGTCCCAGATCTGGCGCAGCTCGACTTCCTCGGCAGAGGGAGCCTTGGCCGGGACAAACTGAAAATCAACGGTGAGGGAGGAAGTGTCCCACGGGGTCTGCTGGTTGCCGGTCTCCTTCAGAACATCGACCCGCACCGCCTTGAAAAGGGTTTCGACGGGCATGCCAGGTGTCGGCATGTGCCGGGCCAGCGCTTCGGTGAAGGGGCTGTTGCCGCCGATACCATCAAGCGCGATGTCGCCCGGTGCGGTGGAATACGAGAGGAAGGTGCCTCTGGGGGCCTTCATTTCTGCCAGACCGTTGTCGCTGAGGTCCGGGATGGAAACGAACGGATTGTTTCGGCAGGCATCCAGAATGACGATGTTGGTCCGGTTCCGTGCCGAGAACATCTGCCGCAGAACGGCCTGCGCAGGGACACCGACCAGGCTGAGGTCGGCAGCGTCCTGAAGTTCGATATCGACCGGAAGGAGAAAGTTTGCACCGAACGATTGCACGCCGTGGCCGGCATAATAGAACAGCCCGGTTGCGTCCTCGCCCGCGGCCCGCAACTTGCTGCCGAACTGCGAAATCGCCGAGATCATCTCGTTCTGGCTGGAGTCGGTGACGAGGGTTACCTCGAAGCCGACCTTGCGCAGAGCGTCGGCCATCAGGCTTGCGTCGTTTACCGGATTGTCCAGTGGCGTCACGGTCGTGTAGGCGCCATTGCCGACAACCAGAGCCAGCCGCGGTTCCGCGTGAGCCCTCTCAGACAGCGCGCCGATGGTCGCTGTCAGTGCCAGGAGGATTGCGATTGCAAAGCGGTTCATGTTGGACCTATTCGACAACGACAAACTCTATCCGCCGGTTGCGTTGCTTTCCTTCCGCAGAGGTGTTCGGAGCGACGGGACGGCTTTCGCCATACCCGACACTCCTGATCCTGCTGTCGGGAACGTTCTTGGAGACAAGATACTGCTTGACCGCGCCCGCCCGGCGTTCGGACAGGGCCAGGTTTGATGTATCGCTGCCATCACTGTCGGTATGTCCTCCGACTTCAATGGTCAGCTCCGGGCATCTCATGATGATGTCAACGAGGCTGTTCAGGAGTGGCTGGCTTCGCGGATCAAGCTGCGAACTGCCGCTTGGAAAGTAAATGTTGTCCGTGCGGGACAGGATCTCGAACCGGCCGGTGCAAGCCTCGTTGTCCAGGTTGCCTTCCGGCTCAAGCGCGGTGCTTGCAGCTGGCTGAGAAGCGGCCGCCTGCTGGGGCTGGTCGTCGGCATCATCCTCGTCCGTTTCGCCCGATTTGCGGGCGAAGACGAAATCGAAGGAGACCGTTGCCGATGGCACGATGACGACGCCGGCGGCTTCCTCGAGCTTCTTGATACCGCCACCGAGGGCGAAGTCGGAAGCTGCAACAGACACCGGCGCGGTGCTCGAAACGGCAACCAGGTCTTCGCTCAGATAGGTCACCGTAACATTGGCCTCGAACGGTTTTGAGACGCCGTGAAGGTCGAGATTGAAGGCAAGCGGGATCGTCTTGCGTTTGACGGTCGGAAGATCAGCCAGGGCTGACGCATCAATTTTCGTCGAGATGACGGCTTCAGGGAACTCGAACGTTTCGAAGAAGAGAAACCGCATGCGCACGTTTCTGAGGTCGATTTTCGTATCGATCGAGTCAAGAAAGACGCGGACCCTGGCGTTGCCGGTATCGTCAATGCCGCCTTCAAATTCCGCGAAAGAACTGGATTCAACGATTGTCAGGTTCTTGACCGACTGGAACCGCAGGGAAGATGCATCCCGTTGCAGGGTCCAGCCGCCTTCAAAGAATTCTTCCGATGCATTGGCAGGCGACTGAATAAGGACCACTGTTACCAGCGCAAGGAAGAGCATTTTCCAGGCGAACCGCACACCATTCATCTTCCTACCCCTTCAACCCGGACGGCGTTGATCGCCAATTTTCGTAGCGTCCTGAAAGTTTTACAACGTCAGCGGGGGAATGCAACGGGCCGCTGCCGGGTTTCCCGTATTGGTCGCTCGGGTTGGTAAAGAAGCCGGCAGGCCAATGCTCCGCGATATGTGTCAGCGATAGGTCCGCTCCTCTATCGGCGTCAGCCTTATCTTTTCCAGCAGCATGTCCAGAAGAGCCTGTTCGGCGCGGTTCAGTTTCGCCTTCGGGTTCCAGACCACATGAACGTCGATCTCCGGCAGCGCGTCATAGGGTGGGAGTTGCCACAAAAGACCCTCTCGAATATCCCGCTTGGCAACGTGGACAGGCAAGGGGCCGATGCCCAGTCCGGCAATGATCATGCGCCGGACTTCTTCCAGGTTGGCCGATGTGCCGACGATCCGGTCTTCAAGATCCGCTTCCGCCCGCATCAGCGTTACCGGACGAAGGGCGTCTTCCAGCCGGTCGGTCACGAAGCTGACGGCGGACTGACCGGCAAGATCGGCCTTTGTCAGGTTGGTCTTGCCGTAAAGCGGGTGAGGCGGACCGCAGAAGAGGCCGAAAAACTCCCGGAAAAGGCGCAGGTACTCAAGCTTTGGATTGCGTTCGCGCACCAGGCAGACGGCGAGCGAAGCCCGGCGGGACGTGACGGCTTCCAGTGCGTCCTTGCTGGCCGAAACGTTGATGGTGAGTGTTGCGGCCGGGTGCCGTTCGTGAAACTCGCGCAGGGTGTCGTCATAGAGCGGCGAAACCACGTGACTGGCCATGGCGATTTCGACGTGGCCGCGGATCTCGTCGGTGACGTCACGCATCAGGGTCCCGAGCCTCAGGATGGAACCCTGGATCTCGATGGCTTCCTTCAACAGCAATTCGCCGGCTTCCGTCAGCTCGAACTGACCCGGCTTGCGATTGATGAGCTTGCGTCCCAACCGGTCCTCCAGCCGCTTCAGTGCGCTGGAAACGGTGGGCTGCTTGAGGCGCAGTCTGTCTGCCGCCCGCGTCACACTTCCGGACTGGGCCAGGACGATGAAGGTTCTCAGCAGGTTCCAGTCCAGTTCGCGGGCAAGCCGTTCCGCCTGGATCGGGCGTAATCCATCAGCCATTGATTAGATCTATAGTTATAATTTTCATTATCTATTTGATCAATGAACACCTGCCTGCGACGCTGAAGTCAAGCAATTTTGACAAGGCATCTGGCAGGGTTTGAGCGCATGAGCGTCGAGGCGCGGGAAAAACGACAGCCATGGATACTCCTTTCCCCTGCGCTCACAGCAGTGGGACTGCTGCTTTTCGTGCCGCTCGTTTTTATTGTCGTCTATTCGTTCTGGCTGCGCACGGCCACAGGCGCTGACCAGGCGGGCTTTTACCTGGACAACTGGAACGAGGCGCTGACCGATCCCTTCTATCGGGACATCCTGCTCGGTACCCTGCGGATTGCCGCCATCACCACATTTGCCTGTGCCGTCATGGGCTATCCGGCGGCTTATTTCATTGCCCGTTCGCGTGGCAACAAGGCCTTGCTGCTGCTGTTGCTGATGCTGCCGTTCTGGATCAGCTACATCATCCGGACCATGTCCTGGATCAACATCCTGGGTGTATCCGGTGCGGTCAACTGGGCCCTGCTCAACCTCGGCATCGTCTCCGAACCGGTCCAGATGCTCTACAACGAGCCGACCGTGATCCTCGGCCTCGTGCATTTCCTGCTGCCGTTCATGGTGTTGAACGTCTATGTGGCGCTGGAAGGGATCGATGTTTCGCTGGAGGACGCGGCCTGTTCCCTCGGCTCCACCCGCTGGCAGGCATTCCGGGAAGTCACCTTGCCGCTATCCCTGCCGGGGCTCGCCGCGGGAGGTCTGCTCTGTTTCGTGCTGAGCGCCGGCACCTACATCACGCCGCTGGTTCTGGGTGGTCCGACGGACGCCATGTTCGCCAATCTCGTTTTCGAGGCGATCATCACACAGCTCAACTGGCCGCTCGGCTCTGCGCTCTCGCTCATGCTGCTCGCCGTCCTCGGCGCCCTGGTGCTGATCTACAACCACTATCTCGGCATGGGCCAACTGATGAAGGGGCTTGGCTGATGGGGTGGCAACTGATCCGGGCCTACACGCTGCTGGTCTATCTGTTCATGTTCCTGCCGGTCGCGGTGGTGGTTCTGCTCAGCTTCAACGCCAGCCAGTTCGGCAGCTTTCCGATGACCGGCTTCTCGTTCCGCTGGTTCGTCGAACTGGCCGGAAACGACGCTATCCTGCGGGCGTTCCAGACCTCGATTGTCCTTGGTGCCCTGACCGCGCTGATCTCCACGACACTTGGCGTTCTGGCAAGTCTTGCCCTGGTGCGCTACGAGGTACCCGGCCGCAACCTGATCTCCACCCTCCTGATTGCGCCGATCCTGGTGCCGGAGGTGGTGCTGGCGGTCGCCTTGTTGCTGTTCCTGAATTTCCTGTCGATCAACAAGAGCTTCTTCCTGCTCCTGATGGGGCACGTCATCTTCACGCTGCCCTTTGTCATCCTTGTGGTGCAGGCCCGTCTTGTCGGCATCCGCCGCGACTACGAGGAAGCCGCACTCAGCCTTGGCGCAAGTCCCGTGCAGGCCTTCTTCCAGATCACGCTGCCGCTGCTGGCCCCGGCGGTCTTCGCCGGTATGCTCTTCGCGTTCACCATCAGCTTCGACGATATCACCGGCACCTTGTTCTGGAAGCCGGGCGGTGTCGAAACCGTGCCCACCCAGATCTTTGCCATGCTGCGCAATTCCATCTCCCCGGAGATCAACGCGCTCGGCACCGTGATGATTTTCCTGACCGTCGGCCTGCCGCTTCTCGGGCTGGCAATCGCCCGGCGGATGGCCATGCAGCGCGGCGGTTAGAACCGCGCGATCAAAGCAAGAAACCGACACAAGAACCAGAGTGGAAAACAAGATGGACAATACCAAACGCTATGAGCGTCTGCGCGAACGCTATCTCAACGGTGATCTCGACCGCCGCAAGTTTCTCGGTCTGATCGGGGCAGCCGGTCTCGCCTACGGTGTGCAGACACCCTTTGCCCGCCATGCCATGGCTGCGACGGAGGAAGTCCGCTTCGACGGCTGGGGTGGGGTCGTCTCGGAAGCCTTCCGCAAATATGCCTTCGATCCCTATACGGAAAAGACCGGCATCAAGGTTGTCGACGGAACGTTCGGCGGCGGTGATGAATATCTGTCGCGCGTCAAGGCCAGCCAGGAAGGCGAATACAATATCGCGCACCTGTCAGGCGTCTTCGACTACGCACGCTATGTCAATCTCGGGCTGAACTCGACGCTCAACGAGGACAACATCCCGAACCTGAAATACGTGATCCCGAAACTCACCGACGTCTTCCGCGGTGTCACCGACGGCAAGCTGTCCTGTGTGCCTTATGACTACGGCACCACAGGCATTGCCTATAACCGGAAATACATCTCCGACGACGAAGCCAAGGAAAAGGGTGCAAAGCTCCTGATCGACGAAGCCTACAAGGGCAAGATCGGCGGCTGGTCCGACTGGCGCACCCGCATCTGGTACGCATCGCTGCAGACCGACCAGGATCCGAACAACGCAACGGATATGGATGCCGTCTGGCAGGCTGTGCGCACCAACCGCGATCTGCTGTTGAAATACTGGCAGTCCGGTGCGGAACTGATGAGCCTTCTGGCCGAAGAGGAAATCTACGTTACCGAGGGCTGGTCCGGCCGGATCTACGCCCTTCAGGAGCAGGGCCATGACATCGGCTATATCGATCCGCCCAACGGTTTCGGCTGGCAGGAATGTCTGTTCGTGATCAAGGGCTCGCCCATGGAAGCTTGCGAGGAACTTCTGAACTTCATGCTGGCGCCCGAAACCTCGATCGCGGTCGCCGAAGGCCAGAACTACCCGCCAGCGCTTGACCCGACAAAGGTTGATCTCGGCAAGAAGATCCCGACCCTTCCGGCGTTCGATCCGACCGGCACGCTTGACGGTCTGACCTTCGCCAATCCGGAATACTGGAACAGCCGCGAACAGGACTGGTCCAAGATGTTCGGGCGGATCCAGAAGGGGTACTGAGCCCGGTATGGCCCCATCACTGACCCAGTACCTTCCGGCAGCAACTGCCGGAAGGTCGTCTTCTCCCCAGGACCTGGAGAATTTGCGTGAGCGCGGTTTCCCTCAACAATATCGTCAAGAAGTTCGGTGGCTTTACCGCCGTTCACCGGATGAGCATGGACATCCCGGACGGAAGCTTCGTAACGCTGCTCGGCCCTTCCGGATGTGGCAAGACGACCACCCTCAGGATGATCGCCGGTCTCATCGACCCTTCCAAAGGCGACATCACCATCAAGGGTCAACGCATCAACGATGTGCCGATCCACAGGCGAAACCTTGGTCTCGTCTTCCAGAACTACGCGCTCTTTCCCCACAAGACGATTGCCGAAAATGTGGCTTTCGGCCTGAAATATCGCGACATCCCGAAGGCGGATGCCGAAAAGAAAGTGCGCGATGCGCTGGAACTGGTTCAGCTGCCCCATGTCAGCGACCGCTATCCCAAGCAGCTTTCCGGTGGTCAGCAGCAGCGTATCGCGCTGGCGCGGGCCATCGTCATAGAGCCGGACGTACTGCTTCTGGACGAACCGCTGTCCGCGCTCGACGCCAACCTGCGCGAGGACATGCGTGTTGAGCTGAAACGCATCCAGCACCAGATCGGCATCACCACCGTCTTCGTTACCCATGACCAGTCCGAAGCGCTCGCCATGTCCGACCGGATCGTGGTGATGTCCAACGGACGGGTGGAGCAGATCGGCACGCCGCAGGAGGTTTACAACACACCTGCAAGCGAGTTCGTTTCGCGCTTCCTGGGCATCTCCAACATTCTGCCAGCGACGTGCCAGGCGGTGAACGGGCAGGAGCTGTCCCTTGAACTGCCTTACTTCGGCAAGATCAATGTGCCGAGGGAAAAGGCCCCCAATCTTTCGCAGGCCGGTCCTGCACAGCTTGTTATCCGGGCTGAAAAACTTCTGCTGGCGGAAAAATCCTCTCCGGCGGATGATCGCATCGCGCTCGACGGCAAGGTCGAGGCGGTGGACTACCAGGGTCAGGCGGCACGGTATTTCGTACGTGTCGGCGACCAGCAACTTCAGGTGATCAACATGATCGATCAGCACCCTTTCGAGGAAGGCTCGGACGTCTCCGTTCGCTTCCGTCCGCGCGACTGCGCAGCCCTGCCTGGAGCTGCTTCATGAGCCGTCCGCAAACCTCTCATCTGTTCTATCAGTCTCGTCAGCGCCGGCCTGTTCTGGACCAGGCGCGCGGCGTCTACATGTGGGACGTCGACGGCAAGCGCTATCTCGACGGTTCGTCCGGGGCGATGGTCTGCAACATCGGCCATTCCAACCCGCGCGTGCTGGAGGCAATGCGCAAGCAGATGGACAAGTCCACCTTCGGTTACCGCCTCCATTTCGAGACAGAGCCTGCGGAGCTGCTTGCCGCCAGGACCGCCGCACGGGCACCCGAGCGACTGGAAAAGGTCTTCTTCGTTTCCGGTGGGTCGGAAGCGGTGGAGAGCGCCATCAAGCTGGCCCGCCAGAACGCCATCGCGATCGGCCAGGCGCAGCGTTACAAGATCATCTCGCGCGAACCGAGCTATCACGGCTGCACGCTCGGCGCTCTGGCCCTGACAGGCTACGCACCCCTTACCGCGCCGTTCGACCCCATGATGCGGCCGATGCCGAAGATTCCGGCACCGCGCGCCTATCTCGACGGGCTGGACCCGGACGACGAGGCAACGGGCAGACACTACGCCGACATGCTGGAGGCGAAGATCCTGTCCGAAGGCCCGGAAACGATCCTGGCCTTTATTGTCGAGCCGATCGGTGGCGCCTCCACCGGCGCGCTCGTGCCGCCGAAGGGGTACATGCAACGCATTCGCGAGATCTGCACGCGTTACGGCGTCCTGCTGATCCATGACGAGGTCATGACCGGTGGCGGGAGGACCGGAAAGTTCTTCGCCGGTGAACACTGGAATGTCGATCCGGATATTCTGGTGATCTCGAAAGGCTTTGCTGCTGGTTATGCGCCTCTGGGCGCCATGATTGCGCATAAGGACATCGTCACCAACGTGCTCGACAATGGCGGTTTCCTGCATGGTTTCACATATGCCGGCAATCCGCTTGCCTGCTCTGCCGGTCTGGCGGTGCTGGAGGAGATCGAGCGGGAAAACCTGTGCCAGAACGCGGCCGAGACAGGGGCGCTCCTGAAGAGCGAACTGAAGAAGCTGATGGACCGCTATTCGATCATCGGCGACGTACGCGGCGAAGGGTTGTTGCTGGCCTTCGAGCTGGTCGAGGACCGTGCAAGCCTGAGACCGCTTGCAAAGGAACTGAACGCCTTCAACGAACTGGTCGATATTGCTTATGAGAATGGCCTTATCATCTATTCCCGCCGGACGCGGGGCGGCTACAGCGGCGACCACTTCCTGATTGCGCCCCCCATGATCTCGACACCGGATCATGTTGCCGAGATCATCGAAGGTCTCGACCTTTCTCTCCGCCAGTTTCTCGACAGGATTTCGCAGCAACGGGCCAGAGCCAGCTGACATTCAAGACATGACAGACAAGATCATCATCACCTGTGCCGTCACGGGCTCCATTCATACACCCACCATGTCGCCTCACTTGCCGGTGACGCCTGCCGAGATTGCAGGCCAGGCGATAGGCGCTGCCGAGGCGGGCGCCGCAATCCTGCATCTTCATGCCCGAAATCCGGAAACCGGCCAGCCGTCGGCGCGGGAGGCCGACTTCATGGCCTTCCTTCCGGAGATCAAGGCGGGCTGCGGCGCGGTGCTCAACCTGTCCACCGGCGGCAGCGCCATCATGAGCCTGGAGGACAGGCTTGCCGGTCCGCTGAAGGCAGAGCCGGAAATGTGCTCACTCAACATGGGCACGATGAATTTCGCGCTCTATCCGCTGGCCGACAGGTACGACGCGTGGGTGCATGACTGGGAGCAGCCTTTCCTGCGCGGAACGGATGATCTCGTCTTCAAGAACACACCGCGGGATATCGAATTCGTGCTGACGCAGATGGGCCAGCAGCGCGGTGCGCGTTTCGAGTTCGAATGCTACGACGTCGGGCATCTTTACATGCTGCGCCACTTCGCCGACCGGGGTCTCGTCAAGCCGCCGTACTTCATCCAGTTCGTCTTCGGCGTTCTGGGCGGTATCGGTGCGGACCCGGAAAACCTGCAGCACATGAAGCGGATGGCGGACAAGCTTTTCGGCGACGACTATATCTTCTCCGTTCTTGCGGCGGGCCGACAGCAGATCCCTTTTGCCACCATTGCTGCCAGCATGGGCGGGCACGTCCGTGTCGGGCTGGAGGACAATCTCTACATCGCCAAGGGTGAGCTGGCCCGCTCTAACGCGGAGCAGGTCACCAAGATCCGCAAGATTGTCGAGGAACTCGGGCGAACGGTCGCAACACCGGAAGAAGCCCGGCAGATGCTGGGCCTCAAAGGGGCCGGCGAGACGGCCTTCTGATCATGAGCAACATAACGATCAGGCGGGCGGAGCGGGGTGATGCCGAAAGGCTTCACGCAGCGCTGTTCCAGCTTTCTGCCGATATGGGCGACACTCACGTCGCCAGTCTTGATGATGTGATCCGCCACGGTTTCTCGGAAACCCCCGCCTTCTTCGCGCTGCTAGCGATCCGGCCGTCTGACGACCGCACGCTCGGCGTATTGCAGGCCTCGCCTGTCTTTTCGACGACGCGTGGCGGCACCGGTCTCTATGTTTCCGATCTTTGGGTCGATGGAAAAGCGCGCGGAGAAGGGCTGGGCCAGCGCCTGCTTGCCGCCAGTCTGGATCTTGCGCCTGATAGCTGGACGCCGGTCTTTCTGAAGCTCGCCGTTTATCACGACAATCCGGATGCACGCCGTTTCTATGAACGGCTCGGTTTTGCGCCTCGGGAAGGCGAAACCGTGTTCGATCTGCGCGCACCGGCACTCGACAAATTGAGGGACCGCTCATGAAAGCCATTTTTGACGACCGCCAATGGGTTCACGATCCCAAGCATTTCATGGCGAACGGCACCAGGCTGGCCAATCCGGAACAGCCGAAGCGCATCGAGGTCCTGACCGAAGGTGCAAAGGAAGCGGGCTGCCGTTTCGAGGTGCCGGACGACCATGGACTCGGCCCGATTGCGGCCCTCCACTCTGCGGAATACCTCGTTTTTCTTCAGACCATCCATGAACGCTGGAGCCGGATCGAGGGAGCATCCGACGAGGTCATTCCGAACATTCATCCGGACCGGCGCACGGCAAGTTATCCGCGCTCCGCAGTCGGTCAGGCCGGGTTCCATCAGGCCGATACCAGTTGTCCCATCGCAGCCGGCACCTGGGAAGCGGCCTACTGGTCTGCCCAAAGTGCGATCCACGGTGCGGACATGGTGGCGGCCGGGGAACAGGCCGCCTATGTGCTGTCGCGCCCTCCCGGTCACCATGCATTCGCGGATCTGGCGGGCGGCTTCTGTTTTCTCAACAACTCCGGCATTGCGGCCGAAAGGCTTCTGAAGGCAGGCAAGCGTCCGGCAATCCTCGACATCGACGTCCACCACGGCAATGGCACGCAAGGCATCTTCTATGAGCGCGGTGACGTTCTCACCGTTTCGCTGCATGCCGATCCGGTGCGGTTCTATCCGTTCTTCTGGGGCCACGGCCATGAGCGCGGCGAGGGCGCGGGACGGGGCTGTAATCTCAACCTGCCCCTGGCACGCGGCACCGGGGATGACGAGTACCTGAAAACCCTGGAAACGGCCTTCGACCACATTCGGGCCTTCGGCACCGATATTCTGGTAGTTGCCCTGGGGCTCGATGCGTATGAAAAAGATCCTCTCAAGGGACTCGCCATCACCACACCCGGGTTCGGACGGATTGGTGCTGCCATCGCGAAGCTCGGCCTGCCGGTGCTGTTCGTGCAGGAAGGCGGTTACCTGTCGGAAGAACTCGGCCAGAACCTCACCAGTTTCCTGAAAGGGTTCCAGGACGCATGATCGAGACATCGGATTTTCTGATCATCGGCGGCGGCATTGCCGGCACCGGGGCTGCGGCACGGCTTGCGCCGGACGCAAAGGTCACCTTGCTGGAAATGGAAGATGCGCTTGGCCGGCACGCGACCGGTCGCTCCGCCGCCATCTTCATCCGCAACTACGGCAATGCCACGTTGCGGGCCTTGAATGCAGCTTCGGAGCCGGTTCTGAAGAACCCGGAAGGGATATCGGAGGAAAGCCTGCTGTCACCCCGTGGTGAAATGCTGATTGCGACCGAGGACGAACTGGACGCGTTCAAGGCCTATCTGGACGGTGCCGACGGTATAGAAGTCCTGACGGCGGAAGAAGCTGTCGCCCTGTTTCCACTGCTTCGCAAGGAAACGATTGCCGCTGCTGCCATCGAGCGGGACGCACAGGATATCGACGTCGACAGATTGTTGCAGGGCTTTGCCCGGCTTGCACGAAAGGTCGGGGCGCGGTTCGTCACGGAAGCGCCCGCGCAGCGCATTCTCAGAAGCGGCGGGCAGTGGCGTGTCGAGACGCCCAAGGGGGCCTTCGAAGCGCCGGTCCTCATCAATGCAGCCGGGGCCTGGGCGGATCAGATCGCGGGTCTCGCAGGCGTTCGCAAGGTCGGCCTGGTGCCCATGCGCCGTTCGGCGGCCATCGTGCCGCCGCCAGATGGTATCGATGTCACGAAATGGCCGCTCGTCGCCAGCGCGTCGGAGCAATGGTATGCCAAGCCGGATGCCGGCAAGTTCATGGTTTCGCCTGCCGATGAAGACCCGGTGGAGCCGCACGATGCCTGGGCAGATGACATGGTTCTGGCTGAAGGTCTGCACCGGTTCGAGCAGGCCGTGACGATGCCCGTCACGCGAGTCGAGCGCAATTGGGCAGGCCTGCGCAGCTTCGTTGCGGACCGCACGCCTGTGGTTGGATTTGCACCGGATGCGGAAGGGTTTTTCTGGCTTGCCGGTCAGGGCGGCTACGGCGTACAAACGGCCCCAGCGCTCTCCCGGCTCGTTGCGGATCTTTGTCTCAAGCGTCCGAGCGAACTGCCCGAGAAGGTAGTGGCTGCTCTCGATCCCGCCCGCTTGTTCTGAGCGGGCGTCTCTTTCAAGACAAGAAGGAATTCAATCATGTCCGACATCAAACGGCTGGAAGTTGGCCCGCGCATGAGCCAGGCTGTTATCCACGGCGGTCTCGTTTATCTTGCCGGTCAGGTCGGCAATCCAGGCGACACCGTTACCAACCAGACTCAGACGATCCTGGAGCGCATCGATGCCCTTCTGGAGCAGGCTGGCAGCAACAAGAGCCGCATTCTCCAGACCACTATCTGGATGGACGACATGAAGGACTTTGCCGAGATGAACAAGGTCTGGGACGCCTGGGTCGATCCGGCAAACCCGCCGGCACGCGCTACCGGTGAAGCCAAACTGGCAGCCCCGGAGTACAAGGTCGAGATCATCGTCATCGCGGCACTCGCTTAAAGCGAGGTTGGCCGGTTCGAAGTCAAGGCCTCCGGTTTCACCCACCGGCGTCATCCCGGCCAAGCGCAGCGCGAGCCGGGATCGGGGAGCCAAGGAGCTATCTTTTGAGGCCGCTCAAACGAGAGGCCCCGGCTCACCGGTCCCGGATCTCCGCTCCGCTGCGTCCGGGAAGACGTACCGAGGGCTGTCTTCAAAAGAATCCGCCGCTCAAAAGTGTCGGGCGGGTCAATCTGAATGACGCAAAAGGCTGTGCGTTAAAAAGAGAAAAAGCGTGTCGCCTGAATTCGAAAGATCGCGACACGCTTTATTTGTTGACGCTTACGTCATACTTCGAGATTGCTGGCAGCTTCGGCGACAAGCGAGCGCGCACGATTTGCGTCGGCGATCTCATGCGCCAGCAGCAAGGCGAGCTTGGCGAGGTAAAGCTCCCGTTGAGCGGATCCGATGGCATCGAGCTGTTCGGCCAAGGCCTCGTAAACGGTTTCCAGATCGGCGGGCGTCATGCTTTTCCTCCAGCGACTGCAAGCTCGAGAGCTTGGCGGATTGCCTCTGTTGAAGCGGTTTGCCAGCGCGCTGCAATGTGCATGTCGGGCCGGACAAGATAGGCGCTGCCGGCGGAAGCCGCGAGCACTTCAGATGCTTCCGAACCCGGCTGCAGCACGACCCGGGTAAAATCCAGGTCGGCGAGACGATCCGCCACCTCTTTACTGAAGGCGATCAGCGAGAACCCGTCACCGAGCAAGTCGGACAGGAACCCGTCACCAACGCGCGCGTTCGGCAAGACAGCGCCGGGTTTTGGCCCACCTTCGAAGTTTTCGTCGTCCGGGGTAACAACCGGACTGTCGGCATAAGTATAGGGTGTCATCTGGCGCGGGTTGGCGAGCTCTCCCGCAAAGGAGTGGCTGAGCGAAAGATTGAGAGCAGCGTCGCGCATCAATTGCCAGCCTGCCGTCGGAGGTGTCATGAAACGGGCGGACTTGGAGGCGTTCCGAAACACATCCAGGGTCGCCCCACGCCGCTCGGGCGTGTAGCTGTCGAGGAGATCCGGACCGGCCTTGCCGTTCAGCACCCAGGCGAGTTTCCAGGCAATGTTGTGGGCGTCGGCGAGACCGTTGTTGAGGCCACGTACTCCAAAGATCGGCACGATGTGCGCGCTGTCGCCGATGAAAAACACCCGGCCGTCGCGGTAGTCATCCAGCGCCAGGGTGTTGGCCGAATAGATGCTCCACCATTCCAGGTCCCAGTCCCCGTCATAACCGATTTCCGTCAGAACCGCGGCCACTGAGGCACGCACGGTGTCCTCGCGGATGGCTTCGGCTTCGTCCTCGCCATCGCGAAGCTGATAGTCGATGCGCCAGATGTTGTCGGGCTGCTTGTGAACAAGGATCGTTCCGCCCCGGCGACAATCCGGATCGAACAGGGCACGTCGGATCGTCGGGTAATCATGCTCCATCTGGACGTCGGCAATCACGTAGCGGCCTTCAAAATTCTCGCCCTTGAGCCGCAGACCGCGCAAGTTCCGGACGGTGCTGCGAGCACCATCCGCCGCTAGCAACCAGTCACAGGTCATCTGGTAGGTGCCATGCGGATCCTCGATTGCCAGTCGCACACCCTGCTCAAGATCGTCCAGACCGCAGACCCGGCTTTGCCATCTCGTTTCGATCAGCGGCTCCCGCTGGATCGCATCCCACAGGTACTGCTCGATATATTGCTGTTCGAGGTTGTACATTGGCCGGTATTTCTCGCGCGGACTGTCCGGCATTTCAAATTCGAGGATCTGCCTGCCGCGATAGAAGCTGCGGCCTGTGGTCCAGCCGAGTGATTTTTCCAGAAAGGGCTCGACTGCGCCAAGCCGGTCGAGAATGTGGTAGCTCTGACGGGCGATACAAATCGCGCGGCTGCCGTCGTTGAAGGTGGACTTCGCATCCAACAGGACGCAAGCAATTCCTTCGCGGGCAGGTGCCAGCGCTGCGGTCATTCCGACCGGCCCCGCTCCGGCAATGGCAACACGTGCAGGCCGGGTCAGATGTGCACGGTCCGTCGGCGCTTCGAAATGCGGATAGGTGAAATAGAGCGAGTCCGTTTCGGCACGTCCGGCTGGCCTCATTTGAGGATCCTCCCTGATTGTTGGCGGAAGATTAGGAGCCTTGCCATCTCGCGTCTGTCCCCTTTCGGGGAGGACATGCTATCAGCATTTCATGAGCACTCCGGACGGACACACCACTGCCTGTCACATTGAAGCCTGCCTCGCGGATCTGGGCACGGATCGGTTTGCCCAGACCTTTGTCTCGTTTGTCGAAACGCTCGGTGTCGACCAGATCATGGTTTTTGCAATCGAGCACGCGCAGGCTCGCTGCCTGCTGTCGTGGCACTTCAGCCGCTCCGTCATGGCCGGAAAACTTGCCGAGACCTATCTCGACGGTTGGTTTCTCAAGGACCCTCTGTTGCCCGATCTGGTGGTGTCACCGCCTCAGTCCGTGACCTTGAGCCGGCTCGCCGAGATCGAGGGCCGGATGAGCGCAGACTACCGGAAGCTCTTTTTCGAAAATCCCGGCATGCTGGCAAAGACGACATTGCTTGCGGTCGGAGAAAGACTGCGCCTTTTCGACAGCCTCTATCAAAGCGATCCTGCCGCTCCCCTGTGTGATCCGGATCTTGCACGCCTTGCAGGCCGTCTGGCTCTGCTCCATTTCGAAAAGGCATCGGACACGGATCTGCCACCGCCTTTGGCGGCGCTCAGCGAGCGGGAGCGTTCGGTGTGTCTGGGCATCCTGTCCGGTCGCAAGGCGGAGGCGATTGCAGCAGATCTCGACGTCGCTCCCTCGACAGTCATCACATACCGCAAACGCGCCTACGCAAAGCTTGGCATTGCCTCCAGAGCCGGCCTCTTCGCAATCTGCGGGAAGTAGCTCCATCTCGCCAGGGCGAGCCGCGTCAGAGACCTGCAACTCGTTGACAGGCACCAAGGGCGCTCCTAATGATGCTCTCATGTGCGAAGAAGATACTCATATCGTTTCCCGGTTCGCTTGCATCCCAATAGGCGGGATGCAGGCTGATTGTGTACGCTGAGTTTCAAGCGTTTCGCGCACCTGCACCCCCGCCGGATCGGGCGGGGCTTTGCCTGTTGCGGTGCGCGCCGTCCATCGGCACTCTGATGGAGAAATAAATGGCACAAAACATCTATGACGAACCGGCCTTTTTTGAAGGCTACAGCCAGCTGCCCAGGTCGCAGTTCGGCCTTGACGGGGCTCCCGAATGGCCCGCTATCCGGGCACTGTTGCCGGAAGCAAATGGGCTGCACGTTGCAGATCTCGGCTGCGGTTTCGGCTGGTTTGCCCGCTGGGTCCGCAGCGCTGGTGCTGCGCATGTACTCGGTTTCGACCTGTCTGAAAAAATGCTTGCCCGTGCGCGGGACGAAACCGAAGACGATGCGATCGTTTACCGGACTGCTGACCTGGAAACCCTGAACCTGCCTCAGGCTGCCTTCGACCTGGTCTACAGCTCGCTCGCCTTTCACTATATCGAGGACTTCAACCGGCTGGCCGGAGAGATCTTCAGATCACTCAAGGCAGGAGGCAGTTTCGTCTTCAGCATCGAACACCCGATCTTCATGGCACCAGCAGAACCTGGATGGATCGAACTGAACGGCCGGAAGTCTTGGCCGGTCAACCAGTATCTTCGCGAAGGAGCACGGGAAACCAGTTGGCTGGCCGATGGCGTCGTCAAATACCACCGTACCATCGGCACCACGCTCAACACGCTGATCGCGGCAGGTTTCACGGTTGATCATGTGCTGGAATGGTTCCCCGGCGAAGAGCAGATCGAAGCCATGCCATCGTTGGCGGAAGAGATGGAGCGCCCGATGATCCTGATCGTCAAGGCACGCGTTTGAGGTCGGAGCGCGGGCGGTTCAGGAACGGCCGCCCGCGCTTCCAGCGCTCAAGGCGCTCATCTGCCTTGCCGTTTCCTCGTCTGCGGGAAAGAACGCCTCGATGGCGATTTCGGACAAGGTAACATCCACGGCCGTGCCGAACACCGTCGTGGTGCTCAGGAAGCTCAAGGTTCCGTTGGGGCCTTGCAGATAAAGCGGAACGGCGATGCGTCCTTTCTGTGACGGTACCTCGGTCCGTGATTTGCGCGACCGGTCCGGAGCCATCTCGGCGAGTTCCTCCCTGAGCGCGGCAAGCTTCGGGTCGGCGGACTGATCTACCTCATGTGCGAGGCGTGCAAGAATATGGGCGTGCCATTCACCGAGGTTGAGGATGCGTTGGGCCAGACCATCAGGGTGCAGGCTGAGGCGAAGCACATTTACCGGTGCTTCCAGCAGGTGCGGCGCGACGCCGTCCAGCAGGGCAAAGATCGCCTGATTGGCGGCCTGCAGCTCCCAATGCCGGTTCACGGCAAGGGCAGGGTGGGGCAGATGTCCGTCGAGGATCTGCCGGACAACAGCGGTTGCCGCGGCAAGTTCAGGCTCATCCAGCCCGTGCTGCGGATATTGCGGGGCATGGCCTGCCGCAACAAGAATGGCATTGCGTTCACGCAAGGGGACATCCAGCTGTTCGGCAAGATGCATCACCATGTCCCGGCTTGGACGAGACCGTCCTGATTCCAGAAAACTTAGGTGGCGCTGAGAGATATCCGCTTCACTGGCCAGTGCAAGCTGGCTCATTCGCCGGTGTTGTCGCCACTGGCGCAGCAGGTCACCCGCCGTTTCCGCTGTTCGTTTCATGAGCATTACCCTGCCGGTGCAGTTTCGAAGATTCAATTACCTGCGAAGTAATCGACTTCAGAACATCGATTGGCAATCCTCTTGTCATCGCCACTTGCAGTGTGCGGGTGGATTTCACGAGTGGAGACAGATGATGACCAAATTGAATTCAGGTGTTCCGTTACAGGTGGTTCTGAGGTTTGACGCGCTGACCTGTGCGGTGATGGGTGTCCTGCTGGTCGGCGCATCCGGATGGATTGCCGGGCTAACGGCACTTCCAGGCGAGCTCCTGTTCTGGGCAGGTCTGGCCTTGTTTCCGGTAGCGGTTTTCATGGGAGTATTCGCATTTGCCGGTCAGGTGCCTGTCTGGGCGTCAAGCCTGGTAGTTGCCGGCAATCTTCTTTGGGTGCTGGCCAGTTTGCTGCTGCCGTTGACGGGCCTGTTTGCGCCCAACGTGCTGGGCTGGGCGTTCCTCTTGGCGCAGGCCGTCGTCGTGCTCTGCTTCACCTGGCTGGAGTGGAAAGCCGCAAGGCTTCAGCTCGCCATTGCGCAACCGCTAGCTTGAAGAGGCCGGACCATGACCTGTTACGCCATCGGCCATCTGCGCGAAATCGAATTGGGGCCCGACATCGTGGCCTATCTGGAAGGGATCGACGCAACGCTGGCACCCTTTGACGGCCGCTTCATCATCCATGGTGGCGAGAAACATCAGCTGGAAGGCGCGTTCCAGGGGGACCTCATCGTGATTGCCTTTCCTGACCGGGTACGGGCCGAGGCCTGGTATGCATCGCCGGCCTACCGGACGATCCTGCCGCTGCGCCTGAACAAGGCGGTGGGCGAGGTGTTCCTGATCGAAGGTGTCGACGCGGATCACAAGGCAACGGACGTGCTTTCGTGATCTTCCGACGAAGTCGCAGCACGAAAAGGAAAGGCCGGTCCCGATGAGGAACCGGCCTTTTGACTTGTTGTCCTTGCCTGCGTCCTAGAAGCTGATGGCAACTCCCATCAACGGGCCGTGTGTGACCGTGTCATAGCTGAAGGCGGATCGGCCGGACTTGTCGTTGTCGTAATCGACGCCGGTTGCCTTGTATTGCAGATGCAGCGCGACACGATCGTTGAAGTGATAGCCGACACCGCTTTGCAGACCCCAGGTGAAGTCCGACACCAGGCCAAAACCACCGACGTTACCGCTGCCGAACAGCGACCATTTGGGTGCCACGAATACCTGCCCGCGAACGCCGATCACCGGATCGATCCATTGTTCGGTGATTGTTCGGGTAAAGGTGTTGGCCGGCGTGTTGGCACTGACCTTCAGCTGATTGTACCACCAGCGACCCCCGGCATAGGCTTCGGCCCAGTTCCGGTCCTGACGCCAGAAGCGGTAGCCGAAGAAGGCTTCGGTCACCAATTGCTTGACGCCAGCATCGATACTGCCGCCGACACGTGGGAAACTCCGGCCCTTGCCAAGGTCCATGTAGGCCACGTCCAGTGTTGCGCCGAAACGATTGTCGTAAAGCGCCTCGAAATGACCCATCGCCCCGAATTGTAGGTTCTCGAAAATGGTTCCGGGGGAAACGTCGAGCGACGTGTCGGGCAATCGGCCGATACGGCTGTTTCCCTGAATGGTCGGGGCAAGCAGGTAAGGCGCGATGACGAACTTCCACGCTCGGTCGACACGCACATCCGGTGTTTCAACCGGAGCAGGCGCTTGTGCCAGATCGGCAGCCTGAGCACCCCCGGTCAGCAGGCTGGCCAAAATCAGTAGAAATGCAGCTCTTTTCATATTACCCCGCCCCTGTTGGGTGCCTATTTCGGGAAAAGAAAGGTCACTGCAGCCCGCGCGCCGAAGCCCTCGGGGCCGTTGTCGGAACTTGCGGCATAATACCGAACACCTGCCTGAAAGCTGATGGGTTGCTTGTCGATGGTCACAAGTTTGGCAACCATGGCGTTGATCGGCACGGACCATTCGTCCGACGTCCAGTCATAGGTGCTTTCCGAGTTCAGCGTGAAGGTCCAGGCGTCGTCGGACGTGTAGGACAGGAACGGCTGCAGGAAGGTCGAATTGACGTCGCTACGATTATCGTCACCTGCGTATGACCAGACGTGGTTAACTAGCCCGCCATAGGTCCATGGGCCGGATTGACGCAGCACAACGCCCGTCGGACCGGCGCCCCATTTGCGGGTGCTCAACAGGTCGTCGATACCTGTGGGCAGCAGCAACACCGGACCAAGGCCCCAGATGATCCCGCCGGACGTTGGCTCCTTTGGCGAAAAGAAGAGGCTCTGCGTCGTGTCGCTGAGACCGAACTGCGTGCCTGAATTTCCGGCAATGTCGTCCTGCCAGACAACGGGCAGGATCGTTCGAGAGATCAGGTTCCAGTCCTCGTTGAGCGAGAACGGCACCACGGGCTGTATGTTGAGCGTGACCTTGTTGCCGTCGGCAGGGCCAAATCCGTGATCGTAATTCCATTGAAACGGGACGCTGATGAGCGACGCCACGGGATTGGAGAGCTTCTTGGCAAGTTCGGAATCCTGAGCGCCCGCCGGTGTCATCTGGAAGAAAAGCGCCAGAGCGCACAAGGTAACCAGCTGTTTCATGGTCTCATGCCTTCCATGCTCAAGAGGACTGCCCTTGCAGGGGCCTGATCATCCATGAAACCCAGAAGCTCCTTCCGGGTTTTGTGGATGTACTTCTGGAAATGGCAATCAGGAGTATAGCATGCTTTTCGTCTTATTGCTGTGAAAGCTGTTGCCTGTAGGATTGCAATGTCGGGTCCGAAGGATTGGCAACCAGGGCCTTTTGCAGACTGAGCTGCGCTCCCGCCATGTCACCGACCGCCATCTTGATGCGTACCTGCATCACCCAGGCATTGATCATTTGCGGATCCAGCAGGGTGACTTCCTCAAAGGCTGCTATGGCTGCAGGGATATTGCGAAGAACGAGCGCGGTTCCACCAAGTACCAGCTGGGTCTCCGGAAAATCCGCCTTGTTCGCGAGTGATTGCTGCCATTCGGTTGTGGCTCTGGAGGCAGCCTCGGCCATTTGGTTCGGCATATGGGCAATGGGGGCGCCGATCATGAGACGGGCCGCGGCAATCCGGACGGCTTTGACCGGATCACTCAAGGAAGGAATGATCCGTGGAAGCCGCTGGGTTGGCGGAACTGGCTGCTGTAATGCCAGCGCTCCGGCGCGGACGATTGGCTCCGGATCTGCCAAGAGGTCGGTGACGGCCTCGGCGATCTCCGGTGTCGCAACAGGCAACAGCAGGTCCAGCGCGCTCGCCCGCACGACCCCGGGGTAACTCGCTTGATGGGCGACCGCCAGAAGGTCTGCGGCGTTCACGCCCGGGTTCTGCCGTGCCGCCGAAAAGATCTCTGCAAAATGCGGCCCACGGTGACGACTGTCCGGAAACCGCTTTTCAAGTTCTCCGGTGGCCCAGGCGGCGGACTTGTCGGTGTGGCAGTCGTTGCAGGCATTCGGCGTGCCGAGCTTTTCCGAAAGATCCGGCCGTGGAACGCGGAAGGAATGATCTCTTCGCCCGTCGATACCCATATAGACGCGCTCGATCATGTGGCAGGATTTGCACTCGGCGCCCGGCGTCTCCGGTTGATGGAAATGATGGGAAGGGTCGTCATAGAGCTTGCCCGTCAGCGACGGAAACGCCTCGTTGCCTGCGGGACTGTGGCATTGTGTGCAAACGGCGTTGCCTTCCGCGCGCAATTCTCCGCTGTGTGGCTCGTGGCAATTGCTGCAGCTCACGCCCTTGGCATACATCTTTGACTGCAGGAACGAACCGTAGACGTAGACCTCGTCAAGGATCTGCCCATCGGCGTGATAAAGGCCTTCGCGAAGTGGCGATAAACGGTACGCGTCATGGAACGGTGTGCCAGGCACCGGATTGCCGTCCTCAAAGGCTTCGCGGCGCGAATGACAACCTGCGCATTGCTGGATTTCCGCTTCCGGCTGGCCTTTCGCAAACACCGGCAGAAGACCGGTCGGTCCGGTTCCGGGGAAGGGGCTTTTACCGTAGGTCTCCGGGTCTTTCGCCCAGGCAAGATGGGCCGCACCTGGTCCGTGGCAGGCTTCGCATCCAACGCCGATTTCCGCCTGCCGGCTGGAATAGGTTCTGGTGCCGGGGTCGTAATTCTTTTCAAAGCCGGTGGCGTGGCACTCGGCGCAGCGGGCATTCCAGTTCTTGTAAGGTCCGGTCCAGTGCAGCCCGTCCTCAGGCGGGGGAGCATCGTCTCCGTAAAGGTGATACCAGCGCTTGTTCTGCTGGTCCCAGACCACGTCGAAAGACTGAACCCGTCCCGGTTCCGTCTCGACAAGATACTGTTGCAGCGGTGCAATTCCGTCGACGCCGATTACCTTGAATGTTTGGGTTTTACCCGGAACGTCGCTCGTCTCGATGAAATAGTCACCGTCACTGGTAAAGAAGCGGCTGGTGCGCCCCTTGTGCGTGAACTGCGAATTGTCGAAGTCAGCGTCGACAGTATCCGGTCCGGGCTCCATCCATGCCTTGGAATGGTGTGAAGCGCGCCAGGCGTCGGCTTCCGCCTCGTGACAACCGGTACAGGTTGCTGTGCCGGCATAGTCCGGGACAGCGGCAGAAAGGTTTTCGGCTGCATGGGCGCTCTGGAACCAGAGCACGGCAAGGAGCGCGACGAGCAATCGGGTGAACAACATTCTGGACGCTCAAACCTTTCCGTCAAATCCGCTGGGTACAACGAGACGTCTGTTTCTGCCGGCACTGCCTGATGCTTGGGCAAGCTCCATGCGGAGGAGCTGCCGTGCTCCGGCTGCTTCTCCGCACGGCTTCGTCTCGCCGATGCCTAGTCGAGGTCTGAACAGGGAACGACGTGTTTCTGGCCGGCAGCATCCGTTACCTGGCAACCATTGTCGCTGTTCGAGCTTGCGATTGCAGATCCGACCAGTGCACCGGTTGCTGCGCCAACGGCCGCTCCGGCCAGGTAGCCGCCAGTCGGGCCGTAATAGGGGCGGCCGTAATAGCCATGGCTGCTGTTGTTTTCCACGACCACGTTGTGGCCGCCATGATATCCGCCGTGATATCCTCCATGGTAGCCCCCGTGATAACCGCCATGGTACCCGCCGCGGACAACGTCATGGGACATTGCAATGCCACTGCTGCCGAGGAGCAGGGCAGCGCCAACACCAAGAAGTCTGATCGTGCGAAGCCTCATTCCTTTTCCTCCAGTTCAAGCGTTTCCTTGACGTCTTCCCAATAGGCGAGCCGCTCTTCACAATTGATGCTCTCAAGATCGCGAGCAGCGCCAAAACCGACAGAGGCTGCATAGTCGTAGGCAGCATCTTCACCGTGGTCGTAAAGGACGTGCACAAACAGGTGGCGGGCCTGGTCTCGGAACGCCTTTTTCTGGTCGTCCGGAGTGCAGGCATAGGCATTGCCGACATCCAGTCCGAGTGTCCGCATGCGCTCTTCCATGCGTTTTTGAATCTTTTGGGGGTCGTGCGCCAGCGCCGGGCCGGCAAATGCCAATCCTGTCATGAGGGCGAGGCAAAAAATTCTTTTCATGATCTATCCTTGCAGCTTGCATCGCCCCGGTCCGGCCATTCAGGCATTTGTCCCGAAAGCGGTGCAATCCAGTTGCTGTTCAATTCATGTGTCTTTTCCGGCAAATCTATTCCGGAAAGATCTGCTTCCAATCGTCTTTCATGCTGATGATATGCCAACCTTCCTTCGGGGCGTCGTCCAGCCCCTTGTTCAGCGACCCGAAATGGGTATCACGATCATAAGCATATTCTCTATCTGCATCATCATGATGGACAAACATGCCGAGGCGCTTGCCGGAGCCTGCGGTCGTGTACTGCAGCATCTGATAATCGCCGTCGGAGTTGCCGAAGGCTGCCAACGGGCGTTTGCCTATGTGGGTCAGGATGCCGACAGGCTTGCCAGCCTTGTCGTCGACAAAGGCAATCTTGGGTGTCCGCATCAAGGTGGGAACGCCGTCAACGACCTTGTATTCGGTGACAATCGATGAGCCGACCACCTGTTCGGTTGGTATCCCGTAAACGCTCTCTGTCCATGGGCGCATGAATTCGATGCCGCCACCGGAAACGATGAAGGTCTTGAAGTCGTTGGCACGCAGATAGGCGAGAAGTTCCAGCATCGGCTGATAGACAAGCTCGGTGTAGGGCTTGTCGAATTTCGGATGCCTGGCAGTTGCGATCCAGTCGGTGACCGTCTTTTCGAACTCGGCGGTGCTCATGCTGGCATGAGTGACAGCGAGGATCTCCATCAATCCCTTTTCACCGGCCTTGCCGAGGGCTTCCATGTCGTTTTCGAGAACGGCCTGAAAAGGCTGGGTCGTCTTCCATTCCGGGTGGTCCGGTGCCATTGCCTTCACCCGGTCGAGCGCGAAAGCAAGCTGGGTGTACATGGGGTGCTCGACCCACAAGGTGCCATCATTGTCGAAGGTTGCGATCCGTTCTCCCGGTGCCACGAAATCCGCGCCACCTTCGCTCGTTACGGCTTCGACGAATTCAACGATCGCCTGCTTGTTTGCACCATCGTTCCACGATGGCAGCGGGTCGGTCTGTGCAAGGGCACCCGATATCCAGACACTCGCTCCCAACAGGCAGGAGACCATTGCGCCGAAGAGGAATTTGACCTTCATAGCTGCACCCTTCCACTTATGTGTTGTTCAAAGCGATGTCCGCCCCGGACCAGGCCGGGGCGGAGACTATTCAGCTTCGAAAATCAGTTGCCGGTCGGCAGGCCGATCGAGAAGCCGTCCTTGGCAAGAGCCTCCTGGACATATTTGAACCGCTGATACTGGCTGAGCGTGATCGGGCCTGTATAGGTTTCCGACTGCAGCTTGCGTGGCGGATATTTGATGTAGGACTTCATGAGTTCCGTCACCTCATTGTTGATCACCGGCAAGTACCAGGTGCGTTCGGTGAAGTTGTTCATGAACATGTCGTAGCGCTCCTGCGGATCGTCCAGCAGGTTGAACACCTGCGGAACAGTAGCAACATAGCTGTCGGGACCCTTCCAGCCAAGGTTGCTGTCGACTGCCAAGCCGCCGGTGGTTGCGCCATCGTCGCCGCGCAGGTTGAACACGGCCTTGTAGTTGCCGACACGCGCTGCCCCGGGGGAAAGCTCGTTCTCGGTGAAATAGAACCAGGCTTTGCGGCCGGAATCTCCGGAACCTTCCCATACAGGTGTCATGTCGTAGCTGTCGAACATGATCGGCTGGCCTTCGCGGTCCTCGGTCGGCAGCGTAATGCCGGCGGCAGAAGCGAAAGTGGCCATCAGGTCGAGACCGCCGACAACAGCGGCACTTTTCGTGTCCGGTTTGACGTGACCAGGCCAGCGGACGATTGCCGGAACGCGGTTGCCGCCTTCACGCACGGTGCCTTTGGTGCCGCGGAACGGCGTATAACCGGCGTCCGGATAAACGTCCTGCCAGGCGCCATTGTCCGTGGTCCAGAAGACGATCGTATTGTCGGATAGGCCGAGCTCGTCGAGTTTATTGACCAGATTGCCGATGCGGCTATCCAGCTCGACGACGGAGTCTGCATATTTGGTCTTGGAGATTGATTTTCCTTCAAACTCCGGCGCCGGCATGTTCGGCTGGTGCACCTTCATGAAGTTGACGTTGATGAAGAACGGCGTGTCCGGTTTCTTGGCGGCTTCTTCGAGAAACTCGAGCCCCGCCTTTTCGACGTAGCCATCGAAATAGGGAATGCCGACCACACCCTTGTCCGGCGTATCGACGTATTGGCCGTTGATCTTGAAGTCTTCTGTCGGCTTTTCACCGGCCTTGCCGGAGAGCGACCCCTTTGTGACCTTCGCAAACATCTCGCGCAGGTCCTTCGGCATGTCCGGGAACCAGGTCGGATCGGCATAGGTGTAGGCGTTGAGGTGATAGAGACCGACGTATTTCATCACGTCGTAGCCCTGCGCATTTGGCAGCGCGTAGTCCGCTTCACCAAGGTGCCACTTGCCGGTGAAATAGGTATCGTAGCCAACGGTTTTCAGAACCGACGCCAATGTCCACTCGGCAGCGGGAAGGCCGCCACCCTGGCCCTGGAAGGCCACCGTCGTCATGCCGGACCGGTTGGGAATACGGCCTGTCTGCATGGCGGCACGTCCCGGCGTGCAGCTGGGCTGGGCGTAGAAATGCGTGAACATCATGCCGTCGTCAGCCAGCTTGTCGATGTTCGGCGTCGGCATGCCGCGGGCTTCACCGCCCAGATACGGGCCAGTGTCGCCGTAGCCGGTGTCGTCCGACACAATGAAGAGGATGTTGGGCTTCTTTGCGTCTTGCGCGAAGGCGACACCTGACAGCGCTGTGCAGGCCATGCCTGCGACCGCCAGTCCGGTTACTATTCTGGTCAACATACCTAATGGCTCCTTTTTGGACCATTCGTGGAGTAGGCCGGGGACGGCCCGTCGATAGGTGCACTTCCAGTCAGGAAGCTTGAAATTTCCCGTTCAAGTTCTTCAATCACGGAGCGATAGTCGGCAGCCTTGGCTTCATCGTTCTGCCAGCGTTCGAGGGCGCAACATGCGGTTGCGTAGTCCTCGCACAGTGACAAGAAGGCAGGATGAGAGTTGCAGAGGCGGCGGACAGCAAGTTCGTCCACGTTGAAACGACGCATGATGAGAGCTGCTGTCGGCATGACGACATTGCCCCGTTGTCGATGGCTCCAGGAAAATTCCTCCAAGATTACGTACGGGATTCAAGCCGGTTACAAGGTATGAACAGGTACGTACAGGAGTCTGAGGTGGTGTGTTCACCAAGATTGTCGGCTATAGTGCTTCTTACGGAAGACAGAACTCATGGCGATGGACTATCGTTCAACTAAATTTATTGTCCGGCACTTTCAGGAGGAAAGATGCGGTCAGGCAGGCAACAATTAGTTGCAACGGGTGACGTGGAGGAGTTCGATTGTCCGGCCCGCGTTCGGGAAGAACTTTCCCGTGTCCTGCAAAGCGATCATTTTCACGCAACGCCCAAGCGCCGCGCCATGCTGACGTTCCTGATAGAGGAGGCGTTGGCCGGGCGCGCGGACACGCTGAAGGGCTATGCTATCGGGTTGGCCGTCTTCGGTCGTGACGAGAACTTTGACCCGCAATCAGACCCGATCGTTCGTCTGGAGGCCCGCCGCCTGCGGCATGATCTGGACAGTTACTACATTGCCGAAGGCGCGCGGAATCCGATCCGCATTTCCATTCCCAAAGGCCAGTATGCGCCGAAGTTTCATGACAATCTGGCCAGTGTGACTGCACGGGACGGCTCGACTACCGGCAACGATGAGACGGCAGGTTCTCATGCGCCGGAAGAGGTCAATGCGTCACCAAGATCTGTGCGAACCTCATCCAGGTTGCCCTGGTTGGTTGCCGGGGGAGCGGTCCTGTTCGCGCTTCTGGTGCTGGGGGCAGCAGTCGTGATGCGCTTTCAGCCGGTACAGCAGGAGCGTCTCGAGGCCTCCCAACCTTCCGTGATGGTTCTTCCATTCAGCGTGACGTCGACGGATCCGGAACAACAGATCCTGGCGGCGGGTATTGCCGAGCAGATCATGACTGCATTGAGCCGGTTTCCGGACTTCCGGATCTTTTGGCCACCATCCGGCAGAAAGGTTGGCGAAACCTTTGATCCGGTTGAAATCGGTCAGCAGGAAAACGTCTCCTTCCTGATTTCCGGGTCTGTCGTCTCGGAAGGCGAGATCGTCCGTGTCGCTGCGAAGCTGGTGCACAGCCCCAGCAAGCGGGTGCTCTGGTCTGGCAGCTACGATCGCAAGCGCAGCCGAACAACCTTGCTGGAAATCGAGAAAAGCATCGCTTCGGAAATTGCGACGGTCGCCGGTCAGCCCTACGGCGTCATCAAGTCGGAACTTGCGAGCAACCTGCCCGCCGGAAGTGAACCGAGCAACGACAGTTTCGAGTGCGTGCTGCGAGGCTACGTTTACCGCAGGAACTTTTCCAGGCAACTGCATGCGAAGGTTCAGGAGTGCCTGAACCGCGCCGTCAAGCGGGATCCGGGTTATGTAGAAGCCTGGGCGATGCTGGGCTGGCTCTATCTGGATTCCGCGCGCTTCGGTCTGGCTGCAGAGGGAGACAAGGAACTTGCCTTCGACCGCGCCCTGGACGCCGCGTCACATGCCCTGAGCCTTGATGGCAACAACATTCTCGCACTCAAGGCGCTTTCCTCGATCAATCATTACATGGGAAATATCGAGGAAGGGGAAAGGCTCGCCAAGAAGGCGCTCGATCTCAATCCCAACGATCCGGACACGCTGGCTCAACTGGGCTGGCGACTGGCCGTGGTGGGCAAGTTCGAGGAAGGCATTCCTTATCTGGAAAAGGCGATCGAACGTACGCGGAACGCGCCTGGATGGTATTTTCACCTGATTGCCATAAACCACATGCTGAACGGCCGCTACGCCGAGATGCTGACAGCAGCGAAGAAGGGTGTTCTGGATGGATCAGGGGTGAGCTGGTGCCTCGTTGCTGTTGCCCAATCGAAACTTGGCAACAAGTCGGCAGCTCGTGCTGCGTTGGAAAAGATGGCGGACGTTTCTCCCGGCCTGGGCCGTGACCCAGGTACTTTCCTGCGCTCCCATCAGGCGAGCGAGCGGATTGTCAGTTCCCTGATGGCAGGACTGAAAGAAGCAGGCTGGACCGCCGCTGCCGGACAGTGAGGTCCGGCGATTTTTTGAAATCAGTCAAGGTCGCCCACCGGCGAAGTAGCTCGGAAGCTTTCCGGAACGTTTGTGCTGTTTGCGGCAGGCGTTCCGGAAAGCGGGTTTTGATCAGGTTCCGGGCGCTTAGCAGCCCGGTGTCATCGAAGTGCCTTCGGACATTTCGCCTGTGCAAGCGTCCGGGTCACCATCCGGGCCCTGGTCCACTGAACTCAGGCCGCCGATCGGAGGTGCTGCGCTACCGTTCTCCAGACCATCGCCGGACTGGTTGCTGGATTGGCAGCCGCCCAGGGCCAGAAGCGAAATCAGAAAGGCAGCAGAGAAAAATCTTACAATCATATTGGTCACTCGCATGCGCCGCAGATGGCGGGAGTTGGAAGGCGGGGCGCAAGTACGTGCTTTTCGCGTAATGAACTTCTTGCGCTCGTATTGATTGTCACGATTTTTTGTTTTGCTGCAATAGCCCCATCGGTACAGGCGCCCGATTTATCTGGCGGTTTGCGTTCTGAGGGGGGCTATTGTCAGTCACCGGCCACGAAGTAATGAAGCGTGCCGTCAGGACCGATGCCGACGCGATAAAACGTCCAGGCGCCGAAATCCTGCATTTCAGCAAAGTCGCCTGCGGTAACGATCCGGAACAACTCCACTTTCTGATCGGGTGTCAGATCGTGAAGGGGGTAACGGGCAAAATACGGCCAGAGATACATTTCCTGGGGTGTGCCTGCATCCACATGCAGGAACCCTGCATCCATGATGTCGGCGAGAATGGCCAGGATCTCGAAGCCTTCGCCGTCACCGGAGATTTCCTTCAGAAAGTCTATCGGGTCGTCGATTTGCCCGAACGAGACCGTAGGCGGCAGTTCGTTGCTCTCGAACACCATGCGCAGCCGTTCCATGTTGCCCGAAAGCGCTGCTTCCTTCAGCTGGGCCTGCATGCGCTGCACAGGCTTCGGCAGATAGGACGTGCTGTAGAGCACCTGAGGCAACTCGGCGCTGGCCGGCGCAGGTGCTTTGGAACCTTCTGCGGCTGCCGGCTCTCCAGCTTCGGGCGCTGCCAGGTCTTCCGCCGGAATTGCAGGTGCATTTTCAGGCTCGGACGGCGCAACCGGAATTGTTTCCACCTGGACAGTCTTGGCGAAACCCGGGGCTGCGAGCGCTGTGCCCGCCAGAAGACCGGCGGCAATAACCGCAGCCTGATAAATCCGACTCATGAAAGTTCCTCGTTTATCCGCACCTGCCGGTCCCCGTCGTATAACACTGGCACAAGCAGGCATCGCCCCGCGCCTTTCCTTAAACAATTCATGCGAGACTGAAAACATCGGGACTGGAATTTCCTCTTGTCTTGTCACGACGCCGCGGGGCCGCTATCGAGAGGTCCGTTCGCTTTAAAAGTAATATCAAGGGTCTAGAAAAGGACCGGCCGTGTCGTTTTTCGAATATGCACTGATCGGGTTTTTTGTTGGCATTATCACAACAGCCCCGGTTGGTCCTGTAAACATCATGGCCATTCAACACGCCGTGCATGGCGGGTTTCGACAGGGTGTCTTCGTGGGGCTGGGGGCTGTCGTTGCCGACACCATCTTTGCGGCTGCTGCGATTTTCGGCATCTCCGCTGTCACCAATTTCATTGAAGGCCAGTTCGACCTCATCGAGATCGTCGGCGGAGCTCTGCTGATCATTTTCGGCATCAAGATCTGGAACACCCATCCGCATCTGACCAGGAACGGTAATCCGAGAGAACATGGATTTTTGGCCGATGCCACCGCAGCCTTTTTCATGGCGATCACCAATCCGGGTGCAGTGCTTGCCTTCGTGGCGATATTTGGCGGTCTCGGAGACTATCGCCCCCAAACGGGGGATCATTTCGGCGCATTGGTGATGGTTGCCGGGGTTACGGCAGGGGCGACCACCTGGTGGGTGCTGGTCTCGGCGTCCGTTTCACACTTCAAGTCGCGCATCGACGATCTCTGGCTGGATCGTGCCAACCATATTGCCGGATTTCTGCTGGTCGTGTTCGGCGCGCTGATCTACCTCAAGCTGGCGCTCGAAGCGGCAGGCGTTGGGCTGATCACGTAGCACGGGCCTGGCGTAAATACACCTGAATCAAAAAGGCCGGGCAACCGGCCTCTTCAGAATGCGTGTCGTGAGCGTGCGTTTTACTGAAGTACGCGGTTCACGGTGTAGTCGCCCTGCAGGATACGATCCGGCAGGCCTTCAGCCAATTTGGCCACGGCATCTTCACCATAGGCAGCAACCAGATCCGCAAGTGCAGTGAACATCGCCGCGTGAGCGACGGCGTCCGCATCTACACCATTGGCGATGGCTTCGGCCCAGGCGTCGGAAATGAAGCCGAGTGCAGCACGTCTGATGTCTTCGTCTTCAGCAAATTCGGCTTCCATTGCCGCGTCGGCGTAATCGTCGTTTATCATTCGCTTCCTTACCGGTCCTTCCCGAACGCAAGAGGGACAACTCCCGCGTGTTCCTGCCCCGAATCTTGAGTAATGATCCTAGCACGGCGAACCGCGCTGATAAGTAACCGTGAACGCAAACTTAACGGCCACCCACAAATTTGATTCAAAAGGTTAACCAACTCGTAACGATTTGAAGATTTCTGCGAAAATTACCGACCATAGCGACTGGTGACGTCGCTGATGATGACCTCGCCTTCGCTCAAGTACTGTCCCATTGCGAGACGGGCAGCCTCTGTGCACTCTCGGTAAGCAACTGAGAAACCACGATAACCCTGGTTAAATCGCTCAATGAACCTTCGGCGGCGATTCTCGTCCAGCGTTTCAGCGTCGAGAAAATCTTCCATGCGGTCACGCCAGCTCGGGTTATCGCTTTCCTTGCACAGCGGTCGCAGGAAATGCAGCGCTCCGAATATCTCCGACAGACGCATGAGCTGCTGTTCGTAAGGGGGCGCGTCGACCGCGGTTTCCTGCGCCGATACAACCTGCACCGGACTCATGGCCCCAAGGGCCAGAACAACAGCAGTCCGGGACAGGAAAACTTGCATTCGGCGTTTGATCATGAGCGGATCATGCTGAACCCGGCGCTGCACCGCAAGCATTATGGCAAGTTGATCCAAAGATTAGAGGTCTGGTTGCTTGGCTGAAGGGATAGCCAGGTGCCGCCGAATGCGGTCCGGCGTACCGGGTGTGGTCAGCAGCCCGTCGAGATCTGCCAGGTCGACCCAGTCGAGCGCGGCGGCATCATCGGCGGCAACTGCGGTTCCCGATACATAAGGCCCACAAAAGACAGTCAGGATGAAGTGAGTGACGACACGGCCGTCATCATCTCTCTGGATGGAATCGAAGGTTTCGACAGGCTCGCCGATTTTAGCAGTGACACCAGTTTCCTCCAGCAGTTCACGCGCGGCCGCTTCCTGAAGGGTCTCGCCAAGCTCGATCACTCCACCAGGCAAACTCCAGTGATCCTTGAAAGGAGGCCTGCCGCGCTTCACCAGCAGGGCACGGCCATCACGATGGCACAGGACACTGACACTGGCGCGTGGTGCTTCCGGATAAAACCTGGACATGGAACCTCGGCGGGCGGAAAGACGGCTGATTCTGTCCGGGCACAATAAGCCGCAAGACGCTATGCGAACAGGGCGTCGATTTCCGCCTGAGCGCCTTCGCCTTCGTGCTGGGTCGCTTCGGGTTCCACATGGCCGTGGATGACGGCGCCGGCAACGGCTATCAGCGGCTTGATTTCGTTCGTGGCCCGGTCGGCAATGTCAGTCGCAATCATTGCGGGATCCGGTGTCTCGCGCAGCTGGTCCTGAATCTTGCCCACGAGCCTGTTTATGCCCGCAACCTGTTTTTCCAGGTGTTCGCGCAAGAAGTTCGGGGCGGCATGATAGGCCATGATGGCCAGGTTCTTGTCTTTGAAACTCGAGTTCTCGAAATGGCCCTCATAGTCGAGCGGCTCCCACTCCAGAACATCTTCGGCGCAATCCGGCATATCCGGCAGCATTTCCAGAAGCATCATGACTTCATTGAAATGGTTGAGATAATCGGTCGCCAAACCGGTTTGGGGATTAATGTTTGCCTGTTCCAGCCTTTCGGCTGCCAGCTCCCCGGCGCCCAAAACTGGATGCAAACATTCCATACCGGTCCCCCTGTTATTGACTTGGGGTCTACGGTACTTCTTTTTTATTTCCAATTGCCTAACTTGGCGGAACCCTGTTTGCCCCGCTTCAGGGGTCCCAACCGGAGAAAAACGATGTGCGGCCGCCTGGCTCTGACGACACCACCGGACGCTGTGCGCAGCTTCTTCGACTATGTCGATCAGCCCAATTTTCCGCCGCGATACAACATTGCGCCAACCCAGCCGCTGGCCATCGTGCGGCAGACGCTCGACGGCACGCGCCGTTTTCATCTTGTGCGTTGGGGCTTGATGCCGCCCTGGGTCAAGGACCCGGCAAGCTTTACGCTTCTGATCAATGCCCGGGCGGAAACAGCGTCGCAAAAACCGTCGTTCCGCAATGCCATGCGTCATCACAGGTGCCTCGTGCCGGCGTCCGGCTTTTACGAGTGGCGTCGCACGCCGGAAGGCAAGCAGCCTTTCTGGATCCGTCCGGCGAAGGGCGACGTCATGGGCTTTGCCGGCCTTTGGGAAACCTGGTCGGATCCCGATGGCGGTGACATCGACACAGGCGCAATCCTGACGATCCAGTCCAACCGGATGATGTCTGCGATCCATCACCGGATGCCGGTGATCCTGAAACGGGAAGATTTCGGAACGTGGCTGGATGTTGCCAACGTCGACAGGCGTGAAGCCGAAAAGCTGCTGCAGCCGGTAGAAGACGATTTTCTGGTCGCGACGCCGGTTTCCAACCGGGTGAACAAGGTGGTCAATGACGATGCTGATGTGCAGCGCGAGATATCGCCGGAGGAAATGTCGGTGCCCTTGAAAAAGGTTGCCAAGCCGTCAGCTGCGGAGAAATCGCAGGAGGACAAGAACCAGCTCGATCTGTTCTGAACCGTCGCAGGCATCAGAATTGCCGTGCAAAAGTCGGCTCATGGCTGTAGGGCAGGGGCTCAGCCGCAAGGATGGATCATGAGCAACGACGACACGCCTGAATTTGAGCTAGACGAGGCCTTGGAAGAGGACGCATCGGAGAACGAAGCGTTGGCCGAAGCCTATAATCGAGGTCTCGCCCTGCAGAAATCGGGCGATCTGGCAGGTGCCGCGCAGGCCTATCGCGAAGCCTTTGCGCTGGATCCGGACGACCCGGGCGGCGTCAGCATTCGTCTGGCGGCAATCGGCGCGGAAGCCGCCCCTCAGAAAATGCCGGATGCCTATGTCGCGACCCTATTCGATCAGCACGCAGATGTGTTCGACGACATTCTGGTCGATGAGCTTGGTTACTGCGTGCCTCTGCTGGTTCGCGATCTCGTCCAGAAGCTTGAGATTGGCCCATTCGATCGATTGCTCGACCTCGGCTGCGGCACGGGCCTTACAGGTATGGCTCTTGCCGATTGCACGGGCCACCGGACCGGCGTCGATCTCTCCGAGCGGATCGTTGAACTTGCCTATGACCGGGAAGTCTATGACGACCTTTATGTGGGCGAGGCCGTCGCATTCCTTGAGGAGTTCGAGGAAGACGATGGCTCTCGTCCCGGCTGGGACATGATCGCGGCAACCGACGTGTTTCCCTATCTGGGGGCGGTTGAACCATTTCTTGCCGGTGCAGTTGACCGTCTGAAACCGCGCGGTTACCTGGCTTTCTCCACCGAGACCCTGTCTGAAGAAGCACTTGAAGGGCGTCCCTACATGGTCGGGCCGAAAAGCCGGTTTGCGCAAGGGGAAGGCTATATTCGCTCATCTCTGGATGCGGCGGGCTTCGACATTCTCGCAATGGACCCCATCACCGTTCGTCTCGAGGACGGAGACCCTGTCCCCGGGCACCTTGTGATTGCGCGGCTGCGCTAGAGCCCATGCGCTGAAGAGCATTTCTTCGGTTCGATATTCAACGGGAAGGCCAGGGATCATCTGCCGTTCCATCGTGGCCGATGGCACGGCAGACTATCGCCTTTCCGCTAGTCAGCCCTTTGCATGCGCAGATAGGGTTCACCGTCGGACGTTCGCTTGACGGCGACACCGTCACCGTTGATCAGAACGACGACCCGACTGCGAAAAGCAGAAAAACTGTCGAAGGTGACCACATCCACGGGCGTGTCGAACTTGATGGTCACCCGGTATTGGCCTGCCGGACCAACCCGTGTCAGCGACAGCACCTCTCCTTCGAAAGGCTGCTTCATATAGGTGCCCGAGACACGGTTGCCGACGGCAAACTGCATCTGGTTTGGTCTGGCGGCTGTCGCGGATACGGTGTTCCAGTCCTTGAAGCCGTATTGGGCGGACAGGAGTTCGAGCGCCTGGCTGTGGGAGATATCCTGCCCCTTGGCAGCTAGCGCGGCGCGCAGGCGCTTGGCCTGTGCTTTGAGATTGGCAACGCTGGGCAGCGTCATGGGATTACCTTTCCAAGAAAGGCAGGCGGTAAGGTGTTCGCCAATTGGCGGCGACCCGTCATGGGGCCCGCGTTGCCATCAGCCTGCACTGTCTCGTGAAGGTCGATCAAAGTTGCAAGATGACTTGCGCAAGGGAATTCACCATGGCCGAAGCCTGCGGGCGGCCGGTTCCCTCAAACCGGCGCAAGGCATACGCCCCGGTTCCAGGTCTGTCAACGCGGCAAAAAGAAAGCCGCTGGCGCGGCTTCAAGGAGAGGGAGGTTAAGATGAAACACCCGGCGGTTCTTGCCGCCTGAGTTCGACCGCGCCCCGTCGGACGCAGAAGGGTGATTGCCCTGAATTGGGGGCAGGGCAATCGCGGAGACGGGCAAGCCCGCCGCCGCAGGTTTTCCGAGGGAGGGGTGTCCCCGGAAACAGATCAGGCGTGGACCAGCCGCTTCAGGAGTTCGACTTCCTGTGCAAGGGCCTTGTCCTTGGACACCATGTCCTCGATCTTGCGGACCGCATGCAACACGGTGGTGTGATCACGGTTGCCGAACCGCCGGCCGATTTCCGGCAGTGAGCGTCCGGTCATCACCTTGGTGATATACATCGCGATCTGGCGCGGACGGACCAATGTGCGCGCCCGGCACGACGAGAGGAGGTCCGCCTTGGTAACGCTGAAATGCTTGCACACCACCTGCTGGATCTCTTCCACCTTGATGGAGCGCGGCTCGCCGATCCGCACCAGGTCGTGCAGGGTCTTTTCCGCCAGGTCCATCGTCACCGGCTGTTTTGTCAGCTGGTTGTGAGCGAACAGGCGATTGAGAGCGCCTTCCAGGTCGCGGGCCGAAGCGATCA
The DNA here is from genome assembly GCF_012395805.1 of Labrenzia sp. 5N. Lineage (NCBI taxonomy): Bacteria > Pseudomonadati > Pseudomonadota > Alphaproteobacteria > Hyphomicrobiales > Stappiaceae > Labrenzia > Labrenzia sp. 5N. The sequence goes on along the minus strand of NZ_JAAZTM010000002.1, from coordinate 322,630 downwards.
CGTAGCGCGCGATGTAGTCGGCTACATCTTCGGGAACGGAGAAGCCCGGATGTGTGCGACGCGCTGCGGTGATCCGCTTCTTCAGGATATCGTGGCGCAGCGCATAATCGGTTGACTGGATGCCGACGACTTCACCTTTCTGGATCCGGTAGCGCAGCGCATCGCCAAGCGTATCGAGGTCTTCAGGCGAGCGGTCGGCTGCCATGATGATCTGGGTCGGCGACTCCATGAGCAGTTCCAGCGTCTTGCTGAACTCGTCCGCGGCCTGCTTGCCATGCAGGAACTGGAGATCGTCAACCAGGAGCAGGTCGATGGAGCGCATTGCCTGGCGCAGCACCGGGAAGGCCGGCGTTCTGAGAGCAGGCACCAGGTGGTACATGAAGAATTCAGCCGACAGATAGGCAACCTGCCGTCCCGTCTTGCGAGCTTCGGCCGCCGCTGCCTGCAGCAGGTGGGTCTTGCCGATGCCGGTGGACGAATGGATATAGAGCAAGTCCAGCGTGCCCTGGTGGCCGGCAGCCATCTGGCGCACGGCGGCACAGGCAAGGCTGTTCGAAGCGCCTTCGGCAAAGGTGTCGAAGGTCAGTTTCGGATTGAGAGACGCACCGTTCAGGAAATCCGCCGCCGCATCCTCGTTGCTGTCCGCAAGGCACGGAATGACCGACATGCCATGGGACGCGCCGAATTGGGGCGTGCTGCTGAAGGGGCCGGGACGGCCGCTGATCCGCCGGGCGGAGATCGCCTTGGGGGCAAGACCGACATTGAGTTGACGAGGACGCAGAGCACCGCGAACGGTTAGCTCGATACGGTTGATATCGTCCTGCTCACGTTTCCAGAGTCCGACGAGCTGCTTCTCGTAGTTGTTCTGGATCCAGTTTTTCAGGAAGCGGGTGGGTACCGACAGGCGGACTGCATCGCCCGTGGTTTCTTCGTGGTTTACTCTGCCGAACCAGTTGGAAAATACATCGTCACCGAGCTCGTTTCTCAGTTCCTTTTTCACACGATCCCATTGATCCGAACCAGCTAAGTTCTGAACCTGCATTGTGGCCTCCATTGGAGGGACCGTTTGGAACCGCTCCCCCCCGTGCACTGTCTATGAGCAACGACGTTCCGCCTCGCTGCCCGTTTCTTTCGTTAGGTCTTTTGCCCATTTTGGGTCTCCAGACCGGATGGCTTATTAGCGCCTATGAAACACCATTAACCTTTTGCTTACCATATTTACAAATAGCTTATTTTTATGAGGTCATAGACGTTTCATATTGTAATTTTTGTAGATGACGGGCACTGCGCATGTAAATTTTACATAGCGAATCTTGCGTTTCGTCATCGTCAGGACATGCCGCAAGTCCCGACCCAGTTTTTCTCCTGTCGCTGTTTCCGCTCTGCCTGTGAGCTTGAAGACGATTTTAGGAAAAATTTAACTTTTCAGGATTTTTTCTGCGAGTTTTCAAAAGGACGCTGTCAAATTAAGAAGTTTAGCCAAGGAAAAAGCCGGCTTAAATCGAAAGATAATGTCGTTTATGACAGGGGTGCGTACGCGCCGGTTCACCCGTGACATGGTGACTGAATCGGCTAACGTTCCACCTAACCGGTCTGGCAGGTCCGTATGGTGGTGGAAGCTGGGGAAAATGGGGGGCCTGAAAACAGGCTTTATGACCGGCAAAACCAGAACCCGGACCTGGTTGCCGTTCCCGTAAACTGCTGACAGATCAGGATCCTGACCGTATCAATGCATACGTTGATGGGGCATTCGTATTTGGCAGATCGAACGAACCTTATCCCCAGCACCGAAGAAACTTCGGCAACCTGCCAGTTTTGACAATTGATCCCTTGAGGCTGTTGCGGGCGGGGCAGGCCTCCCCGGCACTAGGTGCTTTTACATAGCTGAGACCTGGCGCTTTCCAAGTAGAGATCAGTAAATCACGAAGTTCGGCTACGCCGACGTGGCAAAACCGGCTTGGGGTGCGCCGGCTCCGCAGCTTGTCAGCTCAAGTTGTCGTCTTGAAAACATTCGCAACAGTCGAGAACAGATTGTTTCTGTTCGTGTGCACATCTATCGGAAACTTTGGGCCGGTGTTTGCCCAGATGGGCGCGTCGTTAGGCAGGCCGGGACCCCGTTGCACCGAAACGAGGCCAAAGCCGTCGTTGTCCCAGTATCCGTTGGGGAAACCGGGCGCAGGCGGACCGCCCCACCAGGTGTAGATGTTGGGGGCTTCAGGCTGGTTCCACAGTTCATCGCAATATTCGAAGTAGTAAAGCCCGATACAAAGCGGATGAGCAAAGGCCTGAGGCAGCATTTTCTGCGCAACTTGCGCCGCCTTGCTGCAGGTCTGATCGTCTGCATAAATGGTTCCGGGGTTGTTCGGGTCCCGGTGACTGGTTGCCGGCATGCCCCACTCGGTGAAGAGAACGGGTTTCAGCGCCTTTGGCGGCAGGCTGCCGTAGTCCTTGAAGATGCTTTCAAAGGTCTCGGTCTGGTAGGTGTTGACGCCCCAGAAGTCGATGCTCGGGCAGTTCTCCATGTAGGAGGACGCCTTCAGGGGAATGTTCGGGTCGTCGTGGGTGGCCATGCCGGCCAGCTTGCCAGGAGCTTCTTCCTTGACGATGGCTGCCATTGTCTCCACCTGGCCCCACCAGAAAGCGGCCCAGTCCGGATTGTTGTAGCAAACGTCGGCGCCGTCCTGTTCGTTCTGAATGGTGAACCCCATCACCGCCGGATGATCTGCTACGGATCTGACGGTCTCCCGCAGGACATTCGTCCAGTAATCAATCTCTGTTTTTGAGGCCTGGTCGTATTGGGTCTTCCAGAACATCGTGGCAGGCAGGGGGACGCCGACCAGGACGGACCGGCGCATCTTTGCTTCTGGTGGAGCAGACTTGTCCCAGGCCAGGTCCAGAAAATTCTTATGCGTGAAATAGTGACCGTTGTTCCAGGGGGAAGGGAAGGTTCCGTTGCCTTCCAGCTGCCGTGACAGCATGCAGTAGACCCGTAGTGCATTGTTGTGGAGGTTTCTGAAATTGGGGAAGTCGCGGGACAGCAAGGGTGACCAGCTGGAAATGAAAGTGGAGCCTGCTTCGAAGTCGTCCCAATACCAGTCACCCAGGGCGGGGGCGTAGGAGTTGGAACCGTTGATTGGGGCCGGGGAATAGCAGACCCCTTTCAATTTGACCTTCTCGGTCGTGGGCTGCTGTCCGTCTTCGGTGAGTTCGCAGTAAAGATTTGCGGTTCCATTGCTGTCGACGGAACATGTCCATTTGGTTGTCGTCATGGTGGGTCGCCTGAAATAAAGGGTTTTTGCGGAAGTCTTGCGCTCAGAAATGAGATACTTTTTCGTGCAATCTAACAATAATGCAACCAAAGAGTGCTGAATAAAGCTTTAAGAATACATCCCTCATTGAAGCGGATTTGGAATGCAGGCCACGCTGGCAAAGCCGCTTTGACTTGAGAGGTTCGGACAGCAAAAAAATGCCGGCGCTTTTGGCACCGGCACTTCTTGTTTGTCGAGATCTGCCGATGACCGGCTTTCAAACCTGCGGACGTGCTGTCTGCCCTCAAGAGCAGGCCAAGCGCCCTAGAGGACGCGGCCCGGGTTCAACAGTCCCTTGGGGTCGAATGCGTCCTTGATCCGCTTCATGAGATCCAGCTCAATCCCCTGCTTGACGTCCTTCAGGAGATCGCGCTTGAGGCGGCCGATGCCATGCTCTGCGGAGATGCTGCCGCCGAACTCGCCGACGATGCCATGAACAATGGTGTTCATCTCATCCCATTTCGCCAGGTAGTCTTCCTTGTCGGCGCCCACCGGCTGGCTGACATTGAAGTGGATGTTGCCGTCGCCGATATGACCGAACGGAACAGGCCGGCATCCGGGCACGAAGTCCTCTACCGCGGCCATGGCCTTGTCCAGGAAGTCCGGGATCGAGGCAACCGGCACGGAAACGTCATGCTTGATCGAGCCACCCTCGGGCTTCTGCACTTCCGACATGCCGTGGCGGATGTGCCAGAAATCCTGAACCTGAGTCAGGTTCTGGGCAAAGGCGGCGTCTTCCACCAGGCCTTCTTCAAATGCTTCGCCGAGAATGCTCTCCATCAGGTCCCGCACCGGAAAGGCTTCAGAACCACTGGACAGCTCCATCAGCACGTACCAGGCATGTTCGCCCTCGAGCGGGTCTCGTGCGCCTTCCAGGTGGCGCAGGCAGAATTCGACGCCAACGCGCGGCATGATTTCAAAGCCGGTCAGAACCGGTCCGGCCTGTGCCTTGGCAAGGGTGAACAGCTTGAGGGCGGCGTGCGGGTCCGGCAGGCCGACAAAAGCGGCCTCCAGCTTCTTGGGCCTGGGGAAAAGTTTCAGCGCTGCGGCTGTAATGATGCCCAGAGTACCTTCACCACCGATAAATAATTGTTTCAAATCATAACCGGTATTGTCCTTGCGCAGGGTTCTGAGACCGTTCCAGATCTCCCCTGTCGGCAGCACCACCTCGAGGCCCAGAACCAGATCGCGCGTGTTGCCATAGGCCAGAACGGCGGTGCCGCCCGCGTTCGTGGAAATGTTGCCGCCGATCTGGCAGGAGCCCTGAGCCCCGAGCGCAAGCGGGAACAACCTGTCGACGTTTTCAGCTTCATTCTGAAGCGTCTCCAGCACGACACCGGCCTCGGCCGTAATGGTGAAGCCGGCCGGATCTACCGCACGAACCTTGTTGAGGCGTGACAGCGAAAGGACGATTTCATCCCCGGTTTCCTGCGGAATCTGGCCACCGACAAGGCCGGTGTTGCCGCCTTGCGGCACGACCTTGAGATCGTTCTGATACGCATAGGTCATGACGGCGCTCACCTCTTCGGTGCTGCCCGGGCGCAGCACCATGGGAGTGACGCCCTGATACAGGTCGCGCCATTCGGTGAGGTAGGGAGCCTGGTCGTCCGGACTTGTCAGAACGTTGGCTGCGCCGATCATCTCGGCGAAGCGGTCGGCATGGGCAGTACGCTCCATGAGCGGGGTCCTCGTGAAGTTTGACAGTAAAATTCGGGCGCCAACATAGTGTCTGAAAGCGCTGGCGTCGACGGTTCATTCCGTCACCGTGTCTCTTGAAGGAACAAACCCCTTGTGCCATAGGAAGCCAGCCCGCTGGGGTGGTATTGGAATTCTTTCGGAGACGACGATGGCGGAAACGCGCGGACTGATGAATGGCAAACGCGGCCTGATCATGGGTGTGGCGAACAACAAGTCAATTGCCTGGGGCATTGCCAAAGCACTGGCCGACGCGGGAGCTGAACTGGCTCTGACCTACCAGGGTGATGCGTTGAAGAAGCGCGTGGAGCCACTGGCAGACCAGTTGAACGCCATTGTTGTCGGCCATTGCGACGTGACCGACGGCGCCTCCATCGATGCGGTCTTCAAGACGCTGGAAGACAAATGGGGCAAGATCGATTTTCTCGTCCATGCCGTTGCCTTCTCCGACAAATCCGAATTGACCGGCCGTTTCGTCGATACGTCTTCCGATAACTTCGCCCGCACCATGGACATTTCCTGCTACTCGCTGACGGCTGTCACCCAGCGCGCCGAGAAGCTGATGCCCGACGGCGGCTCCATTCTGACGCTGACCTATTACGGCGCCGAGAAGGTTATGCCGCATTATAATGTCATGGGCGTTGCCAAGGCCGCGCTGGAAACCAGCGTGAAGTATCTGGCGATGGACCTCGGCCCGCAGAACATTCGCGTCAACGCGATTTCCGCCGGGCCGATCAAGACCCTGGCTGCCTCCGGTATCGGCGACTTCCGCTACATTCTGAAGTGGAACGAATACAACTCTCCTCTGCGCCGCACGGTGACGATCGAGGAAGTCGGCGACAGCGCGTTGTTCCTGGTGTCAGACCTCGGCCGTGGTGTTACCGGCGAGATCCAGCACGTCGACTGCGGCTACAACATTGTCGGCATGAAGGCGGTGGACGCTCCGGACATTTCCGTCGTCAAGGATTGACCGTTTCGAATGGCCGGTTTCGCACCGGCCATTTTCATATTGTCCGGCCCCGCCCGCCAGGGGTGATCCCGCATTCCGGAAACTGAAATGACATCTGTGCTGAGTGCCCCGAAATCCGACCTGCTGCCCAAGCTGCACGATCCGGAGTTCCTGATCTTTGTCCGCCATGGCCAGACGGACTGGAACTTCGAAGGGCGCATGCAGGGGCAAAGGGACATTCCGCTGAACGACACGGGGCGCGGCCAGGCCAGCGGCAATGGCAAGCGTCTCAAAGCGTTTCTGGAGCAGGAGATGATCGATCCCGCCGGTCTGGATTTCGTATCCTCACCGCTCCACCGCACGCGCTCGACAATGGAGTTGCTACGCCAGTCCATGGACCTTCCGGTGGAGGCCTACCGCCTTGAGGCCCAGCTCAAGGAGATCACCTTCGGCGACTGGGAAGGCTTCACGCTGGAAGAACTGGCAGAGGAAGAGCAGGATCTGATCCTGCAGCGCCGCGCCGACAAGTGGGGCTTCGTTCCCCCAAAGGGCGAAAGCTACAAGATGTTGGCCGAGCGCATCGGGCGCTGGCTGGTGACCGTTGATCGGCCTTCGGTCGTCGTGTCGCATGGCGGTGTCTTCCGCGTTCTGCGCGGCCTGATGGAAGGGCTGGATACGGTTTCCGTTCCCAAGCTGGATGTGCCGCAGGACAAGGTCTTTGTCTGGCGTAATGGCGCTTTCGAGATCGTTTGACAGCCCCCTTATCGGCGTTCGATTGTAGCTTGCGACAAGCTGTTGCAGGTCTGCATGCGGGAAAGATCTGTCTGCGGAAATCACCAATCAATCCATAGAATAAGCCGGAACCAATCCGCCATATCAAGGATCTGCGGCATTCCTCCATTGGCTCAGTAGATACCCTGGGCATACAGGGAAATCTTCGCTTTTGCGACAACGCTATTGGCAGCTTGTCCCATGAGGGTGGCGTAATTCCTGAGCGTCGCACGGTCGGCCTTCTGCTTGTTGGTGCAGACAAAGGTCATCACGCTTCCCCATTCCCGTTCCGGCTCGTAGCCGAACTTGCTCAGGCCATAAAGCTCACGCCCTGTCACGATGAAGAAGCCGCGTCCGTAATCGTAAATTTCACCCGGATTGCGGATCTTGGTAACGAGACAGAATTTCTTGTGGGTGTGAATCGCCCCCAGGATCCAGCAGTCGTTGATGCACACCGACCAGCGGGCAAGCTTCTGGACATTGATCGGTAGACCGGGGGTCAGGTTGAAATGCGTCGGATCTTCCAGGTTGAAGCGCCGGTAAAGCTGTTGGGTCTGCGCCAGTCTCCCGACATACATCTCGCCACCGGAACGGGCGACCTTGTCGTAGACGGCCCACGCGGTGTGTCTTGATATGTGTGACAGGCTGATCTTGCTGTTTGCATCGCCAGGTGATTCAAATTGGGTCCGGTTGGTGTCCCAGGGGTTCTGCCTCAGTTCGTTCAGCTCATAGTGATTGTAGGAAAGTGTCAGTAGATCCTGATCGAAAGCGGTTCTTGAATACGTCATTTCGGTTTCCTCTGGTACAACGTGCCATGAGCGTTTGCTGTTCGAAATGTACGCATGTGAAGGCCGCTTTACGTGTGACCTTGGGCACTGCAAAGGAACCCCCGACCATCCGTGCCTCGGGCTTGTTCAGTGACGGTGATCGGGCGAAGCAGCTGCGGCGTAGATGTTTACAGCGATTGCAAGGGAACCTGGAGACAATCCGGGTCAGGTGCCGTGTCCGCCAATGAATTTTATAGCGAACTGCCAAGCTTTTCAGATTTCAGCACGGTCGGGGATCTGGCCGATTACCGGCCGGTGCCGGACGACTGGTACGTTCTTGCTGCCGACATAGTTCGCTCCAGCGATGCGGTCGCACAGGGCCGGTACAAGGAAGTCAACATGGTTGGCGCCGCGGTGATCGCCGCGGTGTTGAACCGGATCGGCAGCGACCGTGTACCGTTTGTCTTCGGTGGAGACGGCGCGATGCTGGTCGTGTCCGAACACGATGTCGTGGCAGCCAGCGACGCGCTGGCCGGTGTTGTCGGTCTGGCACGCCAGGTCATGGAGCTGGAGCTGCGCGCCGCTGCGATTCCGGTCGCTCATCTGCGGGATCTTGGGGGCGACGTCCGCGTGCGCAAGTACCAGCTCAGCCCGGGCAATCACCTGGCCATGATCCTGGGGGATGGCCTGGCCGTCGCGGACAATATTCTGAAAGATCCGGAAAAAGCGCAGCCGTTTGAGATCTCTCTCCCCGATGCCGCGTTACCACCGCTCGATGGGCTTTCCTGCAGATGGGAACCGCTTCCTTCACGAAATGGACACATCGTTTCCCTGATCGTCAAGCCGACCGGACGTATTCCAATGCAGGATGTCCTGCGGGGGCTGGCCGATAAACTCGGCTATGATCCCTCGAGGGATGACAGCCGGATGAGACTTGCGGACAAGACGCGTCTTCGTTTTCGCTTTCCACCAACCGGTACGCGTCATGAGGTGCGCCTGGGATCACCGGGAAAAGACTTCCGCGGATGGGCAAAGGCGTTGCTGGAGGCGATGGTCTTCGTCATCAGCTATCACACGGGCTGGCGCATCGGCCCTTTTGACCCGAAACGATACTTTCCCGAACTTGGCCTCAACACTGACCATCGCAAGGTCGGCGACAGCCTGCAGCTCGTGCTGGATCTGACACCGGAGCAGTTTGCAGGGGTCGAAGACTATCTGAAAGCTGGCTACGCCGCCGGGGATCTGGTGTTCGGGCTGCATGTGTCCACGTCCGCCCTGATGACCTGCTTTGTCGAGGATATCGGCAAAAGCCGGCATATCCATTTCGTCGACGGGGCTGACGGCGGGTTTTCTCTGGCAGCTGCCGAATTCAAGAAACGGCAGGCGAACATGGTGCCGAAGGCGGTCGGTCAGGCCTGACTGCGCAGCGGGCCGTGTCGTTCCAGGGCGGGCATCGGGTGTGCAAAATTCTGTTTCAGGATCATCATCGCAAGGTCGCTGTCGGGAACGGCCTTTGATATGAGGAACCCCTGGATGACGTCGCAACCGTGGCGTTTCAGCCAGTCACGCTCGGCTTCGGTTTCCACACCTTCGGCAAGGACACTGATGTCGAGGCTCTTGGCAAGATTGATCAGCGCACTGGTGAATTTCTGCAGGGCGGGATCGGCATCGACGCCGGAAATGAAGCTCCTGTCGATCTTGACCCGGTCAACCTTCAGATCGCGCAGGCTCGAAATGCTTGAATGGCCGGTTCCAAAGTCGTCCAGTTCGATGAAGAACCCCAGTTCCGACAGGCGGGCGATATTCTGCTTGATGGGGGTGGCCGTGATTTCGTCGATCATCACCGCTTCCAGGATTTCCAGGCTGACATCTGCAGGCTGAAGTCCCAGGTCAAGCACCTGCCTGTGGAGCGCATCCACCGCCTTGGCGCTTGTCAGCAGACTGGCGGTCACGTTCAGGCCCAGATGTATGGCTGGCCTTGTCTTGCCGCTCAGGCTGGCGGCAAATTTCAGCGCCCGGCTGCGCACGGCCTCCTCGATCTCCTCCAGATACCCGACTTCCATTGCGGCGGGCAGGAAAGAGCCTGGATACCGGATCTCGTCGTCATCAATCCACCGGGCGAGGGCTTCTGCACCCACAACTTCGCCCGTGTGAATATTCACCTGCGGTTGGAACCAGGCAACGATATTGCCGTTCTTGAGCGCATTCTGCAGCTCTTTGGCAATCTCGTCGCTTTCCTCGAAGGCAGCGCGCATTGCAGGGGTGAAGCGATCGAACTTGCGCGGCCCCTTTTGCTTGGCCGCTCTCAGGGCCAGAGCCGCATCGGTCAGCAAATGATCGAAGACCTGCTCGCCCGGACTGCTGATGAAAATGCCCGCATTCGCCTCGATCGCCGATCTGTTGTTGCCGATGATCCGGTCGGTCGCAATCTCCTGGAGAAGTGTGAAAGCCAGTTGCTCGAACTGCGCCGCCTTCTTGAGGCGCGGACGCAGAAACAGGAACTCCGTTCCGCCTGTCCGGCACAGGAAGTCTTCCGGTTCCGCGTGCTGGGTCAGCTGTTCGGCCACCTGGCGCAGAAGTGAATCGCCGTTGTGGTCCCCGAACCGGTCGTTCACCTTCTTGAACTGGCGCAGGTCTATCAGGATTGCGCCCGTGCGCGTTCTCGGCTCTGCCGGTGGCAGGTTGCGTATCGTATTCAGAAGGGCGCGGCGGTTCGGCAGTCCGGTCAGGGGGTCGTGAAATCCGAGATTTTCGAATTCCTGCTGCGTCCGGTCGGCAAGTGCGCGCGACAGGGCGATGGCAATTGCAAAGGCCGCTACAATGACCAGTCCGCCGACAAGACCGGCCAGGGCAACAGCAAACAGCGTCTCTGACCGCTGCCTCTGCAGGTCCATCAGGAGATAATCGACGGTGGATTGCCAAAGGTCGAAAGCGGCACTGACCAGAGCTGGCTGCATCTCCACCACAGGCTGGGCGATGACATCCGCCCCCTTTGAGGCTGTGATAGTAGAAGAGAGCAGTTTCGAGCCTGCGGTCTGAAAGGCGACGTTCGTTGTCCGGAAGGCTCTCGCCTGTTTTTGCAAGAGATCGGCTTGCTCACCGGTCAGGTCGTTAAAGTAATCAACCGTGTCCCGCGATGCCCCGTCGGCGGCAATCTTGTACTGGCCTCCCTGCACGGGGATCAGCATCTTGTCCCAGACATTGATCTCGCCCCGGCTGGAAATGCTTTTCGCATTGCTTGCCATGATCGCGGATTCGATCACGACGGTCGGCATGGTGTCGGTGATCAGATGCGGAAGTTTTGCGGTCTCGAAAGATGAAGTCGAACTCAGCCTGGTGACCTGGGAGATCATCGAGGCGAGGATACGGGCCTGCCGAAGCGCGAGCGGAATGTTGCCTTCGTTCAGGAAGGTGTCGAGCGGCTGAACGAGGTCGGCGGAAAGCTCATCTCCCCCGAGTGTTTCCAGGCGTTCGCGCAGTTGGACCGGCGTCTCCCTGATCTTGCCGGTGAGCGCTTTTTCCTGCATCAGCGGCCCGAGTGCCTCGATCAGGTGCAGCCCGGCCAGGCTGTGGTCGATCGAGTTGACCTTCTCGAATTTATTATGAAACCAGAGTGAGGCAAAGAGCAGGCTGGGTGCCAGCAGAAATACGATCAGTCCAGTCAGCCAGCCCCTGATCCGCAACGTTTTGCCTCTTGGTGTTTATTAGATCCCAACGTGTAATAACGGTAGAGGTTTAAGGATTAGCAAATCAAGGGTCGAATTTTTGCGAACGGTTCGCGCGATTTCCTAGGTCGTTAATTCAAGACATCGTGAAACGCGTACCAAGGACGCCAGCTTCCATTCGAAATCTACTTGCCTTTAATTTTGACAAGGGTGGTGGACGAATGGACTTGCCAAAAATACCTGTATTCCCGGCTGCGGGCTTGAGCTTGCGGGCGCGATGGCGTATCGCTCGGCGCCTGACAGTTCAATTGCAAGCCTCGGTCACCGTTCATGTCGCATAACAGTTTTGGTCATCTTTTCCGGGTCACCACCTGGGGCGAAAGCCACGGTCCCGCTATCGGTTGCGTGGTGGACGGCTGCCCGCCGCTCATTCCCCTGACGGAGACCGATATTCAGGGCTTCATGAACAAGCGCAAGCCGGGCCAGTCCCGCTTCACCACGCAGCGGCGCGAGCCGGATGAAGTGAAGATCCTGTCCGGCGTCATGGTTGACGAGGACGGTATCCAGAAAACGACCGGGACGCCGATTTCACTGTTTGTCGAAAACACCGACCAGCGCTCCAAGGACTATTCGGAGATCAAGGACCGGTTCCGTCCCGGCCACGCCGACTTCACCTATGACGCCAAATATGGCATCCGCGACTATCGTGGCGGTGGACGATCCTCGGCGCGCGAAACTGCCATGCGCGTTGCCGCCGGGGCCGTCGCACGCAAGGTATTGCAGGGCGTAACCGTTCGCGGCGCTTTGGTGCAGGTTGGGCCGCACAAGATCGACCGGGCCAACTGGGACTGGGCGGAAGTCGACAACAACGCCTTCTTTTCTCCGGACGCAAAGGCCGCCGCATTCTGGGCAGACTATCTGGACGGTATCCGCAAGGCCGGGTCTTCCGTCGGTGCCGTCATCGAAGTCGTTGCTGAAGGTGTCCCCGCCGGTTGGGGCGCGCCGATCTACGGCAAGCTGGACACGGATCTTGCTGCTGCGATGATGTCGATCAATGCGGTCAAGGGGGTCGAGGTCGGCAACGGGTTCGATGCCGCAAGCCTGACCGGTGAAGACAATGCAGACGAGATCCGCCTTGATGATGTCGGCCGGCCCGTCTTCCTGAGCAACAATTCCGGCGGTGTTCTGGGCGGGATCTCCAACGGCGATCCCTTGGTTGTCCGGTTCGCGGTCAAGCCGACGTCATCGATCCTCACCGAGCGCAAGTCCATCACCAGCAAGGGTGAAGAGGTCAACGTCATGACGAAGGGCCGGCATGACCCTTGCGTCGGCATCCGCGCGGTGCCGGTCGGCGAAGCGATGATGGCTTGCGTTCTGGCGGACCATTTCCTGCGTCATCGCGGCCAGATCGGCTGACGGGCAACTTCGCAGCGTTACAACTCGTTACAATTCCGGAAGGCAAGGGCCATGGACCTTGCCCGTCATCTCTCTAGTTTTATCTCCAGCATGACGTCTCATGCATTTCAGGGAGTAATGACATGAATGAAATGACGCCTGTGCGCCGTATGACGGCAAAGGATTTTCCTCAGGAGCTTCTGGATCTTTATGATTTCTACGCGCATGGAAAGATTACCAAGCGCGAGTTCATGAACGGGGCAGCAAAATTCGCGGTTGGTGGACTGACGGCGGCCATGCTGCTGGATCAGCTGTCGCCCAATTATGCGCTGGCACAACAGGTTGCTCCCGATGATGCGGGGATCGTCACCGAACGCATCACCTACCCGTCACCAAACGGCCATGGCGAGGTCAACGGTTATCTGGTGAAGCCCGCAGGTGCGACCGGCAAGCTGCCGGCGGTGCTGGTCGTGCATGAGAACCGCGGTCTCAATCCTTATATCGAGGATGTCGCGCGCCGCCTCGGCAAGGCCGGGTTCATGGCGCTGGCGCCGGACGGACTGACATCGGTCGGCGGTTATCCGGGCAGCGACGATCAGGGCCGCGAATTGCAGCGTACGGTCGATGGCACCAAGCTGATGAACGATTTCTTCGCCGGTTTCGAGTATCTCCTCAACAGTGACGACAGCACCGGCAAGGTTGGGGCGGTTGGTTTCTGCTACGGCGGCGGTGTGGTCAATGCAATTGCGGTCGCCTATCCGGAGCTTGCCGCGGGCGTGCCTTTCTATGGACGTCAGCCGGATCCTGCAGATGTCTCCAAGATCGAAGCGCCCCTGATGCTGCAATATGCCGAGCTGGACGAGCGTATCAATGCGGGCTGGCCGGCGTATGAGGAAGCTCTGAAGGCCAACGGCAAGACCTACGTGGCGCATATGTACCCGGGCGTGAACCACGGCTTCCATAACGATACAACACCGCGCTACGACGAAGAGGCTGCAAAGCTCGCAGAGCAGAGAACCGTCGACTTCTTCAAGGAAAACCTGATGTAGGGTTGCCTGGGTCTGCTCGTCTCATTTCATCCTGGTTCCGGCTTTGCCCGGCCAGGATGATCACGATGAGCAGGCTTGGTTTGGTCGTCTTCCAATAAATTGCGGCCCGGCTTGGTGCCGGGGCCGCGATATCTCAGACAAACTTGAAGGCGCGGATGCGGCTCAGGATTTCTTCCGGGTCGGCTGCAAGCGTGTGAAGGTTGATCGCAATCAGCTCCCGGCCATGCTCGCGCGGCGTGCGCTTCCAGTTGCGCATCATGAACTTTTTCCAGACCGGAAAGGTCTGTGCCTTGGTGACGGCGTCATCCAGTGAACGGGTCAGGAGGACGTCCAGCCGGACCAGCTCGATGTTGCGGACGGACGTCCGTTTGACGTCCGTCATCCGGATTGCGGCCCAGTCGATGAAACCGATGCGTTCCACATAAAGCCCGTCTTCGTTGGCGCCGAGCTGTGGCTTGCCTTTTTCGATCATCGGATAGTGCCAGAAGGCAATTGCGAGCGGGGCGAGGGCGGCGAGGGCCAGCAAGGGAAGATTGCCGACAATCCCGATCACGGCGAACAGAATGCCGAGGATGAGGCTGCCGTAGACAATGCTTTCGCTCTGACTGCGGTTAAAGCCGACGGTGAAGGGCACCGGTGTCGGCTTCACGTTTTCCTCTTGTTTGACTGCCTCTTTCTTCGCCGCCATGAATGGCCCCTTCCGAAGGATCCTCAGGTGTCGAGGATCTCTGTTTCGTCAATCTTGATGTCGAAGCCTTCCAGCCCAACGTAATGACGCTCACGGGAGGCCAGCAGGCGAATTGAACTGACGCCCAGGTCCTTCAGGATCTGTGCACCAAGCCCGACCTCACGCCATTGTTCCTGTCTAGCTTGTGCGGAGCTGTGTTCCTCGGAATCAGCGGCTTCAAAGTCGGATCTCGGCCGCTTGGACTGACGGGCAACGCCCACCGACCCTTCGCGGAGATAGACGATGACACCCCGACCGCGATCCGCAAAGTGTTTCATGATCTGGTCGAGTGGCTGGACGTCTCCGAAGACATCATCGAGCACGGATTCCAGTTGCAGGCGCACCGGCACGCTGCGGCCGTCCAGAATGTCGCCGTAGACGATGGCCAGATGGTGCATCGGGTCATACGGGGTGGAATAGGTGGTGGCATAGGCCGGGCCGAAAACCGTGTCGACGGGCTGTTCGTTGACCCGTTCCACCAGTTTCTCGGTACGCTGGCGCCAGGCGATCAGGTCCGAAACGGAAACCATCTTCAGGTCGTGTTCGGCTGCAAACTCGGCAACCTGCTGGCCGCGTTTCACGGTGCCATCGTCGTTCACCAGCTCACTGATGACGCCAACCTGCTCCAGTCCGGCGAGACGGCACAGGTCGACGGCAGCTTCCGTATGGCCGGAGCGGATCATGACACCGCCTTCCTTGGCCACCAGCGGGAAGATGTGCCCGGGGCGGACGAAGTCATCAGCGCCGACATTGGGGTTTGCAAGTGCGCGTACGGTAGAGCAGCGCTCTTCGGCCGAAATGCCGGTGGTCAGACCCTGGCGGTAGTCCACGGAAATGGTGAAGGCGGTCGCAAGCGGAGCATCATTTTCGGCAACCATAGGGTCAAGACGCAGGCGCCGTGCATGGGCAACCGTCATCGGCGCACAGATGATGCCTGAGGTGTGACGCACCATAAAGGCCATCTGTTCCGGCGTGACCTTGGCGGCGGCAACAATCAGATCGCCTTCGTTCTCGCGGTCGTCATCGTCAGTCACGACCACCATTTCTCCACGTTCGAATGCGCGGATTGCTTCTGCGACACGGGCCTGGGACACGGGATGCTCCTTGGTTGTAGACAGTCCGAGAAAGTCGTTGGGGGTTACGGCGCCATTGGTGGCAATGGCGATCTTGCGGGCCATATCCCGCGAGACCCAGACATTGGGGTCATTGCATAGGGCGGTTACGGAGGCAGGCGACAGGTTGGCGCGGCGCGCAAAGGCGCTGCGGCTTTCCCCTGTCTGCAAGAGCCATAGATCCAATCTCATGGCGTTCGATATACGCCTGATTGTTTTCAGTCTCAAGAGAAGGAATGAGATTTTTCAGTAATACTGAAAGATCAGTCGCTTTTGATAAACTCCGCGACGCGGGAGACAAAGGCAGGCACCATCCAGCTCTCTTCGAGCCCTGCCGCCTTGGCGATACCCGTCAGGTCTTCGCTGAGATAAGAGGTAAAATAGGGCTCGTGGAAAAGCTGCGGAAAGACCGACAGAAGGCCGTCATATTCCGGCACGTCTCCGGTTTGCAGGCTGTCGACGAAAAGGAAGGAGCCGCCGGGTTTCAGAACGCGTGCGACCTCCGAGATGACCTGACGCCGGATTTTCGGCGGCAGTTCATGGAACAGGAAGACGCAGGATACGACGTCGAGAGAATTGTCCGCAAACGGCAGGGTTTCGGCCAGGCCGCAAATATAGCCGGCACGGCGCGACGGCAGGCGCTCACGGGCAACGTTCAGATAGGGTTCCGACAGATCGAGCCCCGTGCCCTTGAGGCGCGGAAATGCGGCCAGGGCGGGCCGCAAGAGACCGCCGGTGCCGCAGGCGATATCAAGATACGAAACGTGGCGTTGGTCCTTGCGGCGCAAGATCCTGGCGAAGGGTACCAGGGCCCGTCGACGCATGGCGGCAGTGGCACCTGAAAAAAGCACATCCACCTGGAAGTCATAGAGCCTGGCACTCTCCTCCGACAGCCAGCCATCGGTCTGAAAATGAAAGTTCTGCCGGTAATAGCGCGGCAGTGCTGCGGCAAACCCCTCGGTGGAATTGATCTCCTGATGTGCACCGCTTGCGCGACGGCGTGCCACCTCCGGCACGTCCTTGAAGAAGGCACGGCTGGTCGCGATCAGCTCGCCCGGCGTCATGGTGCCATCGGAAGGCAGCGGATAAATCCCGTCCTCGACGGACTTCAGATCATCCGCAAACAGCTTGACGATGTCCGACAGCATGCGCCGCTGGCTCGGCACCGGGCCGGTCGGCACCACCTTCGGCGTTTCCGGAAGCTGTTTCTGGAGATCCCGGTTCATCCGCCGCATGGCTTCGGAATGAAGGGTGTAGAGCGCGACCCGGCTGCCCTGGTAAAGCGCATAGCGCGTTCGCCGGGCAAGGCTCAGGAGCGGCGGCAGGCTGCGGGTTCCTTTGACAGGTCCGAATTCCTCATCCGCCGCGCTCATGGCTCACTCCCCGATCAAGGTCTGGTCAACACCGCCACTGCTTCAATATGGGGCGAATAGTGGAACTGGTCCACCGGTGTGACGCTTTGCAGCACGTAACCGCCGTCGAGCAGGATGCGCAGATCCCGGGCAAGCGTCGCCGGATTGCAGGAGACGGCAACAATCGTCTTGACCTTGGATAGCGCCAGTTGCTCTGCCTGGGCTTGAGCGCCTGCGCGCGGCGGGTCGAAAACCACGGCGTCGTAAGGCTCCAGCTCTTCCTTCACCAGCGGCCTGCGTGACAGGTCTCGCCGTTCAAAGGTTACCTTCTTCAGGCCTTGGGGTTTGCGCAGGGCCTTGTCAAAGGCGGCCAGTGCCGCAGCATCGCCTTCGACCGCATGCACATTTGCCTGTCGGCCGAGCCTGAGCGCGAATGTGCCGACGCCGGAGAAGAGATCTGCAATTGTCTTGGCCTTGCCGACACCGTCAATTACCAGCTTGGAAAGCGCATGTTCCGCTGCCAGCGTCGCCTGGGCAAACCCGCCGGGCGCGGCAACAATGCCGATGCCGCCCATGTCGAGCAGCGGCGGGCGCAACTCCAGAATGACTTCACCGTTGACCGAAAGCCGCGCAAGGTTCTGATCGACGACCTTTTGCGACAGGGCTGGAATCTTGCGCTCGTACCCCTTGTCGGCCTTGTCGAGAGCCACATCCAGACCGGTGGTCGTTACCAGGACGGTCATCCGCAGTTCACCCTTTTTCGGAAGCACTTCCGAGGCAAGGGACTTGAGGCCGGGCAGCGCTTCAACGATGACCGGGTCGAGCACCGGGCATTCGGCGATATCGACCAGCCTGTGGCTGGCCTTTTCATGGTAACCGAGCAAGGTGTGGCGTCCGGCGCGGGTAGCCGTCAGTACAGCCCGGCGGCGACCTCCCATGGTCGCAGCTATCGTTCCGGAAACTTCGGTCTCGTTGCCACGGTCGCGCAAGGCCTTTTCGACCAGCCCGCTTTTCCAGACAAGGTATGGCTCTTCCGCAAGGTGCTGCACGGAACAGCCGCCGCAGGCGGAGTAATGACGGCATACGGGTTCGACCCGGTCCGGTGACGGCTTTTCGATCACAGGCTTTTGGGCGCGCCCGTCCAAGACTTTCGCCCGGACGATTTCCCCGGGCAGGGCCCCTGCCACGTAGATCGGCCCGGTCTCCGTCTCGGCAACGCCGTCGCCGCGGTGACCGAGCGTGGTGATTTCAATCTCTCTCTCGCTCATGGGCGAGCGATAACGCCAAGTAGGGGTTTGGGCAAGTCTTGATCATGGGACGTGCATTCCGCTCCCTTGATGGAAACAGGCTTTTACGCTTTCACCAGACGTCGAAGGAGATGAAAGGCGACAGCCCTCAGTCGGCTTTCTTTCCGTAGAGCAGCCATTCCGCATTGCCGTCACCACCCTTGACCGGCGAGGGGACGAGGTCGCCTGCATGCCAGCCGGGAATGGTGCCCAGCCATGCTTGCAGGGATTTTGCGGTCTCTTCGGCAATTGCCGGATCGACCAGACCGCCTTTGCCGATTTTGTCCTTGCCCGCCTCGAATTGCGGCTTCACCAGAAAGACGCCTTCAGCACCCGGTGCAGCCAGCGCAAGAGCGGGAGGAAGGGCAAGCTTTAGCGAGATGAAGCTGACATCCGAGACAAGCAGAGCCGGGGCGTCTCCTCCAAGGTCCTGTAAGGTCAGGTCCCGGGCGTTGAGGCCGTCGCGTGCGGCCACCTTCGGGTCTGACTTCAGACTGTCGTGCAACTGACCATGCCCGACATCGATGGCGTGAACCTTGTTGGCCCCACGTTCCAGCAGAACCTGGGTAAATCCGCCTGTGGACGCGCCGATATCGAGGCAGATCCGGCCTGCGGGGTCGACCGTGAACCGGTCGAGGCCTTCGATCAGCTTCAGCGCGGCCCGGCTGACATAACCGGAAGCGGGATCTTCAACCGTGATGCTGGCGTCCGCCGAAGTCTTCTGCGCCGGTTTGGTGCATAGATGACCATCGACGCTCACCGTTCCGCGCAGGATTGCGTCACGCGCCCGTGCGCGGCTCGGAAAGACACCCGTATCGACAAGATGCTGATCGAGGCGTTGTTTGGACATGCAGCCTTCAGAAGCAGCCGGCAATCGCCGAGATCAGGCGGTCGGCATAAACCCGCTCACCGGCGTACAGCCACAGAAACGCCGAAAGCGCGACGAGGCCCGCCGCGACGGCGGTCAGTCCCATGAACAGCGGCATGCGCATCGTGTCCGGCTTGCTCCAGCTATCGCCTCAGGAAGAGGCAGGCGCGTTGTCGATCAGCCTGCGCAGCTTCTTCAGGGCATTTTCCTCCGCCTCACCATAGGCAATGGTTCCGACGAACTTGTTGTCGGCGCTCATCAGGTAGACGGCAGCGGAATGGTCCATCGTATAGTCGCCATCGTCAAGTGGCACCTTCTTGGAATAGACCCGATACGCCTTCAGCATCGCATCGATCTGTTCCCGCGAACCGGTCAGCGGAACGATACGCTTGTCGAATGCCCAGACATAGTCACGCATGACTTCGGGCGTATCGCGTTCCGGATCCACAGTGACGAAAGCATAGTTGAGCTTGTCCGCATCCGGTCCGAGTTCGGCCATCCAGCCCTGAAGTTCGGAAAGCGTGGTCGGGCAGACGTCCGGACAGAAGGTGAAGCCGAAGAACATCACCGTCGGCTTGGTGGAGAAGGTCTCGTCGGTCACCGTTTCGCCGGTGCCGCTGACAAGTTCGAACGGGCCGCCAATGGCCGCAAGCGGCTCGATCAAGGCACCGGTGCCATTGTTGCCGGCAGTCTGCTGATAGACCAGAACACCGGACACGACAGCGAGCACGGCAACAGCAGCCCAGGCCACATACCGGAAGAGTTTCAAACCAGACATCGGTTTCGTCCTGCTTTGGCCAGAGCCTTCAGTGCCGGCTTCGAGACGGGCTGGCGGCTCTGACGCTTGAAAAAGAAATTGCCGGGCGTTGTCTCTTCATCGAGACAGCGCCCGCTGACGGGGCTCAGTTCTTGCCGTGATCCATCTTGCTATGGTCCATCGCACCATGCGCAGCTTCGCCATCAGGTGCCTTGGCGCCCATCTTGGCAACAGGAAGTTCAATGGCAACGTCCCCGGCCTTTTCAAAGGTCAGGACAACCGGAATACTGGTGCCTTCTTCGAAGGATTGGTTCAGGCCCATGAACATGATGTGGAAGCCACCCGGTTGAAGCGCAACCGTTTCGCCGGCCGGGATGTCGATGCCATTTTCCATCTTGCGCATTTTCATCACGCCGTCAGTGACTGCCATCTCGTGGATTTCCACCTTGGCGGCAACATCTGAACTGACCGCGACAAGGCGGTCTGTGTCGGTGCCGTTGTTGACGATCTCGACGAAACCGCCACCAGCCTTTGCTTTGGGCGGTGTCGCGCGGGTCCACGGTTGGGTCAGCGTCAGTTCACCAACCTTGTAGTCACTGGCAAGGGCGGACAGGGAGACAAGCGAAAGGGCGGCTGCAGCCGCAACGGATTTCCAGAGTTTCATAATGCTATTCCTTGAGGTCTGAGAAGTTGGATATTCTTTCAGATCAAGGAAGGGGGAGCCCTGATGGCAGTAGCTCGATAAGGAACGGCCAGAACAGCCTGTTGCCCTGCCGGAACACGTTCAGTGGCGGAAATCTCGGGTGACAGGTTCACAGGGGCGAAAGCACTCGCAAGGCAGGGCGCGATAGCGCAGCCATGAGCACAGACCGGGCCGCATTGGCAGGTCAGCGGGTTGTGTGGTCCAGGAAGACTTTGTTCCTGCCCGGAGGGCTGGCAGAGACTGGTAAGGCCCGCTGCAACAGCTGTGTCCGGCGTCAGCGCGCTGGCGAGAACCAGCAGAACAAGCCGCATTGCAAAGGCAAGGGTTGCCAGCGCCACCAGAGGGTGGCGCTCTTGCCTCAGCTGTTGCAGCTTTGTGATGCGCGCATTCATGCTAGCGGCTATAAGCCGGTTGCAATGCCGTGTCGAGGGGCGAAACCGCGCAGGTGCATGGGCTGACGCCTGTCACCCGCGGCGTGGCGGTGTCAGCTCTTTGGCGATGTCTTGTCTGCAGTCGCATCCGGCGCTTCTTCCGTTGCGGCGCCTTCAGCGGACGCGTTGTTTTCTTCTGCCTCTGCATCGGATGACGATTCGAAATTGTAGATGTCGTCTTCGTAGGCGGGGAAATCTTCAGGCGCGATGACGTATTCTTCTGCTGCTGCATCCAGCGGTTCAGCCGAGATAACCGAACCGACCTGTGCCGTGGAGGCGTATTCGAAGTCGGTCTTTTCTTCCGCTGTCGGTGCCTGACGGGTCAGGACGCGGGCAAGGATGAAGATCACCATCAGGATATTCGAACCGATGATCATGATGTAGAGCCCGGACGGGCCGGTGTTGCTCATGATCATCGAGGCGGCCAGCGGCCCGATGATCGATCCGATCCCGAACGACAGCAGCATGCCGGACGAAGTGGCGACAAAGTCTTCCGCTGCCGCGTGGTCGAAGGCGTGTGCAACCGCGATTGCATAAAGCGGTTGGACGACCATGCCCATGGCCACGGCGCTCAGTATGGCAACCGTGAAGTCCTTCGGCGAGAAGAACACGATAGCAGCCGAGACCGCAGCGGTTGCGATCCCCAGCCCTGCGATCACAAGACGCCGGTCAATGCGGTCGGACAAACGCCCAACCGGCCACTGTGCGATAAGCCCGCCGCCGACGATGGCTGCCGCATAAAAGGCGGCTTCCTTGGTCGAGAGGCCGATCTGGGACCCATAGAGCGAAGACAGCGTCAGCAGAGCTCCTTGCGAACTGCCGATAAACAGCACGCCGATGAAGGCGGCAGGGGAGTTCTTGTAGAGCTTGACGGGCTGGAACCGCACCAGCGTGATCGGCGCAGGTTGGGTCGAGGTGGTCAGCGATACGGGCATCACCGCAAGGGACACCATTACCGAGGCAATCGCGAAGGGGATGAAATCGGCAATATTCATCGATGCGATCGAGATCTGGCCCAGCATCAGGGCGCCGAACAGGATGACGATGTAGAACGACATCACCGTGCCGCGGTTCTCGTTGGACGCGCTTTCGTTGAGCCAGCTCTCGACGATCATGTAGAAGCCGGCAAGGCTGAAACCGGAGATCATGCGGATGATCATCCAGGCGTAGGGATCGATGAGCACGGGATGCAGGATTGCGGCGGCCGACATCAGCGAAACAAGTGCGGCAAAGGCACGAATGTGCCCGGCCCGCATGATCACCAGAGGCGCGCCGAGACAGCCAAGCACCATGCCGAAAAAATAGGCCGAAGAGACCAGACCGATTTCGAAGTCGGTGAAGTAAAACCGTTCGGCGGCCAGCGGCAGCAGTGTCGTCTGCAGACCGTGCCCGAATATGAGCAGGGCAACGGACAACAAGAGAGCGGACACGGAAAGAAGGGTCTGAGCCATGGCTGCATCCTGACGATGGATCGCCGCAGCTCCAACAGAAGCGTCGCGGCCGGTATCGTGCTCCAGAAATAAAACAAAAGCGCCGGATTGATCCGACGCGTCTGTTTCTTTCGACCAGCCTTTTCAGGTATGGCGGCCTGTGTCAATCAGGTTTGAAACCCGCTCCCCAATCGACTTTGTCCATTGCAGCATGTCGCGTGCTGGAGCCGGTAGCCTGAAGACCGGTCAGGCGCGTTGCGGCGCGCTGACGGAGGCCGTTCCGAGTGCGGTGAAGACGGTCTTCAGGATGCCGTCGCAGGTGAGGCCTGCCCGGGCATACATCAGGTCCGGCTTGTCGTGGTCGAGATAGGCATCCGGCAAGGCAAGGGCCCGCACTTTCAGTCCGTTGTCCAGCAAACCTTCCTCGGCAAGCCGGGTCAGCACATGGCTGCCGAAACCACCGGCGGAGCCTTCTTCGATCATCACGAGAACTTCATGCTCGCGGGCAAGACGGCGGATCATGTCCATGTCGAGCGGCTTTGCGAAGCGGGCATCTGCGACTGTGGTCGAAAGACCGGCCGCATCCAGTTCGTCCGCAGCCTTGAGGCATTCACTCATGCGGCCACCGAAGTTGAGAAGGGCAACCTTGGTGCCCTCCCTGCGGATGACCCCCTTGCCGATTTCAAGCACGCTGCCGCGTTCCGGCATCTCCAGGCCGACACCTTCGCCGCGCGGATAGCGGAAGGAGATCGGGCCTTCGTCATAGGCAACGGCAGTTGCCACCATGTGGCGCAGCTCCACTTCGTCCGAAGCCGCCATGACGACAAAGCCGGGAAGACAGGTCAGGAAAGCGGTGTCGAAAGCGCCGGCATGGGTCGGGCCATCCGCACCAACGAGGCCTGCACGGTCAATCGGGAAACGCACCGGCAGACCCTGGATCGCCACATCGTGGACAACCTGATCATAGGCGCGCTGCAGGAACGTGGAGTAAATCGCGCAGAAGGGCTTGAAGCCTTCGGTGGCAAGACCCGCAGCAAAAGTGACCGCGTGCTGTTCGGCGATACCAACGTCGAAGGTGCGTTTCGGATAGGCTTCGCCGAACAGATCAAGGCCTGTTCCGTCCGGCATGGCAGCTGTAATCGCGACCACCTTTTCGTCCGTTTCCGCTTCCTTGATCAAGGACGTCGCAAAGACGTTGGTGTAGCTGGGCGCATTGGCCTTCGGCTTGGACTGCTTGCCGGTGACAACATCAAACTTGGCAACGCCGTGATACTTGTCCTTCGCCCCTTCGGCAGGAGCATAACCCTTGCCCTTCTGCGTGACCGCATGGATCAGGATCGGGCCATGGTGGGTGTCGCGGACATTCTTCAGAACAGGCAGCAGGTGTTCCAGGTTATGACCGTCCACCGGACCGACATAATAGAAACCGAGTTCCTCGAACAGCGTGCCGCCCGTCCAGAACCCTCGGGCATATTCTTCAGCCCGAGCCGCTTTTTCGAACATGGGTTTGGGCAGGTTCTTCACCAGGTTCTTGGCCGCATCGCGCAAGGTCTGGTAGGTCGGGCCCGAAACGAGCCTGGCCAGATAGGCGGACATGGCGCCGACCGGCGGCGCAATGGACATGTCGTTGTCGTTCAGGATGACGATGAGGCGCGAGCCGAGATGGCCGGCGTTGTTCATCGCCTCGTAGGCCATGCCGGCGGACATGGCGCCGTCACCGATCACCGCTATGACGTTATTGTTTCCGCCTTTCAGATCCCGTCCGGCGGCCATGCCAAGGCCTGCCGAGATCGACGTCGAGGAATGGGCTGCACCAAACGGGTCAAAGTCGCTTTCGGCGCGTTTCGTGAAGCCGGACAGGCCATCGCCTTGGCGAAGCGTGCGAATGCGGTCGCGGCGTTCCGTCAGGATCTTGTGCGGATAGCACTGGTGGCCGACGTCCCAGATGAGCTTGTCTTCCGGCGTGTTGAACACGTAGTGCAGCGCGACAGTAAGTTCCACGACGCCAAGCCCGGCGCCCAAGTGTCCGCCAGTAATCGACACGGCGTCAATCGTTTCCGCACGCAACTCTTCGGCGAGCTGCTTGAGTTCGCTTTCATCGAGCAGGCGCAGATCGGCCGGGGACTTGACCTTGTCAAGAAGCGGGGTATCGAGCTTGGAAGTCACTCTGGAGATAGCTCCACGATTTGAAACATGGCGGGCAGGCATACACCAACCGGATATAGGGCGCAAATCGGGCAGGGGGTATGCGCCAAATTGGCCTCATGATTTCGGTCGAAAATTTACCACGTCTTCGCCCCAAAAGACTTAAGACGGTGTTTGGCAGAAACCGTGCAATTTTTAGTGAAAATACGCGCAATCACCCCTTTGGGTGATGCAAAAAAATCAGAACTGGCCTACGGATTGGGTGTGGTCGATGGGGCCACGTGCACAGTGATCAACTGGGAGTCGTAATCCACGGCTCCATTTTTTTGTGCGTTGGCCGCATTCCGGTTGCTGAAACAATAATGATAGCAAGTGGCTTCAACACAAAAATCTGCGTTCCTGAATACTTTCAAAACAGGCGGGCGATCCGGTGGACGAGCCGTGCGAGTTGAAGTTGTGTGTGCGCTCCGGTCTTTTCGTAGATCCGTCGCAGGTGTGTTTTTGCAGTGTTCTGCGTGATGCCGAGATCCTGGATCGTGGTGCTCAGTGCGCCGGTCATGGTCAGATGCCAGGCCAGACGTGCTTCGGAATGTGAAAGTTCGTAGTGATCCTGAAGGCAAATTTCGACCTCTTCCGGAGGGTCTTTTGATGTTGTCGTGCGGATCAAAAACAAAGGTTGTGCGCAGGCGTCCGGCGGCAGGCTCGGGCACGAAACGGTCTCCAGCGATACCCGGCAGACAAGCCCGCTCTCCGGTGCGGGGCAAAAAAGGACACTTGTCGGGTCTGCGATGCCGCCGTCTTCGTAAGTCGCCAGTTGTTCCTGAAGGGCAATCTCAAGGCGTCTGCTGTTGATCGCCAGCTGCCATTGCCGACGGACGGCGATATCCAGTTCGTTCAACCTTTCCAACCCTTCTGAAGTTTCGGCAAGTATCACCCGGTTGGCGTCGACAAGAACCGCAGCGCTCTCCTGTTCCAAAAGCATCAATTCCTGGAGCTGGTTTTCGAGCCGTTGTTTTTCCAGTTGGAAATGCAGATCGAGTGCGGGCAGCAGCGCACTGACGAGGGTGTGAAAGGTCGCGCTGGCCCGGTCCGCGTCAATCCTTTCGGTGCTGTATCCTCTGAAAAGGCAGCCAAACAGGACGGAAGAGTGTGCAGTGCGCCTGACTGGGGTAACCAGCCCGGGAGCATTTTTCAGCCAGTTGCCTGCCATATTCGCATCGCCGTGCGAAGTTTCCTGCGATCCGGTGGCGGGGGCGGATGCCGTCTGTCGATGGTTCGCCAGGGATGTCTTTGAATAGGGGTAGAGCGGGGCGGCTTCGGTGAGCAGGAACTCGAATGCGGAGTTGCCGCTCACCGTTTCAATGCGGCTAAAAAGGGTCGCGAGCTCTCTGGCCTGGTCTTCGCCGCCAAGGGACCTTAACGGTGTCCCGTCTCCATCGTATTCGGCAAGAAAGGTTCTGCAGTTCAGTTTGCCGTCGATGAAGTTCAGTACCGGATTCCAACCTTCAGATTGCAACGGACGCTTGAGCATCCGCATAAGTAGTTCTACGTGATCGCGTTGGCTGAGTGCCGGCATGCTCTGCTGCGTCTATTAATGATTACATTGTCAGGATTCTGTTTTGACAATATTTTTATCAACTTATCGAATAAATGGCAATAAAACCGGAGATAGTAACCTAGGGTACGGGTGATTGCCTGGTCGTTGAATAGTGGAGAAATTGTTGCGTCAGGGTCGTGATGGAACTCGAACTTACTTCAAAATGAATAAAGGTGAATGCTGGCTGGTGCTGGTAGATTGACCGCAGTCGACTTCATTGTCTCGGTAAAGGTGGCCGACACATCAACGAGGCGGCGCGCTCGCAAAGCCGGCGACATTCCGGTTGGCGATTGAGCAGCCGCAAGCCGGTCAAGACGATGAGGGATGACGTAAGCTAAAAGCGTCCGCCGGCTGAACAAGCCACGTATAAGGGGGCTGATCGCGATTTGACGGTATGCGTCTGGTCGGACTGGAAAATGACCTTGTCGGATTATTGCGGGTCGAGTGCTTCGGTGCCGCTGGCTTCGCCATTTTGACCCAGTTGGATCTTCTCGACCTTGGCTTCCGCCGATTTCAGGAGTGTGTCGCAATGTTTGCGCAGCGCATCACCGCGCTCGTACATGTCGATGCTTCGCTCCAGCGGCACGTTCCCTTGCTCGAGTTCCCGCACAATGGTTTCCAACTGCTTCAGCGCTTCTTCAAAGGAAAGGCTGGCAATATCGTTGGCAGCATCGGTCATCGGTCGGATCCCGTTTGTCTGGATGGCATCTGGTCTTGAGGGAAACTTGCGGTCTGAGGGCCGAAGGTCAAGGTTTCATTTGGGCCTTCAGACGGTCATCCCCGTGCTTTTCGGTCTTGCTGCGCCGAAGCGGGATCGCTTAACCCGTCATCAACGTCATGACATGGGCTGCGACCGATCGCGCCAGGCCCTCGAGATCGTATCCGCCTTCAAGGATGGAGATCAGGTGACCGTTGCTGTGGGCATCGGCAACGTCCATCAGCGCCCGCGTTGCCCAGGCAAAGTCGGCTTCGACCAGATTAAGGCCCCCAAGCGGGTCGCGCATGTGCGCATCGAAACCTGCGGAAACGATGACCAACTCCGGTGCGAAGTGATTGAGGCGAGGCAGCAACAGGACTTCGAACGCTTCCTTGAAGCCGGTTCCATCCTCCCCCGGGGCCAGAGGTGCATTCACGATCGTGTTGGCTTCTCCGGTCTCCGAGGCGGCCCCCGAGCCCGGATAGAGCGGCATCTGGTGGGTGGAGCAATACATTACCGTGGGATCGTCCCAGAAAATGTCCTGCGTGCCGTTGCCGTGGTGAACGTCGAAATCGACGATGGCCACCCGCTCCAGTCCGAACTTTGCCTGCGCATAACGCGCGGCGACCGCTGCATTGTTGAAAAAGCAGAAGCCCATGGCGCGGTCTTTTTCCGCGTGGTGGCCCGGCGGGCGTGAGGCGGAAAAGGCGTTGTTGACCTTTTTCGTCAAGACCTCGTCGACAGCACGGCATGCACCGCCAACGCCGCGAAGCGCTGCTTCCCAGGTGCCGGGCGACATGGTGGTGTCCGCATCAACCCGGGCTGTTCCTTCCGCCGGCGCCAGCCGGTGGATCTGGTCGACGTAGCTCATCGGGTGGGCGCGGGCGATGTCCTCAACGGTTCCCATGGGGGCAAGATCGCGTTCCACGGACTGGAATTTTTCGTGCTCCAGGATCCTGTCGATCGCCCGGATCCGGTCCGGTCGCTCCGGGTGCCCCACAGGTGTCAGGTGGTCGAGATAGGACGAATGATGCAGAAGCAAGGTAGACAAGGGGGCGTTTCCGGAAGGTGGATTGTTATCTTTTGTCGGCTCTGTATCAGAACGGTTGCCGGACAGGCTGTCAATTCCCGCATTGGAATAACGACTGCGGCAAAATTGGTGAGCCGCGGAAAGGAAAGCCGGGAGTTCGGGCGGGGCATTGAGCAAGTCAGATCGGACCCAACTCGAACCCCGATACCGGTTCCACCTCGGCTTGTCTCGCATCGAGGGAGGCGCATTGAGCGCGTTTGAGGCAAGTGACCTACATGAGGCAGCAGACTGGGCCAGTGTCGCACGCTTCCTGGTGTACCGGCTTCCGCTTCGGCTGGTCGGACTTGGGTCATGGAAAGGGAAGGTCAAAAAAAGGGGCCGGCTCTTTGCCGGCCCTTACCGAGGTGCGAGCACCGCAATGCCCGAGGGGAGGTCCGCTGCATCTCAAATCTGATTCTTAAACTACGTGATTCCAGTAAGGGAATGCGAGCTTTTTACCGTAATCCATTTGGGGCATGGTGTTGATAAGTTTGCAGTAGAGGGTCGTATCTCGATAGATATTGTATGATTTGCTTAACCAAAATCGAGTTGCGACGGCGACGGTTGCTTGTCCGTTAAAGCGGAAACTTGCGTCTCTTTTCGGTTAACTTAAGGCGATCCGGATTCAGCTTGAATTTTAGCGCCTGCTTCCGAGTTGCTGTTTTTTAAGGCCTTTTGTTTTGGTGCCGAAGAATGCGCCAAAACATTGCCGGATGAATTTAGCCGGCTCATTCCATCGCAAGTGTTGATCGGGGTCAGTCGCGCGGTGCTGCCGCACGGCGCAGCCGATCGTTGATCGCTTCGCCCAATCCAAAGCTGGGGATAAACTGCACCTTGATGACGCGGACACCCTTGGCGTCCAGAAATCGCATGGCGCGAAACAGATTTGCGGCAGCTTCAGCAAGGTCACCGGCCGGGCTCAGGTTGAATTCAGCCTGTGCACGATCTGCCCCTGGCAAACGATCAGCCCCGAAGGAGAGCAGTCCGTCTGCGGCGTTCACCTCGCTGGCGTTCAGTATCATCGCAGCGTCGGGGGCATAGTGAGACGTCAACATGCCGGGGGCCGCGGGAGCGTCCGGCCGCATGTCGGGGCTGGCGCCTTGCAGCGATTGGCCAAGTACGCGTTCGATGTCCTCGCGAGCAAGGCCGCCTGGCCGCAACAGGCGCGGTGTGCCGTCAACCAGGCCGACAATGGTGGATTCTATACCGACGGCACAAGCGCCCGCATCAATGACGAAGCTGAGCGAAGGGCCGAGATCGGCAACGACGTCCTCTGCGCGCGTCGGACTGATCTTGCCCGAGCGGTTTGCGCTTGGCGCGGCGAGAGGCCTGCCGGTCTTTTCTGCCAGAAATCGCATCACCGGACCGACCGGCACCCGAAGCGCAACAGTCTGAAGTCCGGCAGTGGCCAGATCGGAAATCGGGGAGGCCGGGCGTTTGGGAACGACCAGCGTCAAGGGGCCGGGCCAGAAGGCTTCAGCCAGTGCAAGTGCGCGTTCGTCGAAAACACCATGTTCCAGTGCTGCATCCAGCGTCTGGACGTGGGAGATGAGCGGATTGAACTGGGGCCTGCCCTTGGCGGCAAAAATCTTCGCACAAGCCGTGCCGTTGGTGGCATCGGCGGCAAGGCCATAAACGGTTTCGGTCGGCACCGCCACAAGGTCACCCGCCATCAGCGCAGCGCACACCGCATCTGCTTCAGGTGCTTCCTTCCAGTCAGGTGCCGCGATGTCGAGCGTCCAAGTCCGCATGTGCCTCACTCGCTTGCGTACCCGGCAGCCGAGAGCTGCCCGGATGTGCGAAGATTTCGGTTCCGACAGTGACGGTACAATGAGTTCCGGAAGGGCTCGAGCCGACCGGACATGTCATTTCCGCAATTGACCAAAAAGACGATGACCTGCCGCTGCGATACGGGTTGACGTTAACGTCAACGGGTCTATTGTCCTTTCAAACCGCTGTCGATAGCGCCTTTTGCGGAGTAGCCTTGCCGCCGTCAAGCTCGGAACAGCGAAAACCGCCATCCGGCGGCAAGAAACGAAAGCCAATTGGTTTTGGGAGGACCTGAATGTATCGCGCACCCGTCGATGAGATTGCCTTCACTCTGAAACATGTCTGCGGTCTGTCCGACTTGCAAAAGAGTGCCCGTCATGCCGAACTCGGCGACGATCTTGTCGATGCCATCCTGACCGAGGCGGGCCGGTTCGCCGCCGAGGAAATCGCGCCTCTCAATGCAGTTGCCGACAAACACGGCACACCGCTTGCCGATGGCAAGGTGTCTACTCCTCCGGGGTGGCGCGAAGCGTATCACGCATGGATCGAGGGAGGCTGGAACAGCCTGACTGCCGATCCGGAGTCCGGCGGCCAGGGCCTGCCGGTCATGATGTCGGCGGCGGCTCTGGAAATGTGGAACTCCGGTTCAATGGCATTCGCCATCGGACCGACCCTGACCATCGGCGCTATCGAGGCGATGGAAAAACACGCTTCGGAAGAGCTCAAGGAAAAATACCTGGAGAAGCTGGTTTCCGGCGAGTGGATGGGCACCATGAACCTGACCGAACCGCAGGCAGGTTCGGATCTGAACGCGCTCAAGGCAAAGGCCGAGCGTCGGGACGACGGCACCTACCGCATCTTCGGCCAGAAGATTTTCATTACCTATGGCGACCACGATCTTACCGACAACATCGTTCACATGGTGCTGGCACGCCTGCCGGATGCGCCCGCAGGCACCAAGGGCATTTCGCTGTTCCTTGTGCCGAAGTTCCTGGTCAACGACGACGGTTCCTTGGGCGAGCGCAACGACGTGAAAGTGGCCGGTGTCGAACACAAGATGGGCATTCACGGTTCGCCCACCTGCACCATGGTCTATGGCGACGAGGGCGGTGCCATCGGCTGGCTGGTCGGTGAGGAAAATCGCGGTCTGGCCTGCATGTTCACGATGATGAACAACGCTCGCCTTGCAGTCGGTATTCAGGGGCTTGGCGTGGCCGAGCGCGCCTATCAGCATGCGCTTGCCTACGCGCTGGAGCGCAAGCAGGGCAGGGCTCCCGGCGAGACCGGCGAAGGCATGAGCCCGATTGCCCGCCATCCGGATATCAAACGCATGCTGCTGGGCATGAAGGCGCGCACGCAGGTTGCCCGCGCCATCTGTTACGCCTGCGCCCACGCCATCGACATGTCGAAGATTGCTGAAGACGAAGCTGGTAAGACCTTCTGGAACGAGCGTGCAAGCCTGCTGACGCCGATCGCCAAGGCGCTGCCGACCGACTTCGGCGTCGAGGTTGCTTCACTGGGTATTCAGATACATGGCGGCATGGGCTTCATCGAGGAAACCGGCGCCGCACAACATCTGCGCGACGCCCGCATCGCCCCGATTTATGAAGGCACCAACGGAATCCAGTCCATCGACCTGGTCATGCGCAAGTTGCCGCTGTCCGGCGGTGAGCACATCAAGGGCTTTATCGCGGAACTGCAAACGGTGGCCGACGAGGTTGCTGCCTCCAACCGCCCGGAATTCGGTGCCGCCGCGGATCGGCTCTCGGCCAGTATCCGGGATCTCGAGGACGCAACGAGCTTCATGCTGAGCGCGCAGGCGGATGGCAGGGTCGGCGATGCTCTGGCCGGGGCGACACCCTATCTGCGGTTGGCCGGACTGACCCTGGGCGGCGCGTTGCTTGCCAAGGGGGCGCTTGCCTCGACAGGTGAACCGGCACAGCGGCTGTCAGAACGTACGCTGCTTGCCCGCAGTTTCTGTGAAACCACAATGGGGGAAACCGCCGGTTTGAAGTCGGATATTCTTCTGTCCGCCGAAGCCATTCAGGCGTTCGACGCCGAAGCCCTGGCGTCCTGAACCGCCTGATCGGAGTAGATGATGATCCGCAAGTCCCTTGAAGACGGTGTCCAGACCCTGCGTCTGGACCGGCCGGAAAAGAAGAACGCCCTGACCGGGCAGATGTACAGTGATCTCGCCGAAGCTCTGGAAACAGGCAACACGGATGCGGATATTCGCTGTCATCTGATCTGCGGCCTGCCGGAAGTTTTTACCGCCGGCAACGATATTGGCGACTTCCTGCAATACGCCGGCAAGACCGGACTTGGTGAAACACCGGTCGTCCGGTTCCTGAGGGCTCTGGTTCGCAACGAAAAGCCTTTGGTTGCCTCGATAGACGGTATCGCCATCGGTGTCGGCACGACCTTGCTGATGCATTGCGACATGGTGTTTGCCAGCCCGCGCGCCCTCATCCGTTCCCCCTTCGTCGATCTTGGGCTTGTTCCGGAGGCGGGGTCCAGCCTTCTCGGACCACAGATCATGGGGCCGGCCCGGGCCTTTGAGCTGCTCTGCCTCGGCAACGCCTTTTCGGCCGAAAAGGCGGCACAGGCCGGACTGGTAAACGAGGTTGTCGAAGGTGACGTTGACGCGGCAGCACTTGTCTGTGCGAAGGAAATCGCCGCAAAGCCGCCCGAAGCAATGGCGCTTTCCAGAAAGCTTCTGCGCGGCGACACAGCTCAGCTGTCCGAGCGCGTAGAGGAAGAAATCAGGATCTTCGCCAGCCGGCTGAGTGCGCCGGAAACGATAGCTGCCTTCCAGGCTTTCATGACGAAAAAGAAGGCCTGAGCCACGTTTGCTCGGATGAGAGAATTTCAGACCGCAAGGTTGTCGCCGGAGAGCGGCATACGGAGGAACCACCATGTCCCTGAAGGGCAAGACACTTTTCATCACTGGCGCGTCGCGCGGGATCGGCAAGGCAATTGCGCTGCGGGCCGCGCGTGACGGAGCCAACGTTGCGGTTGCCGCCAAAACCGCCGAGCCACATCCCAAACTGGAAGGCACGATCTATTCCGCTGCCGAAGAGATCGAGGCGGCAGGCGGCAAGGCACTGCCGGTGCTGCTCGACGTGCGCGACGACGAAGCGATCAAGGAAGCAATGGACAAGACCGCGGCGCATTTCGGCGGGCTCGACATTCTGGTCAACAACGCCAGTGCCATTCAACTGACCCCGCTGCAGCAGACCGACATGAAGCGGTTCGATCTGATGCACCAGATCAACACCCGTGGAACGCTTGCCTGTTCCAAGCATGCCATCGAACATCTGAAACAGTCCGACAACCCGCATATCCTGATGCTGTCGCCCCCTCTGGACATGCAGGAGAAATGGTTCGCGCCCTTCACACCCTATTCGATCGCCAAATACGGAATGAGCCTGGTGGTGCTGGGGCTGGCGGGCGAGCTGCGTTCCAAGGGGATTGCGGTCAACGCGCTATGGCCACGCACGACCATTGCGACGGCGGCGATCAAGAACATCATCGGTGGTGACAAGATGATGCAGCAGAGCCGGACGCCGGACATTCTGGCCGATGCAGCCTATGAGATCTTCACCACACCGTCGAAGGAATTTACCGGACAGTTCGTCATTGACGACACGTTCCTGGCCAGTCGCGGTGTCACCGATTTCGACAAGTATCGGGTGGACCCGAGCCTGGCACTGGCACCTGATTTCTTCGTACCTGACGAGAGCAAGGCGCCGTGCGATCTGGGGCCGGTCAAGAAGTAGAACCTGGTCTTCCAGACTGTTCAGAAGATCTAGGGGCCGCCGGATGTCGATCCGGCGGCCTTGTCATTTAACCGCGCATGGTTTTCAGGGCGGTCGCCCACTTGGTCAGCTCGCCCAGAAGCTGGGTGGCGCCTTCGCTCATCTTGTCGTTCGGCGTGAAAACGCTTTCGTCGT
This sequence comes from Labrenzia sp. 5N, assembly GCF_012395805.1. NCBI lineage: Bacteria > Pseudomonadati > Pseudomonadota > Alphaproteobacteria > Hyphomicrobiales > Stappiaceae > Labrenzia > Labrenzia sp. 5N. The sequence continues at coordinate 289,134 of NZ_JAAZTM010000002.1, read as the reverse complement.
TGATGAATTCGGGGAAGAAGGGAACCGGAACCACCTGCGGCAGAGCCATCACGTTGACGTTGCCAAGCAGCTCGCGCAGCGTCTGCGACGCGCGCAGGCCACCGGAAATGCCGCCGTAGCTGATGATGCCGGCCGGCTTGTAGTTCCATTCGCGGTAAAGCACCTGCACGGCATTCACCAACGATGCCGGCGCGAAATAGTCGTATTCCGGGGTCAGGAACAGGAACGCGTCTGCGTCGGCGACAATGCTGCTCCAGCGCTTGGTGTGGTCGTGGGTGTATTGCTGGGCGGCTGGATGCGCCGGCTCGTCCAGAAGCGGCAGGTTGATGTCGGCGAGATCGATGCTTTCCACCTCGAAGCCGCCATGCGCTTCGGCGGCACTGGCTGCCCATTTCGCGATCGTCGGCCCGACGCGGCCAGGCCGGGTCGACCCGGAGATGATCTTCAGTTTCAGCGACATGATGAATTCCTTAAGAAACAAAAGCTTGGGAGGAGTATCCAGACGATACCTCGGTATACGTTGGATACTGGTATGAAATGATGTAAGACTGAGCCGACCGCAAGACGGCACTTTTTGGAAACCGAGGTATCCTTGATGAAACCGCTGGCGAAACCCGTCGAAGAGCTGCCGCGCGAACAGCTGCCGCACCACGAGGATCCGCGCTGCGTGCCGGTACGAAGACTGCTGCAAACTGTCGGCAGCAAATGGTGCAGCCTGGTGGTTGCCCATCTTGAATATGAGCCGCGCCGGTTTTCCGATCTCAAGCGGTCGATTGGCGGCGTGACCCAGAAATCGCTGACAGCGACCTTGCGGGAACTTGAAAAGGACGGCCTGGTCAACCGCGTCGTGACCCCCAGCATTCCCCCGCGTGTCGACTATTCGCTGACGCCGCTCGGCAGGACGCTTCTGGTGCCGCTGAAAGCGCTCACCAACTGGGCGATCGAGAACGAAGCGGCTGTCTCCTCGGCTCGAGAACGGTTCGAGAGGGAGAACGGTCCGGACTGACCTCCGGGGTTGCAATCCGTTGTGTCCTCATGCAATTTGGCGTTGCCGACGAGGGCGGCTGCCGGATCCGCGGAAAGCGAAAGCACCCTGACTTCTGACGACATATGCCGGTTTTTCACCTGCGCCCGACACCAGCGGATCGCCCGGGCTTTCGACACAGGAGAAAAGCCATGTCCGCAGGACCTGCAACTTCCCTCGACGACTTCAAGAAATCCGCACGCCGTCTCAGAAAAGCCTTTCTGAAAGGCGAGGCGGGAGCCACTGACCGTGTATCCGCCCACGTAGACCCGGCAAAGCCCCTTCGCCATGCGGATTTTCTTCATGTCATTGCCCGTGAAGCCGGTCATGACAGCTGGCCGAAGCTGAAATTCACCCTCGAAGCAGCATCCCTGAGCAGGGAAGAGCGGGCAGAGCGTTTGAAACAGGCGCTCTATTTCGGCCAGCATTGGGTTACGGAAAAACTGCTTGCCGATGACCCGACGCTGAAGGACGACAATTTCGGTCTTCAGGTTGCTCTGTACGACCTCGACGCCGTTCGCGGGGTGGTGGCAGCGGACTCTGCAGCCGCCACGCGCCTGGTCGGTGTGCGCTCGCCGATCCTGCATCTGGCATTTTCGAAGGAAATACATCGGCGTCCGGAACGGGCGGCAGACATGATCGCCATTGCCGAACTGCTGGTCGCCAACGGAGCGGATGTGAATGACGGTTACCCGGAAAGGCCGGGCGACAAACACATGCTGTCCGCACTCTACGGCGCGTTGTGTCACGCGGATAATTTCGAACTTGGACGTTGGTTGCTGGACCAGGGAGCCAGTCCCAACGACAACGAAAGCCTCTACCACGCCACCGAGCTTGAGCATCCGCGTGCACTCGAACTCCTCCTGAAGCATGGCGCGCAGCCGGATGGGACCAATGCCTTGCCGCGCGCACTCGACTTTGACGATGAAATCAAGGTCCGTCTGCTTCTGGAAGCCGGAGCCGATCCGAACATCACCGTACCGGACCATCCGAGCGGCCAGCCCATGAACACGATTCCTTCCCTGCATCAGGCAGCCCGGCGCGGTTGCTCGGTGAAGATTGTCGAGCTGTTGCTTGCCCATGGCGCTGATCCGGACACGGTTTGGGACGGCCATACCGGATACGCCATGGCATTGATTTACGGCAATCTGCCGGTCGCCAAATACCTGGCGGAGAAAGGTCATGCGCACAAGCTGGACCGGAACGAACAGGTTCTGGCCTCCTGCGCCGAGGGAAAGGCAAATCCGGGTAGTCTCGATATTGCGCGTCTGAGCAAGGAAGACAAAAGCCTGCTGACGCGGCTCGCCTTCATTCCAGGCAAGCTGGAACACATGAAGGCGCTGATTGCGGCCGGGTTGGACCCGAATGAGCCCGACGACATGGGGCTGCCACCATTGCAGGTGGCAGGCTGGAACGGCCTTGCAGATGAAATGGCCTATTTCCTCTCGCTTGGACCAGATCTTACCCGCAAGAACCGCTTTGGCGGTGATGCTCTCGACACTGTCGTCCACGGTTCGGAATTTGCCCCGAAACGCCGTGAAGCCGATCACATCGCCTGTGCACGCCTGCTGCTTGAGGCCGGCAGCTTGCTTGATCCGCGCTACATCAGCGGATGCGGCAACGAGGAAATGGCACAGTTTCTCGAGGAGTGGCTTGCTGGTTCAGCCGATGAAGCCGGCTCCCCGGCAATATTCCGGTAAGTTACAGCAATCTCAGGGTGCATTGCTGGTCAGTGCCCAAAACTGCTGTTAGTACTTCCACGTATTCAAGTGATTGTACGGGAACGGAGGGACTTCATGGAAAGCGCAATCGACCAGGTGAGCGTCTATACGCCACTGATCATCAACGCAGTGAAAGCCATCATCGTTCTGGTGATCGGCTGGTTTTTGGCCGGCTTCCTGTCGAGCATCGTCAAGAGCAGGATCGTGGCTCATCCGCGCATCGACGACACGATCGGCAGCTTTGCTGCATCCATCGTTCGCTGGCTGATCCTGCTCATCACGGTTATCGCGGTTCTGCAGCTCTTCGGTATTCAGGCCACCAGTCTCGTTGCCGTGCTGGGCGCCGGTACACTGGCCATCGGCCTGGCGTTGCAGGGAACATTGAGCGACATCGCCGCAGGCGTGATGCTGATCATCTTCCGGCCCTACAAGATAGGCCAATATGTTGATATCGGCGGAACGTCTGGAACGGTGAAGGATCTCAACATCTTCGTCACCGAGCTTGTGACGCCGGACAACGTTCAGATCATCATGCCGAACGGCAAGGCCTGGGGCACGGTCATCACCAATTTCTCGGCGCATTCCACCCGGCGTCTCGATCTGACCTTCGGCATCGACTATGGCGACGATATCGACAAGGCGGTGCAGATCATTCTCGATGTCGCCAACGCAGACGAGCGCGTTCACAATGATCCGGAGCCCTGGGTCCGGTTGACCAATCTGGGAGACAGTTCGGTCGATCTTGGCGTCAGGCTGTGGTGTGATGCCGGAAACTACTGGGAACTGAAGTTCCACATGCTGAAGTCGGTCAAGGAAGCGTTTGATGCCGGTGGCATCTCCATTCCCTATCCGCATTCTGTCGAAATTCAGAAAGCTGGATAATACGGCGTACCATCGCCGCAGGGGAACGTCCGCTGCGGCGATTGTGTTCCGATCAGAGGCCTATGCCGTCTCGCGGGTCTTGGTCTTAGGCTTTCGAGTTTCCTCAGGCTCGCTCGTGGCGGCGGCCTCTTCAGTTGCTTCCGACTTGCCCTGGTTCGGCGTTGATGCGTCCGCTGCAGAAGCTTCGAAGCCTTTCGAGTGTGGCTGCGTGCCTTCAGCGCCACCCTTTTCCGGTTCCGCATCGGCAGAGCCGGCGTCGCTCTTGGCGACTTCCTGTACTTCTTCGTCGTGGCTGTCTTTGTCCGTCTCCAACTGAGACGGCTCTTCGGGCGTCGCAGTGACGGTATCCGCCGCGCTCAACTTCTCCATGAGCGACGGGTCATTCTGCGCGTCCGCCTCATCGAAGGTGAGAATTTCGGTTTCTGTTTCTCCTGCATCAGGCTCCGCAAGAACGGTCTCCGGGGACAGCTCCTCACCGGTCTGGTTACTGGTTCTGATCTCGGTGAAAATGGGAAAGACAGGGTCTTCCATTTCCGTTTCACCGTCGTCCAGGTTCATCAGCTGACGCCGTTTGGTCAGCATGGCAACGTGGTTGCGCAAGTCCTCGTTTTCGGCCAGCAGCGCCTTGAAGTCCTGCGCCCTGAGGCTGAGCAACTGGCAATACCCGAGTGCGACGACATCCGCGCTGCGGCGGCCGCCGGTCATCAGCGCGATTTCACCAAACACGTCACCGCGGCCAAGACGGATGTTGTGGCTGGGTGCACGCACTTCCACAGCGCCGGACGCAATGAAATAGGCAGCATCACCGCGGTCGCCCTTGCGGATCAGTTTCTCGCCCGGTGTGGCGAACTGCGGCCGCATCATCCGGCGAATGGCCTTTTGCTGCTTGCGGGTGAGGTCCGCAAACAGCGGATGCGCGCTGACGAGTTCGCGGGTCTTCAGGCCAAGATCGAGTTTAGGCCGCGTGTGACAGGCTTTTCGGGTCCGCTCGACATCCCGCAGAAGGTCGCGATGCAGTTCGGTGCCGATCAGCATCTGCTCCTTGGCTTCGTCATAGGCGGTTTCTTCCAGCCGGACGCCGGCCTTGCGCAGGAACTGTCCTTCCAGGGCGTCGGCGTAGTCCGGATACTGCAGGCGCAGGGCATCGATGGCTGCAAGGGTCTCGTCCTGCCGGATCGCCAGAGTGTCCTGCAGAATGTCGGCAACACGGTCACCGAGCAGGGGGCGTATCCGCTTGTTGTTGAAGTCGACAAGCTCGTCGGCAAGGATCCGGTAGACCAGCAGGAATTCGAACCGGTCGGCAAGACGGATGGCCAGTGGCCGGGCAATCCTGAGCCGCCGCTGCAGTGTCTGGGCGAGGCGGAAGCCGAGGCCGAATTTCAACGGCTGACGCGCAGCCTGATTATAGCCGGACCGGCCGTCGCTTCGTGTCAGGTCGCCGGTACGTCCGGTCAGGGCCAGGAACCGCGAAACAGACCGTCCGGAGATGGTCTTTTCGTGGAAGTGCTCCAGCACGAGCTGCTGTTCCCGGTCGGCCAGGGCGATCAGGCCAATGCGGACGCGGTCCCAGTCCTTCAGTTCTTCCAGCTTGTTGGTTTCCGCAGCTGCGGCTTCCGCACGGCTCTCGTAGTCTTTCAGCACATCGTCCGTGACGCGCGGTGCAATGTGATAGTTGCGGGCGGCGGTTTCCAGCTCGTGCCGGACGTCTGACAAAGCCAGGGCCAGGAACTGTGTTCGCAAGGCCTCGTCGCGGGCATTCAGCTTGTCGAGACCGAGCAGCCGGATCAGCGGCTTCAGACTGGTGCCGTAAACCAGCAGCGTGAACAGGACGAAGCCCGTCGCCAGTTTGGTGACGAAGACCGACACTTCGTCCGAGAGCATCGCATGCTCGGACACGCTGAGCGCCAGCGTCAGCGTGACCGCTCCGCGCATGCCGCCCCACAGGATCACTGTCTTGTAGCGGTCGTTGACCGCCTGTCCCATCCGGAAAACGCTGAGCACTGGCAGCAGTCCGAAGATGACGACCGCACGGGCGGCCAATGCGGCGACGATGACGACGAACAGCAACAGGATGTCGACAGGCGTGAAGCCTTCCACGAAACGCGGGATCAGGATGGCGGACAGGAGGAAGATGAGCGAAGCAGCCCAGAAGGAGATCTGCTCCCAGACCGCATGGAGAAATTGCCAGCTGGCCGGCTGAATGCGGGCCGGGCCGTAAAGGTTGAACACAGTGCCCGCACAGACGACGGCAACAACGGCGGAAACATCAACGAACTGGTCGCTGAGCACATAGGTGCCATAGGGCAGTGCCAGGCTCAGGGTCACCTGTGCCAGCGGAATGTCGCGCATGATCGGCAGAAGGGAAACCGCGATCCGGCCGAGCAGCGCACCTACGATGATGCCACCGGCGAAAGAGCGGCAGAAGGCAATGGCGGCTTCGCCGACGGTCATGGTCTCGTGACCGGCCAGCATGTGCAGCAGGATGACGAAGATCACGATGGCGGCAGCATCGTTCAGCAGGCTCTCGCCTTCCACGATGCGGCCGAGCCGCGCGGGCGCGCCAATGTCCCGGAAGATGGCGACAACGGCAACCGGGTCCGTCGTGGCGACAATCGAGCCCAGCAGCAGGCAGGCGATCAGCGTGATGTCGGTGAGCGAAAACAGCGTTGCCAGCGGATAAAGGGCAAAGCCGATGAAGGCTGTTGCGACGAAGACGGCGACAACCGCCATCAGCAGGATCGGGGCAATGTCCTCGACGATCCGTCGAACTTCCAGGGTGAGGGCGGTTTGAAACAGAAGGATGGGCAGAAAAATGTAGAGGATCATCTCCGAATCCAGCGGGGGATTGATGAAGACGTCCGCAATAGCGTTGAAGGCATTCGTTTCGGCAGTGTAGCGCAGATAGATCGCCAGAATGCCGATCATGGTGCCGACCGTGGCCAGCAAAACGCTGGGCGCCAGCCCAAGCCGTCTGGCAAGGGGCTGCAGCAGGGAAATCGTAATCAGGAGCAGCGCGAAAGCGCCTGTAATTAATGGAGTTTCCATGTCGTTATGGTGCACCGCGATTGCGGCAATTTCAAATTGGCCATCCAAAATTATTGCCGCCACGGGCAATAGGGCACAGGATTACGCGCAAATGCGTTAACGTCCGAATGCTTTTCGGAACGGCCATGTAAGAAATCTCACCCAGTCGCCGATAAAGAGCCAGATCATCGCCGGAACCAGCATGATCAGTGCAAACGGCAGGAAGAAGACGATCTTCACGAGCTTGAGCGGCAAAGAGGGAGCATCGGCGGCAGCCCGGTTCCCCAGCACGAAACGCCAGAAGCGGTTCCACCAGCGCCAGAGATACCAGCTCATGAACAGCGTTACGACGGAAAGGACCGAGAGCAGGATCAGATCGAAATTTGATATCCAGGGTATCCAGCGACTTTCGACTTCTTCCGTGTGCTCGGGGTCCTCGCCATTGCGGTGAATGGTCCTGACACTTGTGCGCAAGCTTGCGTCCAGCAACCAGCCTGCGAGCGAATAGTCGTCTCCGGCAGTGGCAGACACCTGAGGCGAGGTCGTTACGGGGGTCGCCTCCGGGCTGAAACGGCTTGCGGTAACAAGGCGGAAGTTTCGTTCATCGGCAGCGTGGATCAGCGTCGTGCTGTTCGGAGGCGAAAGTGCCTTGAGGAGCTCCGCCTGTGTCATTGCCGACTGCGCGACCTCGAAGCGTTTTTCGAGCGCTGTTCTTGAAAACCAGCTTTTGCCGGGCTGCACCAGTGACTTGCTTTCCACAAGCATCAGGTTGACCCGCTGGCTTTCAGCCGCCTTCTGAAATGCGTCGAGGTCGATTTCCCGCACGGACTTGCCGTCACGCACGCTGAGCTGAGGCCGACCGGTTTGCGGGTGCGGTGTGATGCGGCCGGTGACAACCAGCGTCCTGTTTTTGTACTTCGCCAGGCTGGAGGCCAGAATGTCGGCATTCAGATCGGCAATCATGTCTCCAAGACCTGAAGCATTGACTGCTTCGGAACTGTTGAACCGCGCCATCTTGAGATCCGCGCGTTTAACCGGCCGGGACAGGAACCTGATGTTTCCGTCGAGCGCCCTTGCAGTTGCCGGGTTGATCAGGACGTCTGGAGAAAGCGCAACCGCAAGCCGTGTGCCATTTGAAGTGCTGATCGGTTTCAGGTGGTAGGTCTTGCCATTTGGCCTCACCATCACCGCCCGGGCTTTGGGGGGGAGGCTATCCAGTTGGTCCCGAAGTTTGAAAAAATCGGTTTCCCGAATCGCAAGTTGCAGGGCGTCGGGCACAGGAGCCTTGCCCGGGAGATCACCCGCCAGTGGCCGGTGGGTCTGTCTGGCGGCATCATCCAGGGCATTCGGCAAGTCGTGCAGGGAGGCGAGCTGAAGGCTTTTCCCGTCAGGCGTGACAAGCTGCCAGGCGTTGCCTGGTGCCGGCATCAGGGCAAGGGATGCAGCACCAGTGACCTTGGGCAACCGCTTTGCAAGGGAAGCGCCTTCATCGAGAAGATGCTTGGGCGTGTCGATATGCTTGCCTGCGGACCCGGCCGCATCGCCTGCTTCCCGCGCAAGCCGCGACAACAGCCCGGCGTCGGCGGTCGAGACAACACACAAGGTGGCTGCCACGAGGGCAAGCACGCGGAGAGAACCTTTGAAACTGCGCAACACGCCTGAAATCCCGGTCAGATAGAAAAGGTGTTTCCAAAAAACTCAAAACGGCAGCAAGGATAATGGGCCTTGACCCGGTTGCAACTGGGTCGGCACTGTGCCGATCCGCTTAACCTGCCTTGCGCTCCGACAGCCAGATGCCGCCGATCACCAGCGTCAGAGCGGTGCCGTGGTACCATTTGAACGGTTCTCCGAGGATGGAGACCGCCAGTATGGCGGCGAAGATCGGCACGAGGTTGATAAAGACCCCCGCGCGCGCCGGTCCGATCAGTTCAACACCTCGCATGAAGAAGATCTGCGCGAGGCAGGAGGGAAACAGCGCGATATAAAGGACCACGAGCCAGCCCTGGAGTGACGGCCACTGAACGGTGCCGGCAGCGATGTCGTATGCAAGTCCGGGCAGAGATGTGATGGCCGCAATGCCGGACAGAACCGCAAAGAAGGCCAGTGGTGAGACCTGGGGCCGGTCACGCAGGGCAAGCGTATAGCCGGAATAGAGCACACAGGCGATCAGCATGACGCCATCGCCCGGATTGACGGCAAGCGCCAGCAGTACGTCCAGGCTGCCCTGGGCGGCAATCAGCGTCACCCCGGCAAGTGTCAGCAGAATGCCGATCACCTGCAGGGCTCGGATCCTGCTGCCGAAGGCAATCATGGAACCGATCAGAACAAGAATCGGGACGGATCCCTGGATAATGCCAAGGTTGACGGCCGTGGTTTCCGTCGCGGCGATGTAGAACAGGGTGTTGAACCCGATGAACCCGAAGACCGCCATCAGCACCATGCGGAAGGAATAGGGCCGCATCAGGGGCCACTCCGCACGTATGTGCCGCCATTGCAGCGGGACCAGGATGCCGGCAACGATCACCCAACGCAGGAACACCACCACCATCGGAGACACTTCCCCCACCGCAAGGCGACCGGCGACGGTATTGCCGCCCCAGAACAGCGTGGTCAGGGCCAGCATCAACAGGGCGTTGCCGTAGGTCAGGTCGCCTACACGTTTAACCAGCGAAAACATGAAAACCATTGCGTGGAAGATGGATTGGAAACCCATCGGTAACGGATTGGCGGGCGCAGGCAAAGGGCTATCTTTTTGTATACCGACTTATACTGTTGGAGATAATGATCTGGATCTTTTCCAAAATGGAAAAAGTCATCCAATCGACCCGGCAATTGACGATTGCGTGTTAAGACCCCAAAACACGGGCTAATATCAGACATTCAAGTTCGTTTAGGGGAGCTGACAGATGACAGGCCGCGTCGATGCCCATGGATTGCAAGTTGCCAGGGTTCTTTATGACTTCGTCAATGAAAAGGCCCTTCCGGATACCGGCGTCGATCAGGACCATTTCTGGAAAAGCCTGTCCAGCCTGATCCACGATCTGGCACCGAAGAACCGGGCACTGCTGGCAAAGCGCGACAGCCTGCAGGAAAAGATCGATATCTGGCACAAGGCCAACCCCGGTACTCCAGACATGGACGGCTACAAGACCTTCCTGACGGAAATTGGTTACCTGGTGCCGGAAGGTGCGGACTTTGCCGTTGGTACCGCCAACATCGATCCGGAAATCGGCTCTGTCGCGGGCCCGCAGCTTGTCGTTCCGGTGATGAACGCGCGCTATGCGCTGAATGCCGCCAACGCCCGCTGGGGCTCTCTTTACGATGCACTTTACGGCACCGATGCGATGGGCTCTTTGCCGGCAGGCAAGGGATTTGATCCGGCACGCGGTGCCGAGGTGATCGCCTATGCACGTAAGGTCCTGGATGAGGCTGCACCGCTGGCTGATGGAAGCTGGTCCGACGTGACCGGATTTGCCGTTGAAGGCGAAGCTCTGGTTCTTTCCACCAACACAGGCTCAACGAGCCTTGCCGACGGTTCGCAGTTTGCCGGCTATTCCGGGGACAACGCGGCTCCCTACAAGGTCCTGCTGGTCAGAAACGGTCTGCACCTTGAAATCGACATTGATGCGCAGCATCCGATCGGCAAGACCGATGCCGCCCACATCGCCGACGTGATCCTGGAATCGGCCATGTCGACGATCATGGACTGCGAGGATTCCGTTGCCGCTGTCGACGCGGAAGACAAGGTCGTCGTCTACACCAACTGGCTTGGCCTGATGAAGGGCGACCTGGAAGAAACCTTCGTGAAAGGCGGCGAAACCGTTACCCGCCGCATGAATGGCGATCGCAATTACACCGCTCCCGACGGCTCCGCGCTGTCGCTGCACGGTCGCTCGCTGCTGCTGATCCGCAACGTCGGCCACCTGATGACCAACGATGCCGTGCTCGACAAGGACGGCAACGAGGTGCCGGAAGGCCTCCTCGACGGCATGATCACTTCCCTGATTGCGCTGCACGACATTGGCCCGAATGGCCGGGAGCTCAACAGCCGTGCGGGTTCGGTCTATATCGTCAAGCCGAAGATGCACGGACCGGAAGAAGTGGCATTCGCCTGCGAGATCTTCAACCGCGTTGAAGATGCGCTGGGCCTCGAGCGCAACACGCTCAAGATGGGCATCATGGACGAGGAACGCCGCACCACGGTGAACCTGAAGGAGTGTATCCGCCAGGCCAAGGACAGGGTGTTCTTCATCAACACCGGCTTCCTCGACCGGACCGGCGATGAAATGCACACGTCCATGGAAGCCGGCCCGATGATCCGCAAGGGCGACATGAAGGCCGCGACCTGGATTAGCGCCTACGAGAACAACAACGTCGATGTCGGACTTGCCTGCGGCTTGCCGGGCCACGCGCAGATCGGCAAGGGCATGTGGGCGATGCCGGACCTGATGCATGCCATGCTGGAGCAGAAGATCGGTCATCCGATGTCCGGAGCGAATACGGCCTGGGTTCCGTCACCGACCGCTGCAACGCTCCACGCGCTGCATTATCACAAGGTCGCCGTGAAGGATCGTCAGAACGAGCTGAAGAGCCGCGCTTCCGCCAAGCTGGAAGACATTCTCTCCATTCCTGTTGCCGAACGTCCCAACTGGGCTCCGGAAGACATTCAGGCAGAACTCGACAACAACGCCCAGGGCATTCTGGGCTACGTCGTCCGCTGGGTAGAACAGGGCGTTGGCTGTTCGAAGGTGCCGGACATCAACGATGTTGGCCTGATGGAAGACCGCGCAACGCTGCGCATTTCTTCGCAGCACATCGCCAACTGGTTGCACCATGGCGTTGTCGGCCGAGAGCAGGTTCTGGAGACCATGAAACGCATGGCCGCTGTCGTTGACGGCCAGAATGAAGGTGACCCGCTCTACCGGCCGATGGCGGCGGATTTCGACGGTTCGGTCGCCTTCCAGGCAGCTTGCGAACTGGTGTTCGAAGGCACCAGCCAGCCAAATGGTTACACCGAGCCGGTGCTGCATCGCCGCAGGATCGAGTTCAAGGCGAAAACCGCAGCCTGACATTTGTCACCAGGTCTTGAAGTTTCGGCCGCCGGGAACGATCCCGGCGGCCGAAATCGTTATGATCCCCTGTTCCCGCAGAGCGTGTTTCTTCGTTTTGTGCTGCGCAATACGGGAATGGTAAACGGGTAAAAATCGAAGCAAACTGTCGACGATCGAAGAGACGCAGTCATCTCAAAAAATCTCAAGCATTTACAATCGGTTAAAGCGATTTACCAACCGTTATCCATATTGCGGGGGATATAGGTGTTTTTACGACTTTAGAGCAGAAAAACGGTACCTTGCATCATCTGGAGTTGATGATGCTAACCGTCCTGTCTTGCATAGCTTTCGAGCACGACCCGTTGTTTGTTGCCCTAGCGGTAATAATCCTGACGGTCGGTGCCGTTTTGACTATGCGGCTGTTCGCGCGTGTCCGGCGGACACAGGGCGATCTCAAGTATCTCTGGCTGCTGTTGTCCGGCCTGATCGCCGGCGGTACGATCTGGAGCACGCACTTCGTTGCCATGATCGCCTATAAGAGCCCGTTCATTCTGGGTTACGATCTCAAACTGACGGCCTTCTCGCTGGTTATCGCCATTGCCGGCACGACAGCAGGACTTCTCGTCAGTAGCATCTCCCAGCGCTCGGCACTTATCGAGGTCGGGGGTGTCATCTTTGGCGCCTCTATTGCGGCGATGCATTTCATCGGAATCAAGGCGCTTCAGATATCCGGCATCATGATGTTGTCGACGCCTTTCGTGGTGGTTTCCGTCGTTTTGGCCTGCGTCTTCTGCCTCATTGCCACAAGCCGTGTCGCCCGCCCGGTGACACGCTACTGCAAATACGGGGCTGTACTCAGCCTGATCCTGGCAGTAGCCAGCCTGCACTTTGTTGCGATGGCTGGTGTCGAAATTCTGCCCCTGCGGCTGGATGGCAGCGTCAAGGACCTTGTCTCCAACCAGTTGATCGGCATCTCGGTGGCCTTCACCATGAGCGTCCTGTTGCTGTCGGCGATGATCACCTATTCGATCGACAGTGCAAACTCCCAGGTTGCCGAAAGCAGGGTCAACCACATTACCCATCACGACCCGCTGACCGGTCTGCCGAATCGCCGGGCACTCGACCGCCATCTCGATAGTTTCCTGACAAGGTATGCTGCCGACAATGCCCGGGTCGTCGTGCTCAACTGCAGTCTGAGCCGGTTCAAGGAAGTCAACGAAGTTCATGGCCATGCGTGCGGAGATGCTCTGCTGCGGCACGTTGCCAAGCATCTGTCGGAGAACCTGGAGGCCGACGAATACATCGCCAGGAACGGCGGCGTCGAATTCGTGATCGTCGGCAAGCCGGTCTATTACCGGGGCTACATCCTTGACCTTTGCAAGCGCATCCAGAAGCTGGTCGCTCAGCCACTGCTATGGCAGGGCGAAGAAATCCGCGTCAGTTGCAGTGTCGGCTACGCGAACTATCCCGATCACGCGTCGTCGGGTGCGCAGCTGATCGAAGCCGCGGAGCGGGCCATGCACCGTGCCAAGGCTGCCGGCGGCAATGCCGCGCTTTGTTATGACGTCGAGCTGGATCAACAGACCCGCGAGCGCAGCGCCCTTGCCATGGACCTGCGCAATGCCCTGAAGAACGGCGAGTTCGAGCTTTATTATCAGCTTCAGAACGATGTCATGACCCGGGAAGTCACCGGCACGGAAGTTCTGCTGCGCTGGAACCATCCGCAGCGCGGCATGATCCCGCCGTTCGAGTTCATCCCGATTGCGGAAGAGACCGGCCAGATCCGTGAAATCGGCGCCTGGATCATTCGCACCGCCTGCCGTGAGGCAGCGTCCTGGGACAACCGGGTCAAGATTGCGGTCAACGTGGCGCCAGTGCAGCTTGCCGACAGCAGCTTTCCGGATGTCGTTGCCCACGCCTTGAAGGAAAGCGGCCTGTCACCGGAGCGTCTCGAACTGGAGATCACCGAGACCGGCATCATCGCCGACACATCGCACGCGCTTCAGATCATCCACCAGCTGAAACGTCTCGGTATTCGCATCGCCATGGACGACTTCGGCACCGGCTATTCGTCGCTCGCCACACTGCAGGCCTTTCCGTTCGACAAGATCAAGATCGACCGGGAGTTCGTCAAGGATCTCGGGGGCAACAAGCAGTCAGAAGCGATCGTCAAGGCAACGATCATCCTGGGTGAAAGTCTCAATATTCCGGTGCTGGCCGAAGGTGTGGAAACGGAAGACCATCTCGGCTTTCTTGCTTCGCAAGGGTGCAACGAGGTTCAGGGCTTCCTGTTTGGCAGGCCCATGCCGGTGGCCGACGTCCGCCGTGCCTTGATGGCATCAACCGCCATCCGGGTCGAAGAACCGGTTCCGCCCGCTGAGCCCGCGCAGGACATGACCCTGATCAGCAAGGTGGCCTGAGGCAACCTTTTTTCCCGTCACCCCATGGCTTGACCATGAGATGACAAAGGCAAGGGCCGGGCAAAGGAATACCGCCTTGCCGGCCCTGATCCCATTAGAGCGGCAAAGCCGGGCTTTCCTGAAACCCGAGATGCAGTTCGTTGCCGGTATAGGGATGGGCCCGCGCGACGTCTTCGTTCAGATCATGACCGAGACCCGGTTCGCTTGACGGAATGACATAGCCGTCTTCCCATCGAATAGGCGTCTTCAAGAGGTCGGCATAGAACCCGTCGAAGGTCCGGATGGATTCCAGCAACAGGAAATTCGGGCTGCAGGTTGCCAGCTGGATGTTTGCGAGCGCCACCAGCGGTCCGCAATAAAGGTGAGGGGCGATCTGCGCTGACCGGCATTCCGCCATGGCGGCAATCTTCTTGGCTTCCAGAAGGCCGCCGACGCGGCCGAGGTTCATCTGCAGGATACTGGCCGCACCGGTTTCAAGCACGCGGGCGAATTCATACTTGGTACACAGACGCTCACCCGTCGCAATTGGCATGGATGTAAACCGCGCAACCTCGGCCATGTCTTCCGGCTTTTCGGGCGGGATCGGTTCTTCAAACCAGAGCGGATCATAGCCCTCTATCCGACGTGCAAGCCGCTTGGCTCCGGAAACGGTGAACTGTCCGTGGGTACCGAAAAGAAGGTCGGCCCTCGTGCCGACGGCATTGCGGATCTGCCGGCAGAAGGCTTCCGAGCGTTCCAGATCGTCAAGGCTCGGCTGGTGGCCATCGTAGATCGTATAGGCTCCAGCCGGATCGAACTTCACCGCCGTGAAACCCTGGCCGACGGCCTTGACCGCCGCTTCGGCCGCCATGTCCGGATCGTTGTAGACATTGGGTTTCGCGGGGTCCGGATAGACATCGCCATCGGAGGGATAAAGGTAGGTGTAGGAGCGCAGGCGCTCATGCACCCTACCGCCCAGAAGCTGATAGGCCGGCTTGCCGGCGGCTTTGCCGATGATGTCCCAGCAAGCCATTTCCAGACCTGACAAAACGCCCATCACGGTCACATCAGGTCGTTGCGTATATCCGGCACCATAGGTCTTGTGCCACAGCTTCTCGATATGATGCGGATCTTCGCCCTCGAACTGGCGCTGGAACACGTCCTTCGCCATCTCGGCCACCAGGTGCGGGCCGAAGGTGGCGTTGTAGATCTCGCCATAGCCTGTGATGCCGCAAGCGGTCACCAGCTTGACGAAGATGAAGTAGCGCCCGCCATGGCGCGGCGGGGCGTTTTCGACGACGAAGGTCTCGATTTGGTCGAGTTTCATGGTGGTCCGCTTAGCTCGCGTTGCTGATCGTGATGGACTTTACCTTGGTATAGGCGTCGAGGCCTTCCCAGCCCTTTTCGCGGCCGTAACCTGATTTCTTGTTGCCGCCGAAAGGCAGCTCAAGCCCACCGGCCCAGTAATCGTTGACCGACACCTGGCCGCAATCCATTGCGCCGGCAACCCGCATCGCCCGCCCGACATCATTGGTATAGACGCTGGCAATCAGTCCGAAGTCCGTGCCGTTGGCAAGGGCGACGGCTTCTTCCTCGCTTTCGAACAGTTGCACCGACAGGACCGGGCCGAAGATCTCTTCTTGGATTGCCGGATCGTTCGGTGCGAGGTCTGCAATTACCGTTGGCTGGAAGAACCAGCCTTTGCCCGTCTCTGCGTCGCCGGTCGAGTCGCCGCCGGTCATGATGTTGGCACCGCGCGCCTTTGCGGCATCCACATGGGCCTTGATACGGGACAGGTGCAGCTCGGAATTGATGGCGCCCATGTCCGGAGCCGTCAGTCCGTGACCGGTCCTGATCTTGGCGGCTCGTTCGGCAAGGATGGAAAGCACTTCGTCGCGGATCGACTTGTGCAGGATCAGCCGGGATCCGGCCGAACAGATCTGACCGGCGTTCGAGAAGATTGCCCAGTAGGCTCCGTCGGCGACCTTTTCCGGATCGGCGTCGGCAAAGGCGATCAGCGGTGACTTGCCGCCAAGTTCCAGCGTCAGGCGGGTCACATTCGGGGCAGCCATCTGTGCAACATTGATACCGGTGGTGACGGAGCCAGTGAAGGTCAGCTGCTTGATGCGTGGATCGCGCGCCATCTGCGCGCCGACGTCACTGCCCAGGCCGGTGACCACATTCACCAGCCCTTCCGGCACCCCGGCCTCGCAAAGCAGTTCCGCCATGACCAGCGCGGTAAAGGGCGTGGTCTCGGCCGGCTTGGCAACAACGGAACAGCCCGCGGCAAGGGCAGGGGCGACACCGCGCGCGAAGGTCGAGGTGGGATAGTTCCAGGGAATGATGTGTCCTGTAACGCCGACCGGTTCGCGCACGGTGAAGGCGGTATAGGCCGGACCAAGATTGACCGATCGGCCATCGAGCTTGTCGGCAGCGCCGGCGTAATATTCGAAAAGGCGTGCGGAGGACTGAACGTCACCTTGGGCCTCCGCCAGCGTCTTGCCGCTGTCGACCACCTCTATCACGGCCAGCCGGTCTGCGTTGTCGCGGAAGACCCGGGCAACATTGTTGAGGATACGGCAGCGCTCTGCCGGTGAGACTTGCCGCCAATGCAGGGCTGCTTTCTCGGCAGCGTCGATGGCGTTATCCATATCGGTGTCGGACCCGAGAGAAAATTCGGCAAAGGCTTCTGCCCGGCCCGGATCGAAGCTTTCCATCTTCTTGTTCGAGGCCGGAGTGCGTTTGCCGGCTATGAAATGCCCGTCGGGCAAGGCATCCAGCTTGCCGGTGGTCAGATAGTCTTGGGCGATGTCCTGAACGGTCATGAGAGGGCTCGCTTCTGGTCTTCTAGAATGAGATCGGCTCCCTTGAGAGCCAGCATCATGGTCGGGGCGTTGGTGTTGCCGGAGGTTATGTTCGGAAAGGCGGAGGCGTCGGCAACGCGAAGCCCTTCAATTCCGTGCACCTGCAGCCGGCTGTTGACGACGGTTGTCTCGCGGTTCTCGCCCATGCGGCAAGTCGATACCGGATGGAAGACGGTGCTGGCCCGGGTGCGGAAGTCCGCCAGGATGCCGTCGCCGTCGAGTTCTCCGAGGTTCGGAGCGATGGGGTGCTCGACAAGCGCGCTCAAGGCCTGGCTTGCCATCAGCTTCTGGCAGAGCTTGCCGCCGTCGATCACGGTCTGGCGGTCTTCCTCGGTCGCCAGCGAATTGGGCTGGATCGAAGGCGCCGCACTGGCATCGGCACTTTTGATGTCGATGCGGCCGCGGCTCGTCGGGCGGGCCGGCTGTGCGCAAATGATGAAGCCGTTGAACGGATCGATGCTCAGCCGTGTCTTGTCCTTGTAAGGCCTCAGGCGATAGCTGATCGGATTGAAATAGAGCTGCTGGTCCGGCCGGTTCAGCTCGGGACGCGAGCGCAGGAATCCGCCGCACTGGTTGACGGATAGAGCCAGAGGACCCTTGCGGGTTGCTGCATATTGCATGGCGGACAGGGCCTGGCCCAGCAAGGGACGCAGGATCGCATTGAGTGTCGGTTCCTTGGCCCGGAAGGTGAAGTTCGCAGCCAGATGATCCTGCAGATTGCCGCCGACATTGTCATTGGCCCGGATCACCGGAATGCCGAGCTCATTCAGCAACCTTCCCGGGCCGATGCCGGAAACCTGAAGCAGTTGCGGCGAACCGATTGCGCCCGCCGCCAGGATGACCTCTCGGCTGGCAAGCAGGGTTTCCCCGCTCAGGAGTTCGACGCCGACAGCCGTTCTTCCTTCAAACAGGATGCGGGCAACCTGGGCCTGTGTCCGGACGCTTAGGTTCTTGCGGGCAAGGGCAGGATGGAGATAGGCGCGTGCGGACGAACACCGGCGGCCATCTTGCGTGTTGATCTGGTAAATGCCGCCACCTTCGGGAGCATCACCGTTGAAGTCGTCACTCCAGGGCAGGCCCACTTCGCGGATCGCGGCAAAGAAGTGCCGGTTCACCCTGTGGATCTGGTCGGACACATTCTGGATATGGATCGGTCCCTCGCCTTGCTTCACACCCTCGCAGGTCACCCGGGTTTCAAGGCGCTCGTAAGTTGCCTTTACATTCGCCCAGCCCCAACCTGCCGCGCCGGAGGCCTCCCAGTCTTCGAAATCGCCAGGCAGACCTCGGCAATAGACCATGGCGTTGATCGAGCCGGAGCCACCCAGCAATCGACCGCGGGGCCAGTAGACACTGCGCCCGCCGAGGCCTTCGTCTGGTTCGGTCATGAAGCGCCACGTGCGTTTTGGGTCGGAATTCAGCTTGCCATAGCCGAGTGGCAGCGACACCCAGGGTGAGGCATCGGACCCACCGGCCTCCAGCAGCAGAACACGCGTCTGCGGATCTGCGCTCAGGCGTTCCGCCAGGATACATCCGGACGAGCCGGCTCCCACGATGATGTAATCGACCTTGTCCATGATGCGCTGCCGGTTGACCGCTGTTTCGGAGAAGTGTCTGCGAGGATGGAAAATTCCTGAAACGAAAAAATATTTGGTATAGCTTTGAAAAAATTTGAAGGAGACGCTTGTTGCACAGGTGCGAATTCGTTTCAGAAAATGAAAACAGTTTCCGCATCTGATGATGGAAGGAAGACGAAATGGCCTACAGCCTGCCACCACTCATATGGCTGCGCGCCTTCGAGGCGGCTGCGCGCCTGGGGAACTTCACCCGGGCGGCGGAGGAGCTGCTGATCACTCCGGCTGCTGTCAGCTACCAGGTTCGCCAGCTGGAACAGCTCCTCGGTTACCCGCTGTTCGACCGTGTTCACAGGGAACTGGCCCTGACCAGACTGGGGCAGACTTACCTGCCGACGGTCGAGAAGGCGTTTTCGGATCTTTCCATCGCCACCGTCTCGGTGTTTGGCGAGCGGGACAGGCAGCCGGTTCGTTTTCGCTGCCTCAACAGCTTCGGCCAGCTCTGGATGATCCCGCGTCTGCGCGCTTTTCAGGAGGCACACCCGGGCATCGACCTGCAGATGATCTCGGCCTCCTGGGCGGAAACTCTCAGCCCGGAACTGTTCGACATCGATATCCGCTTCGGCGACGGCAGCTGGACTGACGGAGTGGTGGCGTTTCTGTTGAACGACCCGATCATTCCGGTCTGTCATCCGGATCTGGCGCTTGACCCTGGCAAGCGTGAAATCGAGGCGCTGGCGGAAGCAACCCGGCTCGACATCATGGGCGTGATCGACACCTGGGAGAGCTTCTTCCGCAGCCACGGGCATGCGGTTCCAAAACGCAACGGCCTGCAGGTCGACCAGACCCTCTCGGCCCTGGAACTGGCTGCTCTCGGCCATGGACACGCTCTGGTTCTGGAAACGCTGGCCCAGCCGTATCTCGACAGCGGCCGGCTGATCCGTTCATCGGACAAGAAGATAAAGAGCCGGCACAGCTACTATCTCGTCACCGACGGCTCGCGTCAGGCACTCGGCCCCGACGCCCAGATCTTTTGCGACTGGATGTTCCGGGAACTTGGCGGCGAAGCGGGATGAGGAACTTGTCCAGGGACACGAACTGCTTGCCTGGTTGATCGCAACGAACTCCGGTTCATTCTTCGAGACGCCGCTCCTCAGAGTTTGGTTTGAAAGTATCAGAGGACGCAGTTGACGTGGGTCGTGCAACGATCTTGCGCCCTTCTCAGTTGTCATCCCCGCGAAAGCGGGGATCCAGTAACCTCATGAATTTGCTTTGGAAACTTAATTTTTACCTCATGGCGTGCTGGTTTCCCGATTTCGCGGGAATGACAAATGTGGTTGTGGCAGTCGCCGCGGGAACCACTTTCGGATCAGACACTCAGGATGAGGAAGAGAGTTTGGCTGAGCAAAAGCTCATCCGCTCAAGCTGCAAGATTAATCCAGCGAGAAGGTGAACTCGAACAACCGGTCAATCGGGTCGAGCGGTTTGGGGTCGCGGTATCGATTGAGGTCCAGCAGGCCCGCCTGAAGGGTGTCCTGGTCTTTCAGGGCGGTCTGGATCCGGTCGAAGTCGGTCCAGAATTCCGGGTCGGTTCTGCGGACGCCAAAACGGTCGACAAGCTTGAGGAAATCATCTTGTGACCTGATCTCCCGAACCGTCTCCACGAAGGCCGGCAGCTGATCCTGTTTCACCTTGAACATGAAATTCGGATAGCTGCTGAACTGGCCGGGCACGACCGTCACGCTGTCGTTCTGGGGTTCGCGGCGCAGATCCTCGTTGAAGATGAAGGCAACGTTGCTGTGGGCCATGTCATGCACCAGGGTAAAGACCTGCGTGTCCCGTTCCGTTTCCACGAGCAGAACAGAGATATCAGGCAGGAACTTTGCATATGGCGCAGGTTTCTGGGCAAGCGGGCGTAGTTGCCCGGCAGGCGTGTCACTGGACGCACAGGCATTGCCGGTGCAGCGGTTGATAGAGTCTTGTTCAGCCCACAGGCCAGCAGGTTCGCGCAGCAGCTCGGTGAGGAACTCCTCCTTGGGATCGCTGGTGGAAAAGTCGATACCTGTTGGAGACCTGGTGTCGAGCGCGCTTTCCTTCCAGAGATCGACCATGCTGACAAGCGGACCCTGATACCAGCTTTCGTGCAAGGGTTTGCGCACTTGTGGCGGCAGGAACGACAGGAAGGTTCGCTCTCCTTCACGGCGCAGGCTGTCCATATAAAGGCGTGTCGTGAGTTGGTGTTCCACGTTGCCGAAGACATCGAACCCGGCAACGAGATTGTAGTAGATCCGCTCGAACAGCGGGAAATCGATTACCCAGGCGGTTTCGGGCACCGCGCCGACGAAGCCTGTCACCACTGAGGCGGAAGAGAAATTACGGTAGACGGTCAGACGGGCATCGACTTCGGAACCGTCACCTTGCCAGATGTCACCGTAGTCGGGGCCGCCTTCCGCCAGGAACTTGCGTTCATACCGCCCCTTGCGAAACTCCTGATACTTGACCGGTCCGAGCGACAGGAAGCCTTCCAGACGCTTGGACAGTTTTCCCTTTGACTGGGCGACCGGCAGTTCGAGGATCGGGGTCGCGGCTTCCAAGAAGCTCGGGTCGGTGACGGAGAGATCGGCGTCGGGTGTCAGGAAGGAGACCCAGAAACGGTCCTCGATCACGTTCACCGCGACCTGGCCGTAGCAGACCGGACCACGAATGAAAGAGCGGACAAAATAAAGCGCTTCGTCCAGCAGGAACTGGTAGCGGCTGCGGGCAGGAATGGCGCGGAAGGTCGACAGCGGGTTGCCGCCTGCAGCCGTTGAATAGGGCGGCAGGCTCGCAATCTCCCAGTCGCTTTTCAGGAACAGGTCTTCATAGCGCTTCAGGCGTTTGGCGCCGATCTCATAGACCATGTGCTCCTTGTGCAGGATGGTGCCGTCAATCGGGATGAGCCTGTAATGAAAGGGGCCACCTGGATCGTCAAAGGGGCGGCGCGAGGCAATCTCATCTGGAGGCGAGCCGGTCGCGGTTCTGGAACGGATTACGCGGAAGAAACGGTTCTGGTCATCGCCTTCCAGGTGCAGATGGGCCAGGAACAGATGTTCATAGATATAGCGCGCGACAAGTTTCGACCGTTTGTCGCCGCGGTTGAAGAACGTTTCGACGGTGCGCACCGACTGTTCGACACTCTGTGGCAATCCTTTGCCGGCGTCCGGCGCAGGTGCCCCATCCCTGGCCCAGGACAGCAGGGTCTCGTAGTCACCATCTGCAAGCGGCGCCATGGCAAAGGGCATGCCGCCCTGCGGGTGTTCCTTGAGATAGTCCTTCACCTTGCCGGGTATGGCGCAGGTGTTTGCACGCAGCGTCGAAATGTCGATGTCGTCAGGAAGCGGCGCTCCGAGCTTGAACGAATTCTTGCGGCCGGCCAGCAGCAGTTGTTCCAGAACGGATGGCCCGTCCTGTGCACCGACAACGTCGAAGAAACCCTTGGCGCGCCAGCCCGGAACAGACTTTGCATCGATCCCGAGGCGTGTCATCGGAGCATCTTCCAGACGCGAGGAATCGTAGACCTTCTGCTTGCTTGCTCCGCGCATCCAGCCCGCGGCGGATGACAGCTTGAGCTGACAGGGCGCGTCATAGCAGCCGTGGCAGACGACGCAGCGCTTGTTGAGGACATCGAGAGCTGACGTATCCTCCTGCGCCGATGCAGCACCAGCACAGCAAATCAGAAGTATGGCGCGAAACGCCTGTTTCAGGATCCGAGGCCAGAGAGCCTGAAGGCGGCCGGCCGCAATCATGCCGGAGACATCAACCTTCATCGTCTTCCATCCGTGGACGGGTCACCCGGCTCGGGTCGTCAGGCCCCTTGTAGTTGAACAGGTACGCCCAGGCGGCATAGGCGGTGATTGCCGCCATGATGTAGACCCAGGTGATATTGCCGAATGCATATTCCACACCGGTCCAGCCGGCGCAAAAAGCGACCAGAACAATTCTGCGCCAAAGCGCATCAAACCAGGGATGTTCTACGGGACCAAACACAGTTTTGCCTTCCTTTTGCGTCATCTGAGCCGAGCTGCCCGGGCTTGCTGACGTAGCGGGAGCCTCAAGAGCTTGCAAAATCAGGCAAAACTTGCCTGCCATCACCTGATTACACCTTGAAACTGGCTGCTGAACAAGGGAATGTGGCGTACCACTCCCGGCCACGGAAATTCATGTTGATAAGAGGAGCCTGGCTTCCGACATGCTGACTGCGCTTGATCTCCTGACAGCTAATGACACGCCAGGTCAACACCCACCTTCCTATTACGCTGCAACTGCCAACAGGCAAACGGCTCACCCGGTTCTCGATGGCTCACACACCTGCACGGTCTGCGTCATCGGTGGCGGTTATACGGGGCTATCGGCTGCATTGCATCTGGCTGAACGGGGTGTTGACGTCATCCTCCTGGAAGCCAACCGGATCGGGTGGGGCGCCTCGGGCCGCAATGGCGGCCAGGTCGGTTCCGGCCAGCGCATGGACCAGACGGTTCTGGAAGAACGCCATGGCAAGTCTCACGCCAGATTGCTGTGGGACCTTGCCGAGGATTCCAAGGTGCTGGTCAAGGACCTGATCATCAGGCACCAGATCGCCTGCGACTACACGCCGGGGATACTGCATGCCGATCACCGCAAGAGTTTTGTCGAGGAAAGCCGGGACTATGTCGAGCATCTCAGGCTCGTCTACGGCTATGAGGACATTCGCTTTGTCGGTCCGGATGAAATCGGCGAACAGGTCGGCAGTCCCCGGTATTACGGCGGCTCTCTGGACACGGGCGCAGGCCATCTGCATCCGCTCAATTTCGCACTGGGTCTCGGGCAGGCAGCCGAAGCGGCAGGGGCCAGGATTTTCGAGGAAACCAAGGTCACCGGCATTGACGGCCAGGGCACGGGACGGATCACCGTGAGGACGGGGCAGGGCGACGTTCGTGCAGAGCACGTCATTCTGGCGTGCAACGGTTATCTCGGCCGCCTTGACCGGCAGACCGCCGCGCACGTCATGCCGATCAACAATTTCATCGTCGCAACGGAGCCCTTTTCGGAAGACGAGGCGCAAAAGATCATCCGCAACAATGTCGCCGTGGCCGACAGCAAGTTCGTCATCAACTACTTCCGTCTGTCGGCAGACCGCCGGCTGCTTTTCGGTGGCGGTGAGAATTACGGCTATCGCTTTCCGGAAGACATCAAGGCCTTCGTGCGCGAACCGATGCTGGAAATCTTCCCCCAGCTCAGCGACGTGGCCATCGATTACGGCTGGGGCGGTACGCTGGCGATTACGCCCAAGCGCATGCCCTATTTCGCAAGGATTGCACCCAACATGCTGACCGCAGGTGGGTACTCCGGCCACGGGGTTGCCATGGCAACCCTTGGTGGTCAGGTGCTGGCGGAAGCCGTGACGGGAACTGCGGGTCGCTTCGACGTCTTTGAGAAACTGAACGTACCGGCTTTCCCCGGCGGTGACCGGCTCCGCTTCCCGCTTCTGGTACTTGCCATGACGTGGTTCTCTCTGCGGGACAGGCTCGGGTTCTGAGATGCCGCAGAGCCGTACAGAAGCGCGCCGGACGATCGGCAGTTACTGGGAAGCCAGCGTTCCGCAGGTCAAGCTGGACCGGCAGCTCATCGGCAACGCGCTTTTCGATGTTGCGATTATCGGCGCCGGGTTCGCCGGGCTGAGCGCAGCGCTACGGCTCGCGCAGGCAGGCGTTTCCGTGTGCGTTCTGGAAGCGGAACACGTTGGTTACGGCGCTTCGGGCCGCAACGGCGGATTTTGTTGCCTGGGTGGTACCAAACTCGATGAACGCCGCCTCATCAAGAAATTCGGCCTCGAGGAAGCGCGCCGTTTCGTTGCCTATCAGGTCGCGGGCGTCAATCTGGTTGCCCAGAGGCTCGACAGCTGGGGTGTTGACGCCGACCGCCATTCCAATGGGGAAATCTATCTTGCCCACCGGCGGAAGGATTACGCCGGCTTTCAGGCGGAAGCAGTGTTCCTGAAGGAGAACTTCGGCATCAAGGCCCGGGTGCTTTCCAAGACGGACCTGGACGCGGAAGGCTATGGCGGGCCAACATTCCACGGCGGACTGCAAGTACCCTACGGCTTTGCACTCAATCCGATGGCCTATGTCCAGGCTCTGGCGGATCAGGTGCGCCGAGCCGGCGGCAAGATCTTCGGCAAGTCGCCGGTGACTGGGATGACCCGGGACAATGACCGCTGGCAACTGGAGACCGAACACGGCTTCATTCGGGCCCGGAAGGTTGTCCTGGCGGGTAATGGTTATGCACGCGAGGATGCGCCCAAATGGCTGCACGGGCGTACACTGCCGGTCATGTCGTCAATCCTGGTGACCCGCCCCCTGAGCGAGGGTGAACTCGCCGCACAGGGCTGGACCTCCGACACCATGGCTGCCGACACTCGTAACCTTTTGCATTATTTCCGCCTGTTGCCCGACCGGCGGTTCCTGTTCGGAACGCGCGGCGGCATCTTCGAAAATGCCCAGTCGCTCGCGGCGATGTACAAGCGTGCAAGGTTGGATTTCGACGAGATGTTTCCTGCCTGGGCGGGCATTGAGGCCGAACACAGCTGGTATGGACATGTGTGCCTGGCGCGAAATCTGACCCCCTTCGTTGGGGAAGTGCCCGGTCTCGGCGGCGTCTATGCCGCAATGGGGTGGCACGGCAGCGGTATAGCAATGGCATCGATCTCGGGGGAGAAAGTCGCCGGTCTGATCCTGGGCAAACTT
This sequence comes from Labrenzia sp. 5N, assembly GCF_012395805.1. Classification (NCBI taxonomy): domain Bacteria; kingdom Pseudomonadati; phylum Pseudomonadota; class Alphaproteobacteria; order Hyphomicrobiales; family Stappiaceae; genus Labrenzia; species Labrenzia sp. 5N. Next base: position 263,837 of record NZ_JAAZTM010000002.1, on the reverse strand, counting down.
CAGCCGGAAGATCTGCCGGTTGCCCTGCGCCGGCCTTTTGCAAGGTTTCCCCTACCGTCACTGCGCAAACTCTATCTTCAGGGCGCTTACTGGTGGTACGGCTGGCAGGACAGGTAAACCGCAGATCTGCATTCGCCATGATCCGGGACCATTGAAGACAGAAATCGGATGCTTATGACTGATACCATGATCGTTCGGCAGGCCGAGCTTCGGGACCTGGAAGCCGTTTACGATATCTGCCTGAAAACCGGCCAGGCCGGGCGCGACGCGACGGATCTTTATTCTGACCCCGCATTGATCGGCCATATCTACGCAGGGCCCTATGTGGCTTTGAAAGGTCCCATCAGCTTTGTCGCTGAAGATGATCTCGGCGTATTCGGTTATGCCGTCGGCGTCAGCGATACACGGGCTTTCGAGCGCGAACTGGAGCGGGAATGGTGGCCGGCTTTGCGGGAACGTTACCCGGAACCGGTGCAGCAGGAAACCGAGCAGTCAGCAGATGATCAGCGGATCCGCACGATCCACAATCCGTCGCCCGTGCCACAGGCCGTCATCGATGAATATCCGGCGCATATTCACATGAACCTCTTGCCGCGTGCGCGCGGGAGGGGAGTTGGCACCAGGCTGCTGGACGCCTGGATTGCCGCTGCAAAACTGAAGGGTGTATCGGCTGTTCATGCCGGGGTGAGCGCAGCCAACGAAGCCGGGCTCGCTTTCTGGACAGCACGGGAGTTCCGTCCGGTTCTGACAGTCAGCAACAGCGGATCTCATGGCACCATCTGGTGCGGGCGAAGCTTGTAGTCGCCACGGGCCAACAAAGCTTTAGCTCCGCATAGTTCGCACTGAATGTTGTGGTCACGGGAGAGCGGAATGCCTGCAACCACGAAAACGGAATTGCTCGCCGCAAGCGAGAGCGAGTTTTCAAAGCTGCAAACGCTCCTCGATGACCTGCCCGCGATGCTGCGCCTTGAAAAGGATGCGGACGGCATATAGCCAAAGGATATCGTCGGTCACCGGGCCCACTGGATAGACCTGTTTCTGGGCTGGTACCGGGACGGCCAGGCCGGCAGGCCGGTCTGGTTTCCGGCCAAAGGCTACAAGTGGAACGAGACACCCAGATACAATGCCGACTTGCGGCAAAAGCAATCCGGTCTTTCCTGGCGATCGGTGCGATCCCTTCTGGAGGGAAACCACGCCGAACTGCTCGCCCTCGTGGAAAGTCTGGAGAATGGCGAACTCTACGGCGAACCGATGAAAGGCTCCAACAACAAGTGGACGACGGGACGCTGGGCGGAAGCCGCCGGTCCAAGCCATTACCGGTCGGCTTCGAAATATCTTCGCCAACGTCTCGCTCAGTTTCAGGAGGAAAGAGACCGGCGCAATTCCGATGTGAGGGATCAGTCCGGGTCGATCTGAGCCTTGCGTCTGACAACGGCTACGTTGACCTCCCGCCATATCTCGAAACCCAGCTTGCGGTAGAGGGCAATTGCTCCGTGATTGTCCGCGTAGGCGTGAAGGAACGGAATGTCGCCGCGGCTTCTGATGACTTCAGTCACATGAAGAGAGAGCTCGGATGCCAGGCCTCTGCCTCGGAAATCGGGATGAGTGCAGATCCCGCTGACTTCCGTATAGCCGTCGAGGTTGATCCTGCTACCCGCCATTGCAGCCAGACGGCCGTCCAGCCTGATGCCGAAGAAAGTGCCCAGCTCCGGCGTGCGAGCGGTGAACGGACCCGGTTTTGTAAGCGTTGCAAGCTCGACCATCTCCGGGACATCGGTTTCGTCCAGCTGCACGATTGAAGTCGATCGGGATGGGCCTGCTGACGGGGAAACTTCGACCATGAGAACACCCAGCGCGGTGATCTCTGCCTCAAGTTCATGGGGCAGGGCGATGTCGTCCGCCTGCAGTATGAAAGCCAGGTCGTCACCCGGTTGAATCAGTTCCGCCAGCGCGGCCAGAGCTTCGGGCGAGTTGTTCGCCGCTGCCGCAAAGGGGGAGATGGCCGGATCGAAACGGCGGGCAAGGTCGCCCCCCTGGCTGAATTGCGCATGCCGGGAAGTCAGGGCTGACCAGACAACCCGCTTCAGAAGGCTGTCCCGGCTCGGTTCATTCGTAACTGCGTGCATCTTCGAGCTCATAGTGTTGTGAAATCAGATCCCATCGCTTCAACACGTCCCGGGCGGCATCGGGCACATAACAGCGCTCGTAATCCGGGCCTTGAAACGCGATGATGTCGTCAAGCGAGCGGAAACTCATGATGGTGATGAACTCCACCTCGGTTTCCAGGTTCCTTCGAAGGACCTCGATGCCGAGATAGCCGGGAATGGCTTTCGCCTCGATGCCCGGAATGACCTGTGTCGTGAGAACATGGGCATAGGTGTCGGCCATGCCGGGGTCCGTCCAGCCATGCCAGATGCGCTTGATCATCGTTCAAGCTCTGGGGGCGTTTGCAGAGAGTTCCAGTCCTGCAACGGCCTGTCCTTGCAGCGGACGGAAAGCGGCCTCGTGCAAAGGGCATCCTCCAGACCTGCAAGCTGGTCAAGCAAAGGACCTTCCAGACTGTTGCAGGCATCGGCAACTGCCAGTGTGATCGCGGGCCAGAGCGTTTCTTTCAGATGGGCGACGAGGGCTACTCCCTTGTCGGTCAGGCCGATTGTCGTCACGCGACGGTCCTGTTGCGAGGCAACGGATTCAACCAGTCCATCCGACTTCATCTTGTTGATCGTTCTGGTAACGCCCGGTTGGCTCTGGCCAAGGGTCTTCGCCAGATCGCCGATACTCAGCGGGCCTTGCCGGTCAAGTGCGGCAAGAACGGGGTTGTGCGGCGTCGGCAGACTGGTGTCGGCAAGCTCGGCCGCAACGATCTGCGTTTGTGCCTGCAGCATTTCCCCGATCCGTTTCAGCCGGCTGCCCAGGGTGGCATAGCCAAGCGCGCGGACGACATCTTCGCTCATGGGTCACTCCATTTACATAACTTGATATATAACTAGTTATATAAATTCGCAAGACCTGGTGGGTGAAGAACTTGGAGACTGACCTAAGGCGGAGATGTGGAAGGTTGAAAAACCTCGCCCTACCAGTAGCACTGGCGGGGCGAGGTGATGGTCAACAGTTGACGAAGAAGCAGCCTAGTCGAATTCCGGTCCGCGTGCGCGGTACGGAGTGATTTCCTTCCAGGCCCGCATCAGCGTGTCCAACTCGTCGTCGCCGTGCGGCGGCATTACGATCTGCAGCTTGACCAGAAGGTCGCCATGACCACCGGTCTTGGTCGGAAGGCCTTTGCCCTTCAACCGCATGGACTTGCCGCTGGAGGCATTGGCCGGAATGGTCAGGTTGACGGCACCGGACAGGGTCGGCGTACGCACCTTTGCGCCCAGGACAGCTTCATAAAGTGTCAGAGGCAGGTCGAGGTGGAGGTCGGATCCCTTCACTTCGAAAAGCTTGTGAGGCTTGAAACGGATCTCGACCAGGGCGTCGCCTGCAGGGCCGCCGTTTTCCCCGGGGTGCCCCTGGCCCTTGAGCCGAATCTTTTCGCCTTCGACCACCCCCTTGGGCAGGGTAACATTCACCGTCTTGCCGCTTGGAAGCGTTACCTGGGTCTTGCCGGAGTTGACGATGTCCTCCAGCGAGGCGCGGGCGACGATTTCCGCATTGGCGCCTTTTGTCTTGGGCGGCGCCTTCGCACGGGCGCCTCCGCCGAAACCTGCGCCGGGTCCAGCGCCTGCACCTGCGCCGGCGCGTGCACGGCCACCACCGAAACTGCCGAAAATGTCGTTCAGAATATCGTCGAAACTGCCGCCGCCACCAGATGTCTTCTGGGTGCGTGCACCGCCGAAGTCTTCATATCCGGAAAAGCCGTCAAAACCATGCGCCTGATAGCGCTGCTTGCCCTCCGCATCGATTTCTCCGCGGTCGAACTTGGCACGTTTTTCCTTGTCGCCGACAATTTCATAGGCCTGATTTGCTTCGGAAAAACGCTGTGCGGCCGTCGGATCATCCTTGTTCTGATCCGGATGGTATTTTTTGGCCAGCTTCCGAAAGGCCTTCTTGATTTCGCTCTCGCTGGCAGATTTTGCCACCCCGAGAACGCTATAGGGATCACGCATTCGTCTCACCAGGTTCCTAAGATTTTCCGGCAGGCTGCCCCGCGCACTGCTCCGTTCGGCGAGCCGAACACAAGCGTGCAAGTTTAGCAGGTCATGCTTGACCGGACTTGTCCTCTATATCGGGATGGATAGGAAAAAATTCCAGACCCCGAATTCGTCTTGAGGACCTTCCGGTTTTAGCGGTTTTTTGACGGGGTTCAAGCTTCGGCGACAGTCAGGCTGGTGACCGCGAATTTTTGCGTGATGTCCCGGCAGGCCGTGCCGGAGTACAGCTTGATGCCGACGATGGTATTCGCCGTCGTCTGAAAGCCGAGACAGCCTGTCTCGCTGTAGGTGGAGGCATTGATGTTCGACAATGTGCCGGAATTGCCGCTGATCGCGTTGAGCCACGTCAGTGACAAGGCCTGCGTCGGCGTTCCGGCGGCAAGGTCCTGGCTGATAGTGTCGAGGTTCTGCGCGATCACAGACCGGTCGTCCTCGTTGATATCGGCATAGGCGACGTCGGATGCGGACGGAATGGAGCCGGTCAGGACTGTCGGGGAATCGATGTTGTTGCTGCCCACCGGAACGGACAACTGGCTACAGCCGCCAAGTGCGGTTGCAATGGCCATGCAAAGTGCGGCTAAGGGTTGGATCTTTATGTGCCCGGCAGTATATGAACGCATACGATACATTTTTCAGGCAGCCCCCCGGTCCGGCTTATTCGAGCCGCACTAAAGGCTGTCGTTTCCTTCGACAGGTTACCGATGACAGACCTTAAAGATCCCCCTGAAGAGTTAACAAAAGGTGACTTTACAGAGGTAGTGAAGCCATTTGAGCTTTTTGCAGAATGGCTTGAGGACGCCAGGGCTTCGGAGCCCAACGATCCCAACGCACTGGCGCTATCGACCGTCGACCCAGACGGCCTGCCGAATGTGCGGATGGTTCTGCTGAAGGACTTCGACGAACGCGGCTTTGTTTTTTACACAAATTTCGAAAGCGCCAAGGGGCAGGAGCTGCTCTCCGCCGGCAAGGCTGCCATGTGCTTCCACTGGAAGTCCTTGCGCCGGCAGGTTCGCATTCGTGGCCTTGTCGAACAGGTTTCGAACGAGGAAGCGGACGAGTACTACCGCTCCCGGCCGCGCGGCAGCCGGATCGGTGCCTGGGCGTCCAGGCAATCGCGGCCGCTGGAAAGCCGTTTCGCGCTGGAAAAGGAAGTGGCGAAATATACCGCCAAGTTCGGTATCGGCGACATTCCGCGGCCCGACCACTGGTCAGGCATGCGCCTGGTGCCGGTTTCCATCGAATTCTGGCACGACCGGCCGTTCCGGCTTCATGACCGCGTGCAGTTCACCCGAACTGGCGCGGATCAGCCATGGTCCAAGGCGCGCCTTTATCCGTAACGCGCCTGCGACAGGGGCTGAAAGTTTCAAGATGCCGGACCGGTTAAAGCAGGCGTTTCCAGCGGAAGAACAGGAACGTCAGCCCGACTGACGACACCATCAGGCCCAACGAGAACAGGAACCCGAGCTGCCAGTTCAGCTCGGGCATGTTGGCAAAGTTCATGCCGTAGATCGATGCGATCAAGGTCGGTGGCAGGAAGATCACGCTGACGACCGTAAAGATCTTCGAGATCTGGTTCTGCTCCAGCGTGACAAGGCCGACCGTTGCGTCCAGCAGGAAGGACAGCTTGTTGTCCAGTGCGTCGCCGTGTTCCTTGATGGAATGGATGTCCCTGCCGAACATCTTGCAGTCGGCTTCCTGCTCTTCGTTCAGGTTCAGACGTTTGGCATGTGTGCTGAGGTAAAGCATCATCCGCGACAGGCTGGTGCAGACATCGTGCATCTTGGACACATGCAGTCCGATCTGCCCCAGTTGCTTGATGGCGATCTGATAGCTTGCGGTCTTGCGCATGTTGAGGCCGTCGCCGAACACCTGCACTGCCAGTTTGTCATACCGTGCTGACGCGCTTTCCATTTCATCGGCACACCGGTCGACGATGATGTCGAGCATCGTGAAGAGAACAGCCGGCCCCTTGTGGGCGATAGTCGAATCAGCCTGAACCTTGCGCGACAGAAGGGCGATGGATTTCGGTTCGCCATAGCGCACAGTCACCAGCCGCTTGGCATTGACGACAAATGTGACAGACGAAAGCGCCGGGTCGATCATCTGCGTGGCGATCGGAAGCTGCGCGGTCATCACCACGGCGCCGGGTTCCAGGTAAAGGCGTTCGGAGGTTTCGATGGAGGCGATCTCGTCCCGTGTCGGGATTTCCGCGCCCATCAGCTTTTCTGCTGCCTTTTGCTCTTCCTGCGTCGGGGCGATCAGGTCGATCCATACAGACGTGGTCGGAAGGGGGGCGCCGGAGGCAAGCTCAAGACGCTCCAGACCTTTGACGGTCGGGCAGTAGGCAATGATCATGCAGGCAATCTCCGCCGAAGGACACGGAGCGTGCCCTGTTCGGCGGCAGTTTGCCCAACAGATCGGAAGACGGCAACCGTCTGAAGAAAGTGATTTTGCGGCACCCCGGCGGGGCTTGGCCGCTTCAGGATGGCGGACATTCAATCGTCACCGATTGTATGTCCGAACGCTATCCTGGACCGGTCACGCCGGCCGTCAAACAGCGTCTCGAAACAACATGGCAAGCTGGCCGTCACCAGCGGCTTGCCGCGTCTTCGGACGCTATAGCGCAGCGGCTCAGTTCTTCTTTTTGGCCACCGTGCCCGAATTCTTGCAAAGGGCAGCTGCATTGAGGGCTGCGATGCCGACGGGCTTGTAGAGGTTCACCAGTTTCGCATCGGCGCTTTGCTTCGGGGCAGGGCGGGCAGATTGCTCAGACATTTGTCTCGTCCGTTGTCTTTTCCAGTGCCCGCTCTCTGGGTTAAAGTTTACTTGGCTCGCGGGCGGTGTGCATGTCGTATCCAATTGCGGCAAACGGAAGGCAGAAAACACGCCTTTCAGCCGGTTTTCGCAATGAATGTGAAAAAGCATGCGCTTATTGGCGGAAATCGGCCAGTCAAAAACAATAACAAGATGTAACGAATCCCGGCCGGATTTGAAGTAATACAGTAAGGATTTATTTACGAATTAGGCCTGCCAGTCATTTGAGCAAGTATATGACTGCCCATTCATATGAAATAGCTTCTGTGATTCCGTAGTGGAGAGCCCCGCAAGGCACTGCAGAATCCTAGCAGCGATCGCGCGTAGCTGAGCAGTACCGTCGTGGCACAAAGGCCCAGTCCGGCCAGCATCAATGCAGAAGAGATCGAAGCTCCCAGAAGGATCATCAGGCCTCCTGTGCCGAGGCCTATGACCAAGAGGGCAATGGTTGTCCGCAGGTAATGATAGTGGGCTTGCAGCCAGCGTCCGCCCGGTTCGGCATAGAGGATCGCAAATGCCAGGGCGATGGGCGACAGGAGTATCGTCAGAACCAGCAGGTGGCACAGGCAGATATTGGCAGAGCCTGGCCGAAACAAGCCAAATGGTGAAAACGCCTTTTGTTTTCCGTCACCGGCAGCGCGGTGTTCCTGTTCGCTCGCCGTATGACGGGACCGCAATCCGGTCATGCCTTACCCCGATTTGCAACTGTATTTCCGGCGTGTCTTGCTTGCACGTTTATCGTTTGCCCAGAAGGAATGTATGATGTGTTCGCTGTCGAAGTGAAGTTCATTTTTGACAAATTGGCTGTAAACGAAGAAACAATCAGGTGGACACCTTGCCGCGCCGATGCGGCAAGCCAGGCGAGATAGGATCTCATGAAGCGCTACGCCGTCTATAAAACAGCTTCGGCACCGGCCAGTCGCACGACCGGCTCCGTGGCGCTGGCGCTTGCGGCAATTGCTTTTCTGGCAAAGCGGTTCGGCCTGATCGACGCGGATGTGTTTGTCCTGTCTCTGATTGCAGCGGCTACGATTGCGCTCGCTGCCATCCTGCTTGCCCTGTTCGGCTTCCACCGGATCTGGACTTATGGCGGACCCGGCGTGCCGGCGGCGCTCACAGGTTTGTTCCTGGGGCTGCTGGCGCTTGCGACGCCCGTGCTTGTGGTCGGAATGCTGGTCATGCACGCGGGAGCGAGCGACCTGGCCACCAACCGAGCCGATCCACCCGAACTTGAAACAAATGTGGCTTCAAGCGAACAACCTTTTCTCGACTGGCTGAACATCGCGCTTGTTGAAGACGTCTGGCCGGCCGTTGCCGCTTATACGGGTGCCGCGCCGGGCATGACTGCTATGGCCAATTCGGCGGAAGACCGTCTTTACCCCGATATCGTTCCGCGCCGATACCGCATTTCTATCGCTCAACTGCATGCGGCGAGTGTCAAGGCGCTTGAAGGTCTGAACTGGCAGGTCGTTGATGAATTGCCGCCCGATCTCCTCGATGCACCGACCTATCTGCAGGCTGAGGGCACTTCGCAGATCCTGGGATTGAAACACGATATCGTACTGCGCGTCCGGCCGGATTCGGTGGGGGCCCTGCTTGACGTTCGTTCGCGTTCGCGCACACCGCTGAAGGACCTGACCGACAATGCGGACCGCATCCGTCTTGTCTTCAGCGAGATCGACCGTGTGCTTCTGGAAACATACGGCGATCTGGCGCGGCTTTCGGTCGACGAGACAGAGCTGGAAGAAGACCTGCCGGCCGAACCGGTTGAAGACTTGCGCGAAACCATTCCGTTGCCGAGCTTCAAACCCTATTTCGAGGACGAGGATGCGCCGGTTGCCGAAGGTCTGGATGCGGTCGATCTGGAAGGCTGATCGCTTGCAGGCTCAGCCGGTGAGGCGATAGCGGGCGGCAAGAGACAGCTCCGGACTGGCCTCGACGCGGCCTCTGTCCGCAAGGTCCTCCAGGTGCGCGAATACGGACAGACCTGCTGCCGGGTGCAACGCCGGATCAACCGCTGCATAGAGCACCGATACGATTTCCGGAATCGATCTTTCGCCTTTTGCCAGTTCATGAAGGATAGAGGCTTCCCGGTCGTGCCTGTGCCGCTTCAGGTCGCGGACGTAGTCGATGGCATTGCGAACAATACCGCCGTGTCCGGGTAGATAGACGGTTTCGGAACGGGCCAGCAGTTTGTCGATCGAGGCCATGTAGTCCCGCATGCTGCCGTCGGGTGGGGCGACGACCGATGTTGACCAGCCCATGACGTGATCGGCGGACAGCAGAACCGGTTCCCCGGCAAGAGCAAAACACAGATGGTTGGACGTGTGGCCGGGCGTGGCGACGGCTTCAAGCGAAATGCCTGCGGCCTCGAACATCTCGCCGTCTTCCAGCAACCTGTCGGGCGCGTAGTCCTTGTCGCCGCTGGCGTCGAGTGGATTGACCTCGTTTTCAAGAAGCGCTCGTGCCGGCCGGTGCGGCCCGCACCCGATGATCTCGGCACCGGTTCTTTCTTTCAACAGCCGTGCGCCCGGCGAATGATCCACATGCGTGTGGGTGATCAGGATCGCCTCGATGACTGCGCCTTGTGCAGCCTTCAAGATGGTGTCGACCTGGCCTTCCAGGGCAGGCCCGGGGTCAACGCAGATCAGCCGACTGGTCCCCAGCAGATAGCTGTTGGTGCCATGAAAGGTGAAAGGCCCCGGGTTGTTTACCGTTAGCCGGCGCACGCCCGGCATCAGCTCGACGGCAGTTCCATATTGCGGATCGAACGTGCGATCGTGCTTCATGATGTCTCCAGTTGGTTCCGCCAGGGGCGACAGTTTCGGCAGGTTCTGCCTCGGTCTTTACGTCATGTATCTGACGTTTGAATCGGCTAGGGAAGCGGTACTTTGCCAAGCCGGGTCCAAATGTGAAACAGTGCGTTTTGGGTTGGAAAGAACGAATTTGACGGAAAATCATGACACATGACACCGAGTGCCGGGTTGAAGGCATGTTGAATCTGCCGCGGAGCCAGGCGTTTTCACTGTTTGTCGACCGGCTTGATCTGTGGTGGACATCGCCTTTCAAGGATGCGGGCGACGGCAAGGTTCAGGCGGGTATCGATCCCTACGCGGGTGGTAGCTGTTATGAGATCGACAGTGAAGGCCAGCACAGGGTCTGGGGAACCGTCCTCTCGCTGGAACCGCCGCTTTACATTCGTCTGGCCTGGCAGGTCAGCCGGGATGGCGAGGAAGTTGCGGATCCTGCGACGGCAAGCCGTGTCATGGTGAACTTCCGCGAGGCCGGGGACAGCACGCGCCTTGAAATCGTTCACAGTGAGTTTCTGAGACATGGCGAAGCGGGAGCGGAATATCTGGAACGCATGCGCCAGCCTGATGGCTGGCCGCGTATTCTGGACAACCTGAAATCCGCCGCCAGACATCCCTTGCCTCAAAATCGGTGATTGGTGCGGGTATTTAGCGCCGGTTCGGAAGTTTCGGTTCACCTGACGCGAACAGCGTTGGTGGGTCGGAGCCCATTTTCAGGGGTGTATTTGATTGTCGCTTGGCTGACATGCTTTCCGTGTTAGGGGAGTGGTCCGATGCTGCCCCGATCTCCCTATTCCGGCCTTGCACATTTACTGAGACGTCGAAATAGTGTCTGCACTCGGGACACCTAACCGCTGAAACGAATTCGCTCGACCGTCCATGACCCAACCGCCTTCGCCAATCGAAGAACCTGCTGAAGACCGGCAGGCCGCATCGCCGCTGACCCGACTTGGCGAAGCCCGCTGGATTCTGCTGTTCGCGTTTGCTGCAGCCGCAGGCGCGGTCATCGTCCATGAAGTGCCGTTGACGACGGCGCTGCTCGCCATGGCGGCAATTGTTGTTGTGGCCTGTTTCGTGCCGCGCAAGTCTTCGAGCCGCAGGGTCAAGCTGAATGCCCAGCGGGAAATCCGCAGGATGTGGCCGGGTACGGGCATGAAGGTCACTGTTGATGCGTTGCCGACACCCTGCTTCGTTGCCGACGGGCGGGGCATCACCCGCTATGTCAACAAGCAGGCGCTGTCGATTTACGAAGGCGTGAAACCGGGGGATCCTCTGTCCTTCTCGCTCCGGGCTCCTTCGCTGCTGGAAGCGTTCGACCGTGTCTGCACAACGGGTGAGGCCGAGAAGATCAGCTGGATCGAGAAGGTGCCGACCGAAACCTGGTACGAGGCTCATATCTCGCCGATCTACATGCCCGGAAGCGCAGGCCTGGAAAAGATGCCGAGCTTGCCGGACTTCATTCTGGTGGTCATTCAGGACCTGACAGAAAATCGCCGGCTTGAACGCATGCGCACGGATTTCGTCGCCAATGCCAGCCATGAACTGCGCACGCCTCTGGCCTCGCTCACCGGATTTATCGAGACCTTGCAAGGTCCTGCGCGCAACGATCCGGAGGCGAGAGACAGGTTTCTGTCGATCATGCTGGACCAGGCGGGGCGTATGCGCCGGTTGATCGACGATATCCTGTCGCTGTCGCGGATCGAGCTGAAGGCGCACGTCCGGCCCGCAAATGCTGTCGATCTGTCAGAAATCGTCCGGCATACGACCGATGCGCTGTCTCCACTGGCCTCCGACATGGGCGTCGAGATCCGGCTTCAGCTCCCGGACACTCCCGTGCGGATCAGGGGCGACAGGGACGAGCTCATCCAGGTGACGGAAAACCTGATCGAGAACGCGCTGAAATACGGCCATGACGGCAAGTTCGTCGACGTCGGTCTTGAAAGACCGCAGGCGCCGCAGGATGCACTGACCTGGCAACTTTCGGTACGCGACTACGGCGAGGGCATCCCGCGTGAGCATCTGCCGCGCCTGACGGAGAGGTTCTACCGGGTCGATGTCGAATCGAGCCGGGCGATGAAGGGGACGGGCCTCGGGCTTGCCATCGTGAAGCACATCCTGACACGCCACAGGGGCCGGCTGGAGGTGGAAAGCGAGCCGGGGCAGGGGGCGACGTTCAAGGTCAGTTTGCCTGCCATGGAGAACGTTGAAGGTCTGCCCGAGAAGATCTCCGCCTGATGCCGGATTGGCGACTGTCGTATTCCTGAGACGCGAGACTGCTAGAGACTTGCCACTGCAAGATCGGAAAAGTCTTTTGTGACCGGTCAGGCGATCCGCCGGAAGGAAGGCCTGTCTTGCCGGATCGCGCCAGCATTTTGTCCAGGAGTTTTAACGTGCCGATGTATTTTTCAGCCCGCGCTGTGTTGTGTGGCGTTTTTTGTTTGGCATCCCTGACCGCCGAAGCCCGTGACCGGTTGCTTATCGTCGGCTCGTCAACGGTATTTCCGTTTGCGACCGCGGTCGCAGAAGCAGTCGGCAGCAACGGCGTAAAGTTCCCGATTGTCGAATCCACGGGCTCAGGCGCCGGTTTCAACCTGTTCTGCAAGGGCGTTGGTGAACACACGCCGGACATCACCAATGCATCCAGGCGCATGAAGCCTTCGGAACTGGACACCTGTCTCGCAAACGGCGTCACGCCGGTCGAAGTGGAAATCGGTTATGACGGCATCGTGCTGGCCAATTCGCGCAATGGCCCGAAATTCACCCTGACCGTGGAGCAGATTTTCGAGGCGCTGGCCGAGAAACTTCCGAAGGACGGACAGCTTGTCGACAACGGCAACCTCGCCTGGTCTGACATTGATGCGGACTTGCCGAATGAGGAAATCGAGGTGCTTGGACCGCCTCCGACCTCCGGCACCCGTGATGCGTTCGAGGAACTTGTCATGGAAGAAGGCTGCAAGTCGGTCAAGGATCTGGAAAAGGACGGTTGCACCCGCATTCGCCGGGACGGCAGCTTTGTCGAAGCGGGCGAGAACGACGACCTGATTGTCGGTGCTCTGGAGGCCAATCCCGTGACGGTCGGCATCTTCGGCTATTCCTTCCTGATGCAGAACCGGGACAAGATCCAGAGCGTTGGCGTCAACGGGGTCGAGCCGACGTTCGAAAAGATTGCCTCCGGGGAATACCCGGTGTCCCGCCCGCTGTTTTTCTACATCAAGAAGGAACATGTCGGCCTTATTCCTGGCATGGAGGAGTATGTGGCTGCCTTTACCAGCGAAGAGGCCTGGGGCGACGATGGGTATCTGGCGAGCAAGGGACTGATTCCCCTGTCTGCCGAAAAACGCAGGCAAGAGGCGACCGACGCAATGGCGTTGCCGGCCTTGCAACTCTGATCGAGCCGAACCGGGCAATGCAAAACCCCATTCGGCCGCTGCGGCAGGTGCCTGAAAGCTTCCCTGATCAGGCATGACGCTCGCCAGATGGATAAAAGGGATGCCTGTCAGCTTTGCCGAGGCAAGCGAGAGCTGCACCATGTGCACCTCGAGACGGGTTTTTGTGACCCTTTGCGACATAAAACCGTCAAGGAACAGGTTTTCTTGAGTAATTTCAGCATCTTAAATTGTCACAAAACTGAAAAGGAACTGTCATAGAACTCTCATCCGTGGAGCCTAGGTTCCCCGCATCGCTCGTGCACATCCAAGCGCGGTGATCATCTAGAAACCTTGACATTCAAAGGGAGTGGTCAAGTGAAATTTACGACCCTCGTTAGCGCAACTGCTCTTGCCGTTGCTTCCACTGCATTCGTTGGTTCGGCTCAGGCTCGCGACCAGGTGCAGATTGCTGGTTCCTCCACGGTTCTTCCCTATGCTTCCATCGTTGCTGAAGCATTCGGCGAAAACACCGATTTCCCGACACCGGTCGTTGAATCCGGTGGCTCCTCTGCTGGTCTGAAGAAGTTCTGCACCGGCGTTGGCGAAAACACCATCGACATCGCAAACGCTTCCCGCGCTATCCGCGAGAAGGAAATCAAGGCTTGTGCCGAAGCTGGCGTGAAAGACATCATCGAAGTCCGCATCGGCTACGATGGCATCGTCTTCGCTTCCCAGAAAGACGGCCCGGCTTTCAACGAATTCACCCAGGTTCAGTGGTTCAACGCTCTGTCCCCGAAAGTCCTGAAGGACGGTCAGATCGTCGACAACCCGTACACCAAGTGGTCCGAAGTTGACGCTTCCCTGCCGGACGCGGAAATCGCTGCTTTCATCCCGGGCACCAAGCACGGCACCCGTGAAGTGTTCGAAGAAAAAGTTCTGGCTGTTGGCTGCGAAGAATCCGGCGCTCTGAAAGCCATGATCGACGGCGGCATGTCCGAAGACGACGCTGAAGACGCCTGCATCGCAGTTCGCACGGACGGCAAGTCGGTCGACATCGACGGCGACTACACCGAGACCCTGGCTCGCATCGACTCCAACCCGAACGGCGTTGGCGTTTTCGGCCTGGCGTTCTACGAAAACAACACCGACAAACTCAAAGTGGCAACGATGGCCGGTATCGCTCCGTCCACCGAAACCATCGCCAAGGGTGAGTACCCGGTTTCCCGTCCGCTGTTCTTCTACATCAAGAAGGCACACATCGGCGTTATCCCGGGCCTGAAAGAATACGCTCAGTTCTTCGTTTCTGACGAAATCGCTGGCCCGGACGGCCCGCTGGCCCAGTATGGCCTGGTTTCCGATCCGGAGCTTGCAGCTACGCAGGCTTCCATCGAAGCCGAAGAAACGATGGGCAACTAAGCACATCTTTCCGGAAGGGCGGCTTCGGCCGCCCTTTCTTTCTTCTTTGCCGGTTGGGTCGCCCTATGTCACTTCCATATATTCTTATTGCGCTGCTGGTTCTGGCTGTCGCCGGATACATAGTCGGCCGCGGAAAAGCCTTAAGTTCTGCCGGAGGGGATGTGCGAGAGCTCCATTCCCTGCCTGGTTATTACGGCTGGAACGTCGTTGTTTCGATATTGGTTCCTGCCCTCCTGCTGCTCATTGCGTGGCTGATCTTCCAGCCCATCATTCTTGACAGTCAGGTTTCCTCCAAGATTTCCGAAGAGACCATTGCCGCAAGTTCACTCGACCTCGTCATGAGCGACGTCGTACGTGTTGCCGAGGGTCTCGACCTTGCCGTTTCTCAGGGCGCCATGTCGGCCGACATGGCGTCTTCCATCCGCACCGATCTGACCGACGTGCGCAGCCGTCTCGGCGAGATAGGTGTCGCGCTCGGTTCCGAAGTGACCGCCGAAACGTTGCGGGCCGCGCAGACATACCGCAGCATCTCGGGTACAGGCCTGCTGTTGCGGACAATCGGCGTTCTGGCGGTCGGCCTGATCGGTTTCGCTGTCGGTGTTCTGCGCACCAACAAGGATTTCCGTGCCCGCAACGTCGTGGAAACGGTCGTCCGCTATATCCTGATTGCAGCAGCCTCGATCGCCATCCTGACGACTGTCGGCATCGTGCTGTCGCTGATCTTCAACACGGTTGAGTTCTTCCGGCTCTATCCGGCCGCGGATTTCTTCTTCGGCCTGACCTGGGCGCCGAGCTTCGGCGGCGGATCGGAGCTGGGGATCGTGCCGCTGATCTGGGCGACCATGTATATCTCCCTGATCGCACTCGCCGTTGCCGTACCGATCGGTCTGTTCGCTGCCATCTACCTGTCTGAGTATGCAACGCCGCACGTACGCGCGGTCGCCAAGCCGCTGCTCGAGATCCTGGCCGGTATTCCAACCATCGTTTACGGTCTCTTCGCGCTGCTGACAGTCGGGCCGCTTCTGATGAACGTCTTCGGCTCCGGCGGTGCGCTTGGCGTAAGCTGGATGTCCGGTGCTTCCTCGGTGTTCACCGCCGGCGCTGTCATGGGCATCATGCTGATCCCTTTCGTCAGCTCGCTCTCCGACGACATCATCAACGCTGTGCCTCAGGCCATGCGTGACGGTTCGCTCGGGCTTGGTGCCACCCATTCGGAAACCGTGAAGCAGGTCATACTGCCGGCGGCCCTGCCGGGGATCGTCGGGGCCATCCTGCTCGCGGCCTCTCGCGCCATCGGTGAAACCATGATCGTTGTTCTGGGGGCCGGCGCGGCTGCCCGCCTCAGCATGAACCCGCTCGAAGCGATGACCACCGTGACCGCGAAGATCGTCAGCCAGCTCACCGGCGACGCCGACTTTGCCTCCCCGGAAGCCCTTGTCGCCTTCGCACTCGGCATGACCCTGTTCGTCGTGACCCTGGGGCTCAACATCGTCGCGCTCTACATCGTGCGCAAATATCGGGAGCAGTACGACTAATGACCGACACGACCCTTACGCCACCGTCGGGCAAGACCAGTGCTCCGACCCCGCACAAGACCACGTCGATCCTCGAACTCGATCCGCTGACCAGAAAGCGCAACGCCGCTGAAGCGCGCTTCAAGCTCTACGGCATCATTGCCATCG
Source organism: Labrenzia sp. 5N (assembly GCF_012395805.1). Classification (NCBI taxonomy): domain Bacteria; kingdom Pseudomonadati; phylum Pseudomonadota; class Alphaproteobacteria; order Hyphomicrobiales; family Stappiaceae; genus Labrenzia; species Labrenzia sp. 5N. The sequence goes on along the minus strand of NZ_JAAZTM010000002.1, from coordinate 247,596 downwards.
GCATCGGCCTGTTCTTCCTCGTTGCGCTGTTGTGGGCAATCCTGTCCAACGGCCTTGGCGCCTTCAGCCAGACCTTCCTGAAGGTGGATGTCCCGCTCAATCAGGAGCAGATTGCCGAAGCGGAAAAGTCGGTGGTCAAGACGTCCAAGTACCGGGCCATCATCGATGACGCCTTTGCCAAGGAACTCGCCGGTGCAAACATCACCACAGACATGTCGGCAAAAGACCTGCAGAAGCTGTTCTCGTCGGGTGCTGCCGCCACGGTCCGTGACTTTGCGCTTGCCAACCCGGACAAGATCGGTTCGACGGTAACCTTCGAGCTGATCGCCTCATCCCGTGTCGACGGCTACCTGAAGGGCCGCGTCAAGCGCGAGGATCTTGCCGAAGACAAGAACCTGGATGCCGCACACCTGGATCTGGCTGACCAGATGCAGTCCGCCGGCATTCTGGAGAAACGCTTCAACTGGGCCTTCATCACCGGAACCGATGCTTCCGACAGCCGTCCGGAGCAGGCCGGCATCGGGGCGTCCATGATCGGGTCGCTGTTCATGATGCTGGTGGTGCTGTTCCTGTCGCTGCCGATCGGCGTGGCCGCTTCCATCTACCTGGAAGAGTTCGCTCCGCAGAACAAGTTCACAGATCTGATCGAGGTGAATATCTCCAACCTGGCCGCCGTTCCGTCCATCGTGTTCGGTATTCTCGGTCTGGCGGTGTTCATCCAGTTCATGCATCTGCCGCAATCCGCACCGCTGGTCGGTGGCCTGGTGCTGACGCTGATGACACTTCCGACGATCATCATCTCCACCCGCGCCTCCTTGAAGGCCGTTCCGCCGAGCATCCGCGATGCGGCCCTTGGCATTGGCGCCTCCAAGATGCAGTCGATCTTCCACCATGTCCTGCCGCTGGCAATGCCGGGCATTCTGACCGGCACGATCATCGGTCTGGCACAGGCGCTTGGGGAAACCGCTCCGCTGCTCCTGATCGGGATGGTCGGCTTCATCGCCTCCAATTTCCCGGACGGTGTGGCTGCCGGTTTCTTCTCTCCGAACTCGGCCATGCCGGCCCAGATCTACGAGTGGGCGAAACGCGCCGACCCGGCTTTCTATGAACGCGCTTGGGGCGGGATCATCGTGCTGCTGGTCTTCCTCATGACCATGAACATTATCGCTATCATCCTGCGCCGCAGGTTTGAACGCCGCTGGTAAGGATTGCTCCGATGAACGAGATGCCGAATTTTGAACAGGCGAAAACCATGACCGACAGCAAAATTTCCGCGAACAAGGTGCAGGTCTATTATGGCGATACCCACGCCATCAAGGACGTGGACATCGAGATCCAGCCGCGGTCCGTGACTGCCTTCATCGGTCCGTCCGGATGTGGCAAGTCGACGTTCCTGCGGACGATCAACCGCATGAACGACACCATCGACATCTGCCGTGTGGAAGGGTCGATCAAGATCGACGGTGAAGACATCTACGATCCCAAGGTCGATCCCGTACAGCTGCGTGCCAAGGTCGGCATGGTTTTCCAGAAGCCGAACCCGTTTCCCAAGTCGATCTACGACAACATTGCGTACGGTCCGCGGATCCATGGTCTGGCCCGCAACAAGTCCGAGCTTGATGAAATCGTTGCCTCCAGCCTGCAGAAGGCCGGGCTTTGGGAAGAAGTCAAGAACCGTCTGGACGAGCCGGGCACCGGCATGTCGGGCGGTCAGCAGCAGCGTCTGTGCATTGCCCGTGCGATTGCCGTCAGCCCGGAAGTGATCCTTATGGACGAACCGTGCTCGGCGCTCGACCCCATCGCGACCGCGAAGGTGGAAGAGCTGATCGACGAACTGCGGGAAAACTTCACCATCGTGATCGTGACCCACTCGATGCAGCAGGCTGCCCGTGTGTCTCAGCGTACCGCGTTCTTCCACCTGGGTATTTTGGTGGAGGAAGGTCTGACGGAGGACATCTTTACCAATCCGAAGGACAAGCGTACGCAGGACTATATTACGGGCCGCTTCGGCTAAGCATTTTTTAGGTTTCTGAAGGGGACACAGGATGTCTGAACATACAGTCTCGGCTTACGATGACGAACTGACGGCCATGGCCGGCAAGGTTGCCGAAATGGGTGGTATTGCCGAAAAGGCTTTCGCCGATGCGGTGTCCGCGCTGGTGTCGCAGGATCTGGAGCTTGCCAAGGCGACGATCAAGGGCGATGTCCGGCTGGACAGCCTTTACAACGAACTTGAAGTGAAGCTGATCGAGCTGATCGTCCGCCGCCAGCCGATGGGGCAGGACCTGCGTGAAATCACCGCCGCAACGCGCATTGCCAATGACCTGGAGCGTGTTGGCGATCTTGCAAAGAACGTTGCCAAGCGCGTCATCGCCATCGACAGCGACTTGCAGTCGAAGAAGCTTGCGATCGGTGTGGAGCACATGACGGAACTCGCTCTTTCGCAGCTCAAGCAGGTGCTGGATGCCTACGCCCGGAAGGATGCGGAAGCCGCCCGCCGGGTTCAGGAAGCCGACGCCGAGGTCGACGCGATCTACACGTCGATCTTTCGCGAACTCCTGACTTACATGATGGAAGACCCGCGGGTCATTACCCAGTGCGTCCATCTCTTGTTCTGCGCAAAGAACATCGAGCGCATCGGCGATCACGCGACGAATATCGCCGAGAACGTCTACTACATGGTCACTGGCGAGCGTTTGCCGGAAGACCGGGCAAAGGTCGACGAAACAGGCGCGGTCTGACCCGCTGGTAATCGTCGGATTTGCAGAAGATCTTAACGGCCGGCGCTTCGGCGCCGGTTGCGGTAATTGGAGCGAGATGTATGCCGAAGGTGCTCATCGTTGAAGACGAAGAACCGCTCAGCCTTCTTTTGAGATACAATTTGGAAGCGGAAGGGTACTCGGTCGAGTCCTGTGTCCGGGGTGACGAGGCGGAAATCCGCCTGCGGGAAAGCCTGCCGGATCTGTTGCTGCTCGACTGGATGCTGCCGGGCCTGTCCGGAATTGAACTGTGCCGCCGCCTGCGGGCGCGCGAGGATACCGAGCGCCTGCCGGTCATCATGCTGACGGCACGCGGTGAGGAAGCAGAGCGCATCCGCGGCCTGTCGACCGGTGCCGACGACTACGTGGTCAAGCCTTTCTCGGTACCGGAATTGATGGCCCGCGTGCGCGCCATCCTGCGCCGGGCAAGCCCGGAAGTGGTGTCCAGCATGTTGCGGTCTGGCGATATCGAACTGGATCGCGAAACGCACCGTGTTCGCCGCAACACCAAGGAAATACACCTGGGGCCGACGGAATTCCGCCTGCTGGAATTCCTGATGACATCGCCTGGCCGTGTCTTCTCCCGTGAACAACTGCTGGATGGGGTCTGGGGTCACGATGTCTACGTGGACGAACGCACTGTCGATGTTCACGTCGGTCGCTTGCGCAAGGCTCTGAACAAGGGCAAGGCGAAGGATCCTATCCGTACCGTCCGTGGTGCCGGATACGCCTTCAATGACCAGTTCACCTCTGCCACTGCCTGAGCGCAACTTGCAGAATGGAATTAAGGAGCCCGCTTTCAAGCGGGCTTTTTGTTTCTCAGCGGTTATGTGCCTTTCGCGGAGCAAGGTTCTCTTCTGCGACCACCCCATCAGTTGTGTCGGTGTCGGGGCTGATCCTGCAGTCACTGTCGTGGCGGAGCGGTCAAACAAGGTTTGATTTGATGGAACGGAAACTGCATGGATCGGTGCCGTGATTAAGCCGTGGGAGGTCACTGTTCGGGGTCGGGCATCTGGTCAATGGAAGGCCCAAACAAAAAAAGCCCGCCAGATGGCGGGCTTTCTCATGAATTGCTTCGGTGCGCGGTTATCAGCCTGCCTGAGCCATCGTCTTGCGGTCGCGGCGGCGGTCGGCGACCGGCTGATACGCGATCTTGCAGTGATGAGCGCAGTAGGGGACGCCGGCATCGGACTGGCGGCCGCAGAAGTAGAAGTCGTCGGTTGCCGGGTCGCCAATCGGCCATTTGCAGGTCCGCTCGGTCAGCGTCAGGATGGTTGCCCGCTGCGAGATCGGAACGAGCTCTGCAATCGGCTCTACGCGTGGCTTGGCGGCCACCACTGGTGCAGGCGAGATGTCTGCTTTCAGGGCCGTCGCGCCGATCGACTGCGGATGTGACGTCGTCGGTTTCTTCGGCGCTGCACCCGTTGCAGGAGCTGCGGTGCGCGGCCGGCGCGGCTTGGCGCTTGAAGAGGTGGACTTGGCGCGGCCGGACAGGCCAAGGCGGTGCACCTTGCCGATCACGGCGTTACGGGTAACACCACCCAGTTCGCCTGCGATCTGGCTTGCGCTCAAGCCGTCGCCCCAAAGCTTTTTGAGAAGCTCAACTCGTTCGTTTGTCCAACTCATTGCCGCACCCTTTAGTTTGACCGTCCTGCGGCCATTAACCCCGTGTTAAGCATGCGCAAGCACGCTTAATGCTGGCAGATCTAGTGCCTCTTGGTGATTTGCCTCACGAGATCTCGTGTCTGATTGCTGAGAGGTTACAATAACGTTAATTTGTCAGGCAACCACTCGACCCAAACCAGTTGGGGATGAAACGACTTTTCCCCAATTATGGCGAGGTCATTGAGAATTTTATGAAATCCGCCCTCCGCAGCACATGAAATGTCTTGTGCGCCATTTCCATTGACAGTGCATGGTACCGGCAGTGTATAAGAAAGCCGCTGCGTGCCGCCTCATCGGGGCGGCACGTTGCGTTTTGGCCCTTCGGCATCTTTTCAAGGTGACGGCCCGGCGTCGGGGCGACGCAGGGGACAGCAGGGGCGTTTAAAGGAGACAAACGAGGTTATGTCCGCGACTGCACTATTCGGAAATTACGCAAGATCGAACCTTTCTTTCGATCATGGGGAAGGCGTCTGGCTGGTTACCACCGATGGCCGACGATTCCTCGATTGCGGTTCCGGCATCGCGGTCAACGCACTCGGTCATGCCCATCCGCATCTGGTCAAGGCATTGCAGGATCAGGCAGCCAAGCTGTGGCATACCTCCAACCTACACCAGATCCCGGATGGCGAACGACTGGCGCAGCGCCTGTGCGCGGAAACCTTTGCCGACAAGGTGCTGTTCGTGAATTCCGGTGCGGAAGCGATGGAAGCTGCCATCAAATGCGCGCGCCGTTATCATTATGACAACGGCAACCCCGAGCGGTTCCACATCGTGACCTTCGAAGGCGCTTTCCATGGCCGGACCATCGCGACCATCGCGGCTGGCGGCCAGGCGAAATATCTTGAAGGCTTTGGCCCGAAGGCTCCCGGTTTCGACCAGGTGCCGGCAGGAGACCTGGATGCGCTGAAAGATGCCATCGGTCCGCAAACGGCCGCGATCGCCATCGAGCCCGTGCAGGGCGAAGGCGGGATCCGCGAAATTCCGGCCGATTTCCTGCGTGCGCTGCGCAAGATCTGTGATGACAACGGCATTCTGCTGATCTTCGACGAGATCCAGACCGGTGTCGGACGGACCGGCAAGCTGTTCGCTCACCAGTGGGCGGGCGTGGAACCGGACCTGATGGCAATCGCCAAGGGTATCGGCGGCGGGTTCCCGATGGGCGCATGTCTTGCAACGGCAGAAACGGCAGCGGCGCTGTCCCCCGGGACCCACGGCACCACCTTTGGCGGCAATCCGCTGGCCATGGCAGTCGGCAATGCCGTTCTGGACGTCGTTCTGGAAGACGGGTTCCTGGAAGGTGTCCGTCAGAAGGGGCTCAGCTTCAAGCAGAAGCTGGCCGGACTGGTGGATAGCCATCCGGACGTTCTGGCCGAAGTACGCGGCAACGGCCTGATGCTCGGTCTGAAATGCGTGGTGCCGGTGGCAGATTATGTGCTTGCAGCCCGTGAAGCCGGTCTGCTGGCAGTTCCTGCCGGCGATAACGTGGTGCGCATCATGCCGCCGCTGACCATGAGCGAAGAGGAAATTTCCATTGCTGTCGAGCGCCTGGAACAGGCTGCTGTCGCCATGGAAGCGAAATTGGCGGAAGGAGCGGCCTGATGACCGCAAACGGAACCTACCGGAACTTTCTGGATCTGACGGACTTCGAAGGCGACGAATTGCGCGCCATCCTGGACACCAGCCGGAAGATCAAGTCGAGCCGCAACGGCGTGCATCGCGGCCAGGGTCCTCTGGCCGGCAAGGTGCTGGCCATGATCTTCGAACAACCGTCGACCCGTACGCGCATTTCCTTTGACGTCGGCATGCGCGAGCTTGGCGGCGAGACCTTGATGCTGACCGGTGCGGAAATGCAGCTCGGCCGCGGAGAGACAATCGCCGATACGGCGCAGGTGCTGTCGCGCTTCGTCGACGCGATCATGATCCGCATCCTCGATCACAACGACCTGCGTGAACTTGCAGAAAATGCGACAGTGCCGGTGATCAACGGCCTGACCAAGCTCTCGCATCCCTGTCAGATCATGGCGGATCTGTTGACCTTTGAAGAGCATCGCGGTTCGATCAAGGGCAAGAGCGTTGCCTGGACCGGTGACAGCAACAACGTGCTGGCTTCCTGGATTCATGCCGCGCCGCGCTTCGATTTCGAATTGCGCATCGCGACGCCGGGCGAACTGGCGCCGCCGATGGACCTGATTGAAACTGCTCGTGCCAAGGGTGGTTCCATTCAGGTCACGACGGACCCATATGAGGCAGTCAAGGGGACCGACTGTGTCGTGACCGACTGCTGGGTGTCCATGGGTGATGACGATGCGGAATCGCGTCACAACCTCCTCAGCGCCTATCAGGTCAACAAACGCCTGATGGCTGAGGCAAACCAGGACGCCCTGTTCATGCATTGCCTGCCGGCCCACCGGGGTGAGGAAGTCACCTCGGACGTCATGGACGGTCCCAACTCCGTTGTGTTTGACGAAGCCGAAAACCGGCTCCATGCCCAAAAGGGCATTCTGGCCTGGTGCTTCGGCGCAGCATAAGGCAAGCCAAGTGGCACTTAATCTTGATGAACTGGGCATTACGCCTGCAGGGCTGGACGCTGTCCGGCCCTTTGCCGTGGAAGGGCTCGACGTGCGCGGCCGTGCGGTCGCGCTTGGTCCTGTCCTGGAAAAAATTCTTGACCGGCATGCCTATCCGGAACCGGTCTCGCGCCTGCTGGCGGAAGCGATCGTTCTGACCAGCCTCTTGGGCACGTCGCTGAAATTCGACGGCCGCTTCACGCTGCAGACGCAGACGAAGGGACCGGTGTCCATGCTGGTCGTCGACTTCAAGTCACCCGACGCAATCCGCGCCTGCGCAACCTTCGATGCTGCTGAAGTCGCAGCGCTGATGGCTGATGGCAAGGCAACGCAGGAGGCCCTTCTCGGGCACGGACATCTGGCGATGACCATCGACCAGGGAATGCACATGCAGCGCTACCAGGGACTGGTGGAGCTGGATGGTGTGTCGCTGGAAGAAGTCGCACGCCGGTACTTCGAGCGATCCGAGCAGATCCCGACAGAAGTTCGTCTTGGTGTCGGTGAACTGTTCACCCGCCAGGAAGGCGAGGGTCACGTGAAAACCTGGACAGCCGGCGGGATCCTGATCCAGTTCCTGCCCGAAGCGCCGGAACGCATGCGCCAGGCTGACATTGATCCGGGCAATGCCCCGGAAGGCACGAGCCCGCACGAGATTGACGAGGACGATGCCTGGGTGGAAGCCAAGGTACTGGTCGAGACGGTCAAGGATGTCGAATTGACTGATCCGGAAGTCAGCGTGGAAATGCTGCTCTTCCGGCTGTTTCACGAACGCGGCGTCCGCCTTTTCGAGCCGCAGCCGCTGGTCGACAAGTGCAGCTGCTCTCGCGAGAAGATCGAGAATGTTCTCGCCGGGTTCAGCGACGACGACGTCGACCACATGACTGTCGACGGCAAGATCATCGTCACCTGCGAGTTCTGCAGCACCAGCTACGAATTCGACGGCAAGCCCGGCCAGTAAGCCGGACTGTCATCAAATTCAAAAAGCCCGGATCGGAAACGGTCCGGGCTTTTTTCCTTGCTGCCTTGCGCGAGAGCCCTGGACTTGCGCTGCGCTTGTCCGGGTACGTAGTGGGCCCTAACTCGTGAGCCGATCCACGAATGCCCTGACTGCTTCGGCTGCCAGTTTGATGTTGCCGTCGAGTGTCGCCGGCGACTTGCCGCGCGGTCCGAAGTCGTGGTTGCCGTCTTCCAGATAAGTCAGGCTGACATGAGCTGGCAAGGTGACTTCATCGAGTTCCGCCTTCGAGCCGAACGGATCCCGGTCGCCCTGGAGAACCAGAACCGGCCGTTTGGCGTCCTGCAGCGGCTGGAGCCGCCACTCGGCATCGGCCTTGCCGGTCGGGTGGAAAGGGTAGCCGAAACAGGAAACGCCCTTGGCGCGGCCAGGCAGCGAGCCGCCGCCTGCCAGCATCGCGGCGACCCTACCACCCATCGATTTGCCGCCGATCAGCAGAGGACCGTCGCTCTGGCTGAGGACTGATTGCAGGGCGGTCTGGAACTCGGCAATCAGCTTGTCGGCGCGGGGCGGCGGTTTTTTCGGGCCTCCCGTCCGGCGACCGGCCATATAGGCAAATTCAAAACGTGCGGCCGCAATGCCTTGGCTCGCGAGGGCTGCCGCGAGCTTGTTCATGAAGGTTGAGTCCATGGCTGCGCCAGCACCATGGGCCAGCAGCAGTGTTGCCACAGGTGGCGTTTCGGGGCGGTTCCAGAGAAAGTCGGTCATGATGATGTGATCTGTCGCAGCGGCAAGGAATGATATCAGGAGTATTGTCGTATCGCCCTATCGTGCCATCGGGACCGTGGCAAGCAGCATTAGTCAGGACGTTTCAAAAGACCCCATGTTTGACCAGATCGACATCAACCAGGTTCGCATGGCCTGTTTCGGCGGCATCTTTCTGATAATGGCGCTGTTGGAGGCGGGCTTGCCACGGCGGCGCCTGAAGAGCAGCCGTTTGAAGCGCTGGCCGACCAACTGGGGCATTGTTCTGCTTGATGCCCTTCTGGTGCGGCTGTTCTTCCCCATCGGCGGCGTCGGCCTTGCAATGCTGGCACAGGAAAAGGGTTGGGGCCTCTTTGCATTTCTCGGCTGGTCGGGTGTTGTGGCCGGTCTGATCACCTTTGTCGTGCTTGATCTTGCGGTGTGGTTTCAACACCTGGTGTCGCACAAGGTTCCCCTGTTCTGGCGCATTCACCGCATGCACCACGCAGATAGTGAGGTGGACGCTACAACCGCGCTCAGGTTCCACCCGATCGAAATTCTGCTGTCCTTCCTCTGGAAAGGGGTGGTCATCATCGCCCTCGGCGGTCCTGTTGAAGCCGTGCTGATCTTCGAGATCGTTCTCAACGGCTCTGCGGTTTTCAGCCACGCCAATGTCCGCTTGCCGCTTTGGCTGGACCGCCCCTTGCGGTTTCTGATCGTCACTCCGGACATGCACCGCATTCATCACTCGGTGCTACCGCACGAGACGGATTCCAACTACGGGTTCTATCTTTCGGTCTGGGACCGTCTGTTCGGAACCTACGTGGAAGATCCCGAGCAAGGACAAGAGACGATGGAAATCGGGCTCGGTGCCGCGCTCACGCCGCGTGCGCATTCGTTTCCCTTCAGCCTGGCGATCCCGTTCCTGAAAAATCCGGACCGCCGGAAGGAGGCGCGTGTCGAGGACGCGAAAGGCAAAAGCTGACCTGGTTCTTTGTCGGGAATGGCCGGAAAGGTCAGAAGAAGCTCATGGGAAAATAGCGCAGGTAAAGCTCGCGGTAGATGCCCTTCTGGTGAAGCTGGCGCAAGGCGTAGGTGAGGGCCGCAGCCCGTTCCGGATCGTCCTGGCGGGTCGCAATGGCCATGCCTTCATCAAAATAGCCCGGCTCCAGCCACGGGCCGCCGGCAAAGGCACAGCAGCCATCTGCAGCTTCGCTCGGCAGCCAGAAGGACAGGTTCAGGCCGTCGCCGAACAGAGCATCGGCCGAACCGCCCTTGACCGCCTCGCGTGTCGCCTCTGCGGTTTCCAGACTGATGATCTCGGCATCGGGAAAGAAGCGCTTGGCAAACGCCTCGTAGCGGGACCCTGCTTCAACGGCTATCCGCTTGCCGGTGAGAGCCTGCTCGTTGAAATCGGACGCGTTATACGCCCGAACCACAAACCGCGCCGGCAGCTTCAGATAGTCCTCGGTGAAGTTGAGGCGGCGCGTGGAGGGGAGGCTGCGCGACAGGCCGGAGATAATCGCGTCACCTTCTTCTTCGTCCAGTGCAGGCAGAAGAACCTCGAAGTCCTTGATGCGCAAGGCGCAGGAACTTCCAAGCTCCTGGCAGAGAGCCCGTGCGAGATCGACATTGAAGCCGGTAAGACGGCCATGCTGGTCACGGAACACGAAGGGCGGATATCCGTCGGTTGCCAGAAACTGGATCTTGTCCGGAATGGCATTTGGCCGGTCGTGGACGGCTTTCGGATCCCAGAAATTGGGAACGCGGACCGAAGCCTCCTGGGCTGAAACCGACAGGACGCCGAGCGCCAAAGTACCAAGCGCCAAAGTGCCAAGCGTCAGCAGCCCGGCTGCAACGCGGCAGATAATCTTGAGAAGTGGCAGTGAAGCTGGCACGCGGACGTCTCGTTCCGTATCAAGTCATGGTCGGCAATACGCGCCGGGAATCGCGCAGACAGAATATCGCGAACCGGCAGCGCTTGTCAGCCCGCTCCGTCGAAGATGTCACGAGGCACTCCGAAAACAAACGCGAGAACTCTGACAGGCACAGCGTTGGCTGAATTCCGCGGAGTGCAGTCAAGTCCCCGATTCCGGATCGTAGGAGCGCAGGACGACGATCGTATCGAAGCCCTTGATGTCGTCTTCATAGAAATGCGCCTCGGTGAAAGTTGAATAGGCTTCCATGGAAGAGCACTGCACGGTGAGTACCAGATCGGCCGGACCCGTGACGTGGTAGATCTTTTTCACTTCCCGAAGCTTCAGCAACTTCTGCCGCAACTTCGCCATACGTTCCGGCTGTCCACGCGACAGCATCAGCATCACTAGCAAGGTAACGGAGGCGCCCGTTGCCTCCGGTGACACGATGGCCACTTCCCGCTCGATAGCCCCGACTTCTCTCAGGCGTTGCACCCTGCGCAGGCAGGCGGCAGAAGACAGGCCAACTTTCTCGGAAAGCTCCTTGCCGGTCTGGCGGGCATCGAGACTGAGCAGATGCAGCAGCTGATGATCGAAATCGTCCAGATCCATGTTGAAAAGTCCTGTTCGGCGTAATTGTGCGGTAGTTTATCTCAAAATCGGAATTTTTGCGAATTTATCGCTCAATTTTGAGAATTTTGCGCACTGTCCGTAGAGGCTTTTTCTAAACTTACTCCTGTCCGTTGGAAAGGAGCAAAACAGATGACCGATCACCTTGTACCTCTGCACCTGGCGCGCGTCCGTAGAGCCGGTCTCGTTGCTGCCGTCTTGCATTTCGCGCTGAAGTGCCTGCGCCGTCGGCGCGACATGGCGCACTTGGCGGATCTGCCCGACTATCTCTTGAAGGATGTTGGCCTCAGCCGCGCAGATGTCCGGAAAACCCCGCAGGTCGGCGAAACGCTGCGCTGAAGAAAAGCCACTGGGAAATTCAGGAATTGGATTGGTTGTTTGGAGCGGGTGAGGGGAATCGAACCCCCGTCTTAAGCTTGGGAAGCTTCTGCTCTACCATTGAGCTACACCCGCCGAACCTGATGAGCTTTCTGCGCCGACTTGCCCGACCTGTCAAGCACGCTTGTCTGATGGTTCGATGCTTTTCCAGAGCGCTGCGATCTTGCGCTGCGACGCTGAAATCGCCATGTTCCGGCCCGGGCAGTGCGGTACGCACGAAAAGACATCAAACCGGGTCATATATATGCGAAATCAGGTCAGGGCGCTGGTCACCTCACGCAACTGGGAAGTCTGCATCATCGGCGTTATCGTTTTGAATGCGTTGACGCTCGGTCTGGAGACCAGTCCTGCTGTCATGGCAGAGGTAGGCAGTTTCCTCAGGCTGGTCGATCAGGTGATCCTGGGCATTTTCGTCGTTGAACTGGCTCTGCGGCTCTATGCCCATGGCCTGAAGTTCTTCAAGGACCCCTGGAGCCTCTTCGACTTCAGCATCGTTGCAATCTCGCTGATGCCGGCAACAGGCAACCTGTCCGTTCTGCGGTCGCTGCGAATTTTGAGGGCTCTGCGCCTCATTTCCGTCGTACCGTCCCTGCGCCGTGTTATCGGCGGGCTGGTGGCCGCCCTGCCGGGCATGGGCTCCATCGTCGTGTTGATGGCGCTGGTCTTTTACGTCTTCGCCGTCATGGCGACCAAGCTCTATGGCGAAGCCTTTCCGGAATGGTTCGGCAACCTCGGCGCATCGCTCTACACGCTGTTCCAGGTCATGACCCTGGAAAGCTGGTCCATGGGCATCGTGCGTCCGGTCATGGATGTCTATCCCTATTCCTGGCTGTTCTTTGTCCCCTTCATCCTGTGCACGGCCTTCACGGTGCTGAACCTCTTTATCGGTATCATCGTCTCCGCCATGCAGGAGGAACACGAGGCTGAAGCCGACGCCAACCGCCAGGCCATTCATGACGACACAGGGCTGATCCTGGAAGAGGTCAGGGCGCTTCGAGCAGAACTGAAAGAGCTGAAGGCGGAAGCCGGCAAGACGCGGACGTAAGGCGGCGCGGTGGACTGAAGCAGAGGCATCAGCCGATGAACCGAGAGCTATCCACGATCCGAGGCGTCGTCCCTTGGCTGAACCGTGGGAACCAAGACACTCCGTCTCCTGAACCAATTGTCTCTTTGTGACCAAGATCCCCGTATGGATTGCCGGATCAAGTCCAGCAATGACGACCGGGGGAGGGGCTGGCCCTAGTGACTTGGAAGGAGTGACGGGACGTCGACGCTCTCTAAAGTTCAGCCAGAACCTCTTCCGGCCCTTCGACGGTCAGCGTCACTCCGTCTTCGGTGTAGTCGCGCGCCATGACGGTGAGGCCGAGGGTCTCGATCCGCCGTTCCAGTTCCGATCCGGACGCAAAGTCTGCGCGAACTGTTTTCGACAGTATCTTTTGAAACAGTACCAAGTCGGCGTTGTTGATCGCATCCTGCGCTGCGCCGGAATAGGCCCGGGCCAGGCCCCCACCGCCGAGTTTCGTACCGCCGAAATAACGCACGATCAGAACAGCGCAGTTGATCAGGTCTGCCCCTTGCAGCACGCGCAATGTCGGCATGCCGGAGGTGCCAGCCGGTTCACCGTCGTCCTTGCCGCTCTCCTCAATCCGGTCGTCTTCCAGAAGTCTCCGGTGCGCCGTGACGATGTGATTGGCCTTCTTGTGTTCCTTGCGCAGCTCTTCCATCCGCCGGTCGAACATGTCCACCGGCACCAGATGCGCCAGAAAGCGGGACTTCCGGTCTTCCAGAAATCCTTCAAACTCACGGGTGACGGTTTTCAAGGCCATCGGCGGTCAGGCGGGTGCCTTGAAGTGCTTGGACAGCTTGAGTGCCTGGCCCTGATAGTTGGAGCCGATGCCTTCACCGTAGAGTGTCGCCGGGCGCTCCGCCATGTGTTCATAGACCAGACGCCCGATGGTCTGGCCGTGTTCCACGATGAACGGGACATCATGTGAGCGGACTTCAAGAACCGCGCGCGAGCCGACACCACCGGCACTGGCGTGGCCAAAACCGGGATCGAAGAAGCCTGCATAATGGACGCGGAATTCGCCGACGAGTGGATCGAACGGCACCATTTCGGCCGCATAGTCCGGCGGTACATGCACAGCTTCCTGGCTGACCAGAATATAGAATGCATCCGGATCGAGGATAAGTTCCGCCCGTTGGCGGCGATAGATAGGTTCCCAGAAATCCAGGACGTCCTGCGCGCCGACGACATCGACATCGATCAGTCCGGAGTGTTGCTTGGCGCGATATCCGATCAGGCTGTTGGGTCCGGTCCCTTCCAGATCGATGGAGAGCTGCACACCGTTGCCGATGCGCTCGTTGCCGCCGCTCATCAATGTGTGGGCCTTGTGCACCTCTTCCAGTTCCGCATCGGGAATGAGCGATTGACCGCGCCTGAAACGGATCTGGCTGAGGCGGGACCCGGACCGCACGAGGATCGGAAAGGTCAGAGGCGAGATTTCGGCATAAAGCGGACCGGTGTAGCCGGCCGGAATGGTGTCGAAGGCAAGGCCGTTGTCTGTGATGACGCGGGTGAAGACATCCAGGCGGCCAGTCGAGCTTTTCGGGTTGGCAGTTGCCGAAATATCGGGAGCCAGGGCGAGGCTTTCCTGCAGCGGCACGATATAGACGCAGCCTGTTTCAAGGACGGCACCTTCGCTCAGGTCGACCGTGTGCAGTTTCATCTGCTCAAGCCGAGCCGCGACCTGGATGTCGGGGCCCGGCAGGAAGCTGGCACGCACCCGGTAGGCTTCCTTGCCCAGACGCAGGTCGAGGCTGGCAGGCTGTATCTGACCGGTGACAGGCGGCGCGTCCGCTGAAATCTCTCCGGCGGCGAACATGGCCTGGATTACCCGTTCCGGCAGAATGCCGTTTGCTGTGAGAAGTGCGCTTCCGTTCAAGACCTGACCCGCTGTGACGTTCATGAAGATGTTCCGCATTATGCTGGTCTATGGTCATTAAAGGATCGGGCCGCCCGCGCCAACAGGCATTCTGGCAGAACGGGGCTTTTGAGAGGATCGTGCGCAAGACAATTGACCTGTGCCTGCTTTTCCCGTAGGACAGGCTCACTTCGTGGTGATTTGGGCCGGCCGGCTTGCAGCCACGTTAAACAAGTTGCTAAAAAGGCCGGAGGTGAGAACCCCGGTCTTGAGGCTGGGGTTTTTTGCGTTTGGAGCGAATGAAAGACATGACTGAGACCACCAAGACCGGAAACAAGAACTGGCGCCCTGCAACCACTCTGGTTCATGGCGGCACCATGCGGTCACCGTTTGGTGAGACCTCGGAGACCATCTACCTGACCCAGGGCTTCACCTACAGCGGTGCCGAAGCTGCCGAGGCCAGGTTCAATGGCGAGGACCCGGGTTATGTCTATTCCCGCTATGCCAACCCGACCGTCACCATGTTCGAGGACCGTATCAAGGCGCTTGAAGGGGCCGAGGCCGCGCGGGCAACCGCCAGCGGCATGGCGGCCGTCAATCTGGCGCTGATGGCAGCGGTAAGGGCAGGCGATCACGTGATTGCCGCCAAGGCCCTGTTCGGCTCCTGCCGCTATATTTGCGAAACACTGCTGCCGCGCTTCGGCGTTGAAAGCACGCTGGTAGACGGAACGGACATCGAGCAGTGGAAGGCGGCTGTTCGGCCGAACACCAAGGCCCTGTTCCTGGAAAGCCCGACCAACCCGACGCTGGAAGTCATCGACATCGAGGCCGTGGCACAGATCGCCAAGGAAGCCGGTGCCCGTCTGATCGTCGACAACGTGTTTGCGACCCCGCTGTATCAGTCGCCGTTTCAGCTCGGTGCCGATGTGGTCGTCTATTCGGCCACCAAGCACATCGATGGCCAGGGCCGGTGCCTCGGCGGTGTGATCCTGTCGGACGAGGAATGGATCAACGACGAGGTCATGCCTTTCATCAAGCATACCGGTCCGCACATGAGCCCGTTCAGTGCCTGGGTCCTGTTGAAGGGCCTGGAAACGCTGCCGCTGCGCGTTGCGCGCCAGACGGAAACGGCGGGCAGGATTGCCGACTATCTGGCAAGCCAGTCCAGGGTCGCGCGGCTGATCTATCCGGGCCGGGACGACCACCCGCAGGCCGATGTTGCCAAACGCCAGATGAGCGGCGGATCCACTATGCTGGCGATGGAAATCGAGGGCGGCAAGGAAGCCGCGTTCCGTTTCACAAACGCGCTGGAAATCGTCAAGATCTCCAACAACCTGGGCGACGCCAAGAGCCTGATCACCCATCCGGCGACGACCACGCACCAGTCGATTGGCGAGGAAGCGCGCGCGGAACTCGGTATCACCGATGGTATCCTGCGGCTTTCAATCGGTCTGGAGGATCCGCAGGATCTGCTGGAAGATATCGAGAAGGCGCTCCAGGCGATCTAACGGCCTGTCTGCCGCAGCGCCTTCACGCCAATGAGCACCCGGGCGCCGGCGGACACGACGCATATCGCGGCAAAACCGTAGGCAAGCGCAGGAAACCAGGCGGGGACCAGGGCCATCAGCAGGAATAGCGCGATGGTCTCGGTGCCTTCGGCCAGCCCGCCTATGTAATAGAGCGATTTGGAGCCCTGAGCGTCGGTGGTCAGCTTGTTCTTCTCCGCCATGATGGCAAAGGCCAGAAAGGCCGAGCCGTTCGCGTAGAAGCTGGCAAGAAGTGCCACCGCCGGCAAAGCGTTGCGGGCCGGGTCCTGTATGGCAAAGGCCAGAGGGATTGCGCTGTAGAAGAAGAAATCCAGTGTGATGTCGAGGTAGCCGCCGAGATCCGTCTTGGCCGTTGCCCGGGCCAACGCGCCATCGAGACCGTCTGCAAATCGGTTGACCGCGATCAGGAACAAGCCGATCAGGGTATGACCCGTTGCGATAGCGATGGCTGCCCCCATACCGGCGGCAAAGCCCGCCAGCGTCACGCTGTTGGCGGTAAGCCCCGTGCCGGCAAGGATCAGGCCCAGCCGGTTCAGCGGCGGATCGATCAGCGGGCGCAGGTGGGCATCGAACATGAAGAGATCACTGCTTTGGGTCTGACAGATGGTGTTCTTGCAAAATCCGGCCTCAAATCTCAAGCAATTCCGGCCTCATATGTCACAACCCTCTTTCACGCTTGCGTCATTCGCCCTATAAGCCCCTCCTGAACGAGCGGGCACCACCCGTGGAAGTCGCTTCGGACCGGTCTATTTCAAGGTTCGCAGTTCTGAAATTAAGGAAAAGCCGTGTCTGGCAGTTACACCGCCATCACCCAAGGGATCGAAGTCTCCGTCGAGCCGTTTTATCTGGACGATGAATCGCGTCCGGAAGAGAGCGAATATATCTGGGCGTATATGGTCGAGATCCACAACGGTGGCAGCGAACCGGTGCAGCTGAAGACGCGTTACTGGCAGATAACCGATGCCAGAGGGCGCCAGGAAGAAGTCAGCGGCGAGGGCGTGGTCGGCGAACAGCCGGTGATAGAGCCTGGCGAGACCTATGAGTATTCGTCGCACTGCCCGCTTTCGACCGACAGCGGCATCATGGCCGGGTCCTACTCGATGGAACGTCCGGACGGCTCCATGTTCGACGTCGTCATTCCGGCGTTTTCACTCGATCTGCCGGATGCGATCCACAGCCTGAATTGAGGCTATCAGCCGATCAGATACTCAGCAGTCCGCCGACAAAGCCGATCAGCAGCCACAAGATCCACTTGCGGCGGTTGAAGGCCGTCAGCAACGTGACCGCTAGTATTCCGAAGATCAGATAGAGGATATGGCCGGCAAAGCCGGTGCCGAGCACCCATGCGAAAAGATCCGGATCCCGGTTCTTTGCCAGATGGAAATGGTCTTCGGCAAACATCACCAGCGCGTCGGCTGCAAGGCCGCAGACAAAGCCTGCAAAGGCAAGCATCATTCGCGTGCCCCAGTTCGCCTGCTTTGGAGCGGTGCGAACCTGCACGTACCGGACAGCATAAGGCATGGGGCGCTGTACGCGCAGCCTCTGGCGGCGTCGCCTCAGTGGATAGCGCACACTTGTCCGCTCTCCGATTGCCTGATTGCTCATGTCCCCGTCTCCGCACTGAAGGACCCGCAGGTCCCGGCAGCCCACAAGCGTGCTGTCCCCGCTCCGGTGATAAGGTGCTGCGGATTGAAGGACCGAAAACAAAAAGGGTTCAATTTGATCGATTTGGTGAAGTTGAAAGGCTGTTTGCTGTTGAGGCCTGTTCCTTGATCCAGATTGTTATGGTGTCCAGTGCGCCCGGTGCGTAGGCACGGCGTCCCAGGACCATGAACAAGGCCTTCGACCAGGAAGGCATTTGCCCCTTGAGCTGGTAGTTGAAGGCTTCCGCCCGCAACAGCGCATGGGTTGCTTCCGGGACGATCACGAAGCGGTTGGCGGGATTGTTGTCCGTCAGCATCTTTCGATAGATGCCGGAATTGAAATGAGGATCCACGTTGAGGTCCTCTGCTCCGTGCAGTGTCAGAACGGGCGAGGAGATACGGGCAAGGGAGGCGGTGGAGTCGGAGGCCGCATTCTGGCGCGCGAAGGTGAAGCGATCTTCCGGCATCGGAACCCTGTCCATGCCGCTGTCGAGATAGTCCTGATAGGAAAAATCCCGGTCTAGAAACTTTTGTCCGTCTTTTGCGTCCTGCGCCAAGGCCTTGTCGATCGCCTTGCTGTCTGCACCTGCAAGCTCCAGCCTGCGCCGGGTATAATAACCAGCCTGCCGCAACCAGTTGACAGCTCCGCCGACAATCACGAAGAAATCGCCCTGTGCTGGCTCTTCCGCCAGAATGGGCAAAACCCACCCCGCCTGGGAAAAGCCGAGAAATCCGGCTGGAGACGTCTTCAATTCGGGCTGTTCTTTGGCGGCCGCAAGGGCCGTTGCCGCGAGGCGGGCTCGCTCTTCCATGGAAAAGGAAAGCCAGTTGCCCTGGCTTTCGCCGACGCCAGGCTTGTCCCAGGAATAGACGGCAAGACCGCTGTCCAGAAGACGGCTGATGAGAGGCATGTACCCACCGCCGGAATAGCGGTCCGCTGGCCCGTCCCCGTGAACGATCAGGACCAGAGGCGGGTTTGCGTGCCCAGGATCTTGCAGGTGGGGCAGATGCAACGTTCCGGCAACGGAATGTCCGTCGAAGGAAAAGGCAATCGGCCGGCTTTCGTATTCAGAAAGATCGAAATCCTGAAGGCCCTGGAAGATCAGGAAAACACCTGCCAGGACGGCTATCGATACCGCCCCGGCCCAGGCGAGGGCCTTCGTTGCTTTCAAATACCTGCTCCGTGAGGATCAGATGGTCCGATGACGGGCAATCGCACCACGCTCGATTGCGGCAACGGTGAGTTTGTCGAGTTTGAAGCGGTCACGCAGAAGCTGAAGGATGCGCAATTCTTCCTTCTCGACGTGGAGATCGGCAGCCGCGACTTCAACCCCAAGCGCATATGCAGTGTCGTAAAGCTTTGCCGGCAGGACGTCGCCAACCAGCTCCAGCACCAGCTGCAAGCCGTTGTCTTCCTGCAGGATGTCGCCGCAGCGCTGGGCTGCCGGGATGATCCGGTTGCCGTCATAGCCATTGAAAACGGGCAGCATCTTGATCATGTCGCCGATGGTGGCCAGTTCGTTGTCGGTCATCTGGTTGTCCGACGCCGAGACGATAACCATCACGTAGATAAGGGCTTCCTGTACGCTGATCGGCTCGTTCATAGACACTATTCATTCTCCCGTAGCGCCAAAAGACGGAAAATTTCTTCTTGATCGTGCGCCCGATGTAACGGGTTGGAAGACAAGCTTCAAGTCACCGGTATGAGACAATCGATTGACCGGCGTGATCCGCTTTTTTCCGGCGCGATATGTCCTCAGGCGGAAAGAGTGCGCAAAGCCCGAGATTTCGGTCAACTTAGCTGTGTTCATGTGATTGCACATAGAGGCGCGTTGATCTAGTGTCGCGCCGCAGCAACCGGCCGAAAAGTCAAAAAAACGACCGGGTTGCATTCCATCCATTCTCATGAACAGAACGACTTGAAAAATGACCGATCAATCCCTGCCTCCGCTTGACCTTTCGCAAGAGTTTGTCGAGGCGGCCACGAAATCGAAAGCGTGGCCGTTCGAAGAAGCGCGAAAACTGGTCAAACGGATCGAGAAACGGGGAACGGACAAACCGGTTCTGTTCGAAACGGGCTATGGCCCGTCCGGTCTCCCGCACATCGGCACCTTCGGCGAAGTTCTGCGCACCACCATGGTGCGCACGGCGTTTCGGCTGCTGACCGAAGACAAGATCCCGACGCGGTTGCTTTGCTTCTCCGACGACATGGACGGCATGCGCAAGATCCCGGAAAACGTGCCGGACCGCGCAGCGCTTGAGCCATATCTGCAGATGCCTCTGACGGCGGTGCCGAACCCCTTCGGCGGCGACTATGAAAGCTTTGCCGAGCACAACAACGCCATGCTGCGCCGGTTCCTGGATACCTTCGGCTTCGATTATGAATTTGCCAGCGCGACCGAATACTACAAAGCCGGCAAGTTCGATGACGTGCTGATCCGGGCGACCGAGAAGTACCAGAAGATCATGGACGTGATGCTGCCGACGCTCGGCGCGGAACGTCAGGCGACCTATTCGCCCTTCCTGCCGATCTCGCCGACGTCCGGCCGCGTGCTCTATGTGCCCATGAAGGACGTCAATTCGAAGGACGGCACCATCACCTTTGCGGACGAGACGGGCGAGGACATCACGCTGCCGGTCACCGGCGGCAAGGTGAAGCTGCAGTGGAAGCCCGACTTCGGCATGCGCTGGGCTGCGCTTGACGTCGATTTCGAGATGTTCGGCAAGGATCATATGACCAATGCGCCGATCTACGACAAGATCTGCAACATCCTGGGCGGGACCGCTCCGGAACACTTCGTCTACGAACTGTTCCTGGACGAAAAGGGCGAGAAGATCTCCAAGTCCAAGGGCAACGGTCTGACCATTGACGAGTGGTTGACCTACGCTGCACCGGAGAGCCTTGCGCTCTACAATTTCCAGAAGCCGAAGACGGCCAAGAAGCTCTATTTCGACGTCATTCCGAAGGCGGTCGACGAATATTACACCTTCGTCCAGAAGTACGAGCAGATGCCGGTGGAGCAGAAGCTTCAGAACCCGGTCTGGCACATCCATTCGGGCAACATTCCGAAGATCGACATGCCGGTGCCCTTTGCCATGCTGCTGAACCTTGTGTCCGCCTCCAACGCGGAAAACAAGGACGTGCTGTGGGCGTTCATCTCCCGCTACGCTCCGGGCGTGACGGCGTCGACCCATCCGGAACTGGATGCGCTTGTCGGCTATGCGATCCGCTACTTCGACGATTTCGTCAAACCAACCAAGTCGTTCAAGGTGCCGGACGATGTCGAGCGCACTGCGCTGGAAAAACTGGACGAAACACTGGCCGCCCTGCCGGCCGGTGCGGATGGCGGTGCCATCCAGGATGCGGTGCTGGACGTCGCCCGGTCCATCGAGCGTTATCAGGACCCGTCCAAAAAGGGTCCCGATGGTGGTCCTGGCGTGTCCGTCGTCTGGTTCTCTGCGCTTTACCAGCTTCTGCTCGGGCAGGAAAAGGGACCGCGCTTCGGGTCTTTCGTTGCTCTTTACGGCATTGCCGAAACGCGTGAGATGATCCGCAAGGCACTGGCTGGCGAACTGACAGCCTGATTATCAGACTTCAGGAAAAGCGGCGCACCAGCGCCGCTTTTTTTGTTTTCAGCTGTGCTCTCCGGCGGAAGAAGCGCGGTATCAGTCTTTGCCGGCAATAGTTCTGACGCGCTCCGTACTGGCGTCCAGCCCTTCACTGATCAGATCCGAAACACCCAGTTCCTTCAGCTTGACGAGACCGGCGGCAGTCGTTCCTGCGTAGTCGATCATCTCCTGAACATGTTCCGCCGGAGATCTGGTGTCACCGGCCATGATTTGCCCAGCCGACAGGATCAGCTGTTTTGCGGCGCGTTCGGCAATATGCCTGTCGACACCGTTTGACCTTGCATAGTCAACAATGCAGTCGGCGAAGAAGGCCGCAAATCCCGGTACCGGACCGGTTATGGCGGTGAAGACCTCGATCTGCTGTTCGTCCTGGACTTCATCACTCGGGCCGCAGGCCGACAACAACGACTGGACGAGGTCCCTGTCTTCCTGCGAAAGCGACGAAGCCGCACACCAGGGGGAGTAGGCCAGCTGCTTGCCCGCCGCCGGGCTCGACATGGCACGAACGACCTTTTCCGAGCCTGTGAGGGCTTTGAGCCTCTCACGTGAGACACCCGCCATGACCGAGAGCACCAGTTTGCCGGGCGCCGAAATGCTGACCGTTTCGACAAGCGCTGGCGGAACGGACAGAAGGATGACCTCACAGGTGTCAGCCAGAAGCTGATTGGATGCGGTGAAGGTGATCTCCGGCCAGCTTTCGAAGCCTGTGGCGGTTCCGGATCGATTGGATATCCAGAGCTGACGAGGTTTGACACAGCCGCTTTCCAGCCAAGCCGTTGCGATGGCGCTGCCGAGTTGCCCGGTTCCACCAACGATGCCGACCTTGATTTCTCCAGTCATGAATACTCCAGATCCGGGACTTCCGAAGTCCGGAGCCTAATACCAATCAGGAAAAATAAGAAACCGACGGATCGCAATTGAGCAGAGGTTTGTCAGCAAGTCTGCCTGCATCCAGTGGTGTGAATGGCTGTAGCAGCCGTTCATTCAAACGTGCATGGCGATAAAGCTGGATAAGGTGCCCATGGGCACCTTATCAGGGTTGTCTGCAGGCGTTTCCCGCGAAGATCATTTGTTTTCGTCGAAGAACTGGACGCCTGCCCTGGTGCCATCCACCCAGATGATATGGCCAAGCCGTTCCTTGCCATCGCATCGGATGCAAACGGTCTTGCCCGCCTTGGCATCCCTTATGCCCTTCAAGCCCACACCGGTCACGGACACGTTTTCCAGCTCCACTGTCTGGGTTCCCCCGTCCAGCAGAACTTCGGCCTTCTTGCCGACGTCCTGTCTTGGCGACTTGCGGGGTTCTGCATCCGCCAGATCGGTTTCCATGGCGGCGGCAAGAACTGTAAGGCCCTTGAGAACTTCCTTGCTGGCCTTGTCCAGGTCAACGAGTGCCGCGAAAGCTTCCGTGGAATTGCCTTGTTCAGTGGCATGCAGCGCCCGGTGACCCGCTTCGTGAACCGCCTTATGAGGAGCGATCAGGTTGCGGAACGCTGGATGTGATTTGATCTTCTCGTTCTTGATCGAGTCGTACCATTTGCCAAGACGGCAATGATGATGGTCGGGCATGCCGGAAGTCGCCCAGTCGTCGTGGCCGGTCACCGTATCGACGACACGTTTCTTGAAAAGGACGTGGTCGATCCGAGCCATTTCCAGCAAGGACTTGTCAGAGTTGGCATCAAAGAAGTTTTTTGCTGCTCCGCTGAAACTGTCGTTGCTTTGTTTCAGAACGCGCTGCATGGCACCGAGTTGCTGATCCGTATTCCGGTTCGATTCAGCGACATTGGCGACGTTGCGAGCGATTTCGTGGCTGGCTTCTTTCTGCTGGTGCAGGATGCCCGTTATCTGGGTGACCCGTTCGGAGACATTGCCAACCATCCCGTCGATGGATTGCATGAGTTCATTGGCGGCCGCAATGGCATCCTCGCCATTCTGGATGGCGCCTTCGGAGCTCTGGATGGCTGTCTGGATCGTTTCCATGCCGGCAGTCAGTGCTTCGATCCGCTGCGCGATGTCTTCCGTCGCCTTGCCGGTCTGCGAGGCGAGGGTTTTGACTTCCGAAGCAACGACGGCAAAGCCTTTGCCGGCTTCCCCTGCACGGGCGGCTTCAATGGTGGCATTCAGCGCCAGAAGATTGGTCTGGTCTGCGATGGATTGAATGACCGATAGGAATTCGCCGATCTGCGATGCAGCTTCGCTGAGGTCTGACAGGCTCTGCGCGGTTTGCCGGGACGTTGAGGAAATATCGCCGATAGCACTCGACACGGCCGACATCTTGTCCAGGCCATCCTTGGCGGCGTTGTTTGTTTGCACGGCTTCGTTGGCCGCGCCTTCGCTGTTTTCGGAAATCTGGCCGATGGAGGCGACAAGCTGGTCCGCCGCGGCGGAAATCGACTGGCCGTTCGCGTTGGCTTCCTGGGTATTGCGCGACAACAACGCCATCGACATCACGATTTCGTTCAGCTCGCTGATGGTGTTTGCGGTCGTGCGCAGGTTCTCCAGCCCGATCGTATCCCGCATTTCAGCGTCTTCAATGCGGCGCTGTTCCGTTTCGAACGCACGTTGTGCAAGGATCATGTCCAGAAAGAACCGTGTCACCACGGCCTGCATCTCGGCAATCATCGCCTTTTGCGAAAACCGGTGCTTCTTGACAATGACAGGAAGGATTTCGTTCAACAGCCGGCCAAATGCGGACATCAGCCATTCGGCCTTCAGCCCGATCTTTACGTGAGCCTGACCGATACGCGCAGCCTGTCCGATGAACTCCAGGTCCGGGTCGTGATTGAAGATATATTCCCAGTGTTTGGTTTGCGCGTTTTTGAGAGGAACGGTGTTCTTCTCATGCGTTCCCATTTTCTGGCGCAGCTCTTCTTGCGAAAGGAGCTCTACGTAAAAGCGATCCAGAATGGCCGGAAGGTGTTTTTGAAGGGTGTTCCAAGCCGTCTGCGCAGAAGCTGTATTGCTTCCGGAACTGGACATGAACTTGATATATTTTGTGATATTGTCAGTTTCGACAGTGTTCTTGGGGGCAGGTGTGCTCATATTTCTTTGGTCCTCGTCACGGACTGATAATGTTTGAGCCACTTTCCCTTAAGGGCGTAAATATTGAACTAATTGTACTGATTGATTTGTCTATGTATTAACCCTATTCGCCGAAGGTATGAGCTGCTTCGAGGCGCTCGCAAGGATTTTTCAGCAGCAGTGAGAGGCGGTCGGTTGAGGAGGAGAAACTAAGGCTTGCTTCAACGCGAAGCGGTGCCGCTCCAGCCCTACTGCACCGGCCGTTCTACTTGCGGGTAATCCTCGATTGCCAGTTGACCGTCCCCCGGCTGTTCCGGTTCGGTTCTCAGGCTCCATTCGACGATTTCCGGGGCAAGTTCCTCAAGGCCTGGCAAGGCAGACGGCACTTCTGTTTCCAGTTCGCTCGTCGGCAACTCGTTCAGCCATTCCGATTGCCACTTGCCGACTTTTCTGTCTCTGGCCTTTTCGGCAAGTTCCATGAAATCGGCAGGTGCGTCCGGCGCCGGATCCGCCCAGCCATAGCGGACAAGACGCTTGCTGAGGTCCATCGATCCGCGGGTGCAGGTTGCCAGAATCTGTTGCGGTCCGGTCTCCTCGATCTTTTCGCATACCACCTTCAATTGCCGCACCAGTCCTCTTAAGAAAGTGCGCGCCCTGGCACCGCAGGGCCAGGTGCCACCGAGACGGGAAACACAGGTTTCGTCCGATTTCAGCGGAACGATATGGGCAAGCGTCACTGTCAACCGGTCCGACTTGATGCGTCCGCCGTCGAGAACCTGCACGCGCATCAGCTCCAGTGGGCCATCCGGAACCGGTTCAATCGGTGGATCCTTCAGTTCCAGGTAGCGTTTGGAAGGTTCGATACGTTTGAGGTCACCCTGTACCTGCGGTGCCGATACCCCCTCCGGCGAAACGTTGCGAATGTCGTTCGGCAAAGGCGCAGCGGCGACGACGACGGGTTCACTTTGTGTCTGTGCCGGTTTCTGCGTCTGAGCTTGGGGAGGGGACGACTGCGGTGCGGGCTCGGGCGTCTTTGCCGGCTCGCTTGTTTCCTTGGCGGCGCTGGTGATGCTGCCTGCCGCTACCTGCTCGTCCTGTACGGACGGCGGGTCTGCCAGGAGCAGCCAGGCGAGCAGACCACCTGCGGTGGTCAGCACGATTGCTGGCGTTATGAGAGGCCGAAGCTTCATCAAATGTGTGCTCGCAGGTTATTGGCTCGCCCAGATAATACGGGCAGTCCACTCGATTGCCGAGTGCTGAAAGCGCACTGACTGTGAATTGTCCCCGATTGTGCAAACCGCCAGGTCTTCGTCGCCTGTCTCCTGCAACGTGTAAAGCGACAACCGGCCACTGTTGAGCTTGATGGCAAGCCTGTCACCGGTGCGAAGGGGGGCGCCGGGAGCAACCACGACGATATCGCCGTTTCTGTAAAGGGGATGGAAGTCTTCGGTGCTGACCTGCAGCGCAAAAGCAGCGCCGATTTGGGGAAAGCTGAGACTTTGCCACGTCGCGCCAGCTGGCCGGCCGGCACTGTCGAAGGCATTTCGGTCCGAGGCAGCATCAAACCCTGCAAGGGGCACCAAAGCTGGCGCAGCGTCGGTTGGCCCGCCCGGGGTTTCGACCCTGGCGGCAAACGTGTTCAAGGCTTCGCCGGTGGCGGCCAGCACCTTGGCAAGCGACTCTGTCGATGGCCACCGTGGGCGTCCGTCGCCCGCAACGCGTTTCGACGGGTTGAAAGCGGTCGGATCCAGTCCGGCACGCCGAGCCAGGCCGGACGGCGAAAGCCCGTTCTGCGAGGCGAGGGCATCAATGGCCGCCCAGACCTTTTCATGTGAGAGCACGGCTGCCGTTTCTCCGTATTGGCGCGACAGGAATAAATACCTTTCGCTCATATGGGTTTTCCCGACCAAAATTCAAAAGAAACAGGCTGGAGTCCCTTGTGCCGCTTGTTCGCTACGGTTCGGATGAGTAGTGTCCCGACCGGCTGAGCATGCGCCGGGCCTTTGCCTGCCATGCCATCCCCGGCAAGAGGCAAGGCAGACAGATGAACCTGATTTTCAAGATCGTCCCGAAATCCATGTGGCAGGAGGCAACCGACCAAGGCGTCTTCAAGGGCGCGCCGGTGGACCTTCAGGACGGCTTCATTCATTTTTCCGCCGAGGATCAGGTCCGGGAAACCGCTGCAAAGCATTTCGCGGGCCAGCAGGATCTGTTGCTGGCCGCCTTTGATGCTGATGGGTTTGGCGACTTGTTGAAATGGGAAACTTCCCGGGGCGGGGCCCTGTTTCCCCATCTCTATGGCTCGCTGGACCCGAAGGTCGCACTCTGGGTGAAGGAACTGCCGCTTTCACCGGACGGGTCACATGACTTTCCGGAGCTGGATCAATGATACCGCCTTTCCTTGAAAACGTTGCGCTGAGAGGCCTGCAGTGCCTGGACGCCGAAACCGCGCACCGTGCGACTGTTGTGGCTTTGAAATCCGGTCTGATGCCGCCGCGCCGGAAGGTGTCTGACCCGCGCCTTGCAGTGAAGCTCTGGGATCTGACCTTTCCCAATCCGCTCGGAATGGCTGCAGGGTTCGACAAGAACGGCGAAGTGCCCGATGCGCTGCTGAAGCTGGGGTTCGGATATACCGAGGCAGGGTCGGTTACCCCGAAGCCGCAACCCGGCAATCCGCGGCCGAGGGTGTTCCGCTTGCCCGCAGACGAAGGCGTGATCAACCGCTATGGATTCAACAACGAAGGCCACGCAGCCTTGCGCCAGCGGCTTGAAGCCCGCCGGCGGTTGACAGGAATTGTCGGCATCAATGTTGGTGCCAACAAGGACGCAACCGACCGGATTGCCGACTACGTCGCCGGCATCACCGCATTCGCCGACTTGGCGTCTTATTTTACCGTCAACATTTCTTCACCCAACACACCGGGACTGCGCGACCTGCAGGCCCGGTCCGCACTTGCCGATCTGCTGACCGCCGTGATCACGGCGCGGGACGAATGCACGCAGACGTTTGGGCGCAAGGTTCCTGTGCTCTTGAAGATCGCGCCGGACGTTGCTGATGAGGACCTGCAGGATATCGTCGTGGAAGTGCTCGCCAAGAGCGTCGACGGCCTGATCGTCTCCAACACGACGATCGGACGAGACGGCCTGAGCGGCAAGGGGCCGGCACAGGAAACCGGAGGCTTGTCGGGCAAGCCCCTGTTCCGGAAATCGACCATCATGCTGGCGCGCGCACGCAAACTGGCCGGACCGGACCTGCCGATCATCGGTGTCGGCGGTATCGACAGTGCGGAAACCGCCTGGACCAAGATCACGGCGGGGGCTGACCTCTTGCAGCTCTATTCGGCCCTTGTGTTCAAGGGTGCGGGGCTGATTGACGAGATCCTGAGCGGCCTTTCTGCAAAACTGGACCAGCACGGGATTGCGTCGCTGCGCGACGCGCGGGATGCCAATGTCGATGCCTGGGCATCGGAAACGGCCTAGATACAGCTGTTCTTATGCGTTGCCGAACGTCTCGGCTGCCCGCTTTCTGCAGGCGGCCAGCAATGTCAGGCCACGCGTTCCGAAGAACAGCAGGAAGGCGAGCCAAAGACCGTGGTTCCCCAGGATGGGGAACAGAAGGTAATAGGCAGCCAGGTAAACGACGAGCGACAACAGCATCATGTTGCGCATGGTCGATGACCATGTGGCGCCGATAAAGACCCCGTCCATCTGGAATGCCAGCACTCCGAAGACCGGGGTCAGTATCGCCCACACAAGATAGGTCGACGTTACCTGACGGACATCTTCTGCCGTCGTCATGAAATCGATCATGTACTGCCCGAAAAACCAGAACAGCGTCGACAGGATCCCCGCCAGGGCAAAGCTCCACAGTGCTGTCAGTTTCAATGCGCGGTCGAAGGCGGGCCGGTATCTTGCCCCGACCGCGCGGCCCGCAAGCTGTTCCGCCGCAGTTGCCAGACCATCCAGAAAGAACGCAGCCAGCATGATGAACTTCTCAAGCAAAGCGTTTGCGGCCAATACGGTGTCACCCTGGTCTGCCGAACGCGCCGTGAAAAACGCGAAGGCGAAGAGAAGGGTGAAGGAGCGGATCATGATGTCCCGGTTGACGGCCATCATGCGCACCAGCAGGCGGCGGTCGAAAATCACCTGAAGAGCCGGCCAAGACGTCTTGCCGGTGGTGAAGACGACCAGGCAGACGCCCAGTGCCGTTGCCGCGATTTCACTCAGGACAGTTGCCAGCGCGACACCTTCCACGCTCCAGCCGAAACCGATGACGAACCAGACACTGAGGCCGATGTTGAGCCCGTTCAGAACGAGCTGAAGCACCAGCCCTGTTCCTGCGCGCCCGAGGCCGATGAACCAGCCGAGCATGGCATAGTTGGCAAGGAGAAAAGGGGCACTGTAGACGCGGATGTCAAAGTAGCGGCTCGTTGCGGCCTGCACATCCGCACTGCCCCCCAGGAACCAGAGCCCGATTTCCCGCAAGGGAGCTTGCAAGAGGATGACCAGCAGACCGCCGATGGCCGCAATCACGAAGGCGCGCAGCAGTGTCGCCCTGACTTCTTCCTCGTTCTGGGCGCCGAAAGCCTGGGCTGTCAGGCCTGTCGTCCCGGACCTCAAGAAGTTGAAGGTCGTAAACACCAGGTCGAAGATGATCCCGCCTATGGCGATCCCGCCAAGCAGGGCCGGGTCGCCAAGGCGGCCGATCACGGCCATGTCGACGATGCCGAGCAGGGGCGTCGACAGATAGGCGAGTGTCATCGGAATGGCGATGGCAAGAACAGTGCGGTGGGTAACCGCAAACGCCAGTTTCGGCCGCTCGCCGGTTGCTGAAAGTTGGGACATCGATGGCTCGCTTCGAGAGGAAGACCTTCATGTCTGCCTTGCCTCGGCACGTCAATTCATTTCGGCACATACCGGGTATTCACGGACATGGCTGCCGAATTTGCACTGAGCCGTAAAATTCGGATCTGCTGTGTCGTTCAAAGGGTGCCCGTAGCGCCGGCGCGCCTTATATTGCGCACAGATGACCCTGCCTATCGTTCACCATCCGGCCTACTGCGCCGACCTTCCCGCCAATCACCGGTTTCCGATGGACAAGTTCCGTGCCGTCGCCGAGTTGATACGGCAGGAAGGGCTTCTCGGCGACAGCGCCTTTTTCAGGCCTCGTCCCGCCCCCTTCGAGTGGGTCGCACTCGCACATGATCCTGCCTATGTGGATCAGGTCTTCAATGCCCGGGTGCCGGAAAAGGTGGCGCGGGAAATCGGTTTTCCGATGCGCGAGGACATCGCCCTGCGGGCGCGCTGTGCAACGGGCGGGACTGTGTTGACGGGATATCTGGCGCTGGAACACGGCATTGCCTGCAACACCGCCGGCGGCAGTCATCATGCCCGGCGTGCACACGGAGCCGGGTTCTGCGTCTTCAATGACGTCGCAGTTGCCATCAAGGTGTTGCAGGCGGACGGCGCCATCCGCAAGGCGCTGGTGGTCGACCTGGACGTGCATCAGGGAGACGGCACCGCGGACATCTTTCAGGGCGACCCGGATGTCTTCACTTTCTCGCTTCACTCGGAAAAGAACTACCCCGTGCGCAAGGTCCCCTCCCATCTCGATATAGGTCTTGCCGATGGGACGAGTGACGAAGTCTATCTTGCTGTTCTGGAAGAGGTTCTGCCTGATCTGCTGCGCCAGGGGCCCTGGGACATCGTTTTCTTCAATGCCGGCGTCGATCCGTATTCTGGTGATCGTCTCGGCAGACTGTCGCTGTCACGCGACGGTCTTTGCAGGCGTGACCGCTATGTCATCGAAACGGTGCGAAAGGCGGGCGTGCCGCTGGCAGGAGTTCTGGGTGGAGGCTATTCGACGGATATCGACGAATTGGCCGATCGCCATGTGACACTGCATCGAACAGCCAAGGCTGTGATGGCTGAAGATTTCACTATGGTTGCGGCGCATGAACAGGTGGCCGGCTAAAGCCAGCCGGTTCATACCAGGATATCGGACACCTGCGGGGAGACCGATGTCGAACCGGTTGCGGTCGAAACCCCGTCCGTACCCGCAGGGCTCGCGGTGGAAGCCGGGTCTGGCTGCGCGCTGAAATTTGAGGCCCTCAGTGCCTTGACGCCGTCCTTGAGATCGGCACGGACGTCTTTCAGATCTTTTTTTGTGTCGCGCTCATCGCGCTTGAGCAGGCGTTCTATCTGTTGGGCAAGAGATTTGATGTCCTCAGCCATCTTGGCGAGGGCTTCCTTGTCGCCCTGCAGCCCGGACCTGCGGCTTGCGGCGAGTGCCTTGTTCGTTTCCTGTTGCTGTTCTGTGTAGGTCAGGACAGCCGCTTTCAGGTCTTCCCGCCAGCTGTCCGGTTCCTGTGCGCCTGCGGAAGAACCATCCTGCTCCACTCCGGTCTGAGCCTGACCCGTCGCCTGGCTCTCCGGTCCCGAAGTCGCAGCACTCGTTTCAGATCCGGATACCGGAATTTGTGTCTCGGGACTGCTCGCTGCCGCAGACACAGTCTCGACCAATGCGGAGGTTGCATTAACCTGCGTCCCGGCACCGGTTATGATATCTGCTGTGGCGGCGATGTTTGAAGCACCTGAAAGAACACCCGTGCCGACGCCTCCACCGCTCAAGCCCTGACCTGCCGACTTGAGGTCCTGGGAGGCGGACTTGAACTCCTTGGAGATCTGTTTCAGCTCCTTGAGCAGACGCTTGGCCTGCTCCGGCGTTGCGAACCGCAGCATTTCCTTGAGCCGTTCGATGCGCTTCTGGACCATCTCGATCTTTTGCCTGCGCATCGCATCCTTGTTGTTCTCTACCGAGCGGGCGAGGCCGTCGCTGAGTTCAACAGAATCCTTGTAGGTTTCGAAGAGGGATTTTGCCTTGTCCTCGTCGTCGGCCGAACCGTTGGCCCCCAGAAACGTGGTGAGCGTTTGTGCGGCAGCAAGCGAACCTGAGCGATTGCCCGCACCAGAACCCGCGCGGGCGTAGGCCTGGTAGGAGGCAGCAAATTTCGATGTTGCGATGGCGGACATGCAAGGGCCCCTTAAGGCTCGGGGAAGTTCCGCCAGTTTCAGTTAATTATGATTAAGAAAAGGTTAATTTCCCGCAAGGGTTGCGTGCTTGCCTTAAGTGACAAACGCAGGCCTCTGCCGGGACTAGCGGTTCCGACCCATGGCCAGAATGCGAGTAACCAGCCAGATCGGGACAACCACCATTGCACCGATAACCAGATACTTGCCCAGGCGTCCAAGGGCGTTGAAGCCCATGTTCCACAGGCGTTCGACAAAATCGATCGACATGGTGATCAGGTCGAGCGGGTCGAGGTTCAGCGCGGACAGGATAATGCCGACAACAAAGGACAGGAACACAAGCCGCAAAAGCACCTGGGCTGGTGAACCTCCCAGAAAACGGCTCAGGCCGGTGTCGGACATATGTGTCTCCTGCATGACGTTGCTAGTATTCCTAGCCCAGAAGTTAGGAATATTCGGTGTCGATTACAATGAGGCCTGGCAAGCACGGCGGCAACTCCAGCTCGTGCGACGGCCGTTTGTAAAATTTCTTATTAATTAAGTTTGGTGTCGTAATTCGTAAAGTTCTGTTCGCTTCCTGCCAAAGACGCAGCGGCCCTGTTGGCGTATTAAACTTTCAGGAATGTGCATCTAGATCGTTTGCGGCCACCCACAACCGCGACGGTCTGCCTTCCTCTACCTGCGGTGAAAGACAGCCGCCGGACCGGCACAAGTGCTGAACCGGCAAAAAAGGCGCGCACACTGCAGGATGGGCCAGCCGCCATCGACCCGTCCTGTTCTTCATGCAAATGAAAGACCAGCCGATAGCGGTATTGGTGGGTTTAGTCGAGTGTTCTCGACGGAACCGCCGGCAACAAGAATGATCTCTGGCACGGTGGTGACAAGCCCGTAACCGCCGTGCCGCAATTCTCAAGCCATCACAGCCTCGCGGTGACCAAGCCCTGTGCAGGGCTGGAAACAAAATCATTTTGTGGCAGCGGATTGCCGAACAGCGGAGGGTGTCGCCACCGTGACCCTGGAGCGCTGCAGCGGTTGCTTGCGCTCTGTCGTGGATTTAGCAGATGCAGGAGATCTGGAGCGGGGTGCATCCCGAACCTTCTTGGGGGAGACGCCAAACCATGTCTTCACGGCGCGCGAAAAGGTACTCAGTTCCGAAAAGCCGAGGAGATAGGCGATCTCCTTCATCGGAAGGTCCGTTCCCAGAAGATATCGTTCGGCTGCGGAACGCCGAACTTCCTCGCTTAGCTGACGGAAGCTGGTGCCTTCCTTTTCCAGAAGCCTCTGCACCGCCCTCTGCGACATGCCAAGTTTCGCTGAAATGAGCGGCAGGGTGCATGTCCCGGTCGACAGGCTGGCGGAAACTTCATTGGCAATGCGCGACAGCGGAGATTCAAACTGGCCGAACCTTTCCAGTTCCGAATTCGCAGACGTCAGGATGATCTCGTAAAGGTGGGCGTCGTGGCGCCGGAGCGGGCGGGAGAGCAACGTTTTCGGAAACGAAATCCTGTTGCGGGTCGCGCCGAACTTGATCCGGCCCTGATATTTCTTCTGAAAATTGGACGTGCAATTTGGTTGTGAGGTCGCGAGCTCGATAAGGATTGGCGGCGCTTTCATGTCGAGTGCATGTTCAATCTGCTGGGTCGCCCAGCCGATGCGTCCGAACACGTTCTGTCGCCATTCACCGCGTCCTTCAAGAATAGGCCATTCCACGAAGCCGCCGGTTTCGTCTTCCTCGAAAATTACCCGATAGGCATTGGTTCTGATCGGACTGAACTTCGCCCAGGCCTGACAGGCTTCCCTGAGTGACGGAGCGCAGGCAAACAGATAGTCGAAGATTGAAAAGCAGCCGATGTCGATCGTGTTGAACAGATCGAACATGACGGCGTCATCGCCCAGAACATTGGCGATATGTTCAAAAACGGCATGCCAGGCGGCTATCGGCACGGTACCTTGCGGATCGTCCAGGCTGGCGAGATCGAATTCATAGTCCCTGGCCATTTGAGGCCAGTCCAGATTGGCGTTCGAACAAATGTCGCGCAGAACGCGGAAGACATCCGAGCGCGCCCATTCGCCATCTAGCGGCATTCGTATCTCCAGCCTGCCCATGCTTAATTCCAAGCAGAACTGTGCATGACAAGTCACGCCGGATCAAGTTTTGTCGTAAAATGCTAACAATTGCTGGCGAATGCGATAGGCCGATGCCGCTCCCGTTCGGAAGCGGCATCGGTTGTCGATCAGGCTGCGTCCTTGACCTTCGCTTCGGCTTTCGGCGGGAATTTGCCGTAGAACGTCTCATTTTCTTTGGCCATATCCTTCAGCAGCTTGTTCGGCTTGAAGCGCGGTCCCCACTTGCGGGTGAACTTCTTGCACAAGTCGACAAAGGCCGGCGTGCCCATCATGTCGATATAGCTGAGCGTACCGCCGGTATAGGGTGCGAAGCCGAAACCAAGGATGGAGCCGACATCGGCTTCACGCACATCCGTCAGGCACTTTTCCTCGAAGATGCGGGCGGTTTCGAGCGCCTGCATCACCAGGAGACGCTGCTTGAGTTCTTCGATGTTGAAGCTCTCTGCAGGTTTCGGCTGACCGGTGACTTCCGGAATGCCGGGCCACAGGCTCTTGTCCTTGCCCTTGTAGTCGTAGAAGCCCTTGCCGTTCTTGCGGCCAAAACGCTCCTGCTTCACCACCATCTCTTCCAGGATGTTGTCGAGTGGGCCTTCGACATATTTGACGCCGAGGTCCTTGCGAGTTGCGGAAACGATCTTCCAGGCAAGATCCAGCGCCACTTCATCGCCAAGCGACAGCGGTCCGACCGGCATGCCGGCCATCTTGCCAGCATTCTCGATCATCGCCGCCGGAACGCCGTCCGCCAGCATCATCAGGCCTTCGCGGATATAGGTCATGACGACGCGCGAGGTGTAGAAGCCGCGGCTGTCATTGACGACGATCGGGGTCTTCTTGATGGCCTTGATATAGTCGAGCGCCATGGCAAGCGCGCGATCGGAAGTGCGCTTGCCGAGGATCACTTCCACCAGCATCATCTTGTCGACCGGCGAGAAGAAGTGGATGCCGATGAAGTTCTTCGGCCGCTTGGACGCCTGCGCCAGGGAGGTGATCGGCAGGGTCGAGGTGTTGGAAGCATAGATGGCACGAGACTTCATCACCGCCTCGGCCTTCTCCGTCACCGCCTTCTTGATCTCGCGATCTTCGAAGACGGCTTCGATCACCAGATCGCAATCTGCCAGGGCTTCATAATCGACGGTGGCGGTGATCTTCGACAGAAGCTTATCCTTCTGTTCTTCGCTCGCCCGGCCACGCTTGATCGCCTTGGTGATCAGCTCTTCGGAATGAGCCTTGCCCTTGTCGGCGGCTTCCTGGTCGCGGTCGATCAGGACGACGTCGATGCCCGCCTGTGCCGTGACATAGGCAATGCCTGCACCCATGAAGCCTGCGCCGAGAATGCCGATCTTGCGGATCTTGTTCGGACGCTGGTCCACCGGGCGGCGGGCCAGCTTGTTCAGCTCCTGCATGGAGACGAACAGCGAGCGGATCATGTTGGCGGCTTCCGGGGCCTGCAGCACCTTGGCGAAGTAGCGGCTTTCCACTTGAAGCGCGAGATCCATCGGCAGCTGCAGACCTTCGACGACGGAGCGCAGCAGGTAGCGGGCACCCGGATAGTTGTCATAGGTCTCACGGCGGTAGATCGCATTGGCGGCCGGCCAGAACTGGAAACCGGCGGGAGAATAGACCTTGCCGTTCGGCAGCTTGTAACCCTTCTTGTCCCAGTCCTTGACCGGGTCGAGGCCTGCCTTCAGCATCTTCTTGGCGGCGGCGACCAGTTTCCTGGTCGGGGCGACTTCATCCACCAGTTTCATCTGCTTGGCCTGCGGGGCACGCAAGGTGCGGCCCTGCAGCAGGAACTGCATGCCCTGCTGGCCATCGGTCATGCGCATGACGCGCTGCGTGCCGCCGGCGCCCGGGAAGAGGCCAACCTTGACTTCCGGCAGACCCATTTTCAGGCCTTCGTCAACGACGCGGCCATGACAGGCCAGCGCCAGTTCGGTACCGCCGCCCATGCAGGTGCCGGCAACGGCGGCGACGAAGGGTTTGCCGCAGGTTTCCAGCTTGCGGTAGACCTGAGACAGCTTGCGCGATCCTTCGAACAGAGCCTTGGCCGCAGCTTCCGCGTCGTTACCGCGCTTGATGTGGAAGTCCTTCAGAAGCCCTTCCAGCATGGTCAGGTCGGCACCACCGGAAAAGGCGGACTTGCCGGACGTGATCACGGCCCCCTTGATGGCGTCGTCACTTGCCACCTGGTCGACAATCGCATCCAGCTCGTCCATGACCGACAGATCGATGACGTTCATCGATTTTTCCGGCATGTCCCAGGTGATCAGGGCAAAACCGTCCTCATCGGTTTCAACGGTGAAATTCTTGTAGCTCATTTGATGGTCCTCCTCGGGTCAGGCGCCGGTCGACTGCAGATGGGCGCGCTGTTGCGCAGCCGTCTTCGTGCCGTCGACGACAACGTCGCCGGTGTGTTTGGTCTCTGCGGGTTCGAACAGCATCACCCAGCATTCGTCTTCTGCGAGCGGATTGTGCTCGACGCCCTTGGGCACGACGTGCACGTCGCCGGCGTTCAGGACGACATCGTCCCGGTCGCGGTAGCGGATGGTGAGGCTGCCCTTGATGATGAAGAAGAGCTCGTCCTCGTCCTGGTGGTCGTGCCAGACGAACTCGCCTTTCAGCTTCGCAAGCTTGACGCTCTGGTCGTTGACGTCGGCCACCACACGCGGCGACCAGTAGTCAGTGATCTGGGCGAATTCCCTGTCGATGTTGCTGATCATGATCAGACCCGCTCGATGATGGTCGCTGTTCCCATGCCCGCGCCGATACACAGCGTGACGAGGGCGGTGTTGAGATCGCGGCGTTCCAGTTCGTCGAGCACGGTGCCAAGGATCATGGCGCCGGTGGCGCCGAGAGGATGGCCCATGGCAATCGCACCGCCGTTGACGTTGACCGTTGCCGGATCAAGATCGAAGGCTTGCTGGTAACGCAGGACGACGGAGGCAAAGGCTTCGTTGATCTCGATGAGATCAATGTCCTTGATGTCCATCTTGGCGTTTTTCAGAAGCTTTTCGGTAACATCCACCGGACCGGTCAACATCAGGGCCGGTTCGGAACCGATATTGGCGAAAGCCTTGATGCGGGCACGCGGCTTCAGGCCGGAGGAACGGCCTGCGGTGCTGGAACCGATCAGAACGGCGGCAGCTCCATCGACAATGCCGGAGGAGTTGCCGGCGTGGTGCACATGGGTGATTTTTTCGATTTCCGGATGGGCCTGGATGCCGACCGCATCGAA
This sequence comes from Labrenzia sp. 5N, assembly GCF_012395805.1. Classification (NCBI taxonomy): domain Bacteria; kingdom Pseudomonadati; phylum Pseudomonadota; class Alphaproteobacteria; order Hyphomicrobiales; family Stappiaceae; genus Labrenzia; species Labrenzia sp. 5N. Next base: position 210,826 of record NZ_JAAZTM010000002.1, on the reverse strand, counting down.
ACCGCCCATGTTGCCCATCATTTCGAAGGAGGGGTTGAGCGAGGCGAGCGACTGCATGTCGGTTTCCGGCCGCATGTGCTCGTCCCGGTCAAGAATGGTGATGCCGTTGACGTCCTTCACCGGCACGACGGATCCGGAGAACCGGCCATCTTCCCAGGACTTGCCGGCGCGCTTCTGGCTTTCCACCGCATAGGCATCGCAGTCATCGCGCGAAAAACCGTATTTGGTGGCAATCAGATCAGCCGAGACGCCCTGGGGCATGAAATAGGAGGGGATGGCCACCTGCGGCTCGATCGGCCAGGCACCGCCGGAAGCGCCAAGGCCGACACGGCTCATGCTTTCCACGCCGCCGGCGATTACCAGCTTGTGCTGGCCTGCCATGACCTGGGCCGAAGCCATGTTGACCGCGTCGAGACCGGAGGCGCAGAAGCGGTTGATCTGCATGCCCGGAACCGACTTGTCGTAACCGGCCGCAAACACCGCCGCACGGGCAATGTCGCCTCCGGCTTCCCCGACCGGGTCGACACAGCCCAGGACGACGTCGTCCACCCGGGTCGTGTCGAGACCGTTCCGGTCGCGGATCGCTTCCAGCGCGGTGGCCGCAAGCCGGACGGCGGGCACTTCGTGCAGCGAACCGTCCTTCTTGCCGCGTCCGCGCGGAGTGCGCACGTGGTCGTAGATATAGGCTTCGGGCATCAGATCCTCCTCTAGATCGGATTGGCCTCAGGTCTTATCCGGCAAGGGATGGCCGGGCATGAGGTCGTAAGGATGTTTCCAGCCGGGCAGAGCCTTGATCCGCCCCAGCCACTTGGTGACATTCGGATAAGCCTCGAGATCGATCCCGAGCTCACCTTCGTAAAAGAGGTAGCTGCACAGCGAGAAGTCCGCGCTTGTCGGCTTCTTGCCGATGGCGAAGTCATTCTTCGCGAAATGCTTGTCCAGGATGGCAAGGGCGGATTTCGACCGCCCGTCGAGCCATTTGACCACGTCCGTCTCGCCGGTCTTCATCAGCGTGCGCAGGAAGCGCAACGGACCGAGCAAGCCAGAAACCTTCTGGTTGTCGAAAATCGTCCAGCGCAGGATTTCCCGCCGCTCTTCATCGTTTTCCCAGCCAAAGGCGCCGAACTTCTCGGACAGGTCGTCCATGATGACGGCGGACTGGGTCAGGATGTCATCACCATGCACAAGCACCGGCACTTCACCCATCTCGTTCAGCGTGTCCCGGAATTCTTCGGTTCGGGTGGCCCCGTTGAAGAAGTCGACCCACTCCGGCTTCCAGTCGGCGCCGCACAGCTCCAGCATCAGGGCCACCTTGTAGGAGTGTCCCGACTGGGCCATGCAGTGAAGAACGTATTCAGCCATAACTTGAAATTCCCCTCGCAAATCAAATTGGAACGCGACTATAGCCGCCGGTTTCGATTTGCGGGCTCAAATTTCCGCCATCAGCGAGCTGGCTCCCGGACGCTTTAAAAAGCGTCCGCGGCAACCGACATCATGGTTTCGGACCCGGACGAGATTCGGGCAAGATGCGCGCCCGTTTCCGGCAAGGTGCGTTCCATGAAGAAACGCCCGAAGGTCAGCTTGGTTTCCAGCCATTCGGCCTTTTCGCCTGCGCCTTCCGCGACCTTTTCCTGAATGGCCTTTGCGATCTTCGCCCACATGTACCCAAGGGCAACAAGCCCGAAGAGGTGCATGTAGTCGACGGAGCCGGCGCCGGCGTTGTCCGGGTTCTTCATGGCGTTGTTCATGAACCACATGGTCGCGGCCTGAAGATCGTCCATGCCCTTCTTCAATGGCCCGGTGAAGGCGGCAAGGGCTTCGTTGTCCTTGTTCTCCTTCAGGAAGGTATTGACCTCGTTGAAGAAGCTCATGACAGCCCGACCGCCGTTCGCGGGCAGCTTGCGGCCGACGAGGTCCAGTGCCTGGATGCCGTTGGCACCTTCGTAGATCATGGCAATACGGGCATCGCGAACGAACTGCTCCATGCCCCACTCGCTGATGTAGCCATGGCCACCGTAAAGCTGCTGGGCATTGACCGCATTGGCAAATCCGGTGTCGGTCAGAACGCCTTTGAGCACAGGTGTCATCAGCCCCATCATGTCGTCGGAGAACTGCTTGGACTTTTCGTCGTCCGACCTGTGCGAGACATCGCCATGAAGCGCGGTCCAGATGACGAGAGCACGGGCGGCCTCGTTGAACGAGCGGATTTGCATCAGGGTACGGCGTACGTCCGGATGCACGATGATCGGGTCGGCGGGCTTGTCCGGGTTTTTCGGTCCGGTGAGGGCGCGGCCCTGGATGCGATCCTTGGCGTAGATGACGGCATTCTGATAGGCGACCTCCGACTGGGAGAGCCCCTGAACCGCAACGCCGAGGCGGGCCTCGTTCATCATGGTGAACATGGCGCGTAAGCCCTTGTTCTCTTCGCCAACCAGCCAGCCGGTGGCATCGTCGTAGTTCATCACGCAGGTGGCGTTGCCGTGAATGCCCATCTTGTGCTCGATCGAGCCGCAGGAAACGCCATTGTTGTCTCCCACCGAGCCATCGTCGCCGATCGCGTTACGGGGCACGACAAACAGCGAAATGCCCTTGGTGCCTTCCGGGGCGCCCTCGATGCGGGCCAGCACCAGGTGGATGATGTTTTCCGCCATGTCGTGCTGACCGGCTGAGATAAAGATCTTGGTACCGGTAATCTTGTAGGAGCCGTCGGCTTGCGGCACCGCCTTGGTGCGGATGAGGCCGAGATCCGTTCCGCAGTGCGGTTCGGTCAGGTTCATGGTGCCGGTCCAGGTTCCGGCAATCATGTTGGGAAGGTATGTCTGCTTCTGATCATCCGTGCCGTGGATCGTCAGGGCTGCAACGGCCCCTGCGGTCAGGCCCGGGTACATGGAAAAGGCCATGTTTGCCGAAGAGGCAAATTCATTGAAGACGGTGGTCAGAGTATGTGGCAGGCCCTGTCCGCCGTAATTCGCGTCCGCCGACAAGGTACCCCAGCCGTTTTCGCAAAACGCCTTGTAGGCTTTCAGAAAGCCTTTTGGTGTCGTGACCGTGCCGTCGTCGTTGCGCGTGCAGCCTTCGCTGTCGCCGGTCTGGTTCAACGGCTGGAGAACTTCTTCCGCGAACTTGCCACCTTCGCGCAAGATCGCTTCCACAAGGTCGAGAGGTGCATCGGAAAAACCTGGCAGGTTGGAATATCGGTCATAGCCGAACACGTCCTTCAACAGGAAAAGCGTGTCATCGACGGGAGCGGTATAGCTCGGCATGGAAATCCTCCCAGATCTGCCGTTTATGTCTCGACCTTACGTTTCCGTAAACGTCACCTTGTGGCCTATATACGCGTGTTGTTATTGCCCGGCAAGTGGTGTCCCAACGGAAGGGTTGTCAAAAAAATACGCCTAAAACATGCTGATGGGAATGATTTCCGAAGGTTCCGTACGCGAAATCGTGTTGCGACTTGTCGTTTTTGGGGAATTTCACAGTTTTGGAAAAAGGGCGTCAATTCTCGCAAAAATTGCAAGTTGGTGGACGCACAAACAAAAACCGCCGGCGTTGCCGCCAGCGGTTTCAAAACTCTGAGGTCGAAAGGAAAGGGACTTATGCCTCTTCCGCTTCCTTGTGCTTCAGCATGCCGGAAACGATCTCGACAGTGCGTGACAATTCCTCGATGGCCTGTTCGATGTCCTTGCGCTGATCTTCCAGAACGGCGATCTGCTCGTTGAACTTGGACAGCGCGACGCGGAGCTGCGTCACCTGACCGTCGCGCAGGTCGTAAAGGTCGAGCATGTCGCGGATCTCGGACAGGGAGAAGCCAACGCGTTTGCCCATCAGTACCAGTTTCAGGCGGGCACGGTCGCGGCGGTTATAGACGCGGTTCAGGCCGTCGCGCTTGGGGTTGAGCAACCCCTTGTCTTCGTAAAAGCGCAGCGTGCGCAGGGTGCAGTCGAATTCTTTCGCCAGGTCGCCGATTGTGAACTGGGTTTTCTTTGTGCTGTCGTCGTTTGCGGACACAACGTCCACAAGATCGTCTTCATTGAGGATCGAAAGCGCTTCGCTCATAGCAGTTTGTTCTCGTTTTTCAGCCGTTGTCCGGCTCATCGTTGATGTTTTGCAGTTTTCGAAACCCGCTCCGAAGACATGATCTCCAGTGCGTTCTCAGGCGATGCGGTTGTGTGCACAGTGGCTCAGCCGGTTTCTTGCGCACTGTTTAGCTTACGTTTGCGTTAAGGTCCAGTCACGTAAGGTCGCAGGGGAAAAATTCGTTAACGCAGCGTTTGCCGATTCGCGTCACCCTGATCGCGTGAACATCGGATTTTCATTCGAAAACAGTCTGTTTTCGCATTTAGCAAGGCCAATTAACGGCCTGTTTACCCTAAAACGACAAAGTCTTTCAAAACGCTGTGCCTGTCCCGTCCTCGACGGAATCATGGCGCAGCCTGTTTCATCAGCGGTCTGAATGACCGTCAGCCCAGGGTCAAGAGATGCCGGCTTGGAAGAAAAACGAGGCAGGACGCCGCGGCCGTGATGCGTATGAAGGCGACGACTTTTACGATGCACCACGCCGCGAGCCGGCGCGAAACCGCATAGAACGGTTGACGCGCACTGCAACGGCGCTTGGCAAAAATGACCGTTATCCCTCCGAGGAACGTGACGAGGATCTCGACGCCGTGGCCGACGAGCTGGACCGGCTACTGGCCGACCAGGCGGAACCACGCCGGCCCGAAGTGCGTCGGCCGGAGCCTCACCAGTCTGCGCCGCGCCGCAGGGTGCCTCGCCGCGAGCCGGGCATTGATGAAGTCATGGGTGCGCTCGACCGATTGGACGAACAGGTGCAGGGGCTTGCGAGACCGGACCCGCGGGAAGACTATCGTCAGGAGCATCGCGCGGACTACCGGGATGAGCCGCTTCGGCCGGCGCCGAAGCCACGTCCTCGCCCGGGAAGCTATGCCATCGACAATCTGCCGGCTGACGAACCCTATTATGACGAGGACGATGCCTACGAAGCGCACTATGCACCGCAGCCCTCTCGCCAGCGCGACCGGGACGTACGCTCCAGAAGCGAAGCGTCCATGCATATCTACAAGGATCTTGGCCGCCGCATCGACGCATTGAGAGCGCCGCAGGAACAGGCCTTCAATCAGGTTCGCGATGAGCTTGGTTCGCTGCGCGAGGCACTTGGCGGCCTGTCGCGCGGCACCAACGAAACCGTGAGCCGGCAGAATGCGGAACTGCGTCGCCTGTCCGACATGGTCGAGCGTCTGCGTGCCGACAAGAAGAACGACCAGCTTGCCCGAGAGATCCGCAAGGAAGTCGCTGACCTGAAGGACATGGTCGGCCGCACGAACGTGGAAGGGGCACTCCAGACCCTGGAGCACGGATATGCCCATATCCTGCAGCGCCTTGATGAATTGTCCCGTGCGTCTGTGGATCCCCGCGTCCTGCGCGGTGTGACCGCGCGCCTCAACGAAATCGAGGACGCCTTCGCCGCCCTGCCGCGGTCCGAGCACATGATGGTGCTGGAAGACCGGGTCGTCAGCATTGCCGAACGTATGGAAGAGCTCCTGCAGCGCAAGGGCCATGCCGATATCGAACCGCTTCGCGCGGAACTGCGTGAAGTGCGCGGCTTTGTCGAACAGATCGATATCAAGGGTCTTGTCGAGGGTATCGATGACCGGATGAAATTCGTGTCCGGCCGCCTCGACGATCTGGAAGTCCTGGCACGGGAACAGCGCGGCCTGGACAGCCGTCTGTCCGCCATGGAACAACGCATGCCCGAGCCGGAAACGATCTCCAGGCTGCAGGGCCGCCTGGAAGACATCGTCGGCATGATGGCCGACGACCGTGCAGCTCCGGTGGACACTCAGCATCTGGGTCAGGTTGACCGGCGCCTCGACGAAATCGTTGACCGTCTCGAGAGGATGGAGCAAGCAGGTCCGCTTCCGTCGACCGACACGGGCGCCTTTGCAGCGCTGGAACAGCGTCTGGAAACGATCTCCGGCAAGATCGACGCGATCGAAAAGAAATCTGCGCGCCCGGTGCCGGTTCTGGATGCAGCCGCGATGCGGTCCGGCGGCAATGCGCCGGACACCAAGTTCATGGCCCAGCTTCAGGAGCGGTTGAACGATCTGACTGCTCGTCTGGATCAGCCGAAAGACACGGTCACGACATCGGACCTCGACAAGCTGCGCGCGGAGATCGGATCCATGCGTGCCAGCGTGTCGGCACCGGCATCGACAGAAGCGCTCGAACAGCGGATTGCCGATCTGGCACAGATCGTGTCGAAGGGTGCCGAAGTTACCGACGACAGCCGCTTCGAACAGCTTGGAGCCAAGGTTGCCGCGCTCGCGGAACAGATCGAAAGCACGTCCACTCAGGCGTTCAGCATGGAGCAGTTCTCGCCGTTCCTGGAGCGGATCGAGAAGGGCCTGGAAAAAACCCGCTCAGACGTTGTGGGCATCGCCCGCGAAGCGGCAAGGGAAGCGATCGAAAGCGCACCGGCACCGAGAAACGGCCAGTACGATCAGGCCATCACGGAGCTTCAGTCCGATCTGAAGCGGTTGCTTGACGCTGCTGAAGGTACTGACGAACGGACGCGGAACACTTTTGACGGGGTCAAGTCCGTGCTGGGCTCGCTGACCGAGCGCCTGGACAACCTGGAACGTGCCGACCACTTCGGTGAAACGCCGGCCTCCAGCTTCTCCCCGATCAAGGTTGATGAACCGGCCCCGTTGTTCTCCAAGGCCCCACAGGCCAGGAAGACGGAAGGCGAGCAGCAGCCCGCTGATGCATCGCAGGCACCGCGAGCCGATGACCGGACCCGTGATCGCAAGGCAGACTTCATCGCAGCTGCCCGCCGCGCAGCACAGGCAGCTTCGGCGGAAGCTGCCCAGCTGGAAAAGCGGCAGAAGGTAACGGAAGAACCTGAAGCTGCCGACGAGGAACGCGGCAAGGCCCGTGTCGGCTGGCTGCGCAACGTTCTCAAGCGCGACAAGTCCGCTGCGAAGGAAGACAAGGCCGAACCGGTCGGAGATCTGGAGCTGAATGCCGAGGACGTTGCCGATCAGGCGTTTGAAACCCAGGATTCTGCCGTTCTGCCGGGTGATCGCCCGGCGCCGGAAGCTCCGCAGGCCTCCAGCGGCCGGCGTCGGGCCATTCTCTATACAGCTGCCGCCGTTGTCCTGTTGATCGGAACACTGCAGGTGTTCCGCCTGGCAACCGGTAGCCCGGAAGAGGCCGATCAGCTTGCCGCGAACACGCCGGAAACCGTTGAAGCGGTTCCTGCGCCGGAAATGGCAGACGCTGCTCCGGTACAAGCCGACGTTCAGCCGGACGTTGAGGTTACTAGCGAGGTTGCTCTGGCAGAAAGCCGCGGCGTCGGATCTGCGGCCGAAGGCGCAGAATCCGTGCCTGTCAGCGCGATGCCGGACGAGACAGCCGACACGATGTCAGAACAGGCCCCGGCTGTTGCATCAGCGCAGTCCGCGCCGCCGCAAACGACACCGGTCACCGAAAGCAACAATGTTGAGGCTGCTTCCGCGTCCGGTCCGCTTGCCCCTGAAACCGAACTGGCGTTCGCGCCGCCCGCAGGCGTTGCAAGCAGCTTCGGCGAAGCAGGTGAAAGCACTGTGTCCGGGTTCCAACCGGCAAGCGAAGCCGGCGCTCCGGCAAGCCTCCTTGCAAACCTGCCGCCGGAAGGCGTTGGCCCGATGGCGCTGCGTAGCGCTGCTGCCAGTGGCAATGCGGCCGCAGAATTCCTGGTGGGTGTGAAATTCACCGAAGGCAGCGGTGTATCGGCGGATCTGTCCAAGGCAGCAGTCTGGTATCAGAAAGCGGCCGACAAGGGTCTCGCACCTGCCCAGTACAGGCTCGCAAGCCTCTACGAAAAAGGCCGTGGTGTCGACAAGGACCTGCCGAAGGCAAAGGCCTGGTATTCCAAGGCGGCCGAGGCCGGTAATGCGAAGGCCATGCATAACCTCGCGGTTCTTTATGCCGAGGGAGGTGGTGAACAGCCTGACTATGCAGCTGCTGCCAAGTGGTTCGAAGAAGCCGCCAATTTCGGCGTCAAGGACAGCCTGTTCAACCTGGGCATCCTCTATGCCGGAGGCATCGGCGTCGATAAGGACCTGGTCGCCAGCTACAAATGGTTCGCGATTGCGGCTGATCAGGGCGACCCGGAAGCAGCCAAGCGCCGCGACGATGTCGCCAACATGATGGACCAGGAAACCCTGGCCAATGCTCGGCTCGCGGTCGAAAACTTCAAGCTGAAGACGCCGAACGCAGCGGCCAACAAGGTGACGATGGAGCCGGGTTGGGTGGACAGCGCTACATTGCCGGCGGAAAAGGTGTCGATCCAGGCGCCCGACAACACGGCCATGGTCAAGGAAGCCCAGGACAAGCTCAACTACCTTGGTTTTGACACCGGTACCCCGGACGGCCAGATGGGTCCGCGCACCCGCAGCGCGATCCGCGCCTTCCAGCGGAGCATCGGAATGCCGGAAACCGGAGAAGTCGACAACCGTCTGCTGGACGAGTTGAAGAGCCAGGCGATCTAGACCATCCCTTGGTGTATCCGGGGTGGGCGCGACAAACGGCGACCTGATGAAACGAACACCCAGCCAGGCCAGATGCCCGGCTGGGTGTTTTCACTTTGCGGCCCGCATTGTTTTTTCACGGTGACACGAAATGGAATTTTCTTCGGTAACGGCGCTACAGGCAATTTGCCGATGGAAAAGGCAGAGCCCGAATGCGGTCAGATATTCGAACGTGAAGCCCTATGGGCGTGGTTTCAAAAACAGACCGGAACGCGGGATATTTGCGCAACGCAATGGTCGAATTCCGCCTGGCACTTGTCTAAAATCGGCGAACCGAACCAAACCGACCTGCTGGCCGGTTGACATGCCGGACTGTACAGGTCTTTAACCATTTCATCGTAATCTTTACGCAGTCATTTCTGCAGTTTTCCGGTTGATCCCGTGCAATTATACCTGCCCATAGCCGAGATTCCGGTGAATATCTTCGTGATATTCGGCATGGGCGGCGCCGTGGGTTTTCTGTCGGGGCTGTTCGGTATTGGCGGTGGCTTCCTGCTGACACCGCTTTTGATCTTCTCCGGTATCCCGCCCGCGGTTTCCGTTGCCACTGTCACCACGCAGGTGGTTGCCTCTTCGTCATCGGCCGTCGTCACCTATTGGCGACGAAAGGCCATCGACCTGAAACTTGGCACAATCCTGCTCTGCGGCGGTGTCATAGGGTCGTTTATCGGCGTCATATTGTTTGAGGTTCTTCAGTCCATCGGTCAGCTGGATGTCGTGATTTCGCTGTCCTATGTGACGTTCCTGGGCGCCATTGGCGGCCTGATGCTGTTCGAATCCATCCGTGCCATCCGTCGGCGCAAGTCCGGCGTTGCGCCCAAAGCCCGCAAACCCGGTCAGCATAACTGGATCCACGGGTTGCCGCTGAAGGTCCGTTTCCGGCGCTCCAAGCTTTATGTGAGCATCATCCCGGTTGTCGGCCTTGGCGCGATCATCGGCTTTCTCGGCACGATCCTGGGGATCGGCGGCGGCTTCATGATGGTGCCTGCGCTGATTTACCTGCTGCGCGTGCCCACCAGCATCGTCATCGGCACATCCCTGTTCCAGATCCTTTTCACAATGGCAGCTGCAACCGTGTTCCATGCCATGGGCACGAAGACTGTCGACATCGTTCTGGCCATGACGCTGATGGTCGGCGGGGTGATCGGAGCCCAGTTCGGAGCTCGCATGGGCCAGAACCTGCGCGGCGATCAATTGCGTCTGCTGCTTGCGCTTCTGGTCCTGGCTGTCGGCTTGCGCTTTGCGGTCGACCTGCTGCTGACACCGGACGATTTCTATTCCATCGCGATCCGGAAGGGGGCAGGGGCATGAGCCGGCTGATCCTGCTTCTGTCGATTGTCGTTGGCCTGGTAACCGGCGCTGCTGCCCAGAGCCGGCCGAACCAGGAACTGGTGACGTCCCTGTCCTCGGATCTGATTTCGATCCAGTCCAATTTCACGGGCACGGAAATCGTCATCTTCGGGCAGGCAAGCAACATCGAGCGCCAACCCAACGATCCGAGCGGCTATGAACTGGCCATCGTCGTGGAAGGACCACCGCAGGACATCACCACGCGGCGCAAGGGCCGTTTTCTGGGCGTTTGGGTGAACCGGGAGGCCGAGCGGTTCCAGAACGTCCCTTCCTACTACGCGGTCGCCAGCACCATCAATATCGGCAACCTTGCGAACCGCACGGTTCTTGACGACCTTGGCATCGGCCTCAACCACATCAACCTGGCTGTCTCGGGCGTTTCCAATGTCGCTCTGTCAGACAGGGATGATTTTCGCCGCGCCTTCGTCCGGCTGCGGGAGCAGATGGGTCTTTACTCGGAACAGCAGACCTCGATCACCTTTCTGACCGACACAATGTTCCGAACAAATATCCCCCTGCCAGCCAACATCCCCGTGGGCGACTACAAGGTCAAAAGCTTCCTCTTCCTCCACGGCGAGGTGGTGGCCCAGACGGAGCAGACGCTGGCTGTTGCCAAAAGCGGTTTCGAACAGGTCACCTTTGAATTGGCGCAGTCCTATCCGTTCTTCTATGGCCTCCTCGCGGTGTCACTGGCCATTTTCACAGGCTGGCTCGCCGGTGTGATCTTCCGCAAGGACTAGGCAGACCCGATCTCGGCCCGCCCGATTTCGTCTTCTCGAGCCGATTGTGTCCTACCGGGCTTACCCATCTGACTGAACGCCGAATGTTATCGTCGGAAACCGCATGTTCGCGCACTTTCCGCTGGCGCTTGCCGCCGCCGCGGCTATTCTCGAGTCCAAAGATTTTTCAGGCTGTTGGGGCAGGCGGACATGACAGAAGAACCCTCATCCACACCACGGGTGGAAACAGTTGTGAAACCTGACCCGACACTGGATGCAAAGGTCATCGATATCGCCATCCGCCTGGGCGTTCTGGGGCTCTTTGCCTATTTTTCACTTCAGCTCGTCGCGCCGTTCTTTCTGTTCCTGGTCTGGGCGGTTGTGCTGACGGTCGCACTCTATCCGGTGTTTGACTGGCTCGTCGCCAGGCTTGGTGGACGAAAGGTTCTTGCAGCAGTCCTGATCACGCTCTGCTGTCTTGCAATCGTGATCGGTCCCGTTGCCGTGTTGATCGTCAGTCTCGTGGACACGCTTCAGGGCTGGTACCACGGCATGGCGAACGGCGTCCTCAAGCTGCCGCCCCTGCCTGAGAAACTCGCCGGGTTGCCGGTCGTCGGTGCCAAGATTTCCGAGATCTGGCAACTCGCCGGTCAGGGGCTGGAACAACTCCTGGCCAAGGTCGGGCCGACGCTGGTTCCGGCCGGCAGCCGCATCCTCGGTGTTCTGGCTTCGCTCAGTGGCAGCGTGCTGTTCTTCATCGTCTCCATCGTACTCGCAGGCTGCCTGTTTGTGCCGGCCCCGTCTCTGGCAAAGGGCAGCAAGCTGTTTGCCGACCGCATCATCGCGCCGCGCGGATCGGAATTTGTCGATCTGGCCGGTGCCACCATCCGCAACGTCTCGCGCGGTGTCATTGGTGTTGCTGTCGTCCAGGGGCTGCTGACGGGGATCGTGCTGATATCGTTTTCCGTGCCGCTTGCCGGCGTCCTGACCTTCGTGGCGCTGATCCTGTGCATCATCCAGATTGGTCCGGCACTGGTGATTATTCCCACGATCATCTGGGCCTGGAGCTCCTGGGAACTGGTGCCGGCACTCCTGTTCACCGTGCTGATGGTTCCGGTGATGCTCATCGACAATGTCTTGCGGCCAATCCTGATGTCCCGTGGCCTCAACGTGCCGATGCTGGTGATCCTGATCGGCGTTCTCGGCGGCACCATTGCCTATGGCTTGATCGGTCTCTTCCTCGGGCCCGTCATCCTGGCGGTGTTTTACGAACTGATCATTGCTTGGGTGAAGGCAGGCGAGAAAAGGCCGCCTGAAGTGACGACCTTGCCCGATCGCTAGAGCGTCTGAAAATAGCCACTTACCGGATCTTCGGCGAGATGACCGGAAATCATGGCCCAGGTTCCATCAGCAATGAGTCCGTCGATATGTGCCTTGTGGATTGCTTCGTTTTCCCAGCTTTCGACAAGCGTGAAGCGGCATGCATCGTCCAGGTCCTTCAGAACCTCGACACCCTGACATCCGGACACGCCCGGAAGCTCGGCCGAAACCGAGTGCATGATGGTTTCAAACGCCTCTTGCCGGTCCTTGAGAGCCTTGAATTGAACGACAACTTTGATGGCCATGGGGGATCCTTTCCGCGTCGGCTGTATGTTGCCGGCATGGGATAAACAGCCAAGGTAGCTGGCGACAGATCCATTCCTGCTGAACGGCTGCCCGATCCTGCGGAACTTTCCTCAAGTACCGTTCTGGCGAGGCGGGTCCAGAGTTTCGGCATATTGGCGCGGAGCCAAACCGAAAGCCGATTTGAAATCACGCGTGAAGTGAGACGTGCTTGCATAGCCGGCAGCCTCGGCTGCACGAGCCACGCTGGCGTTTGACGTCAGTAGGTGTTGCCGGGCGCGGTCGAGACGTACCTGCTTGCGGTATTGAAGCGGGGACTGACCGAACAGAGCAGTGAAACCATGTGCGAAATGGGAGGGGCTCATGGCAACTTCGGCTGCGATTTCGGCAATCGTCAGCTCCGGTTGTGCCGCATGGGTCTCGATATAGCGCAAGGCCTTGACCAGCCTTTCATCCCTTGCACTAACCAGGGTCCTCAAGACGCCAAAGGCGTCGGACCGCAGGATCCGGTAACAGATTTCCTGCAGGCACAGCGGTGCCAGCACATGGCAGTCGGCCGGATCCCGAAAAGAGGTGACGAGGCGCAGCAGCGAACCGGCAAGTTCATCGTCCAGCGGTTCACAGGAGATAAGCGCGCCTTTGGCCGGGGAAGACGCATGGGCATCGGTTTCGGCAAGGCGAACCAGTGTTTGAGCAATCAGCTCAGGTGACAATTGCAGTTTGAGGGCCAGATAGGGCTTTGCCGGTGTGCCCTCGACAACTGCGCTGTAAGAAGCGTCACCATGAAACGCGATCACGTGGCCGGGGTCATTGACGATCTGCTTGTCACCCAGGCAAACGCGTTTCAGCCCGGATACGGCAACGGCGACCGAAAGTCCCTTGTTCCGGCCACGGTGATAGGGAAGGCATTCCGACAGTTTCAAAGCCCAGACGGAGCCGAGTGGGGACGGAGCGACCCCTTCCGTTTTCGCAAACTTCCGAACGGCATCACTCAGTGCAGCGATTGCTGGCGAAGCACTGTCGGTATGGACGGAGTGGCAAGCTTGTACGGGAGAATTCGTCAGCATAGCTCTGGCTTAGCCAACGGCAGCCATGAGCACAAGCGGCAGATGAAGTGTCAGTCCCCGACCAGACGGCTGGCAGTAAAGGGGAACAGGCGGTCATTACCGAGCATGAAAACGGAAAACTGCCGTCGCCGGAAGAGCATGCCATAGGCTTCATCGGTGACATTGAGGCCGCCGGTCAACGCGCCAAAGGCGGGCAGGACAAGACGGGTGCCGTCGGTAACGAAGCAGGCCCGCCGGATCGAGCGGCCGAAGCGGCGCACGCGGGCGGCCGGATGCAGATGTCCGCAGATTTCTCCTGCGGTCGACGTGGAACCGACCTTCTCGATTGGTTCGTGCCGGAAGGTCAGCGGGCCGATGGTGATTTCGTCAACCGTTACACCGCACAGGCGCACCGGTGCAATCGGATCGTGGTTTCCCGTGACCCAGATCCATTCACGGCCGAGCTGAAGGGTCGTCAGCATCGCGCGGTAGGGCGCTGGCAACCGGTCGGAGCCGTCGGGATCGTGGAAACTGTCGCCGAGGCAAATGACGCAAGCCGGATCGAAGGCATCGATTACGCCGGCAAGTTTCTCCAGCGTTGCTCCGGTGTCATAGGGCGGCAGCATCACGCCGCGCCGGGCGTAGCTGGACCCTTTTTCAAGATGGAGATCCGCGACGATCAGGGTGGACTCGTCCGGCCACCACAAGATCCCGCTGTCGTGCAGACCGACCAACTGGCCGTTGATCTGAATGTCATGACATACCGGCGCAGCAGCATATTTGCGCAAATGGGATGTCAGGGCACTCATTCCATAGCCTCCAGTACGAGTTCTTCGGCGGCCTCTGCCAACAGCGTGTCCATGGCCTCCCCGTAGACCGGTTCCTTCCCTATTTCCAGGAGAATTGGCACGGCAAGGGGAGAGACGTGCGGGAGTTCAGTATGCGTGATTCGTCCGCGGATCCGGGCAAGAAGTTCCCCCAAACGCGAGATATCCAAAAGTCCTTCGGCGGCGTCGTTCCAGGTTGCCTTGAGTAATATGTGGTCTGGTTCATGGGCTCGCAGCACGTCATAGATCAGGTCCGAGGATACGGTTACCTGCCGGCCTGACTTCTCCAGCCCCGGATGGCGGCGTTCGATCAGACCGGCAATGACGGCACAATTACGAAACGTACGTTTCATGAGGCTGGATTCGGCAAGCCAGGCATCCAGATCGTCGCCGAGGATGTCTTCCTCGAACAATCGGTCGAGAGGAATTCTGCCGGAAGAAAACAGCAGAGACAGGTCTCCGAGGCCCCATATGGCAAGCGCATAGTCGTTGGCGACGAAGCCGAGCGGGTTCGCACCCAGCCGCTCCAGACGCTTGGTCAGCAGCATGCCAAGTGTCTGGTGCGCCAGTCGTCCCTCGAACGGATAACAGACCATGTAGTGCTTGTTGGCGCGCGGAAACGTCTCCACCAGCAAGCCGTCCCTTGCAGGCAGGACGGATTTCTCCCTCTGGATGTTCAGCCAGTCGCGCACTTGTTCGGGCAGCGCCTTCCAGCTCTCGGGTGTCGCCAGCATCGTGCGGACGCCTTCAGCGAGATAGGTGGAGAGCGGAAATTTTCCGCCCATGTAGGACGGGATCATCGGATTGTCCGATGTGGTGCGCGAGACATAGGCCTCGTTTTCGCGGATGCCCTCGAAACGCACCACCTCGCCGCCGAAAAGAAACGTGTCGCCCGGCGCCATCTGCTCCAGAAAATACTCTTCCATCTCGCCCAGAACCCGGCCGCCCCGGCCAACGGGCGTCCTTCGTCCGGAAGCCTTGGAGCGCACCAGCCGCACCTTCAGCATCGGGGCTTCGACAATGGTGCCGACATTAAGCCGGTATTGCTGCGCGATCTTCGGGTGGGAAATCCGCCAAAGCCCGTCCTGGCCTTTCCGCAGCTTGGCATATTGATCGTAGCTTTTCAGTGCGTAGCCGCCGGTGGCGACGAAATCGAGCACCCGCTCGAACGTCTCCCAGTCGAGATGCCTGTAGGTTTCAGAGGAACGTATTTCATTAAAGACATCCAACGCATCCAACGGGTCTGCGCAGGCAAGGCCGAGCAGATGCTGGGCAAGCACATCGAGTGCGCCCTGGCGCAGCGGCGGCGTGTCCTGATCACCGCGCATCGACGCGGCAAGGGCGGCCTGACACTCGAGCACCTCGAACCGGTTGGAGGGGATGAGGATCGCCTTTGACGGTTCGTCCATGCGGTGGTTGGCGCGGCCGATCCGCTGGGCAAGGCGGCTGGCCCCTTTCGGCGCGCCGATGTTGACCACCAGATCGATATCGCCCCAGTCGATGCCCATATCCAGCGAAGAGGTGGCAACCACGGCCTTCAGCGCACCGGAGGCCATGGCCGTTTCGACTTTCCGCCGCTGGCCGACATCAAGCGAGCCATGATGCAGCGCGATCGGCAGCGTGTCTTCGTTTATGCGCCAGAGTTCCTGAAACACCATTTCGGCCTGGCTGCGCGTGTTGACGAACAGCAGCGATACGTTGTGTGCCTTGATCAGCTTGTAGATGTCGGCAATGGCATAACGCGACGAGTGGCCGGACCAGGGAACGCGTTCTTCGCTCTCCAGGATCGAGATGTCGGGCTTGGCGCCACCGGCAACCTCAACGACATGAGACAGCGCCCGGCCATTCGGGTCGGGCTGATCGACAAGATAGGCGCGCAGGTCATCCGGTTCGGCGACAGTTGCCGAAAGCCCGATGGTCCTGAGGTTCGGGACAAGACGCCTCAGCCGTGCCAGGCCAAGTGCCAAGAGGTCGCCACGCTTGGAGGTCACCAGCGCATGCAACTCGTCCAGAATGACGGTTCGAAGCGAGGCAAACATCCGTGCCGAGGCTGGATCCGACAGAAGCAGGGCAATCTGTTCCGGCGTGGTCAGCAGAATGTCCGGTGGATTGAGCTTTTGCCGCTGGCGCTTGTGAGAGGGCGTGTCACCGGTGCGGGTTTCCAGCCGGACGGCAAGATCCATTTCCGAAACCGGAGCCTCCAGGTTGCGGGCAATATCGACCGCAAGTGCCTTCAGCGGCGAGATGTAAAGTGTGTGGATGCCATTGCCCGCGGAACCGGGTTTGCGCTTTCCCCGCGCTTCCAGTTCCACCAGGCTGGGCAGAAAGCCTGCCAGGGTCTTCCCGGCGCCCGTTGGCGCAATCAGCAGGGTGGAATGGCCCTGTTGCAGATGATCGATCAGTTGCAGCTGATGGGGCCTTGGAGCCCATCCCCGCGAGGCAAACCAGCTTTGGAATCTGTTTGGTAGCAACTGCACGTCCATGGCTTTGGTTTTAGGCCAGGGATGGGTGAAAGGCGAGGGGGAATGTTCCTTGATTGTTCAGCTTGTGTTCAGGTGACCTATGGTCAATTCTGCGCGAATATGACCTAAGGGAGGTTCTTTTGAAAGCATTGGTATTTATGGGACTTTTGTCAGTAACCGTTCTTTGTGCAGGTGAAAGCGCAAATGCTTCGGAAAGCCTCAATTATCGTTGCAAACTCGGCAATGAGTTCGTCTTCATTGAAACGATCCCGGAAGAGGGACGCGCAATTCTCGAGGATATCAACGGCAAGACAATCCTGGTGCCGGACGGGCGGGGTGGTTACTTCAACGATGACGAGGAAATCTCTTTTGAGCAGGCTAAAGCCGTTCCTGAACTCTGGCTTGGCGATGTGTCGCATAACTGCGAAATAGCGGCGCCAGATTCCATCGGCCAGAGCCAGGCAAGCAACGCTGTTGGAAAAAATGAAACGCAATTGAATCTCCAGGGCCAATCTCGGGGGGGCAAGTTGCGCGCAGGTCCGGGAACGAATTTCGCGCAGGTCGGCAGCCTTTCGGAGGGGACCTGGGTCACCATCCTGAAAAACAGTGGTGTTCGAATGGACGGCTACGACTGGTTTGAAGTTGTGGCCGACAGCGGATTGCGCGGTTTCCAGTGGGGCGGAATCATGTGCTCCAACGGCTCGAAGATTGCCGGTGTCTATCAAGCTTGTGGTGCGCAGGCGTCTGCGCAGCCGGCCACGAAAGTGGCTCAGCAACTCGGTAGTGGCTGGATGGCGTTTGCCCTGGCTCCTGGCGGAGCCTTTGGTCATGGTGCTGCCCCCACCAGGGCAGCCGCGGAACAATTCGCCATGCAATATTGCGGCAACAATCAATGCCGGATTGCGGACGCCACCCAGGCAAGGTGCCATGCATTGGCCGTTTCACCTTCCAGCAATGGCATTGGCGCTGGCGACAGCGAACAGGCAGCGATGAACTTTGCCATGGGCTGGTGCTCGAACAGCGGCGCAAGCGGCTGCCGTATCGAGTATTCCTATTGTCAGTGAGCCACTTGCCAGTGAACCACGACGCCATGGCCATGCGACCTTTTCGCCGAATGGCCATGGCACATCCGCAAATCAGACCTATCTAGCGACGGATGTCCGATCTTCTGACGCTGACACCCGAAGGCCTCTATTGTCCTGAAGCAGGTGTCCATATCGACCCCGTCCGCCCGGTCGAAAGGGCGGTCATCACGCATGGCCACGCAGATCATGCGCGTTCGGGTCATGGCGCGGTGCTGGCAACGGGCCAGACCCTCGACATCATGGCAATCCGGTATGGCGAGAACTTCTGCGGATCGGCGCAAGCGATCGGATATGGCGAGACGTTGAAACTTCGGGATGTCGAGATCTCGCTGCACCCTGCAGGTCATGTACTTGGCTCTGCCCAGGTCCTGCTGTCATCTGCCGGGCGGCGAACCGTCGTATCGGGAGACTACAAACGGCAGGCAGACCCGACCTGCGCGCCTTTCGAAGTGGTGCCCTGCGATACCTTCGTTACCGAGGCGACCTTCGGTCTGCCGGTGTTTCGTCATCCCCCGGCGCGAGAGGAGATTGCCAAGCTGCTGTCGTCGCTGGAGCTGTTTCCGGAGCAGACCCATCTGGTCGGTGCCTATGCGCTCGGCAAGGCGCAACGTGTTCTCGCAGAATTGCGGGCGGCCGGTTACCAAAAGACGGTCTACCTTCACGGCGCATTGGAGAAGCTGACGGCCTATTACCGAAGCCAGGGGATCGAACTTGGCGATGTCGAACCTGTCGGCCAGCGCGGCAAGGAGCTTGCCGGTGAAATCGTTTTGTGTCCGCCCGGCCAGCTTTCGGACCGTTGGTCCCGCCGGTTCGGCGACCCGGTCGCGGCAATGGCCTCGGGGTGGATGCGCGTTCGGGCGCGGGCGCGTCAAAGAGGGGCAGAGTTGCCTCTGATCCTGTCCGACCATGCCGACTGGGACGACCTTTGCCGCACCATTCTGGAAACGGGTGCCGAGCAGATCTGGGTGACCCATGGCGCGGAGGAGGCACTTGTCCACTGGTGCGAATTGAATGGACGAAACGCCCGCCCGCTCAATATGATAGGCTATGACGACGGCGAGGACGCCGACGTTGCGCGGGCCGCACAAGGCTGATCCGGCCCACGCGAAATTGCGGCATTTATTTCCTTTTGGGGGAGAGGCAGTCATGGCGGACGACGGTGAATTTGCAGGTGCCGGCAACGGCCAGACAAACGGCGCCGGAGCTGGTGCCAACGGCGAAGCCGAAGAGGCGATTGCACAGCTCTTTGACGACTATCAGGCCGGCTTCAACGATTATGACATCGACAGGATCTGCGACTGCTTCGCCCTGCCGACCATCATCTGGCAGCACGAGAAGGGGCATGTCTTCAACGACGACGAAGAGTTGATCGAGAACATCGAAGCGCTCCTTCAGGCATTGGAGAAGGAAGGCGTGTCCCATTCGGACTTTCACGTCGTATCCAGCCACGTGAGCGGCTCGGTCGCACTGGTGACCCTCGACTGGAGCCAGGAAACGGCGGACGGCGAAGCCGTGTTCGAGTTCACCTGCCATTATCAGCTTATCCAGGACGGAGCGGATTGGGTTATTGCCTGCATCGTCAATGAATAGAACGACGGGCCGGAGGGCAGGGTGCCTTGCCCTGCCGATCCTTTGCCTGCTTTCGGTCCTGTCGGGAACCGCAGCGGGCGAAACGCAGGCTATCTATGGGGCATTGACGCCAGCATCGGAAACCTTGCGAGCCTGCACACTTCCGGAGATGACGCCTGGCAAGGTGTTGCTGGAGACCGATTGCCGTTATACGGAACCGGTCGTCATCTCCTCCGACAACATCCTGCTGGATTGCCGCGGTGGCACCATCACGGGCATGCACCGGCGCGGCATTACCATTCGGCCAGGCCTGAAAAACATCACCATTCGCGATTGTCGCCTCGACGATACCGGCGGCATCCTGATTGAAGGTCAAACGCCGTCGGATGACGCGGCGGCGCGGGACGAGGCGCGGGCAAATTCGTCTCAAGGGGTTGTTCTCGACCATCTGACCATCACCAAGTCCTACATGACAGGCGTCTTTGTCGATCACTACGTCGTCGGCGCGACGATCCGTAATTCCATCGTTGCCGATGGTCACCATGTTGGCATCTATTTGGAGCATGGTTCGCAGAAGAACGTCGTTTCCGGCAATCTGATCCGCAACAATGGCCTCTTCACCAACAAGGGCATCCGGCGCATCGGCCCGACCCGCCGAGAAGGCCTGTCCGTGGATGGATCCGCGTACAATCTGATCGAAAACAACATCTTCGACAGCAACGCTTTCGGTGGCATCTTTCACTACAAGAACTGTTGGGAGTTCCACACCACCAACCCGGAAAGCCGACCGCGCCTGCAAGGATCGGACGGCAACGTCATCCGCGGCAATGTCTTTCGGAATATGGACATCGGCATCTGGGTTGCCTCGCGCCAGGCGCGCGATCTGGTGATGTGGGACTGCGGCGACAAGAGCCCTTACGACAGTCCGGTTTCACTGGCCCCGATGATGGGCGACCGCCCATGGGGGCAGTCCGACACTTTTCTGGGGTATCACTTCAACCCGGAACTCATCGCCGGTTTTGTCGACAAGAACGCGCTTGCTCCCAGATGGCCGTTTCCGATGGAGCTGCACCTTTACGAGGATTTCGCCGAAGACAACACGTATCAGGACAACTGCTTCGAGAACCTTGTCACGGGCATCCGGATCGAGGACGATGGCAACACGGTCCGGGACAATCTGTTTGTGGGAGACTTCGAATACCTTTATCTCGGCAGTCCGTTCCGGGCAAATATGCTGAACCGGCCGATAGAGGGAACAGTGATAGAAGGCAACAAGAATGCCTCGCCCTCGTCGCGAAGCTTCCTGCAGAACAGCTTTCTGGCCGCTGACGAGCACAAGGACACTGTCATCGTCCAGCCCGATGCTGGTTCATCCGTGCCTGCGCCGGATACCTGCAAGACAGGACAGACCTAGACCGGTTCAAATGAAAAAAGCCGGTGACAGGGGTCACCGGCTTTCTGTCAGGGCTTTGTTTTCGAGGCCTTGCGCTCGGCGCGCGACGGCTTGTTTTTCTTTGCGGCCTTTTTCTTTGGCGGCGCGGAGTTGGCCGCCGACCGGGTCCGCGGCTTGCGCCGGTCGCCGTCCGGGCCATCCGCGGCACGTTCCTTGCGCTTGGGAGCGCGGTCGCCGCCGTCGAGGTCGCGCGCCAGTTCCTTGGTGTTCAGAGGCTCGTAGGCAGGGTGGTGCGGCACGAAATCGTCGTCACCGGACCGGCGGCGGGATTTGCCACGAGGTCCGTCAAACTTGCCGCGCGGCCCGTCGAATTTGCCTTTGGGACCGTCGAACTTGCCTCTGCCTTCGCGCTTCGGCCGGCCGGATTTCATGCTGTCTTCGGCACCGAGGCTTTCATAATCCGGTGCATCTGCACCACGCGGACGGCGCTTGGGCGGGCCGGAACGGTCGGACCGGTCACGGCGGAAGCCGTCTTCCTTCGGTGGGGCAGGGATCTTGCCGCCACGTGCATCAAGCAGTGTGATGGTGGCATTTTCCTCGCCAGTGCCTTCGCGCTTGACCACATCGGCGAAGCGCTGGCCATGACTGCCGGCGATTTCGAAGTAGAGCTCGTTCTGGAAGATCTTGATTGCGCCGACTTCCTTCTTGGTGACGTGACCGGCACGGCAGATCATCGGAAGGATCCAGCGCGGTTCTGCGCGTTGGCGGTGGCCGAGCGACAGCGAGAACCAGATGCCGTCTTCGAACTTGCCGGTGATTTCCGCGTTGCGACCGCCGCGCGAGCCGGCGTCCCTGCCTCGAAGCGAGGTCTCATCGAGATCGGAAACTTCTTCCGGAGCGGGCAGACGCGACTGACGCAGCTTGACGAAGGCGGCAGCAAGCTGTTCCGGGCTGTGCAGCGCAAGCAGCTCGTTCGCGATCGCCAGTTCTTCTTCTTCCAGTTCCACCTTGAGTGCGGGATCGGCCAGAAGCCGTTCCTTGTCCTTGGCACGAATGTCGTCTGCAGTTGGAGCACCCTTCCAGGTCGCCGTGATGCCGGCAAAATGCAGCACGCGCTCTGCCTGGCGGCGGCGCGGGAAGGGAACCATGAGCACACAGGTGCCCTTGCGGCCGGCACGGCCCGTACGGCCGGAGCGGTGCAGCAGGGCGGCCTTGCCTGTCGGCAGGTCGGCGTGGATCACCAGATCGAGGTTCGGCAGGTCGATACCGCGTGCAGCAACGTCAGTTGCCACACACACACGGGCGCGGCCGTCCTTCATTGCGGCCAGTGCGCTGGAGCGCTGTTCCTGGCTGAGTTCACCGGAAAGGGACACGATGGAGAAACCGCGGTTCGCAAGGCGCGATGTCAGCCGGCTGACAGCTTCACGCGTCGAGCAGAAGACGATTGCCTTTTCCGCTTCATGCTGGCGCAGCACGTTGATGATGGCGTTTTCGCGCTCGTTCGGGGCAACCGGATGCGCGACGTAGTCGATATCGCCGTGCTGTTCGCGAGCGTTGATGGTCGACAGTCGAACGGCATCTTTCTGGAAGCGCTTGGCGAGTTCTGCAATCGGCTTTGGAACCGTTGCTGAGAACATCAGCGTGCGCCGGTCCTGCGGCGCGGTGTCCAGGATGAATTCCAGGTCTTCACGGAAGCCCATGTCGAGCATCTCGTCGGCTTCGTCGAGCACGACAGCCTTGATCTCCGACAGGTCCAGTGCGCCACGTTCGATATGGTCGCGCAGGCGGCCAGGCGTGCCGACGACAATATGAACACCACGTTCCAGCGTCCGCCGTTCGGTGCGCGGGTCCATGCCGCCGACACAAGAGGCGGTTACGGCGCCGGCTTCATTATAAAGCCAGGTCAGTTCTTCCTTCACCTGAAGGGCAAGTTCGCGGGTCGGTGCAATGGCCAGCGCGATGGGAGCGCCTGCCTGGCCGAGACTGTCCTGTCCGTCAAGCAGCGTCGGGGCGAGTGCGAGGCCAAAGGCAACGGTCTTGCCGGACCCGGTCTGCGCAGATACCAGAAGGTCGGCTTCCGGCGGAGCGTCGCTTAGAACGCTTTCCTGCACGGAGGTGAGGTTTTCATAGCCACGTTTCGCCAGCGCGGCCTTCAGCGCCGGGGCGAGAGAAGTCAAATCGGTCATAGAAATCTTTCAACTGCTCCGGATCTTCTGCATGCCAGTCAGCAGTCTACCGGATAGGGCCATCCAGTTATCGGCCCATTGATGGCCGCGGCTTATACAGGCATTTTTCCTTGCCGTCCATCCCGCATTTTTCAGGCGTGAAAGTGGTGCACTGGCAAAAACTGCAGTGATTTTACACAGTGCGCCAGGTACCGAGCGATGACACAAGCGCACTATTGTTCCTCGTACCCGGTCATCTTGTGGGGCATTGACCAATTATCTTATGCCGTTGCTAAATTGAACTGGGCCCAGAGCCGGTCTTAGCTTTCAGCCCGCATTGAGCTGGTAAGCTGAATTTTTTGTCTTTGACGTAAGGGCTTGCAGTCCGGGCGCTTTCGCGGTTCGTATAGCGCTTATGCTGGCTTTTTCCCATCTGCTCGACCGGCTTTCGCTGGAACCCAGGCGCCTCGCCAAGGAAGCGCTCCTGATCCGTTATTTCCGGGAAGTCGCGGATCCGGACCGGGGCTTTGCCCTGGCCGCACTGACAGGCGGGCTGAGTTTCAAACACGCCAAACCGGCCCTGCTCAGGGCTTTGATCGGCGAGCGGACGGACCCGGAGCTGTTCGCGCTTTCCTATGATTTTGTTGGTGACCTGTCCGAGACCATTGCGCTGATGTGGCCGCAGGCAGCAAACGGAGAGGTTGCCCTGAAAGAAGCTGCCCCCAGCCTGTCCGAAGTGGTCAAGCGGCTGGAAGGGGCCGGAAAGAGCGAAGTGCCCGGTTTGCTGACCGACTGGCTGGACACGCTGGATGAGACCGGCAGATGGGCCCTTTTGAAACTGGTGACGGGCGGTTTGCGCGTCGGGGTATCTGCGCGCCTTGCGAAAACGGCAGTGGCAAAGCTCGGTGGACTGGACGTTGCTTCCGTAGAGGAGGTCTGGCACGGGTTGGGGCCCCCCTATGAAGCACTGTTCGCCTGGGCGGAAGGACTGGCCGGACAACCGCAAACATCCGATCCCGCACCATTCCGGCCGGTGATGCTGGCGCACCCCCTGGACGAGGACAGGGACACGGAGCTGCTGAACGCGGAGGACTTTGCGGTCGAGTGGAAGTGGGACGGCATTCGCGTTCAGGCGGCAGCCGGTCTGACAGAGCGTGGCGACCGCGTACGCCGCCTGTTCAGCCGGACCGGTGAAGACATATCCAGGGCCTTTCCCGATATTCTGGATTTGCTGACATTCGACGCCTGCATTGATGGCGAATTGCTTGTGGTATCGGACGGTCAGGTGCGTCCTTTTGCAGATCTGCAAAAACGCCTCAACCGCAAGACCGCCGGGCCAAAGCTGATCCGTGAATTCCCGGCAGCGATCCGTGCCTACGACCTGCTCAGTGTCGGCGGAACCGATTTGAGGGAGCAGCCGTTTGCAGAACGGCGCAAGGCGCTTGAAACTTTTATCACCGGATTGCCGGAGGGAAGCATCGATCTGTCGCCCATGGTGAAGGTAACCGGATGGGAGGAAATCACCTCCGCGCGCGCCGATCCCCATGCCCATCTGCCTCCTGCCGACGCCGATGCCGTTGAAGGCTTGATGCTGAAGCGGTGGGATGCGCCCTATGTCACCGGCCGGCCGAAGGGATTGTGGTTCAAGTGGAAACGGGAACCCTACCTGATCGATGCCGTGCTGATGTATGCGCAGCGCGGCCACGGCAAACGCTCATCCTTTTATTCCGACTATACCTTCGGCGTCTGGCGTGACGGGGAGGCGGGAGCCGAGCTGGTTCCGGTCGGCAAGGCGTATTTCGGCTTTACCGATGAGGAATTGCGTGAAATCGACCGCTATGTGCGCAACAACACCATCAACCGGTTCGGACCGGTGCGGGAAGTCGTTCATAGCGCTGAAAAGGGGCTTGTGCTGGAGGTCGCCTTTGAAGGGCTCAACCGGTCCACCCGGCACAAGTCCGGCATTGCCATGCGATTTCCTCGCATTTCCAGGCTGCGTTGGGACAAGCCGGCAGCCGAGGCCGACAGGCTGGAAACGCTTCAGGCAATGTTGCCAGGTGAAGAAGGGTAATTCGGTGTTCGACAACTCGCTTTTGAAAACCCGCCCTTAAGTCGTGCTTTGGCCATGGAAATATGGCACCCATGGCAAGATACAAACGGCCAGACGCTTGTGCCCCTGTTTCAACTGAAATGCTTGGGGCCAATAGCGCGAGGCCGGCAACCGGAGAGGCAATATGACGATCCGCAACAAATATCTGGCTCCCGTGTTCAGCGGGCTGGCCGTGGCCATTCTTCTGGCTCCAGCAGCTGTCGCCCAGGACAGTGTCGCCCCTGAAACCGCAGACGCAGTGACAAAGGGACAGTCGGACCGCTTTTCCCTGGTCAGGGTGGATGAGGATATCCTCAGGGTGGACCGGCAGAACGGGACCGTCTCCATTTGCAAGGAGCAGAGCGACGCCTGGCGCTGCAATCCGGTGCCGCTGGCAGAAGATGCCTATCTTGCTGAAATCAACGAGCTGGCCGGTGAGGTGGATCGCCTGACAGCCCGTGTGGAGGAGCTGGAAGGCAATGGCGTAAAGTCCGACAAGCAATTGCCGCCCGGTTCCGCACTTGATCGCCCAAAAGCACCCGGCTCCAGTCAGGGTGGACGCAGCCCATCGACAACCGAGGAAGATGAGGAACTGGAAAAGGTTCTGACTTTCACAGAAAGCGCCATGCGTCGTTTCTTTGGCATGGTTCGCGATCTGCAGAAGGACTTCGAAGGCGAAGCCAACTGATCGCCTGAAGTCGGGATAAAAAACAGCGTGTCCCTGCCAGGGGCACGCTGTGTCCGGCAAAGTTCCTTGGCCGGGAGACGTCAGTCGATCAGCATCTTGTTGATGCTCTGATAGGCTTCATCCGGCTGTTCCACGGCAACACGCCTGGTCAGATCCATCGTTAGCGCGACAACATCCAGGACGGCGGCGAGACGGTTCGTCCGTGTTTCAAACAGGTGATGGCGCATCGAGAAGGTCTTTGGATTGACGCCGGTAAAGCCGGAAACCACCAGCATTGCGTCGCCGGTCTTCAGCGGTGTGATCCATGTCAGCTTCATTTCAACGGCCACCCGGCCGAAACCGTTTTCCGTCAGATAGGCGTGTGTCATCGGCGTACGCTGCCAGACATGGGCTACGCCGTCCGTGCAGCAGGACAGCGCAAATCTGTCGTCGGCCTTGCCGTCCGGACCGATATCGCGGGGCAAAACGGTCCCCCGGTAGACGATCTGGGCACCTTTCGACTGCAGGGCCGCAAGCGTCGCGCGCGCATTTGCCGGTCCGGCGGAAATCCCCCTTGGTCCAGCCTCTGCAATCATTGGCGTCTGGAAGTCGCGGAAGCGCTGGCGCAAGGTCTTCGCGGCGCTGGCGCTCGGCTCATATCCGTCGAGAGCTGTTGCCGAAAGCGTTCCCGTGGCGGCGTCGCGCATTTCGTGAATGACAGTGAGCATATGCGGGCCGTCAAAGGCGATGCTGGAGTGAACCGTGATCAGGTCTCCCGTGCGCATCTCCTTGTGGTAGCGCACGTGGCGCACCCGGCGAGCCCCCACCACGGTTTCGCTCAAGCCGGTCATTAGCCGGAACTGGCGATCTGCTTCCTCGAAGCGGCTGAAGTAGAACTGGACGTTCAGATGATCGTTTTCGTCACATTCCCAACGGTTCACAAATGAAAACAGCGTTGCCTGAATTGTCATAATTGCTTCGTGCACTCAGTGATTTTTGATTATGTGATGTGTATTGGACAGGTCATTTGTTGCTGTCTTTGCATTGATTATCAACAAGAAATGTAGATTCTGGAAAATTAGTTCAGGCAACGTTGAGGAAGTGGGTAAAATGAAAAGATCAACTGCGGCGGCGTGATTTAAACTTTAGGTTGTTTTTGTTGGTGGTTCTAACTTGACTATTTTTATTGCGCGTAAAGGCAGCCTATTTGCCGTGCCAACAGCGAATGCGCAGCGCGTGAACATGGAGTGTTGGTCAAAAGCATGGTTTGACTTGCGCGTAACCCATGTTGCAAACATACTTCACAATGGCCGCAACAACGGGGCTTCGCCACAAAATCAAGAAGCGAGCGGGTGCAGGATGACTGCGACGCATGGCTCTGGCGGAACCTGCGGGCCAAACGGACCGTTGAGGGAGGAATAACAACGTGTCGGCGACATCGTATCGGTTCATCATCGCGGATGATCATCCCCTGTTCCGGGGTGCTCTGCGTCAAACGCTCGAAACACAATACCCCGATGCTGTGATCGAGGAAGCCGGTGCGTTGGAGGACGTTACGGCCAAGCTGGAACAGGATGGCGAAGTCGATCTCATCCTGCTTGATCTGTCCATGCCCGGCATGCGCGGTTTTTCCGGGCTTATGTACTTGCGGGCCCAATATTCCGGCGTTCCTGTGGTGGTGGTCTCGGCCAATGAAGATCCGCAGGCCATCCGGCGCGCGGTTGAATTCGGAGCTTCCGGCTTCATTCCGAAGTCTCACGGGATCGATGTCATCCGTGAGGCGATTTCGGAGGTCATGTCCGGCAACATGTGGACCCCGCCGGATGTCGACCTTGCCGCCGACGATGGCAGCGGTGATCTGGTCCAGCGCCTTGCAACGCTTACCCCCCAGCAGGTTCGTGTCCTGATGATGCTGTCCGAAGGTCTTCTGAACAAGCAGATTGCCTACGAACTGTCCGTTTCGGAAGCGACCGTAAAGGCCCATGTATCCGCGATCCTGCAAAAGCTTGGCGTGGAAAGCAGAACCCAGGCCGTTATTGCAGCGTCCAAGATCGAGGCCGGGCAGTGGCAGGTTGGCGGCGAAACCGCCGAGGCTGCCCAGGCTCAGTAACGCCTGGCACACGCGCCACGTTACTTTCTGGCTGCTCCACCTGGAAACGGTCTCCAATGCGGGAGACCGTTTTCTGCTTTGCGTGCTGAGATCGACCTGCCCGGATGCAATTTCTGTAGGCCTTCAGGGCGAGCTTTCCAGTCAGGATTGCAAAAACATAGCGGAATCCGGACCACCGTTTTTACCGTAATTTCAGGGAATGGCTGTAACCGTCATTGCTGCGGGGCGCTGCCACGCAGAGTGCGAGTAGCCACCCGGAGAGAAAATGCGGTCCAGCTTCAATTGGCGACTGATCTTCAAGACGATCGGCATGGCCTTCGTGTTGCCCGGTCGTCAGCTCAAGGTGGACTTCCAGTCTGACGCGGACACGCAGACCGGACAGCAGGAAAGCAATCCTGTTCGCGCCTTCATGCTCGCGTTCGGTCACCCGGTGGTCGACGAACTCCTCGCCCGCAAGGTACGTGCAGCGCAGATCGCAAGTATCGCGCGCCTGACACCCTTTATCGTGCTGGCAAACGTCGTCAACGTAATCGTCATTACGCTCGCGTTTCAGCACTTCATGCCGTTCAGCGTCATTGCCGTCTGGATTGCGGCCATTGGAGCTTTTCTTGCCTACACCCTGTACAAGTGGCTGAAAGCGAACAGGTCGCCAATTCATCTTGCCTCGCGGCGATCTCTGAACAAGGCGGTCTTGCACGCGACGATTTTCAGTGGCCTTTGGGCGGTCGTTCCAGTTGCCGCATTCGGCTATGGCGATCCGGACGGCATCTGGATTGCCTCCTGCGTCACCACCGGCATGCTGTGCGGTGGCGGTTTTACGCTGGCAACCGTGCCGCAGGCAGCCTTTCGCTGGGTCGCAATCCTTTTCCTTGCATCGCTTGTATCGTTTGCAATCGGACGCAGCGCGGAGCTGTGGCCGCTGGTCTTCCTGTTGAGCAGCTACACGCTGGTGGTGGTCGGCAGCGTTGCTTCGGCAGGCTGGCTGTTTGCCTCCCATTTCCTTGCCGAAGCCGAGCTGGAACAACGCGGTGAACTGATCGCTCTGCTGCTGAACGAGTTCGAGGAAAAGTCCAGCGACTGGCTCTGGAAATCGGATAGCCACGGCAATCTGCATTCCATTTCCGACCGGTTCTTACATGCCAGTGGCCGGGACCGGGCGGAACTGGAAACCATGCGCATGGTCGATCTGGCCTATTCCCTGGACGAGAACGATGCGCGGTCAGCCGTGACCAGGCTGGAAAATGCCATGAAGCGTCAGCAGGCCTTCCGCGAAATCGTCATCGGGGTGGACGTGAACGGCGAGGAGCGCTGGTGGTCCCTGGCAGCACGTCCGGTCTACGACGACCATGGTTCCTTTACCGGTTACCGCGGTGTTGCTTCCGACATCACCGAAGCCCGCAGGGCAAGCGCCCTTGTTTCTCACCTGGCCGAGCACGATTCCCTGACGGGGATCGGCAATCGGAGCTGGTTCCTGAAACAGGCCGAGGCGCAACTGGAAGAGCAAAACCAGAATGGCCAGAACACACTGACTCTCTTCCTCATTGACCTCGACAATTTCAAGGTCGTGAACGACACCAGCGGTCACCCGGCAGGGGATGAACTTCTGCGGCAGGTCGCAAGCCGGTTTACCGCCCTTGGCGAAGGCAGGACGATGCTCGCGCGTTTCGGTGGCGACGAATTCGCCGCGCTCGGCCGTTTCGTCAGCGATCAGGCAGCTCTTGCATTTGCCGAGGAACTGGTTGCCGTGACACGCAAGCCTTTCCGGATTGGCCGTCGCGACTTCGCCATTGGTGCCACCGTCGGGTTCACCCGTCTGTGCGACAGCAAGGACACTGTCGACGATCTGATGCGCAAGGCTGACATTGCGCTTTACAAGGCAAAGGAAGGCGGCCGGGGACGGTCGCTCGCCTTCGAGCAGGACATGGAGCGTGAGGTCCGCGAGCGCCGCGAACTGGAATCGGATCTGCGCGAAGCATTCGAATACGGCAAGCTCAATGTCGATTTTCAGCCAATCGTGGACGCCCGGTCCGGCAAGGTGGTGTCCAGCGAGGTCCTGCTCCGCTGGCTGCATCCCGAGCGTGGTGAGGTGCCGCCGGACGTGTTCATTCCGATTGCCGAACACGCCGGTCTGATACTGCCGCTCGGCAGCTGGGTTCTGAGGAAAGCCTGTGCAGCAGCAGCCCAATGTCCCGAGCTGGAGAGCGTTGCGGTCAACCTGTCGCCGGTCCAGTTCATGGATCCAAATCTGGTGGAACAGATCCTGACCGTGCTGCAGGAAACGGGGTTCCCGCCGGAACGCCTTGTCCTGGAAATCACCGAATCCGTGTTCCTGCGCGACTTCGGCACAGCATCGATCAAGCTTCAGAAATTGCGTGACCTTGGTATCCGCATCGCGCTGGACGACTTCGGCACGGGCTATTCGTCTCTTTCGTATCTGCGGCACTACAAGTTCGACAAGATCAAGATCGACAAATCCTTCGTCGATGAGATCGGCGAACGCAGCGACGGTCTGGCGATCATCTCTGCAGTCATTGCGCTTGCGCATAACCTTGGTCTGGAAGTCACGGCAGAAGGCGTGGAGCGCCAGTTTCAGGTGGATGCTTTGCGCACGCTCGGCTGCGACACCATGCAAGGCTATTACTTCGGCAAGCCGGATCCCAATCCGATGCGGGTTGCCCAGATTCGCAGGGAAGACTGGCAGGACCGTTCGCCGAGCACCGCGCCGAAGAACCCTGGAGCGCTCCGCTCCGCTTCCTGATGCATTTGTGCCGACAACGTCCGGATCCCGGGCTCCAACCCGGCTTATTCGGCCGCCTGTCCTGCCTGGCAGCGGGCCAGATGGGCACGCAGGGCAGCCGGTTTCAGCGGCTTGTTGAAGAAGGCGATGTCCTTTTCCTCGGCTTCCGTGCGCACAGGGCGGCTCCGGTCCGCGGTGATCAGGATCGCGGGGATCTGGCGACCGAATTTCCATCTCAGTTTCAAGATCGCCTCGATACCCGTGCCATTGTCGAGGTGATAGTCCGCCAGTATGACGTCCGGCGTTAGGCCGGCTTTGCTGAGCTCGTTTGCCGCCTCCACGTCATCGGCAGCTGCAATCACCTTGCAGTTCCAGTTCGTCAGCAGGTGGCGCATGCCGCTCAGGATGTCCGGCTCGTTGTCGATGGCCACAACGCAAAGACCATCAAGCTGGCCAGCCATGGTTGGGGCCTGCGGAATGGGAACGAGATCGGGCATGTCCGCGGAACGAGGCAGTTCGACCGAGAAGCACGAGCCCTTGTTGGCTTCCGAGCGGAGTTCAACCGGGTGGTTCAGAACGTGGCTGATGCGCTCGACGATGGACAAGCCTAGCCCCAGCCCCTTGGCAACGCGCATGCCGTCATCCAGCCGGTGAAACTCCTGGAAAATCGCCTTCTGCTTGCTTTTCGGGATGCCCATGCCGGTGTCGTGAATTTCCACTATCACCCGATTGCCGCGTCGGCGGCACCCCACAAGGACGCGGCCTGACTGAGTGTATTTCAAGGCGTTCGAAACGAGGTTCTGCAGCAGGCGCCGCATAAGGCGTCTGTCTGTCCGCACCGAAAGGGACGTCGGCACGATCCGCAGTTCCAGCCCCTTTTCCTTGGCGACAGGCTGGAAATCGAGATCGATTCCGCGCAGCAGTTCGTCCAGCCGGAAGACCGTCGGTTCCGGTTTCAGGGCGCCGGTGTCGAGCCTGGAGATATCGAGGACAGCGCCGAGAATGTCCTCGACCGATTCCAGTGCCATTTCCACATTGCGGACTAGCGAGCCGTCGTCGCCGTCCTTAAGCTTGTCGACCAGAACCGAGGCGTAAAGACGGGCGGCATTCAGAGGCTGCAGGATGTCATGCCCGGCTGCTGCCAGGAAACGGGTCTTGCCGATATTGGCTTCTTCCGCGGCGTGGGTGGCCTCCACCAGGCGCTCGTTGACGTGGGTGAGTTCTTCA
Organism: Labrenzia sp. 5N; assembly: GCF_012395805.1. NCBI lineage: Bacteria > Pseudomonadati > Pseudomonadota > Alphaproteobacteria > Hyphomicrobiales > Stappiaceae > Labrenzia > Labrenzia sp. 5N. Next base: position 179,169 of record NZ_JAAZTM010000002.1, on the reverse strand, counting down.
GTGCGTTCCCTGACCCGGCGTTCCAGCGTCTCGTTGGCGCGGGCGAGCGCTTCTTCCGCCAGAACCCGTTCGGTGATGTCTGTATAGGTGGTCACGATGCCGCCGTCGGGCATAGGACTGATGCGGACTTCGAACACCGCTCCGCTTGATTCCAGTTTTTCCTGAAAGGTTTCCTGGATCAGCACCAGCTTCTCGATCCGGTCGGCGACGATCGCCTCCACAGGCCCGGGGCCATGCTCGCCCCGTTCCGCGTTGAAACGCAGGATCGCATCCAGTGTCGTGCCGACCTGACCATATTCGGCAGGCAGTCCCAGCAGGTCGCGGAACTGCCTGTTCCAGCAGATCAGACGCAGATCCCGGTCGAACACTCCGATGCCCTGGCGCACCTGATCGAGTGCCGTCTGCAGCAGGTCGCGGTTGTACTGAATGGCGATGGAGGCGTCGTCGAGCAGCTTCACTGCGCCCTTGGTCGACGGGTCGTGCCGCTTGAGCATCAAGGTCAGCACAAGGCGCGACGAGGCCGCGCCAATGGCACTTGCCAGAAGCTGCTCGGAAAAGCGCAGCAGGTTGGCGTCCGCCAAAGTTTTTGGATCGAGTTCGATACCTCGTTCGCTCGCAAACCGCCGGAACGAACGGGCCGTCCGTTCTTCGCCGAGATAGCGCGCGACGGTTGCCTGCAAGTCTCCGGCGGTAACGGACGTACGCCAGTAACGCAGGCTGGGGGAGGGCGCGAACTCGGCCGGTACGAAGACGTTTGCCTGAAGGGTTTCCGCAGGCAGAGGCTTTCTCAGGAAGGAGCCGCCTACAAACAGGACGATGTTGACGAATAGGCTCCACAGGGTGCCATGGATAAACGGATCCATGGTGATCCCGAGCAGGGCTTGGGGGTTCAGTTCGCTAATGCCGAACGGGCCGGTTTCCAGGAAGCCGTCGGAAATCAGGCCGGATTTGGCGAAGGTCGGCAGAAGCAGCGTATAGGCCCAGAAGACAAACCCGCCGCTCAGCCCGGCGATGGCCCCCAGAGACGTGGCCCGGCGCCAGAAGAGGGCGCCGACGAAAGCGGGAGCGAATTGCGCGATTGCGGCGAAGGACAGAAGCCCGATGGAAACGAGCGCCGCGGTATTGCCGGCCGCCTTGTAGTAGGCATAGGCCAGCAGAAGGATGCCGAAGATGGCGAGGCGGCGGATCGTCAGCAGCCGGTCGCTCATGTCCTGGCCGCCGATGTTGACGATGTCGTCCTCGCTGTGCCGGCGCAGCAGGAGCGGCACAACGATGTCGTTGGAAATCATGATGGCCAGCGCAACCGTCGCCACGATGACCATGGCCGTTGCCGCCGAAAGGCCTCCTATGAAGGCAAAGAGGGCAAGCCACGGGTGTCCGGCGTCTATGGGCAGGGCCAGAACGAAGGTATCCGGATTGACGTCCTGTCCGAAGCGCAGCAGGCCGGCAGCTGCAATCGGGATCACGAACAGGTTGATCAGCACCAGATAGAGCGGAAACATCCAGGTCGCGCGGCGCAGCTCGGCGTCTGAATTGTTCTCCGTCACCGTGACGTGGAACTGGCGCGGCAACAAGAGCACCGCAAAGGCCGACAGGCACGACATGACGAGCCAGTTGCCGATGTTCAGCGGTTTTTCGAAAATCTGCGCGACTTCAGGCGCTTCCGAGATGGAACGGATCAGGTCGACCGGGCCGTCGAAAAGCGAGTAGGTGACCCAGAAGCCGACCGCGAGAAAGGCAATAAGCTTGACCACCGCCTCGGCTGCGATCGCCAGCATCAGCCCTTCCTGGTGCTCCGTCGCGTCAATGTGTCTTGTCCCGAACGCCCAGCTGAAGATGGCCATGCCGAGGGCAATCAGCAGGGTGACGTCATCGAACACCGGCGTGAAGATGTCACCGGGGGAAATCAGCGGGCCGATCATGGTGGTGATCGACAGCGACACGGCTTTCAGCTGCAGGGCGATGTAGGGAATGACGCCAATGACCGCAATCAGTGTGGCAAGTGCTGCGACCGATTGGCTCTTGCCGTACCGCGCACCGATGAAATCGGCGATCGACGTGATGCTTTCTGTCTTGGAGATCTGGATGATCCGCTGCAGCAGCGGGTATCCGAGCGCGAAAACAATCAAGGGGCCGATATAGATGGTCAGGAATTCGATGCCCGTCCGGCTGGCATTGCCGACTGAGCCGTAGAAGGTCCAGGAGGTACAATAGACCGAAAGCGACAGGGCGTAGATGAAGGGGCGGCCGCCCGTACGCGACGAATACCGGCGCGGCATCCGGTCGCCGAAGCTGGCGATGGCGAACAAGCACAGGATGTAGGCCGTTGCGGCCAGTATCACGAGCCATCCATGCAGCATGATCTGGTAACCGTCCTCCCGAGCGGCATGGGGTCCGTCGGCCTCTTGTCGGGCCGGCTCGAACCTGTTTCCCGGCAACCCCTTACGCTGCCTTGTCCGATCCGACCACAGCCAAATCGATCTGTCTATTCGCCTTGCGACTGATCTGCTTTCAAGGCTTTCCCAAGGTATGTGAATTGATCACCTTCGGTGAAGTCTTCTTCACATCCTTTCATGGAACATTGGCAAGCAAACCCGATAAGGTGGCGCCAATTGACAATGAAGGATCTGCCACGTGACCAGCCTGATCGAGCGATTGAGCCCGGAAGCCAGAACCGCACCTGAAAGCGGTATCGTCGAAGTTTTCAATGCCGGACGTGACCGGAAAGATCTGATCCCGCTCTGGGCAGGCGAAGGCGATCTGCCGACGCCCGAGTTCATCCGCGCAGCCGCAAAAGCGTCGCTCGACCGGGGCGAGACGTTCTACACCTACCAGCGCGGCATCCCGCAGCTGCGCGAGGCACTGGCGGCCTATCATCAGGATCTTTACGGCAAGCCTTTCTCGCCGGAACGATTCTATGTGACCGGATCGGGCATGCAGTCCATTCAGCTGGCCGTGCAGGCGGTTGCAGGAGCCGGGCGCGAAGTGATCGTGCCGACGCCGTCCTGGCCGAACATATCGGCTGCCATCGAAATTCACGGGGCGCGTTCGGTCAGTGTGCCGATGCGGGAGGAAGATGACGGCTGGCGGCTGGCCATCGAGGACGTCGAAGCAGCGATCACACCGCAGACGACCGCTCTCTTCCTGAACTCGCCCTGCAACCCGACCGGATGGGTTGCAAGCGAAGACCTCTTGAAGGCTTTTCTTGAGCTTGCGCGAAAGCATGACCTTTGGATCATCGCGGACGAAATCTATGCGCTGTTCTATTACGGGGAAGGGGAGCGTTCGCCCTCCTTCTACGATATCGCCGAAGAAGACGACCGCATCATCTTCGTGAATTCCATGTCCAAGAACTGGGCAATGACCGGGTGGCGGGTCGGCTGGATCTCGGCGCCGCCGGAACTCGGCCAGGTGTTTGAAAACCTGATCCAGTATTCCACGTCGGGTGTTCCGTCTTTTTCGCAGTGGGGGGCCGTTGCCGACCTGACCGAAGGGCGCACGTTCCTGCAGGAGCAGGTCGCACGAGCTCGCAAGGGGCGTGACTGTGTTCTCAAGGGATTGCAGGGCCTTAACCGCGTGAAGGTGCTGCCGCCCGACGGCGCGTTCTATCTCTTCTTTTCCATTGAGGGCGTCACGGACACACGCAACTTTGCGCTGGACCTTGTTCGCCAGACAGGTGTGGGTCTCGCACCGGGCACTGCGTTCGGCAAGGGCGGTGAACATCACCTAAGGTTATGCTATGCCCGGCGCGAGGATCACCTGGAGGAAGCAGTGCGTCGAATTAGCACTTGGATACCAGAGATTTAGAGCCCTGACGGGTTGCTGGCCTACGGGAAAACCCTTAAACCTAGACGGGACGAGAATTCCATTTGGGTGCGGGGACGGTGGGCGACGACGTTTTAGATCACGATGATGACAATGCAGCCGTAACGGAAGCGCGTCTTGCCAGTGTTTTCGATACCGCGGCCGACGGCATTGTCGTGATCAATGATCGTGCGCAGGTGCTGGCCTTCAACAAGGCCTGCGAACGGCTTTTCGGCTATGAAGCCGCCGACCTTCTGGGGCGCAATGTCAACAGGATCATGCCTGCAGAATATGCCAACGCGCATGATCACTACGTGAACAACTATCTCACCACCGGTCATAAGAAGATCATCGGTATCGGCCGCGAGGTCCAGGCCCGCCACAAGGACGGCACGGTCTTTCCCATCGAGCTGTCTGTCGGTGAGGCATGGACACCGGCCGGACGACAATTCATCGGCATCCTGCGCGACCTGCGCTCGCGCCGACAGATGGAAGACCGGTTGGCCAAGACCCAGGCACAGCTTCTCCACATGACCCGGATCAGCGCACTGGACGAAATGGGCGCGGCGATTGCGCATGAGCTCAACCAGCCGCTGACCGCTGTACTGCTTTACCTGCAATCCGTATCGCGCAAAACCCGTGCCGATAAATCCCTGGATCCCTTCATCATCGAGGTTATCGACAAGGCGGTACGCGAAGCCGAGCGGGCGGGAGAAATCATCCAGCGCATGCGTCAACTGGTGGAAAAGAAAACGCCCAATCGCCAGTCGATCGAAGTGCGGGACTTTGTCACCAGCTGCCTGGAAATGGCGGAACTCGGCAGCGGCAATGGCAGATCGATCATGAAGGCCGAGATCGCAAGAGGGCTGCCGCCACTGATGGCCGACCCGGTGCAGATTCGGCAGATTCTCATCAACCTGCTGCGCAATGCGCGCGAAGCGGTCTGCGATCAGGCCGACCGCAAGGTGGTGCTGGCCGTATGCCGGAATGGAGATCGCCTGGAATTTCGGGTTACGGACAACGGCCCGGGCGTTCCCGAAGAGCTGGTTGACAACCTGTTCCGGGCCTTTACGGGTGCCAAGCACAAGGGGGTTGGTCTGGGCTTGGCGATATCCCGTTCGATTGCTCAAAACCATGGTGGTGATTTGCGTCTGGAAAAGGGGGCAAACGGACGAGGAGCCTCCTTCGTGTTGTCCCTGCCAATAGACCCGCCCGAAGAAGATATTGCAGAAAGAGCCGAAACGAACGGTTCGAAAGAAATGAGCTGAGGAAGTGATGGACATGAAAGCTGACGCGGAGGCCATATACATCGTTGATGATGATCCGGCGGTGCGCGACGCCCTGTCGGTGCTTTTCAATATGGAAGGCTATGTGGTCGAAACCTTCTCGGATGGCGACACTTTCGTGCAGTCTGCAAGCAAGGCTGTTCCTGCCTGTGTCATGCTGGATGTCCACATGCCTGGGCGCTCTGGTATCGAGATTCTCAAGGCGCTGAATGCCGAACACTATCCGGCGCCGATCTTCATCATTTCCGGCCAGGGCGACATTCCGATGGCTGTTGAAGCCATCCGCAATGGCGCCTTTGACTTCGTCGAGAAACCGTTTTCCGCTGAAACCGTGCTGGAGCGGGTGAAGGAAAGCATCGCCATCACCAAGCAGCGTCAGGACGAGGTCGTCACGGCCTCCTTCCAGGGAGCGGATCTGCTGACCCGCCGTGAGTTGGAAGTCCTGAAGGAAATCACCGACGGAGCTTCCAACAAGGAAGCCGGCCGCACTCTTGGAATCAGTCCGAGAACGGTGGAAGTGCACCGGGCGCGGATCATGGAAAAACTGGGTGCACGCAATGCGGCGGATCTCGTTCGCATTGTTTTGGGCCACTCCGCCTCGGGATAAGCCGGGTTCAGGTGAACGGCTGGAATGCATTTCCGGATGACCGGCATGCCGAAACGTATTTCTGCGTACATCCGGCAAGCAAAATATCGCGTATGTATGATTGATCGTCTGCGTTGGGGGCAGGCTTTGAGGATCTACATTCGTGGTTGTTCACATTGTTGAAGATGATGAAGCAGTCGCCGATGCATTGGCGATTGCGCTCGAAGATCTCGATCATCATCCGATAACTTACAAAGATGCGGAGAGTTTTTTCGCCGGCGGTATTCCTTCGTCGGACGATTGGGTGATCGTGGACATCGGCCTTCCCGACAGATGCGGCACGGATGTCGTTCGTGAACTCATGGGCCTGCCAACACCTCCGAGCATCCTTGCCATTTCCGGCAAGTCGCGAGTGAACCTGTTGCAGCAAATTCGTGAGCTTCCGGGGCTCAAGGTCCTGAGGAAACCGCTGTCGATAGACATGCTGACGGCGGCCATGGCTCAGAAGGCGATCATCTGACCTCTCCGCCTGCTTGACCCAATTTCAGAAAATTGAGTGTGCGAGATTGAGCGCTGCCGATTTTGGCGGCCGTTGGCTTCACGCGCCTGGAACGCGCAGGCGGTCCCGGCCTGATTAGACCTTAGTCGGCTGCGGCGTTACGGCTCATATGTAGTTTATCTTACGCAGTCGACCGAATTACGTTGTGTGCACTCCGCGTTTTAGAGTGCATCCTGCAAGCTGCGGGGTGTCGGACGGGACACCTGCAAGCAGTGGTCGATTTTTCGAGCGGTGCGGAAATGGAAGCACCAAGGAATGGAGATCACCCGCTGACGTAGCAAATGAAGGCCGTGCCACAGGCACGAAGGAGGGACATATGGCTTATTTCGACGCGGGTACCCCCGGCCAGGGCGCAGCACCAAGAATGACAGGTGCTCCCATCTGCACACCCAGCAAGACATCGTTTTCGGAATTTGGCGGCAAGGCTGTCCAATACGACACCCATGCGGTGATCTATTACGAAGGCGATCCCGCAAAGCGGCTCTATGAGTTGGTGAAGGGCTCGGTGATGCTTTACAAGCTGCTGCCGGACGGACGCCGCCAGGTTGTCGAAGTCCTTCGTCCCGGTGACATTTTCGGTCTCGCCGGCAGTGACGAGAACGACTGCACCGCCGAAACACTCACCAATGCCGAAATTCAGGAAATCGATCTGAAGCAGGTCGAACGTTCCGATGCGCTTCAGCGCACGCTCACCAGATGCCTGACCAACCAGATGCGCGTGCTGCACGAGCATGCGGTTCTGCTTGGCCGCAAGTCCGCCGTCGAACGGGTTGCAAGCTTTCTGATGCATCTCGTTCCGGATCGCGGTGGTGTCGGCTGCGTTGGGCCGATTGACGACAGCGACGACGGGTTCGACCTGAGACTGCACATGACCCGGCAGGAAATCGCCGACTATCTGGGTCTGACCATCGAGACTGTCAGCCGCGTTGTGTCCGATCTGAAACGCCGGGGCGTTATCCGCGTCGACCGCGCCGACCAGATCCATCTCAACAAGGTCTGCAGCCTCTGTCAGATGACAGGTATGCACTGACCCGTTGTTTAATAGTCGACCTGGAAAGGGCTGCGATTTTCGCGGCCCTTTTTTTGTTGTCGATCTTCGGCGATCCGTAAGCTGGCAAGTTCGGTAGTCAGCCCCGAGGTCTCGCCTCGGGGCCATTTTCTTCAAACCGCGGCAGAATGCCGAGCCTTGCCACTTGCCTGGCTCGCCGCCAGGTAGGCGTCAAAGGCGGCGGCTGCGAGACGTACGTAAGGCCGTCCGGCCTCAGTTACCTCAACCCTGGCAGTTTCATTGCCCACTTCCAGATGGACCAGGCCGTCGGCGGCCAGGTCCTGCAAGGCATCGAAAGCATCGTTCAAGTGACTTGTCGGCAGGCCGAAAGCACGGCAGGCCGGCACGAGATCGCAGGCATAGTTGGTCATCAGCTCTTCGATGATCCGTGCCCGCAAACGGTCGTCGGCAGAAAGCGCCAAGCCCTTGGATACCGGCAGTTCGCTCGCCATGATTGCCCGGCGCCAGTTGCCGACATCAGACATGTTCTGAACATAGCCGGCAGACAGACGTCCGATGGAGGAGACGCCGAAGCCAACGAGTTGTTCGCCCTGATCCGTCGTATAGCCCTGGAAATTGCGCTTCAGGGAGCCGTCCGAAAGGGCGATGGCCATGCTGTCGTCCGGCCGGGCAAAATGATCTAGCCCGATGGCGACATAACCGGCCTTGAGCAGTTCCGCGCGGGCGAGGTCCGCAAGGGCCAGCCGTTCGGCGGCATTCGGCAAGGTGCTTTCGTCAATCAGGCGCTGGTGCTTGCGCATCCAGGGCACATGGGCATAGCCGAACAGGGCAATGCGCCCGGGTGCCAGCGAGAGCGTCTTTTCCACCGTATCGAGTATCGTTTCCGGCGACTGGCCGGGCAATCCGTACATCAGGTCGAAATTGAGCGCGGTGACATCGGCTGCTGTCAGAAACTCTACGGCCTGTTTGACGACCCTGTAGGGCTGAAGACGGCCGATGGCCTTTTGAACGTCGGGATCAAAGTCCTGAACGCCAAGGCTGGCACGGTTTACTCCGATGATGGCCAGCGTCTCGGCGAGCTGTTCCGTAACAAGCCTCGGATCGAGTTCGATGGCATGTTCCAGGTCCGGTGCAAGATCGAAATTGACACGCATCAGGCCGGTGAGGTCGATCAGGCTCTGCCGTGGCAGAAGGCTGGGTGTGCCGCCGCCCCAGTGAATGTGCCGGACAGGACCGGCATTCGGCATGTGCCCGGCAACCAGATTGATTTCCTGGCCGAGTGTCGCTGCGTAGGCCTTGAGCGGCGCATCCTGACGGGTCGCCTTGGTATGGCAGCCGCAATAATGGCAGAGCTCACGGCAATAGGGGACATGCAGGTACAGCGAAAGCGAGTCCTGCGGCGAAAGCGCCTTGAGCCAGTCCGCGTAAACGCCGGCCGTTACGCCGTCATGAAAATGCGGTGCTGTCGGATAACTTGTATAGCGCGGTACGTTGCGCATGGCGTAGGAGAGCGGATCTTTCATCATGTGTCGATCTATCCGCCCTTCCCCCGGTCGTGCCTTGATATCGCTCAAGTCCAGCCGTTTGAAAGACACGCAATTCGATGGAGAGCTTTGGGGTGACCGATTTGCTTGTCGCAACTGAACCGACCCGGAAACCTGAGGGTCTGGAGCGCTATCGCCTGCACGGTTCGCCTGACAGCGCCAATTTCATTGTCAGGATGATATTGGAAGAACTGGGCCTGCCCTATGACTACGTGGCTGTTGACAGGTTGATCTCCGAACAGAATTCGGAAGCATATCGGCGGCTCAATCCTCAAGGTTTGATCCCGGTTCTGGAAGTGCCGGGTCAGGATGCCCCCATGTTCGAAACCGCCGCGATCGCCCTGCATCTGGCAGACGCGCACGGCTGTCTGGCCCCGGAGCCGGCCTCTCCACAGCGCGGCCGCTTCCTGAAATTGCTGTTTTTTCTCTCAAACACCCTGCATTCCGACCTTCGGATCTCCTTCAAGCCGGAAAGATATGTTCGCGAACCGGAGACGGCCTTGAGCCTTCACGCCGGGCTGACCCGCCGGATTGCCGGCAGTTTCGCGCATCTGGAAACTGAACTTGCCACTTGGAATGGACCATTTCTCATGGGGCAGGACATTTCCATCCTCGACCACTATCTTGCTGCCTGTGCCAGGTGGGCGCAGATCTATCGTAATGATGGCAAGTGGTCCCTGGCGGCGACGCCGCACCTGCGCGCCCTGTGCGAACGGCTGGAAATGCGCCCGGCGATACACAGGGCCTGTGAACTGGAAGGAATTGAGGGTAAACCTTTCACGGAGCCCCGTCCTGTACAGTTGCCGGGGACAACCGCCTGATAAAATACAGGCCGTACATGTTGATCCATGCAATCAACCATGCGCTGGCCGATCAATCCATTTATAGCTCAAGGAGCCATTCCAAGCTCAACGGTTCCCGATGCCTGCCAATTCGTTTCAATCTGCCGCCGGAAGACTTGCGGTCACACTTCTCATTGCCGCTGCCGGAGGAGCAACATTCAACCTGTTCGGGCTTCCCGCGGCATGGCTGTCGGGAGCCATGGTCTTTGTTGCCATCGCAACGCTTGCGCAAGTGCCGACGCTCATGCCGGTCCCGCTGCGAGATGCGCTCTTCGTCATGATCGGCATCTCCATGGGGGCGGGTGTTCATCCCGATATCGTTGACCGGGTAGCGGAGTGGCCGGTGTCCATGGCCATGCTGATCGCTGTCATGGTGGCGGTCACGTTCGCGGGCTACGCGGTTCTGCACTACGGGGCAAAATGGTCCAGGGAAACGGCCTATTTCGGCGCCATTCCCGGTGCACTTTCCTATGTCATAGCCCTTGCCACCGAACGAGGGGCGGACCTTCCCCGCATCGCTTCCAGCCAGTCCTTGCGTCTGTTCGTTCTGGTGGCGGTGCTGCCTTTCGCCGTTGTGTCCTCAGCAGAACCGGCGGGCGGTGGCAGCGGCACGATTTATGTCTCCGGTCTCAAGGACTTCCTGATCGGGATACCGCTCTGCCTCGCGGCAAGCTGGCTTGCCATCAAGGCCAGAGTTCCGGGGGGCGGTCTAACGGGTGCGTTTTTCATGAGTGCCGGCCTCAATGCATCCGGTCTCTTGGTCCTTGTCCTGCCGGGTTACATCGTGCTGCCGTGTTTTGTCATGATGGGCGCTCACATCGGTTGCCGCTTTGCCTCCATGACACTGCGCCAGTTTCTCAGCGTGCTCGGCGCATCCATGGCCGCCTTTGCGGCGGCGTTCCTGACCTCGCTTGCCGGGGCGTGGATCGTTGCCGAACTGGTGGACATTCCCTTTGGTCAGGCCCTGCTTGCCTATGCGCCGGGCGGACTTGAGGTGATGACGCTGCTCGCATTCATGCTGGATCTCGATCCCGCCTTTGTGGCTGCGCACCAGATCGCCCGCTTTACCGGAATGGTCCTGCTGCTGCCTTTCATCACCGGACTTGTTCTGGGGCGTCGAAGCAACTGATCCTGCTTGGCGGTCCTGAGTGCGGAACAAAGAACCGCCGATCTGCAGGTTGAGTGACGCTTCTCAAGGGTGGATGAAGTGGAGCGTGTTGAAACTCTGGCGCCATTTGGCCACGCGTCCTGACATCGCTGCCGGATCGTTCGACCGCAGCGCTTCGGCTATCAGTTTGGCCAGCTCTGGCATGTCGACCGTCGTCATGCCCCAGCGGACCAGTTCCGGTGTTCCGAACCTCAGGCCGTTCATGTCACCGGCGACGGGAGCTATCGGCAGTCCGATTCCGCATGCCAGAAACCCTGCCTGGCGAAGCTTCTTCGAAGCTGCCTGACCGCCGCCGAGGGCTGCCGCTTCCAGGGCAAACTGATGTGAAGCGGTTGTCCCCTTGGCGGTAGTGAACACCGGCATTCCCTCTGCTTCGAGACCAGCGGCGAGCGCACCGGCGCTGGCGGCCATTTCGGCAGCGTAGGCCTTGCCGAAATCGCGCCAATCCAGAAGGGTGATGGCGAGCGCGGCAGACTTTGCAACGTCAAAGTTGGCTGTCAGCCCTGGAAAGGCAATCTTGTCGAGCTTGTGGGCAAGATCCTGATCATTGCTGACGATCAGCCCGCCAGCGGGACCCCCCAGGCTCTTGTAAGTGCTCATGGTCATGAGATGTGCGCCTTCCGACAGCGGGTCGGAAAAGACGCCACCGGCAATCATGCCACACTGATGGGCTGCATCGAACAGGACAAAGGCGCCGACTTCATCGGCGATGGCCCGAATTTCTTTTACCGGGTGCGGGAACAGGTTGAGGCTCATGCCGATGGTAATCAGCTTCGGCCGAACCTTCAGGGCCAGGGCGCGCAGACCTTCCAGATCGATCGTGTAGCCGCCGGCATCGACCGGTGCTTCGTGGATATCCAGGCCATAAAGACCGGCACAGCCCGGCGCATGGTGAGTGACGTGGCCACCGACGGACGCAGGCGGTGCGATGATGGCGTCGCCCGGCTTTGTGGTTGCCATGAATGCATAAAGATTTGCCAGCGCGCCCGAGGCGACCCGGATTTCCGCATAAGCCGACTGGAAGATTTCGCAGGCAAGGTTCGCTGCGATCACCTCGATTTCCTCGATGGCTTCGAGGCCCATCTCATATTTGTCACCCGGGTAGCCGAGCGAGGGACGGGACCCCATGCCGCTTGCCAGCAAGGCTTCGGCGCGCGGGTTCATCACGTTGGTCGCGGGGTTGAGATTGAAGCAGTCTTTCTCGTGGATGGTCCTGTTGGCCTCGGCCAGCGCTTCGATGCGCGCGGCAATTGCTTCGGATCCGAGAGGCGAAGTTGCCTGGGTGATCTCGTCGATACGGGTGGCAGCCACAGCGGGGAGCCAGGGGCATTTGTCTTGCGCGGTCATGTCGGAACTCCGGTTCTATTTGGACAAAGTGTCCATCTCCGCTTGTGTTCGCGCAAATCAGATTTTAGAAATTCAAGGGCTAGAAAAAATAGGCCTTGCAGATGTCGGTAGCTCCTCCCGTCCCCAGACTGCCTTCGCTGAACGCACTGAGAGCGTTCGAAGCGTCCGCGCGCCTCGGTGGGTTTGCACAGGCCGCGGCGGAACTGCAGGTTACACCCGGAGCCGTAGCAGCGCAGATCAAGGCGCTGGAGCAGGAGATCGGGGCGGCCCTGTTCGTGCGGCATGCCAAGGGGGTCCGCCTGACGGCCGCTGGTCAGCGGGCACTGCCGGGTTTTGTCGCCGCATTCGACCAGCTTGGAACTGCGGTGCGCGACCTGAGGCGTGATGCTGCGCCCGGCAGGATACACATCGCGGCCCTGCCGGCGCTGGCGCAGCTTTGGCTGGCCCCCAGACTGCCGCAGCTACGCGAGAAGTTGCCGGAGATCGACATTTCGGTCACAGCCCTTGAAACACCGCCGAACCTGAAGCGGGTGCCATTCGATCTCTGCCTGTTCTACTGCGACAGCCTTCCGGACAACGGGATCGCGTTTTCGGGAGACGAATTGCTGCCGGTCTGCACACCGGCGCTTGCAAAGGCGCTCAAGCAGCCTGGTGATCTGAAAGAGGCGGTTTGTCTGACGGACACGGCCTGGGCAGACGATTGGCGGATATGGGCGGATGAAGCTATGCCGGGCGAGGGGTTTGCGCCACGCGGACCTGTCTTCTCGCTTTATGCTCTTGCGGTCGAAGAAGCACTGAACGGCGCAGGCGTTCTGATGGCGCATCGCTCACTTGTCGCAGATCAGCTTGCCGCCGGCACCCTGGTGGCGCCTCTTGCAGCAGTTGTCCCGCTACAGCGTCAGATCTGCCTGTGGGCCCTTCCGGCAAGCCGGGGCAAAGGTGCGGCCGGTCAGGTGCTGCAGGCCTTGCGCCAGATGGGCTAGGTGCCTGAAAGGCTGTTCCTGTTTCAAGTGCGCCGGGTCTTCGCCTTGTTGCCGCGCCACAGGATGAACAGTCCCGATCCGACGATGACGGTGCAGCCAACCAGCATCTGCGCGTCGATCCGCTCGTTGAACCAGACGGCACCGAGCAGGACGCCGAACAGGAGCCGCGAATAGCGGAACGGTGTGACGGTGGCGATTTCTCCGGTGCGCATGGCCTTCATCAGGGCGCTATAGGCAAAGACACCACAGAAGACTGCGGTTCCAAGGGCGAGAAGGGCGGTTGTGTCAGGCACCACGAAAGCGGACCTGTCCCAAAGACCATAGACAAGACCGGCGATTATGATCGTCAGGAAACCGTAGAACCCGAGGATATTGGTGCTGAGGGTCGCCGGCGCAGCGCGGCTGGCAAGGTCGCGGCCGGAGAAGCCAAGCATGCCGATGACGGCCAGGACCGAAAGCAAAGAAAAGCTTTCGCTGGTCGGTCGGAGCACGATCAGGACGCCCACAAGGCCGATAAAGATTGCTGTCCACCTGCGCCAGCCGACCTTTTCGCCAAAGAACAGGGAAGCGCCCAGCACAACGAATATCGGTGTTGCCTGGAGAATGGCAGTGGTCGAGGAGAGCGGCGTCAGGGCCAACGCCAGAACATAGAACAACCGGCCGACCAGTTCGAAGGCGAAGCGAACTCGCATGACAGGCGAGAAAACGTCCCGGTTGAGAACTTTCTCGCCTGTGACAGTGGCAAGTCCGAAGAAGGTAATGGTTCCACCGACGCCGAACAGCACCAGGATTTCCGCCACGGGCAACTGTGCCGCAGCCTGCTTCACGAAGGCATCTTCCAATGCGAAGGCGGCCATCGCAGCCACCATCCAGAGGCTGCCGATGATATTGGGATGGAGGCTTGCGCCATTTTGAGATGCAGCGTTCAAGGGAGGGGTCCCGTGTCGAGGTGGAAGGTCGTCAGCGGCAGATCAGGGGCTATCGGACGCGCCAGAAAGCATCGCCCTTCAGCGGAAGGAAGAACGGCGTAACACGTTTCCCGGTCCTTGGCTTCGGAAAACCGCAAGACCGGCAGATGAGCAAGGGTGCCAGGACATTGCCGCAAACCGGCCAATGCCCCTCAGGCCGGCGTCACATCCCTTTCACGGCGTGCCTTCATCTTGCCCGCGACAATTTACGCAATGCAATCTGACCTTTGGAGGCTGTTCCGACATCGCCAATTGCTGGCATGTTGATATGAATCAACGCGGCATTTTCAGAGTCGTGTGCATGGTCGTGCCATCGTTGGCACCTTGTAACGATTTCAAGACTGGGGCGCTAAAATGGCACAAAACAAGGCCAAAATGATCTCGCTCGAGGAAGGCGGCTTCGCCATCTTCCTTGTGCTGCTTGCGTTTGCCTGCATCATCGTGGCAGGCAAGACATTCGATCAGGTCATGGCATTCCACGCTGGCATAGGCGCATTGTTCGCCGCCGTCAGCGTGTTTCTGATTTTCAAGAACTACTTCGATGACGGCGGGGAAGTGATTCCGGCCGAAATCGACGGCAAACCAAACTACAACATCGGACCGATCAAATTCGGTGCGGTCGCGGCAATGTTCTGGGGCATTGCCGGTTTCACGGTCGGTTTGATCATCGCTCTTCAGCTGGCCTGGCCTGCGCTGAACTTTGATTTGCCGTGGACCAATTTCGGGCGCCTGCGCCCGCTGCACACCTCCGCGGTGATTTTCGCCTTCGGCGGCAACGTGCTGCTGGCAACATCCATGTATGTGGTCCAGCGTACCTGCCGCGTACGCATGCCCGGCAAGATCCTGCCCTGGTTCGTGATCCTGGGTTACAACGCCTTCATCGTGATCGCGGGAACGGGTTATCTGCTCGGCGCGACACAGAGCAAGGAATATGCCGAGCCGGAATGGTATGCCGACCTGTGGCTGACCATCGTCTGGGTGGCCTACCTGCTGCTGTTCTTGGGTACGCTCTGGAAGCGCAAGGAACCGCATATCTACGTGGCCAACTGGTTTTATCTGGCGTTCATCGTCACGATTGCCATGCTGCACATCACCAACAACCTGACCATTCCGGTCTCGATCTACTCGACCAAGTCCTACATCGTCTGGTCGGGCGTTCAGGACGCCATGGTGCAGTGGTGGTACGGCCATAACGCGGTGGGCTTCTTCCTGACCGCCGGCTTCCTTGCCATCATGTACTACTTCATCCCGAAGCGCGCGGAGCGGCCGGTCTATTCCTACCGTCTTTCCATCGTGCACTTCTGGGCGCTGATCTTCATCTACATCTGGGCAGGTCCGCACCACCTTCACTACACGGCTCTGCCGCAGTGGGCGTCTACGCTGGGTGCAACCTTCTCCATCATCCTGTGGATGCCGTCCTGGGGTGGCATGATCAACGGCCTGATGACGCTTTCGGGTGCATGGGACAAGTTGCGGACCGACCCGGTTCTGCGCATGATGGTGGTTTCGGTCGCCTTCTACGGCATGTCCACCTTTGAAGGTCCGCTGATGTCGCTGCGCTCGGTCAACTCCCTGTCGCACTACACCGACTGGACCATCGGTCACGTGCACTCCGGTGCTCTGGGCTGGGTTGGCTACATCTCGTTCGGCGCGATCTACTGCCTGATCCCGTGGCTCTGGAACAAGCGTCAGCTGTATTCGCTGAAGCTCGTGAACCTGCACTTCTGGCTGTCCACGATCGGTATCGTTCTCTACATCACCGCGATGTGGGTGTCCGGTATCATGCAGGGCCTGATGTGGCGCGCCTACGACCAGCTCGGCTTCCTGGAGTACTCCTTCGTGGAAACCGTCGAGGCGATGCATCCCTTCTACATCATCCGTGCTCTTGGCGGTGCGCTCTTCGTGCTCGGCGCTGTGATCATGGCCTACAATCTCTGGATGACCGTCCGTCACGGCGAGGCTGAAGAAGCCGATGCCACGCCGGCTGGCTCCCTGGCTCCGGCCGAATAAGGGAGGGACAGACTATGTCTGCATGGAAAAAACACGAAGTCTTTGAAAAGAACTCCTTCGTTCTCTTGATCGGCATTCTGGTCATGGTCGCCATCGGCGGCCTGGTCGAGATCGCTCCGCTCTTCTATCTGAAGAGCACGATCGAAAAGACCGAAGGCGTGCGGCCCTATACGCCGCTCGAACTGGCCGGACGCAATATCTACATCCGCGAAGGCTGCTATCTGTGCCACTCGCAGATGGTGCGTCCGATGCGCGATGAAATGGAACGCTACGGTCATTTCTCGCTGGCTGCGGAATCGATGTACGATCATCCGTTCCAGTGGGGGTCCAAGCGTACCGGTCCAGATCTGGCCCGCGTCGGTGGCAAATACTCCGACGACTGGCATGTGGAGCACCTGAAGGACCCGCGCTCGCTGGTTCCAGCGTCCATCATGCCCGGCTATCCGTTCCTGGCTGAAAACCGCCTCAACACCCGGGACATCGAGTCTCACCTGACGGTCAACACCGTGATCGGCGTGCCTTATACCGAAGAGCAGATCGCAAATGCCGCATCTGACATCCTCGGTCAGGCGAGACCGGATACGGAAGCGGCCGATGGCTTCGAGGAACGCTGGCCGAATGCCACGATCCGCGATTTCGACGGCAACCCGAGGGAAGTGACCGAGATGGACGCGCTTGTCGCCTATCTCCAGGTTCTGGGTACCATGGTCGATTTCTCGATCTATGACGACAAGGCAAACGCGAGGTAAGGGCGATGAACGAGACATACTCAGCATTCGCAGGCTTCGCACAAACCTGGGGCCTACTCTACTTCATGATCCTGTTTGGCGTCGTTCTGGCCTACGCATTGTGGCCGAAGAACCGGAAAAAGTTCGACGACGCTGCTCAAATCCCGTTTCGGGAGGACTGATCCATGGCAGACACACATAACAAGGAAGTCGACCAGATCTCCGGGGTCGAAACCACCGGCCACGAATGGGACGGTCTGAAAGAACTGAACAATCCTCTGCCGAAATGGTGGCTGTATCTGTTCTACGCCTGCATTGTCTGGGCGGTGATCTACTGGGTTCTCTACCCGTCCTGGCCGCTGGTCTCCAGCTATACCACCGGTGTACTGGGTGCCAACCAGCGGACCGAGGCGATTGCTGCCTACGACAAGGGTATCTCCGACCGGTCGGTCTTTGCCGACAAGATCGTGGCAGCCTCGCTTGAGGACATCTCCACTGATCAGGAGTTGCTGCAATTTGCCCGGGCCAACGGCCAGGCAGCTTTCGGTGACAACTGTGCACCGTGCCACGGTTCCGGCGGCACGGGTGCGGAAGGTTATCCGAACCTGCAGGACGACACCTGGATCTGGGGTGGCACGCTGGATAACATCCACACCACGCTGGAATTCGGTATCAGGTCCGGTCATGACGAAGCACGCATCGGCGAAATGCCAGCCTTCGGCCGTGATGAGCTGTTGAGCCGCGAGGAGATCAATCAGGTTGCCAACTTCGTCGCATCCCGCGCGGGACTTGAGACCGACGAAGGCGTCGATCTGGCAGCGGGGCAGACCGTCTATGACGACAACTGCGCAGCCTGCCACGGCGAAGACCTGAAGGGCATTCAGGATGTCGGTGCGCCGAGCCTGCTGTCTGCCAATTACCTCTATGGCAAGTCGCTGGACGCCATCAAGGCGCAGATCAACAATCCGCGCAACGGCGTGATGCCGGCCTGGGTCGATCGTCTCGATCCGGCGACCATCAAGTCGCTGACGGTCTACGTCCACTCCTTCGGGGGCGGGCAGTAGAACCTGCGGATCTGGTGCGACAAATGCGCCAGATAGCCTGAACGATTTGATCCGGCGCAAAGTGTGACGCTTTGCGCCGGTTTATTTTGAGCACTCGCTGCTAATGGTGGGTGGCGAATGATTTTCCAAAGATCCTATTGGGGCAGGATCGCGTTGAAGAGGACGGACGGTATGTCTACGGACACCGAGACGCATGAGGGCGCGCAATCCGATGAATGGTTTGCATCAGCCAAAAAGATCTATCCCATGGCGACGCACGGCCTGTTCCGCAGGATCAAGTGGGCGCTGCTGTTCATCACGCTGGGCATCTATTATTTCCTGCCTTTCATCCGGTATGACCGCGGCCCGGATGCTCCAAGCCAGGCTGTTCTTGTCGATATGGAAGGCAGCAGGGCCTATTTCTTTTTCATCGAGATCTGGCCGCAGGAAGTTTACTACCTTACCGGTCTCCTGATTCTTGCAGCGCTGGTACTGTTCCTGATGAACGCGGTCGCAGGACGCGTCTGGTGCGGCTATCTGTGCCCGCAGACGGTCTGGACGGACCTGTTCCTCTGGGTCGAGCGCAAGGTGGAAGGCGACCGGCGCGAGCGCATCGTGCTGGACAAGGACCCCTGGACCTTCGACAAGGTCCGCAAGCGCGTGACAAAGCATTTCCTGTGGCTGATGATCGCCTGGTGGACGGGCGGTGCGTGGGTGCTTTACTTCAACGACGCACCGACCTTGGTATGGGAACTCCTGACCTTCCAGGCACCGATGATTGCCTATGTCTGGATCGCCATCCTGACCACGACGACCTATCTCCTCGCAGGCTTCATGCGGGAGCAGGTGTGCATCTACATGTGCCCGTGGCCGCGCATCCAGGCTGCCATGACCGACGAGAAGGCCCTCAACGTCACCTATCGCTGGGACAGGGGCGAGCCGCGCGGTTCCCTGAAGCAAAACAAGAAACTTGCCGATCAGGGCATGCCTGCTGGCGATTGCGTGGACTGCTACCAGTGCTTCCAGGTCTGCCCGACCGGTGTCGACATCCGCAAGGGCATGCAGCTCGACTGCATCCAGTGCGGCCTGTGTATCGATGCCTGCGACAACGTCATGGAAAAGATCGGCAAGCCGAAGGGACTGATCGGCTACGATACGGACGAAAACATCCAGCGCCGCCTGGAAGGCAAGGAATCGGTCTACGAGATCGTCCGCGTCCGAACGGTCATTTATGTCGGCATCATCGCCGTGGTCTGCGGTATCATGCTGTTCGCACTGCTCAATCGTGATTTCGCCGATATCAGCGTTCTGCATGACAGAAACCCGGTGTTCGTCGAGCAGTCTGACGGGTCCGTGCGCAACGGCTATACCGTGCGTCTGTCGAACAAACGCCGCCACGAGCGCCATTTCATGCTGCATGTGGAAGGCATGCCGGCCAACACGATGGTGGAAGCCGTCGGTACGGAGGACACCTTCGCCGGCCGTCCGATCATCTCTGTCGGTCCTGACACGACCCGGGAAGTCCGTATTCTTGTGACATCGCCGCCCTGGGCAAAGATGCCACATTCGACGCCGGTTACCTTCCGGATCACCGAAAGCGTCATGGGCGAAGTGGTCACAGCCAAAGACACGTTCAAGGCACCGGAAAAACCTTGAGGAGCAAAGAATGACGATGGTTCAATCGAACATGAAAGATCCCAAGGCGATCACCGGAAAGACGGTCCTGGTCTGGCTTCTTGCCTTCTTTGGGGTGATCTTTACCGCCAACGCCGTGTTCATCTATCTCGCGCTCGGGTCTTTCCCGGGCGTGGTGGTGGAAAGTTCCTATGAAGCCGGACAGGCCTACAACCAGGAAATCGCGGCCGCCAAGGCTCAGGCAGACCTGAACTGGCAGGTCTCGACCGAATTTACCCGCACCAGCAGTGCGGATGGCAAGCTGGTCGTCACGGCCAACGACGCGCAGGGAACGCCGCTTTACGGGGTGGTCCTTCATGCCCTTTTGCGCAATCCGGTTCATGACGACGCCGACGTGAAGGTCGATTTCACGGCTGACGGCGGTGGGCGCTATGTCGGAACAGTCGAGAACCTTGCCGACGGCAACTGGACACTCATCCTGGAAATCGAACAGGATGGCGAACGGAAATTCCGGTCCGAGAACCGGATTTTCGTCAAGAACTGAGGCACGTACCGTGACGGTCCATCAGCGTGATTGGCAGGCATTCGTGACGCCGGGCGAAGACGGTGCGGTCCACATGGACCTTGCCGTCGACGGCATCACCTGCGCTGCCTGCATGGGAGACATCGAGCGAGGTCTGAAACGGCTTCCGGGCATCCGGATGGCACGCGTCAACCTGACCAGCCAGCGGCTCGCCGTCGACTGGTCGGAAGACCAGACCGGGGCTGACGAGATCGTCGCCGAGCTGGAACGTCTCGGATACAAGGCCCACCCCTTTGATCCGGCAAGCCAGAAGGAGCGTCAGGACAAGACCGGCAAACAATTGCTGCGCTGTCTGGCGGTTTCCGGCTTTGCCGGCATGAACATCATGCTGCTGTCCGTTTCCGTGTGGTCGGGCAATGCCACGGACATCACCCCGGAAACCCGGGATTTCTTCCACTGGCTGTCTGCGCTGATCGCCTTGCCGACGGTTGCCTACTCCGGGCGGCCGTTCTTTCGCAGCGCCTTCAACGCCCTGGCTGCCGGCCGGTTGAACATGGATGTGCCGATCGTGATCGGCGTGACACTGGCGGTCGCCCTGTCGGTCGTCCAGACCATCCAGCACCAGCATCATGCCTATTTCGAATCCGCCGTCATGCTGTTGTTCTTCCTCCTTGTCGGGCGGTATCTCGACCACAACATGCGGGGGCGGACGCGGTCCTTTGCAGAGAACATCGCCGCGCTGAAGGCGGAAGTTGCCGCGCTGATCCATCCCGATGGTGCTGTCCGCGAAGTTCCGCTTTCAAAAATCGCCGCGGGCGACCTGGTTCTGGTATCGGGCGGCGAGCGGGTGCCGGTGGATGGTGTGGTTGAAACCGGTGTTTCCGAGATCGACCAGAGCCTCGTGACCGGTGAAAGCGTGCTGGTGCCGGTTGCGGCCGGTCAGCGGGTCTATGCCGGTACCTTGAACGGAGCGGGGGTGTTGCAGGTCCGGGTTCAGGCTGCTTCCGGCGCGACGTTGCTGGATGAGGTCAACCGCCTGCTGGAAGCTGCATCCCAGGCCAAATCCAAATACGTGCGCATTGCAGACCGAGCCGCCCGCCTATATGCGCCCCTGGTGCATGGCGCGGCTGCGCTGACATTTCTTGGCTGGTTGCTGGCCGGGCTCGACTGGCAGCCAGCCCTGATCATCGCCATTTCCGTCTTGATCATCACCTGTCCCTGCGCGCTCGGTTTGGCGGTTCCTGCTGTGCAGGTGGTGGCATCCGGGCAGCTCTTCCGGTGTGGAATCCTGCTCAATTCGGGCGATGCCATCGAACGGTTGTCGGATATCGACACCATCCTGTTCGACAAGACCGGTACGCTGACGCTTACCGAGCCGGATCTGTGTAGCTCCATCGATCCAGATGACGAAACGCTTGCACTGGCCGGACGCCTTGCCCTGGCAAGTCGGCATCCCTTATCGGCAGCCCTGGTCAAGGCAACAGGAGCGCTGCAGCCTCTGCCGGACGTCAGCGAGATATCCGGGGCGGGTCTTGAAACCCTCGTTGCCGGACGGCGTCTGCGGCTTGGCAGCCCGCTGTTCTGCGAAGCATCCGACGAACAGGTCGAGGCCGCACTGCAGTCGAACCCGGGTGCCTCTCTGCTTGCTATCCGCTTTGGCGCGGATCCTGCCCGCCTGTTGGCCTTCCGGCAACGGCTGCGGCCGGATGCCAGGGCGGTGATCGATCAGTTGAAATCAGCCGGCTACGCGCTTGAAATTGTCTCCGGGGATACGAAACCTGCTGTGGCCGATTGCGCGGCTGTGCTGGGTGTATCGGACTGGCGCTCGGGCATGAAGCCCGCCCAGAAAATTGCACGTCTCGAAGAACTCCAGGCCAGTGGCCGCAAGGTCCTGATGGTTGGCGATGGCCTGAATGATGCTCCGGCGCTGGCCGGGGCGCATGTCTCGTTGTCGCCTGTCTCGGCCGTGCATCTCAGTCAGGCCGCTGCAGACGCCGTTTTTCTCGGTGACAAATTGCAGCCGGTGGCCGATGCGCTCAGGCTGTCGAAACGGGCAAGGACGGCAATCGAGCAGAACCTCTGGATTTCGGTCGTCTACAACATCATTGCCGTGCCCATTGCCGTGGCCGGTTTCGTCACACCTTTGATGGCGGCGGCAGCGATGTCCGCTTCCTCGCTGGCAGTTACCGCAAACGCGCTCAAGCTGCGCTGGGGAGAGGGCGGCAGGAACGCGGGAGCGAACGCCCCCACAGTGCGACAGCAACAGGCCGCTGAATGAGATCAACATGGACGTTCTGATCTATCTGATACCGATTGCACTGCTCCTGGGTGCGCTAGGGCTTGGGGCTTTCCTCTGGTCCTTGAAAAGCGGCCAGTATGACGATCTCGAAGGTGCCAAATGGCGCATCCTTGACGACGACGACCTGCCAGACAAGTAGTTGCCGGCAATCTTGACTTTGTGTTCCCGTGCGCCTAGCCCCATGCATTCCTTTAGGTAACTGGAGCTATGCATGGATTCGTTTCCGGACGCGCACAAACCGGGCTACGCCGTTTATTCCAGAACGTCGCTGGCCATCTACGATGCCCTGGTGCTGGGTTTGTCGAACCGCTGGATCTGGCGTTGTCCGAGCTCTCATCTGGTCGCGCTCTATGACCAGCATGTTTCCGCCAATCACCTGGATATCGGCGTGGGCACCGGTTACTTCCTGGACAAGACCAGGTTTCCCGTTTCAGATCCAAGGGTGACGTTGCTCGATCCCAACCGGGAGTGCCTCGACAAGGCTGCCGCCAGGATTGCCCGTTTGAACCCCGTCACCGTTCAGGCAGATGCACTCGTGCCGTGGCCAAAAGATATCGGCAGTTTCAAGACCATCGGCCTCAACTACGTGCTTCATTGCCTTCCGGGAACCATGACTGAAAAGGCAGTGATTTTCGATCATGCGGTACCGCATCTCGAAGAAGGGGCAACGGTCTTTGGCTCCACCATCCTGCAAGGCGATGCGCCGCGGTCCGGTGCCGCCCGCAAGCTGATGCAGATCTATAACCGCAAGGGTGTCTTTTCGAACGAAGCCGACACGCAGGACACTTTGCGAGCGGAACTTGAAAAACGCTTTGCCGAGGTGAAGATTGAAAGGATCGGGTGCGTGGCACTCTTCAGTGCCCGGAAGCCGCGCCTTGCCTGAGCCCTGTCGCGGCAAGGCACAACGGGCGGCTTAGGAGAGGACGTTGGACAGGGCCATGCCTGTGGCAAGCAGGACGAGCCCTATGCCGGCAAGCAGAAGGAGATTGTCTCTCAGTCTTGCATTTGTGCCGAGGTCGGACGGTTCATGCTCCATAGGGAGCGGATCGTCTTCCCCGAACGTTTCAGGATCCCGGGACATGGTTCTTACAATCGTTTGCAAAAGGCTGCTCATTCAGTTCGATTTCTTGCCTGAAAGATGGGGGCGTACAATTGAAAGTCCCGTTAATATCGAACCGGCCAAAAGATTAATTGAGCGCAATATTACCAATAGGTGAAATCCCTCAGTGTATTGCGAGTAATTTCTCAGCCTTTCCGAAACTATTCAAAGTCGATGCCGCGTCGGCGGATGATTGTGGGCCCCTCGCGGCCGGAGACTAACTCATTGTTCAGACTTTCATGGCAAAGGTTAAGTCAAACAAGGAGGACTAGGTGAGCCTGGATCTTGCCTCTCTGACATTCTTGCTGGTCGAAGACAGTGCTTACATGCGGACCATCCTGCGCACCATGCTGCAGGGGTTCGGTGCGCGGCGCATTGTCGAGGCTGAAGACGGCGCGTCCGGCCTTGAAGCCATGGACCGGGCGAACCCTGACATCCTTATTCTGGATTGGGTCATGCCGATCCTGGACGGGGCGGACATGGTGCGCATGATCCGCAGTCCGAACAATCCCTTCGCCTATATCCCGATTATCATGGTGACCGCTCACACCGAGCGTAGCCGGATCGTGGAAGCGCGCCGACTCGGCGTACACGAGCTGCTTTCCAAGCCGATCTCGGCAAAGGCACTGTATCAGCGCGTTTCCAGCGTGATCCTGCACCCGCGCGATTTCATCAAGACGGCCACCTATTTCGGCCCTGCTCCGCGCGAAATCCGGAACCGCCAGAAGATCTGGCAAGGTGGCCCCGGCCAGCCGCAACCGCAGGGCGGCGAAGGCGACGGTAACCTCACCGCGATCGGTTAAGCGTAAAATTCAGCTGAATGTGATGTGGGCGCGTCAGGCGGCCGACTGTGCTGCCGCGCGATTTTCCGCTGCCGCATAAGACGATGCGCCTTGAGCTTGGGCACTTTCTGCCGCTTCGGCAAACTGCGCCAGAACGTCAAGATCAACCGTGTAGTGGTCGAGCAGGAACTGGGAAAGAACATCGATAGGGAGATGATGATAGCCTTCGATGGCGGCCATCAAAGCTTCAAGTGTGTCCAACCGTTCGCGGAGTTTAATCATGGTTACCCGATGAGCCGATTTTTTCTCACACTGGAGTTTTATAGTTAATAATGCGTAAAACCGAGCGTCGCAAGGATGCGGGACCGCGGTATCACCTCCGATAACAATCGTCCACAAACTTTTGCCGGAAATCTTCGAATTTCTTGGTAAAAATCGCCAGTGCGGGGCAAGTTGTCGACGAAGGTCTAGGGAAAATTCAATGGCAAAAATCATCTATGTTCTGAACGGTCCGAATCTCAATCTGCTCGGCAAGCGGGAACCGGAGATCTACGGGGCTCAGACCCTGGATGACGTCCGTGCGATGTGTGAGGCCGCCGCTGCGCCCAAGGGGCTGGAGATTGCATTCCATCAGAGCAATGCCGAACACGTGCTGATCGACTGGATCCATGAGGCGAGGGAAGCGGCCGCGGGTATCATCATCAACCCAGCGGCCTATACGCACACGTCGATCGCAATTCTGGACGCATTGAATACCTGCACCTGCCCGGTGATCGAGGTTCATGTCTCCAACATCCACAAACGGGAAAGCTTCCGGCACCATTCCTACGTTTCAGCCCGGGCGGATGCGGTGATTGCTGGCTGCGGTGTGGAGGGTTACCTGCTTGCCCTGCAGCGCATGGCGACTTTGTGCGCAGACGCATGATCCTGAGTCTCCGCCAGTGACACTGCTTGAGGATTTGCCGGCGGTTCAGTAGCCGTTGCCGTTGAAGAATTCCCTGGCGACCGTCGTCGCGAGGATTTTGACATCAAGGATAACCGACTGACGCTCGATGTAGGCAAGATCATAGGCCAGCCGCATACGGGCCGCATGAGGGTTTTTGGTTTCCCCGCGAAAACCGTTGACCTGTGCCAGGCCTGTGATGCCCGGAAGCACCTTGTGGCGGTCCATATACCTGGGGTGGAAGTCCTCATAAGGCATTCCGGCGGCCAGCATGCCGGGCACATGCGGTCGGGGACCTACCAGGGACATCTCTCCCCGCAACACGTTGATGAGCTGCGGCAATTCATCGAAGTTGCTCTTGCGCAGGAAGGCGCCGATCAATGTGACGCGCGGATCGTTGGCAACGGTTTGCGAAATCCCGGAGCTGTCGCACTGGTTGGCATGCATCGTCCGGAACTTGAGAACGGCAAACTTCTTGCCATTCAAACCGTAGCGCCACTGACGGAAAAATACCGGTCCGCGGCTTGTCAGTTTTATTGCAACCGCGAGTGCAACAAATAAGGGAAAAAGCAGTAGAAGGCCGGCACTTGCACCGGTCAGGTCAATACATTTCTTCAGTCCGGATTGAATCACTCCGCGTGCCGGGCGGAGGTCGCGGGAGGCACGGTTTGTCGCATCGAGCAGGTCGGGGTGCGGATAGCCCCACGTCGCGAAGCCGGCAATATTCATTGCTTCGCGGCCGTGATCATCTGCTTCGTAAGATACTGTTTCGTCTGCCAAGATATGCCAGCCTCAACCCGATTTACGAGACCACTTGATGTGCGCCAGCAACCTGTCTGGAGGCAGTCGCAATCACGATCGTATCGTTAAAATTTGGGTAACAAGATCGGGAAAATTGTTATCCATTAAGGGTTTGGTTACCATAGTGACGCGACGGGAGCAATGTTCCGACGTCAAAAGTGATGTGAAATTTAATTAATTTTTAAAAAATTGAACGCCGGGCTAGGGTTAGCCCGACATTCGCATTGAATATTAAATTCTGAGGTGGGAACCGGCCGCTTAGTAGCTGCGGCCGACGCTGGTGTACTCGAAGCCACGGGCTTCCATGTAGTCCGGCTTGTAGATATTTCGCAGGTCGACAACCTTGGGTGCAGAGACCAGAGTTTTGACGCGGTCGAGGTCAAGCGCGCGGAACTGATCCCACTCCGTAACGATTACAACCACGTCTGCGTTCTCGATGGCATGATAGGGGCCATCGCAGAACATCACACCCGACATGACCTTCTCGGCTTCTTCCATGCTGGCCGGGTCGTAGGCACGGATCTTGGCACCGGCAGCCTGCAGTTTTTCCACGATGTCGATGCTCGGAGCTTCGCGCATGTCGTCCGTATTGGGCTTGAAGGCGAGGCCAAGCAGCGCGATCGTCTTGCCGCTTACGTCGCCGCCCATGAATTCGATCACCTTGTCGGCCATCTTCTTCTTGCGGGCCGCGTTCACCTCGATGACGGAATCGACGATCTTCAGATCGGACTGTGCATCCGCGGCGATCCGCGAGAGGGCAAGAGTGTCCTTCGGAAAGCAAGAGCCGCCGTAGCCAGGGCCGGCATGCAGGAACTTGCCGCCGATGCGGTTGTCGAGGCCGATACCGCGCGAGACTTCCTGGACGTTTGCCCCGACTTTCTCACACAGGTCTGCAATTTCGTTGATGAAGGTGATCTTGACCGCGAGAAACGCATTGGCCGCGTATTTGGTGAGTTCCGATGTGCGGCGGCGGGTCACGATGATCGGGGTTTCGTTGAGATACAGCGGGCGGTAAAGCTCACGCATCACTTCGACCGCGCGCTCGTCATCGGTCCCGACCACCACCCGGTCGGGGCGTTTGAAGTCGCTGATGGCGGCGCCTTCGCGCAGGAATTCCGGATTTGAAACGACGGCGAATTCTGCGTCAGGGTTGGTCTTGCGGATGATCGCTTCCACTTCGTCTCCCGTGCCGACCGGAACGGTCGATTTGGTGACGATCACGGTGAAGCCCTCGATCAGCCGTGCGATTTCCTCTGCCGCGGCATAAACATAGGAGAGATCGGCATGGCCATCGCCTCGGCGGGTCGGCGTGCCGACGGCAATGAAAACGGCATCCGCTTTGCGGATCGCTTCTTCAGGAGCAGTGGTAAAGAAAAGGCGTTCTTCGGCAACGTTCTTTGCAACGAGTTCCTGCAAGCCAGGTTCATAGATCGGGATCTGTCCGTTGTTCAGGGCGTCGATCTTGCTTGCATCCTTGTCGATGCAGGTCACGACATGTCCGAAATCGGCAAAACAGGTTCCGGACACCAGACCGACATAGCCGGTCCCAATCATTGCAACACGCATTTTAAATTTTCCTGCTTCTGGGTGGTCTTCAGGCGTTAGTCAATCACCATAAGCCCGCTAGGTGCTGCCCGAATTACATGGACCGACAGCAAAAGACCAGTTCGTTGAAATCGTATTGTTTGAAATTTTGAAATTCTGCTCCGTACACTACTCTGAACAGGGACAGGATGAGGCGTCTGCAATTGCCTGAACGCGTCCCGGTCATGAAGACTAACGGAACGACACAAAAAACGGGAGCATTTTTCTGGCTAAAGAGGGGATGTGCTCCTCCGGAAGGAAGGCCCTGTGCGAAGAAGGGCCTCCTCATTTCGGTGCAACTGAACTGGCCTACGTCGGTGCGATCCCGCACCAGGCAGCGGTAAACAGGGCGATCGTCTTCGTCACTCTTTTCAGCGACGGCAGGTTCACGCATTCGTCTATGCCGTGAATGTTCTTTGTCAGCGGGCCATAGGTGAGGGCGGGAATGCCGCAATGGTTCACGTAAAGAGCCGCATCCAGATAGCAGGCCATGATCGACCGTTTGAGCGCAGTTCCGGACGTGATCTTGTGTGCGGCGGCGAGCGCATTTTCCGCATCGCTGCCTTCGGCAAGAAGATATCCTGCCTGACATGTCCCGATCCATTCGAGCTTTGGATTGGCTTTTTCAAGCCGGGGATCCTTCGTACCAAGCGTTTTCAGCATCTGTTCCAGGCTGGCCATCCGGTCTTGCGGGGCGTCACCCGGATAAAATCCGATCCGGCCTTCGAAACGGCATTCAAACGGGATGGACGCCGGCCATTCGCCGCCGTTGATGGTGCCGATGTTGAGGCTTGCAGGATTGCGCAGGTCGTCGAAGCCGGGATGGCTGGTCTTTTCCTCATTCCAGTGAGCTTCCAGCGCCTTCAACTCGTTGATGACGAGGAACGCCGCCTCGATTGCGCTGAGGCCTGACTCCGGCTCGCGTGGGTGAGCTGGCACGCCCTGGACGGAGATCCGGAACTTGATGACACCGGAATTTGCATAGGTGAGCTCTTCGTCTGTCGGCTCGGGAATGAGAACCGCGTCCGCTGTCGCACCATTTATGATCGCAGCTGCGGTGCCATTGCCCGTCACCTCTTCGTCGATGACGGACTGGAACTCGAGCGGTCCTTTCAAGCTGAACCCGGCAGCCTCGATGGCATCGACTGCAAAGAGATTGGCTGCGAGGCCTGCTTTCATGTCCCCCGCGCCCCGTCCGAAAAGCCAATCGCCCTCGCGCACGGCTGCAAACGGCGGATGGGTCCAGTTTGCCGGATTGGCAGTGGGAACAACATCAACGTGTGCATTCAGGATCAACGAACGTCCGCCATGGCCAGACTTCTTGCGACCACTGACGTTGAACGTGTCGGTGTAGTCGATAGTGGCTGGAGAATAGGCCGGATGGGACTGCAGTTGCGCCACATCAAGTTCATAGGTCTCGACGTCATAGGCACGGTCACGGAGAGCGTCTGCAATGATCTTCTGGACACCGGCCTCCTCACCGCGAAGGGATCTTGCCCGCACGATATCCTGCAGGAAGGCGATCTCGTCCTCGAATGCGGCGTCAACGGCAGCGGTGATTGCGGAAATGGCTTCGTTGGAAAGTGGTTCTGACATGACGATCCGGCTGGGAAGGATGATGAGGTGGGCGATTTGCCTGCACCCTATCAACTGCACTGCCTGCGTCAAATGTGGGTAACAGCACACCTAACCCCATCATCCTTCGCGGCGCCTCCGAAGCGGCTCCCCACGATGAGGAGGAAAAGTGAGCTTTGGGAGACGTGCCCCTGGCCTAAACAGTCAGATACCGACGGACTTCCGTTTCAGAAAGGTCGGCACCCGTGCCCGAGAGTACCACTTCGCCGCGGTCCATGACGGCATAATCGTCGGCCAGATCACGGGCGAACTCGAAATATTGTTCCACCAGCACGATGGCCATCGTGCGCTGGTCGCGCAGCCACGAGATTGCCCGGCCAATGTCCTTGATGATTGAAGGCTGGATGCCTTCCGTCGGTTCATCAAGCACCAGAAGTTTCGGACGGGTGACCAGGGCTCGTGCAATCGCGAGCTGCTGCTGCTGTCCGCCGGACAGATCACCGCCACGGCGTGACAGCATGTCCTTGAGCACCGGGAAAAGTTCGAAGATCGTATCGGGAATGAACCGTTCCTTGCGCGGGATCGGGGCATAGCCGGTCTCAAGATTTTCCTTTACCGATAAAAGGGGGAAGATCTCACGTCCCTGCGGCACAATTGCGATGCCTTTCTTGGCGCGGGCGTGGGCTGCCAGCGAGGAGATATCCTCGCCGTCCCACAGGATCTTGCCGGCGCTGATGCCGTGTTGGCCGGCCACGGCACGCAAGGTGGACGTCTTGCCAACACCATTGCGCCCCATCAGACAGGTTACCTTGCCGGTCTCGGCCTTCAGCGAAACCTTCTTCAGCGCCTGGGCGGCGCCATAATGAAGATCGATGTTTTCAACTTGCAGCATGAGCTGACTTCCCTTGGCTGATCGCGATGCGCCTTGTGGCCGTTGGTTCGTTCGTTGTCGGTATCGCCGTATTGCTTCCGCGAGCGACCAGACGCGAATGACAAAGCCTACTCCTCATCGTCCGAGATAAACTTCCACGACACGTTCGTCGGCTGAGACATGGTCGAGTGAGCCTTCAGCCAGGACCGAGCCTTCGTGGAGAACGGTGACTTTGACACCCAGGGAGCGCACAAACACCATGTCGTGCTCGACCACGACGACCGAGTGATCATTGGCGATATCCTTCAGAAGTTCAGCGGTTTCGGCGGTTTCGGCATCCGTCATGCCGGCAGCAGGCTCGTCGACGAGAAGCAGCTTCGGATCCTGGGCCAGCAGCATGCCGATCTCCAGCCACTGCTTCTGGCCGTGGCTGAGGTTGGCTGCCAGCTCGCTTCTCTTCGAACCAAGCCGGATCAGATCGAGCAGATATTCAACCCGCTTCTTCTCACCACCCGAAATGACATGAAACAGGGTCGCAAATGGACCGCGCGGTGCCTTCAGGGCCAGTTCCAGGTTGTCCCAGACGGTATGGCTCTCAAAAACGGTCGGTTTTTGAAACTTGCGGCCGATCCCGAGTTCGGCGATCGAAGCTTCGTCCTCGCCGGTAAGGTCCACGGTGCCGTTGAAAAAGACCTCGCCACTGTCCGGTCGGGTCTTGCCGGTAATGACGTCCATCATCGTGGTCTTGCCTGCCCCGTTGGGACCGATGATGGCCCGCATTTCACCCGGGG
Organism: Labrenzia sp. 5N; assembly: GCF_012395805.1. Classification (NCBI taxonomy): domain Bacteria; kingdom Pseudomonadati; phylum Pseudomonadota; class Alphaproteobacteria; order Hyphomicrobiales; family Stappiaceae; genus Labrenzia; species Labrenzia sp. 5N. The sequence goes on along the minus strand of NZ_JAAZTM010000002.1, from coordinate 148,389 downwards.
CAATCGTCAGCGACAATTCGTTCAATGCCTTGAAACCGTCAAAGGAAACCGACACGCCGTCGAGATAAAGAAGACTGGAAGATCGTGCCATGGCTTTACTCCGCGGGCTGGGGTTCGGCATCCGCCGGAACGGTCGAGGCAGATTTTTTCGGGCTGACGTTGGCCGGGGATGCGGGCGACTGCGGCGCCTGGCTCGGAGGTTGGTCCGACCCGGCTTCGAAGTCTTTGGAGACTTTCCGTTGCCGCAAGGCCGTCCAGCCCTGGGAAAGGGTGCCGACGATGCCCTTCGGCAGGAACAGGGTCACGACCACGAAGAGGCCACCGAGCGCAAAGAGCCAGATGTCGGGCAGGGCGGCGGTGAACCAGGTCTTGGCGAAGTTGACCAGAACGGCGCCGAGAACGGCCCCGACCAGCGTTCCGCGCCCGCCGACGGCAACCCAGATCACCACCTCGATGGAGTTGGCAGGTGCAAATTCACCCGGGTTGATGATGCCGACCTGCGGCACGTAAAGGGCACCGGCGATACCGGCCATCATGGCCGACAGGGTCCAGACGAACAGCTTGTAGTGTTCCACACGGTAGCCCAGGAAGCGTGTCCGGCTCTCCGCGTCGCGCACGGCCACCAGCACCTTGCCGAGTTTCGATCGGGTGATCGCCCGGCAGATGAGGAAACACAGGACCAGCGCCAGGCCTGAGGCTGCAAACAGGCCCGCGCGGGTCGTGTCGGCTTGAATATCAAAGCCGAGAATGTCCTTGAAGTCGGTCAGGCCGTTGTTGCCGCCAAAACCCATGTCGTTCCGGAAGAAGGCAAGCAGCAGCGCGTAGGTGAGGGCCTGCGTGATGATTGACAGGTAAACGCCGGTGACGCGTGAGCGGAAGGCGAACCAGCCGAAGACGAAGGCCAGCACGCCCGGCACCAGCAGCACCATGAGCGCCGCAAACCAGAACATGTCGAAGCCGTACCAGTACCAGGGCAGTTCTCCCCAGTTCAGGAACACCATGAAATCCGGCAGGATCGGGTCGCCATAAACGCCGCGGGTTCCGATCTGACGCATCAGGTACATGCCCATGGCATAGCCGCCGAGCGCGAAGAAGGCCGCATGACCGAGCGAGAGAATGCCGCAATAGCCCCAGACCAGATCTACCGCCAACGCCAACAACGCGTAAGTCAGGTATTTGCCCATCAGCGTGACCGCGTAGGTCGGTACATGGAAGGCAGAGCCTTCCGGGACAAGCAGGTTGCCGGCAGGAACCAGGACAATCACGGCCGCCATGATGGCGAGGAAGATCCCTGCTCGGGCGTCCATGGCGCGGAAGAGGAAAGAGGTCATCATGCTTCAACTGCCCGGCCCTTGAGGGCGAACAGGCCCCTTGGACGCTTCTGGATAAAGAGAATGATAAAGATGAGCACGAAGATCTTGCCGAGCACGGCGCCGGCATAGGGCTCCAGGAACTTGTTCACGACACCGAGGGTCATGGCGCCTACCAGCGTGCCCCACAGATTGCCGACCCCACCGAAGACCACGACCATGAAGCTGTCGATGATGTAGCCCTGGCCCAGGTTCGGCGAAACGTTGTCGATCTGGCTGAGCGCGACGCCCGCGATCCCGGCAATGCCAGAGCCGAGCCCGAAGGTGAGGGCATCGATCCAGGGAGTGCGGATGCCCATCGAGGCGGCCATGCGCCGGTTCTGGGTCACGGCCCGGGTATAGAGCCCGAACGGGGTCTTCTTGAGGACAAGCATCAGTCCGGCGAAGACCAGCATCGCGAAGACGATGATCCACATGCGGTTATAGGTGATCGTCATCTGGCCGATTTCGAAGGCGCCGGACATCCAGTCGGGGTTGCCAACCTCACGGTTGGTCGGGCCGAAGATCGAGCGCACCGCCTGCTGCAGCACCAGCGAGATACCCCAGGTCGCGAGCAGTGTTTCCAGCGGGCGTCCGTACAGCCAGCGGATGACGCCACGTTCGATGGCAACCCCCACCAGTCCCGATGTGAGGAAGGCAAGCGGCAGGGCAATGAACAGGGAATAATCGAAAAGACCAGGTGCGGAGGAGCGAATGAATTCCTGAACCACGAATGTGACGTAAGCCCCGATCATCACCATCTCGCCGTGCGCCATGTTGATGACGCCCATGACGCCGAAGGTGATGGCAAGACCAATGGCAGCGAGCAGCAGCACGGATCCAAGCGACAGGCCGTACCAGACATTCTGTGCTGCATCCCAGGCGGCGATGGATTTCTCGATCTTGGTGATTTCCGTGGTTGCCGCTTCGCGCAAGGCGCCTTCGGAGGAAGATTGCACGGCGATCAGAAGCGACAGAGCATCGCGATTGCCCATCGTGCCGAGCGTCGAAACCGCCTGGAGTTTCGCTGCCTCGTCCATATCTGAGTTCAGAACAGCCGCGGCCCGGGCTTCTTCCATCAGCTTGCGCACGCCATCGTCCGTTTCAGCGGCAATGGTGGCATCCAGGGCTTCGATACTGTCCGGATCCTTCGCCTTGAACACGGCTTCGGCAGCCGCCATCCGCACCTTCGGATCGGGCGCCATCAGGGTCAGCGACCCGAGCGCGGACCGGATCACCCGGCGCAGCTTGTTGTTGACCTTGATCTTGTCGATTTCGCCCTTGGCCGCTTCGCCGGTCGTTTCCATGGTCAGCGGGTCGATCAGGGCAAAGTTCTTGCCGGCCTTCCTGGTGATGAAGACTTCGCCATCGGCCTTGCGCACGTAGAGGTCGCCATCGCTCAGGGCCTCGAGAGCAGGAGCCACCTGCGGGTCACCGGTCGCGACAAGGGCACCGATCTGCTTTTCGGTTTCGGAATATTTGCCCTTGGCCAGGTCGTTGATCAGCGGACGGAGTGCCTCTGGATCGCTTTGGGCCAGTGCCGGTGCGGCAAGGAGGCTGGCAGCGAGGCTGAGGAGGAGTAGGAAGGATCTCATCAAGGACATCGTGTCCACCGGTGTTTAGAACTTTCACCTGACGACCTCATCCTGGGGAGTCGCATTGCGGCGTCTCGAAGGATGGGTCACTTGCTTCCGGGGTTGCCGCCCATCCTTCGAGACGGACCTTGTGGTCCTCCTCAGGATGAGGGGAGAGCTAAGAGCGACTCTCCAGGCAAACCTTTCCGGTTGGAAAACCGGGGAAAGAGGACGGGTCTCGTAAGACCCGCCCGAGCTCCGTCTCCTCCCTTAAGACCCGGAGCCGCCGCACTTGCCGGTGGCAGTGTTGAAGTTGCCGCAGGAAAGCGGTGCGCGCCAATCGGAGATCAGGTCCTTGGAGCCGTCCAGATAGTCGGACCATGCGTCGCCGACGACGAGACCGGAGGTTTCCCAGACGGTTTCGAACTGGCCGTCTTCCTGGATTTCACCAATCAGCACCGGCTTGGTGATGTGGTGGTTCGGCATCATCGCGGAGTAGCCGCCGGTCAGGTTCGGAACGCTGACACCGACGATGGCGTCGATCACGGCATCCGGCTCGGTGCTGCCCGCCTTCTTGACTGCTTCAACCCACATGTTGAAGCCGATGAAGTGCGCTTCCATCGGGTCGTTGGTCACGCGCTTGTCGTCGCCGATGTAGGCGTGCCAGGCATCGATGAATTCGGCGTTGGCTTCGGTATCTGCGGACTGGAAGTAGTTCCAGGCAGCCAGGTGGCCGACGAGCGGAGCGGTGTCGAGACCGGCGAGCTCTTCTTCACCAACGGAGAAGGCGACAACCGGAATGTCTTCAGCCTTGATGCCCGCGTTGCCCAGTTCCTTGTAGAACGGCACGTTGGCATCGCCGTTGATAGTGGAAACCACGGCGGTTTTCTTGCCGGCAGAGCCGAAGGTCTTGATGTCGGACACGATCGTCTGCCAGTCGGAATGTCCGAACGGCGTGTAGTTGATCATGATGTCTTCTTCAGCCACGCCCTTGGACTTCAGGTAGGCTTCAAGGATCTTGTTGGTCGTGCGCGGATAGACATAGTCGGTGCCGGCCAGAACCCAGCGCTCGACGCCTTCCTCGTTCATCAGGTAATCGACGGCCGGAATGGCCTGCTGGTTCGGTGCAGCGCCCGTGTAGAAGACATTGCGCTGGGATTCTTCACCTTCGTACTGAACCGGATAGAACAGCAGCGAGTTGAGTTCTTCGAAGACCGGCAGAACGGACTTGCGCGAAACGGACGTCCAGCAGCCGAACACGGCGTCGACGCCGTTGACTTCGATCAGCTCACGCGCCTTTTCAGCAAACAGCGGCCAGTCGGAAGCCGGGTCGACGACGACCGCTTCCAGTTTCTTGCCAAGCAGGCCACCCTTCTTGTTCTGCTCTTCGATGAGCATCAGCATGGCGTCTTTCAGAGTGGTTTCCGAAATGGCCATGGTGCCGGAAAGCGAATGCAGGATGCCGACCTTGATCGTGTCTTCCTGGGCGGATGCGCCGCCGATCATCGTGGAGGCCATCAGGCCTGCCAATGCGAGTTTGGTGAATGTGTTTTTCATGGATGTTCCCCTTTGCTTGACGTCACCGGTTCCCACGCCGGCGATTGGCGGCTGGAAGGTGTGCCGCTGTCAGGAAGGGATCGTGCACTGGCACCACTGCACCGCAACATACGTCAATTGACGTAACCGGCTTGAGCGCCTGCCACGGCGTTCCAGAAGCAAAGACGGCATGAAATGTGCTGAAGAGAGGAGCTGAATAAAAAACGGGGCGGAAAGCGGGCGATGAAGAACGGCATTTGCCGAATAAATAGTCATATGTCCAGTTATTGGGCATTCGGTGCCGGTGTGGAGGCGGACGCGTGAGGGCGCGCCAACGCATTCTGCCTGTTCGGCGCCAGTACAACAAATGGGTCAACAACCAGACCCTGGAAGACTATGCGCTCAGGTTCACCGCCAAGAGCGCACGCCGCTTTTCCTCCCGGGCGATTTCCCAGACGGCGATCGGGGCCATCTCCTTTCTGGCTCTGGAGGCGATCGGTGGTGCGATAACCCTGTCCCACGGAACAGCCAACGCGTTTCTCGCCATACTGGTCGGCAGCCTGGTGCTGTTGGTCGTCGGTCTGCCGATCAGCCGCTATGCCATGCGCTACGGCGTCGACATAGACCTGCTCACGCGTGGCGCCGGGTTCGGCTACATCGGTTCGACGGTCACTTCGCTGATCTATGCCAGCTTCACCTTCATTCTTTTTGCGATTGAAGCCTCCATCATGTCGAGCGCGCTGGAATTCGCTTTCGGTGTGCCGCTCTGGCTGGGGTATGTCATCAGCGCGGTTGCGGTCATTCCGCTGGTGACCCACGGCATTACCTGGATCAGCCGCTTTCAGCTCGCAACCCAACCCTTCTGGATCATCCTGAACATCCTGCCGTTCCTCTTCATTGCCTTCACCGACTGGCAGGCCGTCGGCGAATGGTTGACGTTTTCCGGCATCGACCCGGTAACACAGGCGCCGCGTACGACAGCTGGCGGCTGGGACAGCATCAACCTGGTCAGCTTCGGCGCAGCCTCCGCAGTCATTCTGGCGCTGATGGCACAGATCGGTGAACAGGTGGACTTTCTGCGGTTTCTTCCGGCGCAGGATTATGCCCGCCGCCGGCACCGGCTTGCCCTGTTTCTGGCCGGGCCCGGCTGGGTTGTTCTTGGTGCTCCCAAGATGATTGCAGGCTCCTTTCTGGCAGTCCTCGTGTTGTCGCACGGTGTTCCGGTTGATCATGCCGACGAACCCTCGCGCATGTATGCGGTCGCTTTCGGCTACATGATCCCGAACGAAACCGTCGTCCTCTTGCTGATGGCGGCATTCGTGGTGGTGGCGCAGCTCAAGATCAACGTCATGAATGCCTACGCCGGGTCGCTTGCCTGGTCGAATTTCTTCTCGCGCCTCACACACTCCCATCCCGGCCGGGTCGTCTGGCTCGTCTTCAATGTCGGCATCGCTCTGCTGTTGATGGAACTCGGCATCTATCGGTTGCTGGAAGAAACTCTTGGCGTCTTTTCCATCATTGCGATGGCCTGGCTTTCCGCCATTTCGGCTGACCTCTTCATCAACAAGCCGCTCGGGCTGTCGCCTCCGGGAATCGAATTCAAACGCGCGCATCTTTATGACATCAATCCGGTTGGTACCGGCGCAATGCTTCTGGCCGCCGGTCTCGCATTGGCCGCGCACTTCGGCGAGTTCGGCAAGACAGCGGAGGCCCTCGCCACATTTCTGGCCATGGCCATTGCCTTTGTTGCCGCGCCCCTGATCGCTTATGCGACCAGGGGACGGTTCTACCTGGCTCGCAAGCCGCGCCAGAGCTGGCAGACGAAGGAACACATCGCCTGTTCGATCTGCGAAAACCCGTTCGAACCGGAAGACATGGCCTATTGTCCGGCCTATCAGTCGCCGATCTGTTCGCTGTGCTGCTCACTCGATGCCCGCTGCCACGACAGCTGCAAGCCGAAGGCACGTTTGTCCTATCAGGTCGGCACCGTCGCGGGCCGCATTCTGCCGGAAAACGCGATGGCGTTCCTGCAGTCCCGGCTGGGGCGCTATGCGTTCATCTCTGTTCTGTCGAATGCTGCAATCGGCCTGGTGCTCTGGATCATTTATGCCCAGGCGGAAAACCGTCTGGGAGATCCGACCGGCATCATCGGCCAGACGGTGCTGTTGATTTTCTTTGTTTTTGCCATCGTCGTCGGTATTGCCTGCTGGTTCCTGGTGCTTGCTCATGACACCCGGCGGGTCGCCGAAGAGGAATCCATGCGCCAGAACGCGCTGCTTCAGAAGGAAATCGACGCTCACGGTGTTACCGACGCGGCTCTGCAGAAGGCCAAGGAAGATGCCGAGGCCGCCAACCTTGCCAAGAGCCGCTACGTGGTCGGCCTCAGTCACGAACTCAGAACACCCTTGAACGCGGTCATGGGCTATGCCCAGGTGCTGGAGCGGGACGACAGCGTGCCGACAGCCCGCAGGCCTGCGATCAGCACAATCCGGCGCAGTGCCGAGCATCTGTCAGGGCTGATCGACGGCCTCCTGGATATTTCGCGGATCGAGGCGGGAAGGCTGCAGATCTATTCCAACGAGATCAACATTCACGAGTTTCTGGATCAGATCGTCGACATGTTCCGCATGCAGGCGGCTGCCAAGGGGCTCGGCTTCAATTATGCGCGCGCACCCAACCTGCCGGTGTTTGTACGAACCGACGAAAAACGTCTGCGGCAGATCCTGGTGAACCTTCTGTCGAATGCGATCAAGTTCACCTCTGAGGGCATTGTTTCGTTTTCGGTCAGTTACCGGTCACAGGTGGCCAGCTTTGTCGTGTCGGACAGCGGGCCGGGCATCGCGCTTGACGAACAGGTCAAGATTTTCGAACCATTCGGCCGCAGCAAGACCGCGGACGGGGCGAAGACACCGGGGTTGGGGCTCGGGCTGACCATCACCAAGCTTCTGACGGAAACCATGGGCGGAGCCATCGCGCTGTCCAGCGAACCGGGGAAGGGCGCTTCCTTCGAAGTGCGGCTGATGCTGGCGGCTGTCGACCGGCCGGTCGATACCATCCGCCTGGAAAGACAGGTGCGAGGCTACGAAGGCGAGCGGAAGACGGTTGCTGTGATCGATGACAATCCGGATCATCGTGCGCTTGCCTGCGATATCCTGAAACCGATCGGATTTGCCGTCGTCGAGGCGGATACGGGCAGGGCCTGCCTGGAGACGGTCGAGCCGCTGCGGCCGGATCTCTACCTTATCGATATCCTGATGCCGGGAATGAACGGTTGGGAGTTGGCCGAGGACCTGAGGGACAGAGGCGTCAGCGCGCCGATCATCATGCTGTCGGCCAACATCGGTGACAAGGCTTTGCGCCCGGACGGTCCGGCTCACCATTCGGCAACCCTTGCAAAGCCCTTCGGCATCGGCCAGCTTTACGACCTGCTGCAAAAACACATGGGTGTTGTCTGGACCGAACAGCCGGTCGAGCGAAACCAGGAACCTGCCCGAAAGGATCCCTTGAAATCGCCCGGTGCCGATCACGTCGCCGATCTCATCTCGCTTGCGGAGATCGGTTATGTGGAAGGCATCGAGGCCAAATTGAACGAGCTGGCGAAAATGCCGGAAAATCTGCCTCTGATCGATGCATTGAATGTCCATCTCGCCCGGTTCGATTTCGATGCCTACAAAAACGTCTTGAGTGAATTGGAAACACATGACGGATGATCGTCGCGATACGGTCCTTGTGGTCGACGACAGCCCGGAAACGCTCGGCTTCGTCACCGAAGCCCTGAAAAAGACCGGCGTAGCCGTTCTGGTGGCGACCAGCGGCGAAACCGCTCTCAACATCTGCAACAAGGTGACACCGGATACGATCCTGATGGATGCGATCATGCCCGGCCTCGACGGTTTTGAGACCTGCCGGCAGATCAAGGAAAATCCGGCGCTCCTGCACGTACCGGTGATTTTCATGACCGGGCTGTCCGAAACGGAACATGTGGTAAAGGCGCTGGAATCCGGCGGGGTCGATTTCCTTACCAAGCCGATCGATGTCGACGAACTGAAGGCGCGGATCAAGGTGCATCTGAAGAATGCCCGGTCGGTTCAAAGCGCGCATGTGGCGCTGGATGCAGCCGGGCGCCATCTGGTGGCCGTGTCTCAGGAGGGTACAGTGCTTTGGTCGACACCGCAAATTCACAACCTGCTGGCAAAGACAGGGGCTGCCGAAACCAGCCTTTTCCGGCTGGGCCGAGCACTGGGGGACTGGCTGGACGGGCCGAATTCCTCCGGTGAGCGTCGCAAGAGTTTCATGCTCGGCTTGTCTGAAAACCTGGCAGTGCAACTTCACCCGCTTGGCCGTGTCGGCCCTGATGAAAACCTGTTCCGCGTCACCGCAGAAGACGAAGCCGGGCAGGTCCAGGCGCTGCAGGGAAGTTTTGAACTGACACAGCGCGAGGCGGAAGTCCTGATCTGGATCGCCAAGGGCAAGTCCAACAAGGATATCGGCGAAATTCTGGGTCTGTCGCCGCGCACCGTGAACAAGCATCTGGAGCAGATCTTCGTCAAACTTGGTGTTGAGAACAGGGCCTCCGCTGCCGTTCGCGCAGCAGAGGTGATCTACGCGCTTTAGAACTTCAGGGGAAACGGGTCCTTCGGCTCGATCTGCAATCTGCTTCCGTAATCGCGTTCGATCCGTGAGAATGGCGGGTTTCGGCCATCTGACCTCGAGGTGGCGACCGGCTCGACAAGCACCCGAGCTTGGCCTATGGATGCATTAAGCCGTTGAAGAACACGAATAACCCACCGGCAATGCGAAGAGGAGCCCGGCATGGCTGAGTTTCGGGAAGTGCGTCGGTCATCGCTGTTACCGGACCGCATCGCAGCAGACATCATGGCGAAAATTCAGGATGGTGAACTGAACCCCGGCGATACGTTGCCGACCGAACATGCACTCGCCGGAACCTTTGGTGTCAGCCGCAATGTGGTGCGCGAAGCCATTGCCAGGCTGCGGTCTGACGGCGTCATTGAATCACGCCAGGGGCGCGGGGCCATCGTCAAACCTGTTTCGGAGCGCGAAACCTTCCGGGTCGATATCCGCTCACTCGACAAGTCCGGCAACCTTGCGGACTTGTTCGAGTTGCGTGGTCTCCTGGAAATCGAAGCTGCGGGACTTGCCGCGATGCGTCGCACAGGGGCAGATCTCAGGGAGATGCGGGCGGCAGTCGCCATTCTGGAAGGGCACAAGCGGTTCGACGAACAGCGGCTGGAAGCCGACGCCGTCTTTCACCGCGCAATCGGCAAGGCTGCCGGCAACTCCTATCTCTTCGGCATCATCTGCTACATCTCCTCCAGGCTGAAGGAAACCACGCGGGTGACATCCGACATCTACGCCAAGGACGACTTGGTGGAGATCACTTTGGGTGAACATTGCAGGGTGCTTGAGGCCATCGAGGCAGGTGACAGGACAGGCGCCCGGGAAGCCATGGCGGCTCATGTTCAGGGCGCTGCGTCCCGTCTCAACGTTCAGGTCAAGCTGGGCGCCAGGGTTTAGCGCCTCCGGCCCATTTGCCTGCAACTGGATTGTTCGTGCGGTTGATTTCCACGTCCGCAAGCCGACGGTCTCTAGTGGGGGCTCTGGCAGACAGGGGCGTAGCAGCGGATCAGGTTCGGTACAGTCCTGTTCTTTTTAAGAGCCGTGTCAACTTGTTGGAAGTGCGCTCTGCTCGCATAGCCTGATAGAGCTGCAGATCGAGTTGATTGTGTCTCCTGACGGTGTCGAGCTGACGGTCTGAAAGCGAAAGCGCAGGATAGCGGCTCGGATTGTCCTGCCGCATTGTCAGGGGCAGGCCGGTTTCTTGCGAGATCTTTTCGTAGAGATCCGGCATTTTATCGGTAAATCCCATGATATCCACCGAGCGACCGGTCGAAAGGGCACGTTTGAAAAGGCTGTCGTGATAGTCGATCGGATCAATTCTGGAGGCAAGGAAGCGGTCGGACAGCTCTTGTCCTACTGCTTTTATTGGCGTTCCACCGAGATATCTGCACATTGTATTGTCGGGAATTGGTAATCTTCCCTGATCAAGGCTTTCGAACGCATCTGCCTCTGTAATTCGTCCGTCTGCTAGAAAATGTCGAATGTGGGAAAGGACACGCTCCACCGGATCACGCAGAACTACGATCGTCAGCGTATCTTTTGGAAGATATTTCCGGACCCAGAAGCCGTAGTGTCCCCGAAACAGGCGATAGTTCGGTTTCTCCTGAAGTTCCTGCAGGGCCTCGTGAAGCGGCGGATAGCGGCCACCATGATGGGAAATCAGCGCTTGAGAGGGAACAACGGCTGCGTCTCCGACAGCCTGTTCCAGCGACAGGCGCAATGACGTGCCGGCTGTTTTCGGGATATGGCAGAAGAAGATCTTTTTATCAAACTTCAAAAACGTCTCCCTGTTCCTGCAGTGTATTAACCGCATTCGCGCAGATCAGCGCAGTCACAGGTGCGCCAGACGATCGTGAAAGTTTGAATATCCTATTGCAAAGCTGACGGTTCTTGAAGGGTGCGTTCTTTGCGGGCCACTAAGCGGATTTGCCTTCTGCTGCCCAGAGTGCACCGCGACGGATGATTTCCGTCACCTGGGGAACCTTCAGGTCATCCAGTTCGTGTCCGATGGAGCAGTAGAACACTCGGCCTTTGTCCCAGCGCCGTTTCCAGACAACGGGAATGACGGTGCCCTCGATCCACCACAGATGATCGCCTGAGAAGGTCGTGGTGGCCAGCACGTCGTTGGAGGGATCGACCAGCATGTAGTATTGCTCGGACCTGAGGCGGAAACTCCTGATGCCCTTGACGATCGGATCGTCCGGTTTGCAAATCGTCACGTCGTAGTCGATGTAGTCCTCCCTGGGCTGCAGGTTGTCCGGCCAACCGGGAGGATGGGCGACGAATTGGCCTCCAATCAGGAAGTGGTAGGTCGGCCGGTCGCGGAAGGCATCTCCCATATGTCCGTGCCACCCGGCAATGCCGCAGCCGTTGGCGACGAGCTTCAGCAGCCCGTCCTCCTGCGGCTTGGACATGTTGCCGAATTCCTGCTGGTGACCCGACCGGGCCGAGGACCAGATAGGCGTGATCAGGTCGACATCGGCAAGGTCCTCCGGGCGTTCCAGCGGTTCCATCGTATCGTAGACGGTAACGCTGAAACCATTGTCGCGAAGCAAGGCCTCATACCAGTCGCTGAAATGGGTTGGTGTGTGGCCTTCCCAGCCACCGACAAACAGAACTGCTTTCATTTCAGACCCTTGTTCACGAAAGAAAGAATGGAAGCCATGTCGCGGTCGTCATATCCGGCTGATCCGGCGGCCTTCAAAACCGCATGATTGAGTTCCGCCTGCGGCATGATCACACCGCAAGTGGATGCAAGTTCCAGCGCCAGCCCGACATCCTTGCGGGCAAGTGCGACCGTGAAGCTGACGTCGTGCGCAGTCTCATCCAGATAAAGCCCCTTGCGATAGGCGAGAACCGGAGCGGCAGCCGCCGAATTTTCCACGACCTCATAGGCTTGTTCTTTTGGGATGCCGGCTGCCGTGGTCAGGGTAAGGGCTTCTGCCAATGTCTGGTTGAGGCCATGAATGAGCATGTTGACGCCGAGTTTCATGGCAGCGCCAGCGCCGGATTTGCCAAGCCAGACGGTTTTCCGGCCGAGAACCTCGAAGAGGCGGGCCAGATCAGGCACATCCGTTTTTTTTGCTCCTGCCATGATAAGCAGCTTGGCATCCGCCGCCGCTTGTGTGGCTCCGGAAACCGGCGCATCGACGAAGCGTCGGCCTTTCTCCCGTGCCAATAGCGCCAGACGTTCTGCCATGGGTACGGAAATGGTACCCATTTCGGCCAGAACCCGACTGCCCCCTGACGCCTCGAGCAAGCCATCCGGCCCGAGATAGACTGCCTCAGCAGCAGCATCGTCGGCGAGCATGGTGATCACCACATCCGACCGCTCCGCCAGGTCTTTTGGGTTGGCTGCCGAAAAGGCGTTGTGGGCGGCGGCGAAGGCCTGTGCAGTTCCTGCTGTCCGGTTCCAGACGCTCACATTCAGACCGGCAGCAGCCAGATTGGCAGCCATGCGCACGCCCATCCGGCCAAGCCCTGCAATTCCGACCTGCATCAGGCGGCCTTGTCCGGCCGAATGCCGGAAATGGCCTGGATGAGATTGTCTTCGGTGACTTCCTCGGAGGTGAAAGTCCGGATGATTTCGCCGCTGTACATGGCGACGATCCGGTCACTTACATGCAGGACTTCCGGCATTTCCGAACTGATCACGATGACCGCATAGCCCTGGCTGGCCAGGTCGCGGATGAGGTTGTGGATCTCGGACTTGCTGCCGACATCGATCCCGCGAGTCGGTTCATCGACGATCAGAACGCTCGGGTGCATCGAAAGCCATTTGCCGATCACGATCTTCTGCTGGTTACCGCCGGAAAGGTTGCCGGCAAGCTGCTTCCAGCCGGGCGTGCGAATGTCGAGCCGGTCCCGGTACTGGTCGAAAATCGCGATCTCCGCGCCTTCGGCAACGAATGGGCCGGCTTTCAAGTCGTCTACTTGAGGCAGGGTCATGTTGTCCCGGCAGTTCATGCCCAGAACGAGGCCCTGCGTCTTGCGGTCCTCAGGCACCAGCGAGATACCCTTGGCGATGGCATCGGCCGGCGAGTGAATCGCAGTTTCTTCTCCGTTCAGGAAAATAGCGCCGCTGCTGGGTTCTCTGAGACCGAACAGCGTTTCGGCGATTTCCGTGCGGCCGGCCCCGACCAGGCCATAAAAGCCGACAACCTCGCCCTTGCGCACTTCGAAGCTGATGTCACGGAAAAGCGAACCACAGGAGAGCCCCCGCACCTCCAGCGCCACATCACCCAGTTCGTGATGGACTGCGTTGCGTGACAGGTCGAGCTTGCGGCCGATCATGAGCTGCGTGATCTCGTCCTCGCTGGTTTCGGCGGTGTTCAGTGTGCCGCGGTACTGTCCGTCCCGCAGCACGCTGATGCGGTCGGTGATCCTGAAGATCTCTTCCATCCGGTGCGAGATGTAGATGATGCCGACGCCTTCGGCTTTCAGGTTGTCGATGACATCGAACAGAACCACCTTTTCCGCATCGGTCAGCGAGGCGGTTGGCTCATCAAAGATGACCGCCTTGGCTTCCACTGTCAGCGCACGTGCGATTTCCACCATCTGCTGGTTGGCGATGGAGAGATCGCCGACACGCGTGCGGGCGTCGAAGCCGACTTTGAGCATCTCCAGAATGCGGTTGGTCTGCTCATGCAGCTTTTGCCAGTCGACCCGGCCGAAGCTCTTTCGCGGCAGTTCGCCGAGATAGATGTTTTCGGCAACTGTCAGTTCCTCGGCGAGGCTCAGTTCCTGATGGATGAAGACGATGCCCTTGCTTTTCGCCTGTAGCGGCGACGTCATGACAACCGGTTGCTCGCTGACGATGATCTTGCCTTCATCAGGCTGATAGATGCCGCCAAGCACTTTCATGAGGGTCGATTTTCCGGCGCCGTTTTCGCCCATCAGGGCATGCACTTCACCGGGCAGGACGGAAAAGGATACACCGTCGAGCGCGCGCACGCCGGGGAAGGTCTTGACGATGCCTTCCAGGCGCAAGGCTGGGGTGGTGCCGGTCATATTCTCAGCTCCTGTTTGCCTTTCAGGTTCAATTGACGGTCGAGGAACAGGACGGCAATCAGGATCAGGCCGATAACCAGATTGACCGTTTCCGTGTCGGCGCCGATGTGTCCCAGGCCTTTTCGCAGAAGCTGGATGGCCAGAACGCCGCCGAGCGTCGAAAGCACGGATCCGGCGCCTCCGGTAAGTTTGGTGCCACCCAGAACCACGGCGGTGATGACCCACAGCTCATAGAGTTCGCCGTCGTTGGGATTGACCGAGCCGGATTCCGAATAGAACACCACGGCAGACAGGGAGGCGAGAAAGCCGATGATCATGAAGTTGATCATCATGTGTGGCCCGACGCGGATACCCGCATTGATGGCCGCAGAACGGTTGTCGCCGATGGCATAGGCGTTGCGCCCGTGGATCGTGCGGTTCATCACGAACCAGATCACGGCGGTCACGACGATCAGGAACCAGGTGGCGGTGTGCAGTCCCAGGAAATGGGCTTCGGCGAAATCAACCAGCGTCCAGTTGAGATGAGATGTGGGCTGTTCGCCATTGTACATGAACACAAGGCCGCGATAGCCGAGCATGGAACCGAGCGTGACGATGAAGGCATCGACACCGGTCTTCCAGACGATCAGCCCGTTCAGAGCGCCCAGAACGATCCCTGTCAGCAATGCCAGTCCCCAGGCAATGGGAATGACGCCGTCGCCGAGGCCGGCGAAAACCGGCCAGGTCATGCTGTCGAGCAGGACGACGGCGCTCAGGGCAAAGGTCGCTCCGACGCTGAGGTCGATATTGCCGTTGATCATGATGATCGTCATGCCGATGGCGATGATCCCGATGGGGGCTGACTGCTTGAACAAAAGCAGCATGTTGTCCACGTCCATGAAGGCCTTGTCACTGAGCGACAGGAATTCGCCCGCGACCGAGAAGAAGACCAGCTCGACGAGAATGAAGCCCCAGATCGCGCCGCGTTTCAGAAAAGTGCTCAAGGTTCCCGGTTCCATCAATCCCTCCCTCACGCGATCGGCGACCAGAGCTTGCCGCGTTTGGCGGCAATATCCAGCCACACGGCAAGAATGATGATGATCCAGGTCACCACATACTGGACATAGAACTGCAGTCCGACGAGCAAGAGGCCGTTCTGGATAAAGCCGAGGATCAGGACACCGATAACGGTCTTGAAGATCGTTCCGGAGCCGCCCATCAGCGATGCTCCGCCGAGGATGACTGCAGCCAGAACTTCAAGCTCAAGCCCCTGACCAACCGTGTTCTGGCTTCCCAGTGACCGGCTGGCCTGGATGAGACCGGCAGTACCGACGCAGAAAGCGGACATGAGGTAGCAGGTGAAGACGACACGGGCTCTGCGAATGCCCGAGAAGGTTGCCGCGGTGCCGTTGCCTCCAACCGCGTAGACCTTGCGGCCGAATGGTGTCTTGGCAAGGACGATCCCCAGAACAGAGGCGACAAGGGCAAACAGCAGGATCGGTACCGGAATGCCGAGGACGGTCGACTGGCCGAACACGCTGAACCAGGTGCCTTCCTTGTCGGCAATATCCATGTTCTTGCCGCCGGAATAGGTGAGGGTCAGTCCGTGGATCGCTGACAACATGCCAAGGGTCACGATCAGGGAATTCAGCTTCAGATATCCGACGAGGAAGCCAATGAAGGCGCCCAGGCACAGTACCATGGCGTACATGGACGGGATGGCGAGCAAAGGCCCCAGCTTGTCGTGCAGATCGAGGACGACGATGGTGGCAAACGACATCATCGACCCGACGGACAGGTCGAGATTGCCGCTGATGACGACAAAGGTGACGCCGAGGGCCATCACGCCCAGGATTGCAGAGGAGCGGACAACGCCCATGATGTTGTCTGGGTCGAGAAAGCGCTGGTTGGCGATCGTGAAGCCGATCATGAAGACGGCGAAGGCGATCAGAATGCCCTGTTTCGCCAGAAATCCCCCAACGCCCGACAGACTGAAGGGCTTCATGGATTTTTCCTTGGAACTGCCGGGACGGCTGGCAGCCTTGCTTGATATGTCGGACAACAGACCCTCCCTCATCCTGTTGTAAAGTTTCAAACGAGCGTCATGCCACCATCGATCATCACCACCTGACCGGTCATGTAATCGCTTTCTGGTGACGCCAGGAACGTGGTCGTTCCCGTGATGTCGGACGGTGTCGCCACCCGGCCGCGCAGGATCTCGGAGGAGAATTCCTCCATCGCCTGTCCGGGCCGTTCGGCAGCGCCGATATCCAGAAGATCCCGGTCCACCTGTTCCCACATTTCGGTAGCCACGACACCCGGCGCAAAGCCTGTGACGGTGATGTTGTGTCTGGCAAGGTCTCTTGCGCCGGATTGCGTCAGCGAGACCACGGCCCATTTCGAGGCGCAATAGGGCGCGACATTGTCGAACCCCTGTCGACTGGCGATCGACGCGGTGTTGATGATCTTGCCGCCGGTGCCCTGGCCAATCATCTGGCGGGCGGCCTCCTGCATGCCGATCAGGCACCCAAGGCCGTTCACTCCCATGATGAAGTTCCAGTTGTCCTCCGTGACATCGAGAAAGTTCATGGGCTTGTTGACGCCGGCATTGTTGAACTTGACGTCCAGCTTGCCGAAAGCCGCGACGGTTTTCGCGATCATGGCACGAACCTGCTCACGATCGGTCACATCGACCTGGGCCCATGTCACCCCGGCGCCGGTTTCGGCAGCACGGTCGCGGTTGGCTTCGGCAACGGCACTTGCCTGTTCGCCGTTGATGTCCGCAAAGCAGACATCCGCTCCCTCGTTGATAAGGGCTTCGCCAATGGCACGTCCGATCCCTCGGGCAGCACCGGTGACGATACAGGAACGCCCGGACACTCGGCCCATGGTTTCCTCCCGGTCAATATATTGGGAAAAAATGGGGCGCAAGGCTTGGCTCGCGCCCCAGTCGGGCTTGACCTTCAGGTTCAGAAGACAGGCTTGTCGAATTCGGCCATGTTGTCCTGGGTGATCTTCGGTGTGTCGAAGTAGTTCAGGAAAGGGACATCCTTGCCGGACAGGATATCGATTGCCGTCTGCAGGGCAGCTTCGGCATCGTCAACGGGCGACTGGTAGATCGAACCCCAGTATTCGCCGCGCTCCATCGCCTCGTAACCGACGGAGAAATTGGTCGCGCCGACGAAGATGATGCCCTCACGACCGGCGGCCTTGGCGGCATTCAGCGCGCCGACACCCATGTTGTCGTCTCCAGCGTAAACGCCGTCGATGTCGTCATACTTGACCAGGAACGCTTCCATGACCTTCTGGGACTTTTCGCGGTTCCAGTCGCCCGGCTGGGTCTCCACCAGCGTCACATTCGGGCAGACTTCCGGCAGGCGGTCTTCGAAGCCCTTGGCGCGCTCGATCGCCGTCGTGTAGCCCGGCTGGCCGGAAATCTGAACGATCTGGGCTTCGTTCTCGATGCCCATGGCCTTGAACTTGTCGCACATGATCTCGGCGGAACGGGAGCCCTGGGTGATGTTGTCCGGGCCGGAGAAGGACTTCACGAACTCGAAGCCCTGTTCGGCGATGTTCGAGTTGGTCACAATCACCGGAATGTCAGCCTTGAAGGCCTTGCGGACGGCCGGGATGACGGCTTCACCGTTCGTCGGCCAGATGATGATCGCGTCCACTTCCTGCTGGATCAGGTCTTCCATCTGGGCGATTTGCCGGGCGACGTCGCCGCCGGCGTCCAGAACGACGGTTTCGACATCCGCATTGGCGTCGGCTGCCGCGATGAAGGCCTTTTCATAGGTGGTCTGGTAACTGTCGACGCCGACGTTGTTCTGCGTGATGCCGATCTTCATCGTTTCTGCACCGGCTGCACCAGACAAGGTCAGACCTGCGACGGCCGTCGTGGCGACAAGCAGCGAACGGAAAGTGTTCATTGTTTCATTTCCTCCCTGAGAGACCATTTCGAATGGTCTGAATTCTGAACCGTGCCTCCTCCTGACACGGATATGCGCCCACCGTGAGCGTCACTCAAAAGCCTGCACGCCTCGGCAGAACGACGCCCCCTCGAAAATATCCAAAATGGATGTTCTTATATCCAAAATGGATTTTTTGGCCGTTTTTCTAATCGGCCACGTCGCTCACGCTTAGGAGGACATTCAATGTCGATCCAAAAAATATCCAAAACGAGGAAACGCAGCAGTGGTTCATCCCGTCCGGAAAACTGGAGCCGAGCGATGAACCAGCAAGAGGGAGAGTTGGTTCGCGAAAAGACTTATCTGACGCAACAGGCCAAGACGGAAATCCTCCAGGTTCTCAGCTTTCTGGAGAACTTTGAAGAAGAGATGGATGGTCTGTTGGAGATATCTGCTCCGAACCCCTATGTCAAAATGTCGACCTATCTGGTGAAAAGGCATCTGGAAGCGAAGGCGGTGACCCCGACCTCGCTCATTGGCGCGTCGGGCGTTCCCTACGCGACAGCCAGCCGCCGCATGCGCGAGATGATCGACAACGGCCTGATCGAGCAAAGGCCGAGGACGTCTTCCGGCAGAAGCTACTCCCTCCATCCGAGCGCCGACATGCTGGAGGCATGGACCCAGTTCAGCAGCCGTGTCCGCAGGATGGCGGCACAATCGTTCGGGTCTGCCGATCTGCGCTCCGGCACACAGGACTATTATTTCGGCGGGTCCTATCTGGAAGCCCAGACAATCCAGCCGCCCCAGGTCCTGCTTGAACCCTTGAAACTGTCTGGCGATCTTCGTGTCCTGGTTCATGGCGATCCCACCTTCATGGTGATGCACGGCCTCAAGCGCCAGTTTGAGCAGGTGGTCGGGTGTTCCATTCAGCAGCGGGCCTTTTCCATCGACCGGCTTCACGAAGAAGCGGTCAAGAACGCCCACAGGGCGACAAGCCGCTATGACCTGATTGCCCTGGACCTGCCGTGGCTGGGCGAGTTTGCCGAGAACGGGTATCTCCTGCCGCTGGACGAAGTGCTGGATGTCGAGCGGCTTCAGCCGAGCGATTTTCACACTGCCGGCTGGCAGGCAGCTCACTGGGGAGGCAAGCCATACGGTGTGCCCTCGCAGACCACGCCGGAACTGCTGTTTTACCGGAAGGATCTGCTGGCGGAAGCAGGGCTTGAACCGCCCCTCACGACGGACGCGCTGCTCAAGGCCGCCGCCCGGCTCAACGACCCGGTTCAGGGCAGATACGGAATTGCCTGGAACGCGGCACGCGGGACAGCGCTTGGCCATACATTCATGATGACTTGTGCGGACTTCGGTCAGCCTATTCTGGATTTGCCCAAACAGGCTGGTGGTTACGACGCCTCACGACTGGCAGACGGCGGCTACCGGCCGGTCATCTATTCCGAACGTGCACTCGATGCCGCCGAATACCTGATGGCGCTGTTGCAATATTCGCCGCCAGATATCCTGTCGATGTCCTGGTACGAGCGCGTCCGTCCGTTCGCCAGCGGACGTGTAGCGATGGCCTACGGCTATACTTTGCTCGCTCCATACTTCGAACAGAATCCGGCCTGCGCGGCTCACGGCAAGGTTGGTTTCCTGCCGCATCCTTCCGGCCCCAATGCGCAGAATATCGCCCCGGTCGGCGGCTATCTGCTCGGCATTCCGGCCAATATCGCGCCGGAACGGCTGGAGGCGGCAGCCGAAGCGCTGATCGTCTTCACGTCGCCTGAAGCGCAAAAGCTCTACGTCGAACACGGCAGCCGCACCAATCCGCGCTATTCGGTTGGCGCGGACCCGGAAGTCCGGCGCCTGTCTCCGATCTTTGAAGCGGTGGACGCCATGTCCTGGCGGGACGAACTGCAGTTCTGGCCACGACCGCCGATCCCGGAAATCAACGACATCATCCGCATCTGCGGGGAGGAATGCCACGACATGTTGCGTGGCGTGAAGACGCCAAAAGCCGCGTTGCAGATGGCTCAAGATCGTGCCGACCGACTTCTGCGGGAGGCTGGAAAACTTTAATGGGAGGAATTCATGGACCCCAATCGGCTCAAGGGAAAAAACGTTCTGATTACCGGTGCCGCACGCGGCATGGGCGCAACCAACGCCGAGCATTTTGCAGCTCAGGGCGCCAACGTCTGTCTTGGTGATTTGGACCTCGACGAAGCCCAGGCCGTCGCGGATCGCATTAATGCGGCCGGTAACGGCAAGGCGGTTGCGGTCAAGATGGACGTGACGCGCCGCGAGGACAATGCCGCGGCGGTGGCGGCAACTGTCGAAGCCTTCGGTAGCATCAATGTGGGCCTCTTCAACGCCGGCCTCAACAAGCCCCGTTTCTTCATGGATATCGATGAGGACAACTGGGATCTCATCATGGGCGTCAACACCAAGGCAATGTGGCTGGGTATGCAGGAAACCGCCCGGCAGATGATTGCGCAAGGGCCACAGGATTTTCCCTACAAGCTGATCAATGTCGGCTCCATCGCCTCGCGCAAGCCGCTGGTGGATGTGACCGTCTATTGCACGTCCAAATATGGCTGCCTGGCTCTGACCCATTGCGGGGCCGTTGCGCTCGGCGAACACAACATCACCGTCAACGGCTATGCCCCCGGCGTGGTGGTGACACCGCTTTGGGAACAGCTCGACAAGGACCTTGTCGAAATAGGGTTCAAGGAACGGGCCGGACAAGCCTACGAAGACATCGCCAACAACGAACTGGTGATCAAGCGTGTGTCCTATCCGGATGACATCAAGGGCACCGCGTCGTTTCTCGCCAGCCACGACAGCGATTACATGACCGGCCAGATGATCCACATCGATGGCGGCTGGTGCATCCAGTAACACTCTGAAAAACAATATTCTTTTTCACATGACGGATGTGCGTAGTTGCATCCGAAGGAGAGAGCCATGTCTCGCGCACTGTTCCCCAACCTCCTGACGCCACAGGATCTCGAGCCGCATTGGCGCTGGGAGGGGCGTTTGCCTGCCTGGGGGCACACATCCGTCGATTTCGAACGCCGTATCGACCATGATCGGCTGCGCCGGTATCGCCTTGCCAGAACACGGGAGGCGCTGAAGGCCTCTCCCGCCGGTACGCTGCTGCTGTTTGACGTCAACAACATCCGCTACGTCTCGGCCACCAAGATCGGCGAATGGGAGCGGGACAAGATGTGCCGCTTCTGCCTGCTGACGGGCGATGATGCCCCTTACGTGTGGGACTTCGGTTCAGCCGCCGTCCACCACAAGAAGTTCTCCGACTGGCTGGTGCCGGATCATTGCCGGGCAGGTGTGGTCGGCATGCGCGGCACCATCCCGCCGGAATTCGGCCTGATGCGCAAATATGCCCGCGAAATTGCCGGGCTGATCCGGGACGCCGGCATGGCGGACATGCCGGTCGGTGTCGACTATGCCGAAACCGCCATGTTCCATGCGCTTCAGGCAGAGGGACTTAACGTGGTGGACGGTCAGCAGATCATGCTGGCGGCGCGCGAGATCAAGAACTGGGACGAGATCCAGCTTCTGACGCAGGCGGCTTCCATGGTCGATGGCGTCTATCACATGATCTACGAGGAACTGAAGCCGGGCGTGCGCGAGAACGACATTGTCGCCCTGTCCAACAAGATGCTCTACGAGATGGGATCGGATGATGTCGAGGCGATCAACGCCATTTCCGGCGAGCGCTGCAATCCGCATCCGCACAATTTCACCGACCGCTATTTCCGTCCGGGCGATCAGGCGTTCTTCGACATCTTGCAGTCCTATCAGGGCTATCGGACCTGCTACTACCGCACCTTCAACATTGGCCGGGCAACCCCGGCGCAGCGTGATGCCTACGTCAAGGCGCGCGAATGGATCGATGCCTCCATCGCCATGATCAAACCCGGCGTCTCCACCGACAAGGTGGCGGAAGTCTGGCCGAAGGCGGAGGAGTTCGGCTTCCCCAACGAGGAGACAGCCTTCGGCCTGCAATTCGGCCACGGCCTGGGTCTGGCCCTGCACGAGCGGCCGATCATCTCGCGTGCGGTCTCGCTCGACCATCCGATGGAAATCAAGACGGGCATGGTGTTCGCGCTGGAAACCTACTGCCCGGCCGCCGACGGCTATTCCGCCGCCCGGATCGAGGAGGAAGTCGTGGTGACGGATACGGGCGTCGAGGTCATCAGCCTGTTCCCGGCCGAAGAACTTCCGATCGCCAACCGGTACTGACCTGCCCATCGTGCCCGGCCGCGCGGCGGCCGGGCCCAGTCAAGGGACAACAAGATGAGCGCTGCGAAGAAAAAGAAACACAACACGGAAGAGTATCTGCGCATGTACACGCAGATGGTGCGCATCCGTGCCTTCGAGGACAACGCCAACCAGCTTTACCTGTCGGCGAAGATGCCGGGCCTGACCCACATGTATTCCGGTCAGGAAGCCGTGGCCGTCGGCATCTGCGAAGCGCTGACGCCCGAAGACAAGATCACGTCGACGCACAGGGGGCACGGTCACTGTGTCGCCAAGGGCGCGCATTTCAAGGAAATGTTCTGCGAGCTTCTGGGCAAGGAAGAGGGCTATTGCCGGGGCAAGGGTGGGTCGATGCATATCGCCGATCAGGCCAACGGCAACCTTGGCGCCAACGCCATTGTCGGCGGTTCCATGGGCATTGCCACCGGATCGGCACTCACCGCTAAGCGTCTGGGCACCGGGCACGTCACCGTGTGTTTCTTCGGAGATGGCGCGACGGCACAGGGGCTCTGGTACGAGGTCATGAACATGGCCGCGCTCTGGAAGCTTCCTGTCATCTATGCCTGCGAGAACAACGGCTACAGCGAATACACCAGGACCGAGGAAATCGCGGCCGGTTCGCTCACCGCCCGGGCGGAAGCCTTCAGCATCGAGAGCTTCAAGGTCGATGGCCAGGATGTGCTGGCGGTGAACAAGCTGGCGGGAGAGCTCGCCGCCAGATGCCGAAAGGGCGAAGGCCCGTTCTTCATCGAACTCGACACCTATCGCTATCACGGCCACCACGTCGGCGACATCAACCGCGACTACTACCGCGCCAAGGATGAAGAGACGGAGTGGAAGTCTGCGCGCGACCCGATCACCAACTTCGGCAAGTGGCTGATCGACCAGAAGATCATGACCGCCGACGAACTGGTGGCAATCGATAATGAAATCGCCGCCGATGCGGAAGCTGCCGTCAAATATGCGCTCGACGCGAAATATCCGGATGTGCGGGAAGTGGACATGCATGTCTACGCCGACACCGCCGCCTGAGGAGGGACGCCATGACACGTGAAATCACCCTGTCCAGGGCCGTCAACGAAGCCATCGCGGAAGAAATGCGCCGGGATCCGTCGATCATTCTCCTGGGCGAAGATGTCGCTGAGGCCGGAACGCCGTTCAAGGTGCTGTCCGGTCTGGTGGAGGAGTTCGGAACGGACAGGATCATCGACACGCCGATATCCGAACCCGGGTTCATGGGCATAGCCGTTGGTGCGGCGATGACCGGACTGAGGCCGATCGTCGATCTGATGTTCGGCGACTTTCTCTATCTGGTCATGGATCAGCTCTGCAATCAGGCCGCCAAGACCCACTATATGTCCGGCGGCAAGCTGAACGTGCCGCTGGTCCTGCGCACCAACATGGGCGCGACCCGCCGCTCCGCCGCCCAGCACAGCCAGTCCCTGCAGGCGCTTGTCGCCCACATTCCGGGGCTCAAGGTCGCCATGCCTTCTTCTGCTTACGAGGCCAAGGGCCTGATGAAGACCGCAATCCGGGACAACAATCCGGTGGTCATCTTCGAAGACAAGCTGATGTACAACGACAAGGCCCCGGTGCCGGAGGAAGAATACCTGATCCCCTTCGGCCAGGCGCACATCAAGCGCGAGGGTCGGGATGTCACGCTGGTGGCGACCTCCTCCATGGTGCAGGTAGCCGAGGAAGCAGCGGAAACGTTGTCGCGCGAGGGCATCAGCGCGGAGATAATCGACCCGCGCACGATCGTGCCGCTGGATGAGGAAACCATCCTGCGTTCAGTCCGCAAGACGTCGCGCGCCATTGTCATCGACGAAGGCCACCAGAGCTACGGCGTAACGGCGGAAATTGCCGCACGCATCAGCGAGAAAGCTTTCTACCACCTCGACGCGCCAGTCATCCGCATGGGCGCCATGGACGTGCCGGTGCCGTTTTCGCCCGCCCTAGAAGACATCACCGTGCCGAATGCCGCAGGAGTTGCCGACAACGCGCGCAAGATCTGCCGCGGGGAGCTGATCCATGCCGCATGAGGTGATCATGCCCGCGCTCGGCATGGCCCAGGACAGCGGCCAGTTGCTGGCCTGGCACAAGAAACCGGGAGAGGCGGTCGCCGCTGGCGATGTGCTTTTCGAGGTGGAAACCGACAAGGCCGCCATGGAAGTGGAGGCGCAGAAGGAAGGCTATCTGACCGACGTCTCCGTGGAAGCAGGCAGCGATGTTCCGGTCGGCCAGGTGATCGCGATGATCTCTGAAACTCCGGAAGGGGCTGGAGAAGCAGGCAATGCGCCTTCACCGGAGAAGATCGCCGATACGGCAGAACCCGCACCGGGCGGCGCGGAGACCGGGGAGGATGAGCTGCCAGACGGACATCAGGTGATCATGCCGACGCTCGGCATGGCTCAGGACATGGGCCTTTTGGTTACTTGGTGCAAACAGCCCGGAGAAGCCGTTGCGGCTGACGACATTCTCTTCGAAGTGGAAACGGACAAGAGCACGGTTGAGGTTAATGCTGGCCGCGACGGTTTCGTGGCCGCGCTTCTGGCGGAAGCGGGAGAGGAAGTGCCCGTCGGCCAGGCGATCGCGGTGATTTCGGAGCAAAAACCGGACAAGGCAGTGTCGCGCAAGGCGGCTGGAGCACCAATCTCCGCAGCCGGTGAAACAGCGCCGGAGCGGCAGGAAAAGACGGAACCTGTTAACACGCCTGCACCTTCTCCTGAAAAACGGATGACGGCCAAGACAGCGCCCGGGGTGGCCGGGAGAGTTCTTGCGTCCCCCAAGGCACGGCGGCTTGCGCAGGAACAAGGGCTGGACCTGCAGCGTCTGGCCGATGCCGGCCACCCCCAGCCGTTTCACGTCAAGGATCTGGAGACCCTCAAGACCCTGCACGCGGAAACGCCGGCGGCAAGTGCCACGGCGCAGCGCTTCGAACTCAGGGCAGAGGTATCGGGTACAGGATTTGCAG
Organism: Labrenzia sp. 5N; assembly: GCF_012395805.1. Taxonomy (NCBI): domain Bacteria; kingdom Pseudomonadati; phylum Pseudomonadota; class Alphaproteobacteria; order Hyphomicrobiales; family Stappiaceae; genus Labrenzia; species Labrenzia sp. 5N. The sequence continues at coordinate 123,143 of NZ_JAAZTM010000002.1, read as the reverse complement.
ACTTCGTGGCCTGGGCGAAGGAAAACGGCGGGCAAGCCGATCAGGCAGCTCTGCTAGCCGGGTTTGCGGCTGCCAGTTTCGGGAACTTTCCCGCCAAAGTCCGCGTTGAGAATATGTGGCAGTCGCAAGCCTACTCCGCTGCTTCGCTCTGGCTTGGTCAGGTCAAACCGGCAGACGACGATCTAGAAGTGGATCTGCTGGTGCGTGACCTGAGAGCAAGCCGCATCTCGGCGCTTCAGCTTAATGCAGGCAAATGCCCTGTCATCAGCATCCTGCGCCAGGGGGAGGATCTCGCTCTCGTGCTGGAATGGACCGGTGACCGAGTGACCACGCCTCAGGCGATTGACCTGCTTTCCAATTTCGCGGGTCGGATGGAGCAACCGCTCCGCCACCTGCTTTGAACCCAAGGGGACCATTATGGACCATACAGATCTTTACATTAACGGCACCTGGTGCGCGGGAGCGAGCGGCGAAAGGTTCGACGTTCTGAACCCGGCAACCGAAGAGGTGCTTGCCTCCGTCGCGTCCGCAGATATCAAGGACGCGGATGCCGCGCTGGATGCCGCAGAAGCCGCGATGGCAAAATGGGCCGCCAAAACGCCGCGCGAACGTTCTGAAGTGCTCCGCAAGGCGTGGGAATTGATGACGGCGCGGCTGGAAGACTTTGCCCGCATGATCACGCTGGAAAACGGCAAGGCGCGCAGTGACGCCATGGGCGAGGCGACCTATGCCGCCGAATTCTTCCGCTGGTTTGCCGAAGAAGCCGTACGCGCCGACGGCCTCATCACCCATGCGCCTGCCTCTGGCGCGCGCATCATCGTGCAGCACAAGCCTGCCGGCCTTGCGGTTCTTGTCACGCCATGGAACTATCCTGCGGCGATGGGCACCCGCAAGATCGCTCCGGCTCTGGCCGCCGGCTGCGGGGTGATCATCAAACCGGCTTCCGAAACACCGCTGACCATGCTGGCGCTCATGCCCCTCCTGGAAGAAGCCGGCGTTCCGGCAGGCCTCGTCAATGTGCTGCCTTCCAAGCGCACCGGCGCGCTTGTCGACCACATGCTGCACGACCCGCGCGTGCGCGTCGTCTCCTTCACCGGTTCCACGGCGGTTGGCCGCAAGCTGCTGCATTCTGCGGCCGATCAGGTTCTCAAACCGGCGATGGAACTTGGCGGCAACGCACCGCTGATCGTCTTTGACGATGCCGACCTTGATGAGGCGGTGCAGGGCACGATGCTGGCCAAGATGCGCAACCTCGGTGAAGCCTGCACGGCGGCCAACCGTATCTATGTACACGAAGCCGTTGCCGACGACTTTACCCGCCGACTTGTCGAGGCCATGAAAAAACTGAAGGTTGGTGACGGATCTGACCCGGATGTGGACGTCGGCCCGCTGGTCAATGCGGAAACCCGCGACAAGGTTGCGGTTTTCGTTCGTGATGCCGTTGAGAAGGGGGCGAAGATCGAAGTCGGTGGCGACCTGCCGGGCGGAAAGGGCTTTTTCTATCCGCCCACGGTTCTGTCGGGTGTGCCCGAGACGGCCGACTGCGTGCACGACGAAATCTTCGGGCCCGTCGCCGCCCTCCAGACCTTCACCGATCAGGACGACGTGATCCGCAGAGCCAACGACACGGAATACGGTCTGGTTGCCTATGTCTTCACGAAGGACATGAAACGCGGCCTGCAGGTCTGCGAAAAGCTGGACTATGGCATGGTCGGCTTCAACCGCGGCCTCGTCTCCGATCCGGCGGCTCCCTTCGGCGGCACCAAGCAGTCCGGCCTTGGCCGTGAAGGCGGTCATGAAGGCATGCTGGAGTTCATGGAAACCCAGTATATTTCGGCAAGCTGGTAGGAGGTGGAGATGTCCGACGTGATCGCACCGCCTTCGGTCAGGGCGCTGGCCCGGCAGAAGGGCATAGACATAGAGAAACTCGCGCGCGACATCGGACGCACGTCCATCGCCCGCGAGGATGTGGAGGGCGAAGGCGATACTGGGATGTCGCCTTCGGTCTCAGCTTCTCCAGTTGAAACAGGAGACCGCGGGTACTGGGACGTCGACCACGCGCTTTCCGGCCCCATAACGGAAGAATCGGTTTCAAGGTTCGCGCAGGTTGCTGCGCAGAACATGGCCGCCGCCCAGCGGCTCATTCCCGCCGTCACCCATCACGACCGCGCGGAGATGACGGCGATTGAAGCCCTGCGCAAGGAATTGCGAACGGAAGCCGGCGAGCGCGGCGTGAAGCTGACGGCGCTGGCTTTCCATGCCAAGGCCTTGTCGAAGGCCTTGCGGGAGTTCCCGAAGTTCAACGCTTCTCTCAGTCCGGACGGCAAGACGCTGTTCCTGAAGGACTATGTGCACCTTGGTATCGCGGTCGACACCGCCCACGGCCTGATGGTGCCGGTGATCCGGGACGTTGACCGGAAAGGCCTCTGGCAGATCGCGGCGGAAATCGCCGACCTTGCCTCCAGAGCACAAGAGCGCAAGGTGCGCCCTGATGAAATGGGCGGTGCATCCATGACCATCACCAACCTCGGCGGGATCGGCGGCACCGCCTTCACACCCATCGTCAACCCACCCGAAGTCGCCATACTCGGCATCACTCGCACGGAAGTGGCCCCCGTCTGGGACGGGGAGGCTTTCAAACCCGTCCAGATGGTGCCCCTCGATCTCAGCTACGACCACAGGGTCATCAACGGCGCCGACGCTGCGCGCTTTCTGAGCTATTACGCGGGTCTTTTGAAAGAGCCTCGGCGGATGTTGATCTGACGGGGTGTCCGCTGGATTTACCTCACTGCAAGATAGAGGTTCCTGGAATGTGTGTCGCTGCCTGGGAGCTTGTGGACGCTATGCGGTCCTTGAAAAACCTGAGGAATAGCCGGAACGACGTTATCTCTGTTCTCCACGAAGTTACCGAAATCGCGTTTCCGACTGTCCAGCTGCGCTTCGAACAGGATTGGAGCCTTGTCCCGCGTGTGCCCTTCCGGGGGTGGTGAATGAGCCGCTGGAACAGCGGACAACCTCTTCAGCACCAGCTCAAGGGCAGGGACTGATTCCGAACGACAGCAGGAAACGGTCGATCGCTCTTGATATGGCCTCGGACGGATCGTCCGGGCAGGGGGTTCGGTAGATGTGCTGTCGGATGCCGATGTAGACGATGCCGCCGTGCAGGTTCCAGATATCTTCCATGACCGGTGTGACGCCGGAACTGACCTCATGCTCGATCTCGCCCAGGAGCGGCAGCAGGATGACGTCACCCAGATGTTTGAGATAGCGTCGGTTGAGTTCTGCGCCATAAAGGCCGGAAAACATGAAAATCCGCATCCACTCGTACTGGAAGATGAGTGTGCTGTATTCAGTGTAGAAATCGAGCAGGCGCCGACGCAGCGGCACTTCCCGGTCGGTCAACCGCTCCGGCCAGTCGGGAGAAAGTCGACCGAGGTACACCTTTTCGTAGACCGCCTCTATGAGGTCGTCCTTGGTGGCGAAATAGTTGAAAAGCAGCGATTGCGTGACGCCAATACGCTTGGCGAGATCGCGTGTGTTGCCGTCAAGGCCGACCTCGGCGAAGAAGGCGACGGCACCTTCAACGATCTGCAGGCGGCGTTCGGAAGGGGGCAGCCTGCGACGGCTGGAAGTGTCCCCCGTTTCGGCGACATCGGTCATTCCATTCATGTTCCTTTTCCTGCCTCCCTCATACGGCACGCAATAATCTACTTGCAATCTTCCGATTTTTATAGATCATCTGATCAATAAAGTTGAGCAGATGCTCAATAAGCGATGCTGGAGGGCGTCGCGATGAAATCGGGAGGGAGACGCCATGAAGGCATCGGCGGGCGGTTATGCCCGGGCATCCAGTTTGCGCAACGCGCTGGAAATGCTGGCCGCGAGCGACGGCAACGGCCGCGTGCTTGCAGGTGGCCAGAGCCTGGTTGCGGCCTTGAACCTGCGTCTCTCCGCAGGCGACGTCCTAATCGACATTTCCCGCCTGAGCGAGCTTTCCCGGGTAACCGAAACGCAGGATGGTCTGCGGATAGGTGCGCTGACTTCGCATGCGGAGATTGGTCGCAACCCGCTGATCCGGCAGTCTGCTCCGCTTCTTTCACAGGCAGTGGAATTCATCGCCCATGCTGCGATCCGCAACCGCGGCACCATAGGTGGTGCGCTGGCTCATGCCGATCCGGCTGCGGAGTTTCCAGCCTGCGTTCTGGCCCTTGGCGCCACGCTACATGTGGAGGGCCTCAACGGCTCGCGGGACATCCCGGTGGAAGATTTCTTTCAGGACATATTCGAAACGGCCATCGAGGAGGGTGAAATCCTGACCGGCCTCTCGGTCCCGAAGGCAGAGCCCGGCGAAAAGCAGGTCATCGTCGAGGTTGCCAGGAGATCCGGCGACTATGCCCTTGCCGGAGTGTGCCTCGTCAAGCGCGCCGATGGACACCGGCTGTCGCTTTTTTCCGTCGGGCCCAAGCCGGTCCTTGCCGAAGGGGCCATGGCCGCTCTCGACCAGGGCAACATTAATGGCGCCGTTCAGGCTCTTCAGGCGGAAATCGACCCACCGTCGGACACCCAGGCAAGTGCCGCTTACCGCCGCCACCTTGCCGGTGTCCTCTTACGCCGCGCCGCCGCCAGGATCGAGGGAGGAAACGCATGACGGAGATGTTCCGCGACAAGATCGACATCAGCCTGACCGTGAACGGGGAGCCCGTTGAGGCGCGTGTTCCGGCAGGTCAGCATCTCGTTGATTTCCTGCGCGGCGAGCTTGGCCTTACCGGCGCCCATGCAAGCTGCGAACACGGTGTCTGCGGTGCCTGTACGCTGAAGGTCGACGGCAAAGCCGTGCGTGGCTGCCTGATGCTGGCCGCCCAGGCGGACGGTGCCGACGTCTGGACAGTGGAAGGCCTGTCGGACCAGGGCGCGATAAAGGATCTTCAGGACGTCTTTGTCGAGCGCAATGCGCTCCAGTGCGGCTTCTGCACGCCCGGTATGCTGGTTGCCATTAACGAGCTGCTGGAGGCCGGCGGCATGCCGTCACGCGATCAGATCCGCGAGCATCTGTCGGGCAATTACTGCCGCTGCACCGGCTACGAAGCCATCGTGGATGCAGTTGAATCGGTAGCGCGCGTCCGCGCACGGAAGGGGGCCGCATGACCATTCAATTCGGTAATCCGGACCGGCCCAATTCCTATATCGGCAAGACGGTCCCGCGGCCCAACGCCCGGCGTCTGGTCCAGGGGCGCGGCGTCTATGTGGACGACATCGTGCTGCCGCGCATGGTCCATGTCGCTTTTGTGCGTTCGCCCTTCGCGCACGCGAAGATCAACCGTATCGACGCCGAGGATGCAAAATCGGTGAAGGGTGTGCTCCGGGTCTTCACGGGCCAGGACATTGCCGAGGTCTGCAAGCCGTGGGTCGCTGTGCTCGCCCATCTGAAAGGCCTGAAATCCCCGCCGGAGCATGCGATTGCCGTTGACCGAGCCTGCTGGGTCGGCGAACCGGTGGCAGCCGTTGTCGCGACCTCTCGCGCTGCTGCCGAGGATGGCGCGGCTCTTGTCGATGTTGACTACGAGCAACTGGACGTCGTCACCGACATGATGACCGCGCTCGATCCTGAAACGCCGGTGCTGCATCCGGATATGGGCGACAACCTCGCCTTCCGGCGCCTGCACGAACAGGGGGACGTGGACGAAACCTTCCGGACCGCGCACAAGGTCGTCTCGGCGCGGTTCGTCACCGGACGGCACACGGGCGTGACGCTGGAGCCGCGCTCGATCCTGGTCGACTGGAACCCGGCCGAGGAACAGATGACCGCCTGGCATGCGACGCAAGCGCCCCACATGATCCAGACAGTTCTGGCCACTCATCTCGACCTGCCGGAAAGCCGGGTCCGTGTCATCTGCGAGGATGTCGGCGGCTCCTACGGCATCAAGGTGCATGTCTATCCGGACGAAATGGCGACGGCTGCAATCGCCAAGATCATGAAACGGCCGGTGAAATTCATTGCCGACCGGCTGGAAAGTTTCTCCAGCGACATCCACGCCCGCGATCATCAGATCGAGGCGAGGATTGCAGTTGGAGAAGACGGCCGGATCCTCGCCATGGATGTCGATGACTGGACGGCGATCGGCCCATATTCGGTCTATCCGCGCACCTCCGCCATCGAAGGCAACCAGGTGGTGAACCTCTGCGGTGGCCCCTATGACTTCCAGAATTACCGGGCCAGGACCACGGTCGTCTTCCAGAACAAGACGCCGACCTGCCAGTACCGGGCAGTCGGCCATCCGATCGCGGTTGCGATCACCGAAGGCCTGGTGGATATGGCGGCCGCCGAAATCGGCATGGACCCGGTCGAGATCCGCCGGCGCAACATGTTCAGGGATGATGCCTATCCGGTGACATCTCCCGCGAACATGCGTTTCGAGGGGCTGTCGCATCACGCCTCCATGGACAAGCTTCTGGAGCTGATGGACTACGACGGCTTGCGAGCCGAACAGGCAGAGCTCCGCAAGAAGGGCATCTACAGGGGCATCGGTATTGCAAGCTTCATCGAGCTGACCAATCCCTCGCCCTTCATGTACGGTATCGGCGGCGCGCGCATTTCGGCACAAGACGGTTGCACGGTGCGGATGGATCCGGACGGATCGATCGTTGCGCTGTCCGGCGTAACCGAACAGGGGCAGGGCACCGAGGCGATGCTGAGCCAGGTGGTTGCCGAGGGGCTTGGCGTGTCCCCTGCGCGTGTGCGCGTCATTACCGGTGATACACAAGTGACGCCCTATGGTGGCGGCACCTGGGCGTCGCGCGGAGCCGGTATCGGCGGCGAGGCTGCGCTGCAGGCGGCGCGGGCGCTGCGCGATTCCATCCTTGAAGTGGCCGCTTCCATGCTCCAGGCCGATCAGGCGCAGCTCGACATCCGCGACGGCGCTGTGGTTGACAGCACTTCGGGCGAAGCCCGCATGCCGCTCGAGGAGCTCGGCCGGATCGTCTACTTCCGCGGCGACACATTACCGAAGGGCCTGCCGCGGGAACTCGTCCAGACACGGCACTTCATCACGTCCGAATATCCCTTTGCCTTCACCAACGGCGTCCAGGCCTCCTACCTCGAGGTCGATACGGAGACCGGCATCGTGAAGCTGCTGAAGCATTGGTGCGTCGAGGATTGCGGGCGGGTGATCAACCCGCTTCTCGTGGACGAGCAGATCCGGGGTGGGATCGTTCAGGGACTCGGCGGAGCGCTCTTTGAGGAAATCCACTATGACGCGGAAGGCCAGCTCCTGAACGGCTCGATGGCAGACTACCTCGTGCCGATGGCAGCTGAAATGCCCGACATGATCATCGGGCACGTTGAAACGCCGACGGGGGAGAGTTTGCTCGGGGCCAAGGGCGCGGGCGAGGCGGGCACTGCCGGTTCTCCGGCCGCCGTCATGAATGCGATCAACGACGCCCTGCGGCCCATGGGCGCGCAAGTGACAGAAATGCCGTTCACGCCTGAACGGATCGTGAGAGCACTTGGAACCTTGAATGACTGAACCAGAGGAGCCTGGGAGGATAAGGCTCCGAATGCAGGGAGGAAAATCATGAAGTTCGTAACATTGGCAACCGCAACGGCCATGCTGGCCAGTTCTGCCGGCCTCGCCGCCGCGCAACAGGCGATCACGGTCAATATCGGTTCGTCGCATCCGGAACAGAACATCTGGGTCTATGCGATGAAGAACACCTTCCAGCCGGAAGTGAACCGGATCCTGGAAGCCGCCGGCGAATACAAGGTCGACTGGGTGGAGTCCTATGCCGGCACGCTCTACAAATTCACCGACACGCGTGAAGCCGTCATGGACGGCATCGTCGATGTAGGCATGGTCGGCACCGTCTGGGAAGGTGCGAACATGCCGCTCCAGAACGTGACCTATTTCACGCCGTTTGCCACGGAAGACCACAAGATGATCATCGAGATCTTCGATGATCTTTCGGCAAACCTACCGGAGCTGCGTGACAGCTGGGCGGAAAACGGCATGGTTCATCTGTCATCGCTCATCACCGACAGCTACGACATCTATGCCACCTTCCCGGTCAACTCCATGAAGGATCTTGAAAACCGCAAGCTCAACGCCCCGGGAACCTCGGCCAACTGGTTGCGCGGGACGGGGGCAACGCCGGTCGATGGTGCACTGACGACCTATTACACCAACATCCAGACCGGCGTGACCGAAGGTACGCTGTCCTTCGCGTCGGGCATTCTGCCGACCCGCGTCTATGAAGTCGCGCCGGAACTCACCCGCGTGGGCATCGGCTCGATGTATTTCGGCGGCATCGCGGCCAACAAGGACTTCTTCGACGGTCTGCCGGAACCGGTCCAGGCCGCCTTCCGGGAAGCTGCGAAGGCAACTTCCGCGGCACACGGTCAATATGTCGAGGATCTTGCCACGCGAGCACTCAAGGAAATGCAGGAAGCGGGTCTGACGATCCACGAACTGCCGGAAGCAGAAAAAACCGCCTGGGTGAACGGACTGCCGAATATCGTGGAACCGTGGCTGGAACAGACCGGCGATGCCGGCCGTGTCGTGCTGAAGGCCTATTTCGACGCCCTGCGCGCACGCGGTGCGGAACCGCTGAGGTCCTGGGACGAAGGGCTCTGAGAGCGGCCTTGCCTCACACCTCTCCCGCCCGGCATCTTGTCCGGGCGGGTTTATTGAGAGCGAACTGGACGTAACGATGACGGATGAGACCAGAACCGAGGCCGACGACGCCTATGTCCCGGCTTTCTCGGAAGCGCCTTTCGGCGCAATGCTCGGCGGCACGGCCGCCATCATGTCATCGGTCGGTACACTTTCCATCGGCGCGCTCATGATACTGATCGTCGCTGATGTCCTTGGTCGAAACTTCTTCAACGCGCCGATTACCGGCGTTGCGGAAATCGCTGCGCGCACCGTTGTTGCCATCGTCTTCCTGCAGGTTGCCGCTGCCATCTTGCAAAAGCGCCTGACCCGGGCCGATTTTCTCGTCCGGCGTCTTGAAAGCGTGTCGCCGAAAGGTGTCTGCCTGATCGAGGCCCTGTTCTCCCTCTGCGGCGTCATCGTGTTCGGTCTCATTCTCTGGGCTTCCTGGCCGAAATTCGCCAGTGCCTGGGCGACGTCCGAATTTTTCGGCGTCCAGGGCGTCTTTACCATTCCGACCTGGCCCTTCCGGGGCATAACGGTCCTGGGCTCGGCGGTGGCTGTTTTGGCCGCGTTCTACCGGGCGCACACAGAAATTCGCATGTTCCGGAGCTTTTCATGACGACGTTGACCATTGGCTTCCTGCTTGTCGGCGCGTTGATCGTTCTGGTTCTGCTCGGCATGCAAATAGCCTATGCGCTGTTCCTGGTGGCCTTTGCCGGGATATGGATCATCCGCAATAACATCGACCTTGCCTTCAGGATGCTGGAGCTGACCGTCTACAGCGGCATTGCCGATTATCTGTTCGCGACCATTCCCCTCTTCGTCCTGATGGGGCTGCTGGTGAGCGTTTCCAACGTCGGGCGGGACACCTTCGAAGTTGCAGAGGAACTGCTGCGCCGGGTCATCTGCGGTCTCGGGGTCGCGACTGTCGCGGCCAACACGATCTTCGCTGCGGTCACCGGCGTCTCCATCGCCTCGGCGGCGGTATTCACCCGTGTCGCAGTCCCTGAAATGGAGCGTCACGGGTATCGCCCGGCCTTTGCTGCGGGCACGGTCGCGGGCTCATCGGTACTCGGTATGCTGATCCCGCCGAGCTTGCTCCTCATTATTTACGGGGTTCTGGCAGAAGTCTCCATCGGTGGCATGTTCATCGCCGGCATCGTGCCGGGGCTGATGCTTGCCGGTGGCTTCGTGGCAATGCTCGTTGCCGTGACCGTGCTGTTCCCGGGTTTCGTTCTCACCGATCCTGCTGCTGCGAAGGAGCGCCGTCGCGACAGCGCCATCGAACCGATGCCGCTTGGCCGGATGATCGCCAAGCTGGTGCCGATCATCCTGCTCGTGGTTCTGGTGCTCGGCGGACTTTATTCGGGATATTTCACACCAACAGAGGCTGGCGGTGTCGGCGCCTTCGGTGCGCTGCTGGTTGCGCTTTCACGCCGTTCCCTCAACCGCCATAATCTGTGGCGGGTGATGAAGCAGACCGGTGTGATCTCTGTATCGATCCTGCTGCTGCTTGTCGCTGCCAGTTACTATTCGCGCATGTTGTCGATTGCCGGCCTTCCCAACGCCATCGCAAGCCTCGTCAACGAGACCGGCCTCGGCCCGATGGGCTTCATGATTCTGTGCTCGGCGCTCATTCTCGTCATGGGCATGATCCTCGACAGCACGTCGATCCTCCTGATCATGGTACCGATCGCAGCGCCCATCGCGCAGCACATGGGTATAGACCTCAGCCAGTTCGGCATCGTCATCGTGATCGCCGTTGAAATTGGCCTCCTGACGCCGCCCTTCGGCATCTCGGTGTTCACGGTGCACAATACGCTCAACGATCCGGACGTTTCCGTCGAACAGATCTTCGCGGGCACGATGCCATTCATCGCAGTCATGCTGCTGGTTTTGCTGCTCGTTATTCTTCTGCCAGGCATTGCCACCTTGTTCTTGTGATGGAAAAAACAATGCGAGGATCTTCCGATTGTCCAGGCAAGGACTTCTTTCTCGGCCCTGAGACCGAACGACCTCGTTGGTGACAGCCTTTTTGACAAGACACATTTATGAGGTGGCGCAGCCTACCGGCTGGTGATCCTCCGGAGGATGGTCAAGACACGTCCTCTATTCTGCTTACGCCATGCGGGGCGCAAAGTTCGGCAAGTACCGTGTGGATACGCGCGATGATTTCAGCCCGCGGCGATACGATCCGCTCAACGATGCCGATTTGCCTTGTCACTTGCGGATTGCCGAAAGGGAGTTTTGTCAGCCGCTGGTGATCCGGTTCCTGCAAGGCGACATGCGGTACAACGGAAACTCCCATGCCTTGCCGGACACATGTGACGATGGACCCGATCGTGTCGATCTCGGCAATATCGTTGGTTGCGATCCCCATGCGAGAGATCTCCGTGTCGATAAGGTTGGCAAGCGGCACGGCGCTGCGAAATCGAATGAACGGACAGGTGGCAAGCAGGTCGGCGGGGTCGGTGGATTTTGTGTCTTCCGGTGCGATCAGCCAGAGCGGCTCACGAAGGAAGGGGCTCCAGCGCAAGGCGGGCGGAATGCCGACATGCTCCGCGACCACTGCAGCATCGAGCCGTCCGGAAGCCACATCGGCAATCAGGGTTGAAGACAGCGAAACTCTCAGATTGGTTTTCAGATCGGGATACTGGTTTCGCATCTGGACAATGGCTCTCGGCAGCAGATTGAGTGCACTGGAACGAACAGAGCCCAGCATGAGGGTGCCGGCGAGCTTGTCTCCCCGCAGATTTGCCTTGGTATCGTCTTCGAGACGTAACATCTCCTGAGCCATTTCAAGGACTTGAAGTCCCTGCGAGGTCAACTTTGGAGGACGGGACGACCGTTCGAACAGGATGATGTTCAGTTCGACTTCCAGCGCCTGGATCTGTTGACTGACTGCCGATGGCGTCAGGTTTACGATCTCCGCCGCCTTGGTGAAGGTGCCATGGGTTGCGATAGCGACCAGGGTCTTGAGTTGACGGGTGTCCATACCTTCATCCAGTTTTTCTTAACATAAGAACCAGATTAATTCGCTTTTGTTAAGTCATTCTATCCGTTACCCAAGATGGCGGAGGAATTCAACCGTGCAAGCTGGGAGGCGGACGCGGTCACTCATCCCCTATCAAAGTACAATCACTTTCCGCTTGCGGAGAGCAGAGAGACGTACGCATGAGCAAGAAAATCCTTGTGACCGGCCCCGACCTCGACCCAAGTGCTGTCGCGCTTGTGAAAGACCACGGATACGAAACCGTTCATACTCCGGCCTATGCAGACAGTGATGTGATCTCCACGCTTCTGGTCGAGACCGGGGCGGAAGGGATCGTCTCGCGGATGGGCCGGCTGGATGCCGACGTCCTTGAAAAGGCTCCAAAGCTGCGCGTCATTTCAAAGCATGGTGTTGGCGTCGACAACATCGATCTCCAGGCAGCCGCATCCCGCGGCATTCCGGTACTTGTTGCAACGGGCGCGAATGCAGTTTCAGTCGCCGAACATGCGATTGCACTCATGCTTGCCACCGTGAAGCGCATCCTGCCGCTTGACGCAGGGCTTCGTGCCGGCCGCTGGGAAAAGGCAGGTTTTCTCGGCCGCGAGCTGGCAGGAAGCCGACTGGGCCTGTTGGGGATGGGGTCTATTGCACAGGCAACAGGCCGAATTGCCAAGGGCATTGGCCTGAACCTGATCGGCTACGATCCCTATGCCGACAACGACGTATTCGAAAGACTGGGCGTAAAACGCTGCAGCTCGCTCGAAGAGCTGCTGGAACAATCCGATGTCCTCAGCCTTCATTGTCCGCTGACCGATCAGACACGCCAGATCCTGAACGCCGAAGCCATCGCGCGCATGCCGGAAGGCAGCTACGTGATCAACACGGCGCGTGGTGGGCTGATTGACGAAGACGCGCTGCTCGCTGCAATTCAATCAGGCCATCTTGCAGGCGCGGGACTTGACACTTTTGCCGTGGAACCACCCCAGGCGAACCATCCGTTCTTCAGTGAAAACCGCATCGTTGTCACTCCGCATATCGGCGGTGTCACGCGCGAAGCCGGCGCACGTGTCGGAGTGGAAGCCGTGCGCGGCATCTTTCAGGTTCTGGATGGCCAGCCTGTCGCCCGCGAACGCATAGCAAATCGTGCACTTCTGGCCGACGCCGGTGCCATGTACGCCAAAGCAGGAGAATGAACATGTCGGTTGGCTTTCGTATTTGCAGCCGAAAACAAGCTGCGCCGCTGGAACTCGTTGCTGAATTTGCCAAGCTTCCGGTTGCCAATGTCTCCGACTGCATGGGACGCCTCGCAGCCGCCGGTCCGCGCCTGCGGCCGATGCATGCCTCCGGCGGCCTGGCCGGTGTGGCGCTGACCGTCAAGAGCCGTCCGGGTGACAACCTGATGCTGCACAAGGCGATCGACCTGGCCAAACCCGGTGATGTGATCGTTGTCGATGCCGGTGGGGATCTTTCCAATGCCCTCATGGGTGAGCTGATGCTTGCCTACGCCGTCAAGCGAGGGGTTGCGGGCTTCGTCTTGAATGGCGCAATCCGCGATGTCGATGCCTTTCTCAAGACCAACCTGCCGACTTTCGCCGCGGGGGTCACCCATCGCGGCCCTTACAAGGACGGCCCGGGTGAAATCAATGTTCCGATCAGTCTGGACGGAATGGTGATCGAGCCAGGTGACATCGTGCTGGGCGATTCCGATGGCGTGCTCGCGGTTCCCCTGGATGGGGCCGAGAAAATTCTTCGTCAGACCCTGGCGAAACAGGATGCCGAAGAACGGCAGATGAAGGCAATCGCTGAAGGCAAGAACGATCGCAGCTGGGTGGACGCAGCCCTCAAGGAACGCGGTTGCGAATTTCCGGATTACTGAACAGTCTCAACAAAGGGAGGAGACAAATGCTTACTTACCTGAAGGCTTCTGCAATTGCAGGTGCGCTGGTTATGGTCGCTGGGGCTGCCATGGCCGACTATCCCGAAAAACCCATCGAGGTCATTGTCGGATATTCCGCGGGCGGCGGCACGGACGTTATGGCTCGCACCGCTGCACCGTTCATCGAAAAATATCTGGGCGAAGGGGCAAGCCTCGTCGTCAAGAACATGCCGGGTGCAAGTGGGCAGATCGGCATTACGGAAACGGCGAGATCTTCTCCGGATGGCTACACGCTCGGCACCTTCAACCTTCCGGGCATGATGGCGCGCACGATTGATCGTGAAGCGGAATATGATGCCGACAGCTTCACCTATCTCGCCAATGTGGTGAACGATCCCAACGTGATCGTCACCTCCAAGGCGAGCGGTCTCGACACGCTCGACAAGCTGATCGCGGAAGCCAAGGCCAATCCCGGGGCCATCACCGTCGGGATGTCCAGCCTCGGAGGCGATGATCACTTCGCGCTGATCAAGCTTGAAGGCCTGACCGAAACCGAGTTCACCATCGTACCGTTCAAGGGCTCCGCCCCGGCGCGAACCGCACTCATGGGCGGACACGTGGCGATGGGGATCCTCAACATTTCCGAGGTGGCCGAGTTTCAGGAAGAACTGAATGTACTTGGCGTTGCGACGCCGGAGCGCTCTGACTTTGCGCCAGACCTGCCAACTTTCAAGGAGCAGGGGCTGGACCTGATAAACGGATCCATGCGGGGGTTCGTTGCGCCTGCCGGCCTGCCTGAGGATGTAGAGGCTAAGCTTCTTGCCGCATTCGAACAGCTTGCCTCTGATCCGGAGTTCCTCAAAGCCATGAAGGAAACCGCAAATCCGGTCGAGGTGGTAACCGGGGACGATTTCAAGGCATTGACCGAGGATCTGCATACCCTTGCAAAGCAGGTCTGGGATACGACTCCCTGGAACTGATGCGCGTTGCGCGGGGCACGCCCCCGCGCGGCCTCTCTTACTCAGATAAAGCCAGTGCCATGTCCGACCATCGTACACACCGCCTTCTCCGGCCCGAGACACTGACCGCTCTTGGCATCGCCGCGGCCGCGTTTGCTTTTCTCTACCCGACCTCGACATTGAGGCCGATATCTGCCCTGCTGCCAGCCGTGATGCTGGTCGGGCTGATCATCCTCTCGCTACTGCTTCTGATCGCCGATCAACGCAAGGCGTCGGCTGGTGAAGAAACCGAGCCCATGAGCAAGTCACCCGGCCGGGTTGCAGGTGCCTTTCTGCTGATCCTTGGCTACGCATTGGCCACCGACCTGATCGGCTTTTACCCGAGCACAGCCATAACCATTCCGCTCGTTGCCTGGCTCTTCGGCTATCGCAACCCACTTGGACTTGCAGTGGCAACCCTGGTCGTTGTCGGAGCCATCTGGCTGATCTTCGATTACGGAATGTCGCAAGACTTTCCGGCAGGACGCCTCTGGCAGGAGTGATCTCAATGTACTCCGATCTTCTCAGCGCACTTCCCGAAGTTTTCGGGCTGGCCAACTTTGCCGCTGTCGTCATCGGCGTGATTGCGGGCATCGTTGTCGGTGCAATGCCCGGCCTGAGCGCCACAATGGCCATCTCCGTGCTTGTGCCATTCACGTTCGGTCTCGAACCTCTGGTCGCGCTCGGTCTGATGGCCGGCATCTACAACGGTGCAATGTATGGCGGTGCCATCCCCGCAGTTCTTCTGCGCATTCCCGGCACCCCGGCAGCCGTTGCCACAACGTTCGACGGTTATCCGATGGCGCAAAAGGGCGAGGGCGGATTTGCGCTGCAAGTGGCCGTCGTCTCATCTTCGATCGGCGGCATCGCAAGTGCCTTTGCCCTGATGCTGCTCGCGCCTCCGCTCTCCAAGGTCACGCTCCTGTTTGGCCCTTCGGAAGTGTTCTGGGTTGCCGTGTTCGGCCTTGCCAGCATCATCTTCCTGCTGGGAGGCAACCCGGTAAAAGGGCTGATCAGCGCCTGTTTTGGTGTCTTCGTCTCAGTGGTGGGTTCGGACCCGATCTATGGAAATGATCGCTACACTTTCGGACAGCTGGAGCTTCTGGACGGCGTCAATATCGTCATTCTGCTCGTCGGCCTCTACGCGCTGCCTCCGGTCATCGATCTGCTCGAAACGCCTTTGAAAACGGACGGCGTCAACAGTTCCAAACTGGGAACGGAGCCGATCTGGCGTGCTCTGCCTCGCATGTACCGCTTCTGGAAGACATGGATCCGTTCATCAATCATCGGGATCTGGATCGGAATTCTTCCGGGAGCCGGCGGTTCGATGGCTGCTTTCATGTCCTATAACGAAGCTCGCCGGGCCTCGAAAACACCGGATACCTGGGGCAATGGTGAACCCGAAGGCGTTGCGGCCGCGGAAACAGCAAACAATGCCGACACCGCTTCCGCGCTCATCCCGGCCCTGACACTTGGCATCCCGGGAACTGCTGTCGCTGCGGTCATGCTGGGTGGGTTGCTGGTGCATGGTCTGCAGCCGGGGCCCATGCTGTTCCGGGACAATCCGGACGTGGTATTCGGCTTCATGTGGCAGTTCCTGTTCGGCGCGATCCTTCTGGTGCTGCTTGGCGGGGCTCTGGCAACGAACAGTTTTGCGCGCCTTTTGAATCTCCCGCGTCCTCTTCTGGGGTCGGTCATTATCGTCTTGATGCTGATCGGGGTCTATTCGATCCACGGACGGATGTTCGATGTCTATCTGATGCTCGGCTTCGGTGCGATCGGCTGGGTAATGGACAAGCTCAAGTTCCCGCTGCCACCGGTTGTCCTGGGTCTAATCCTGGGTGGGTTTGCCGAGGAAAACCTTCGTCTTGCCTTGCGGATCGGACGTGGCGACTGGCTGGTCCTGTTCTCGAACACGACCAGCCTGGTTCTGGTCGCCCTGACGGTCGCGGTTGTCGTCGGGCCGATGATCAAGCGTCGGTTTCAAGCCGCCAAAAGGGAAGAGGCTACCAGCTGACAAGACCTTGAGTGTTTGACGGGAAACATGCCTGAAAAATCAGGACCCCGGTGCAGAGCGATGAGTTCGCATCGGGGTTTTCCGCCGGTTCCATTCCTTTCCGTGAAATCTGTTTGCTTTGGTTTCTCGTGGATCCCCCACATGTGTCTTTCGAAGGACTGAAGCAGTCGCAACATGGGTAGGTTTCGACTGCTATTCGTAGCTCAGTGCATCCTTTGGAAAACAGCGGGCAAGATGGTCGATGAATGATCGGACAGCTGGCGGCAGCCCGCGCCGCGTCGTGAAGACCAGATGCACGATCCCTTTCTGACTTCGCCATTGCGGGAGGACACGCACAAGATCCCCGGTAGCCAGTTCCGCGCTGCAGACGTGGTCGGGCAAAAGCGCTACACCGAGACCCTTCTTCACGGCCGTTCGTGTTGCCGAAAAATCCGCGCAGCCCATCCTGGCCTGCTTTCGAAACGCGCGGGTTTCGCCCATGTCGGTTTCGATGTGCCATTCGATTTCATCCGCGCTATCGCTCGTCGATAGCAAGGGAACTTTGTCCAGGTCATCGACCTCATCAACGGACTGCGCAAGGCTTGGGTTTGCAACCAGAATTCTGATTGAGGTACCGATCGTACGCATTGTCAGCGATGCATCGCTGGTCAACGCCGTGCGCACACGCAAGGCGAGGTCAATGCGTTCCGAGATCAGGTCCAGCGCCCGATCGGCAGCTACCAGTTGTAGCCGTACCTTGGGGTGACGAGACAGGAACTCGCTTATCAGCGGGGCAACAACTTCAACGAGGCCGGTTGGGCATCCGAAGCGGATCAGCCCGTGCGGTTCTGCCCGGGATTCCGCAACCAGGGCATGGGCGTGTTCAGCTTCCGACTGCATGCTGCGGCACCGCTCATAGAATTGCTCCCCGATGTCGGTGACCCGAAACCGCCGGCTTGATCTTTCGATCAGCCTTACGCCCAGGCGCTCTTCCAGCGCCGCTATTCGCCGGCTGAGCTTTGACTTGGGAACGCCGATCGCCCGGCCCGCCGGCGCAAATCCGCGATGCGCCACCACCTCGGCGAAATAAGCCAGGTCATTCAGGTCTTGCTGCATTTATCGTTCTTTCTGTGGAACGCTAAGTGTTGAAATTGCCCACTACAGAAACGATCGTTCCATTTGCATCTTCATGTCAACGGCAATCGTGCCGTCAGACAGGAGAATGAAATGACACAGAACTTCGAGAACAAGGTTGTGGTTGTCACCGGCGGGACCAGTGGCATCGGTCTCGCGACGGCAAAAGCATTCGCAACTGCGGGGGCATCCGTCTTCATCACCGGTCGCCGCCAGGCAACTCTTGACGAAGCCGTCAAGTCCATTGGCGGGCGAACGACCGGCGTGCAGGGAGACATGTCCGTGCTTGCAGATATCGACCGGCTGTACGACGCGGTCCAGCAGCAGCACAGCCAGATTGATGTACTCTTCGCCAATGCCGGTGGAGGTGAATTTGCCCCGCTCGGCGAGATCAGCGAAGAGCACTATCAAAAGACATTCGATACCAATGTGAAAGGTGTTCTTTTCACCGTGCAAAAGGCGCTGCCGCTGCTGCGGGACGGAGCCTCGATCATCCTGACGTCTTCGACCACGGGTACGGCAGGGACACCGAACTTCAGTGTCTATTCGGCAACCAAGGCGGCAGTGCGCAATTTCGCCCGAAGCTGGATCCTCGATCTGAAGGACCGCAATATCCGGGTGAACGTTATCAGCCCCGGGCTGACCGAGACCGCCGGGCTCAACGATCTCTTCGGTGGCGGTGAGCAGGCCGAAGGTGTCAAGAACCACATCCTCGGCAATATTCCCTCGGGCCGGATCGGCCGGCCGGAAGACATCAGCAACGCAGTGCTCTTTCTCGCTTCAGAGGCATCGAGTTTCGTCAACGGCATCGAGCTGTTCGTCGATGGCGGCATGAACCAGATTTAAGTCCGCGGTTGACCAGACGGTCCGGGCCGACAACCGGTTTGGCCGTCTGGCCCACGCGCTCACTTCAATACGCTCTCAAGGAGTCTCTTCGATGGAAATCGGAATTCTGGGCGCAGCGTCGCTCGGGCAGACCCTCGCCAGCCGGCTGGCTGCTGCCGGTCACAACATAGTCCTGGCCAACAGCCGCGGGCCGGAAAGTCTGCGTGATGTCATCACGCGACTTGGAAAAGGGATTACCGCCGGCCATGCGGCGGAGGCCATGAACAAACCGGTCGTTGTCCTGGCCATGCCATGGACGAAACTCAGCGACGTGCT
Organism: Labrenzia sp. 5N; assembly: GCF_012395805.1. Taxonomy (NCBI): domain Bacteria; kingdom Pseudomonadati; phylum Pseudomonadota; class Alphaproteobacteria; order Hyphomicrobiales; family Stappiaceae; genus Labrenzia; species Labrenzia sp. 5N. The sequence continues at coordinate 104,338 of NZ_JAAZTM010000002.1, read as the reverse complement.
TGCGCCTGATATCAATTGGGACAACCGCGTCCTGATCGACGCGACAAATATCTTCACCAGCTATGCACCGTCGTTCGAGATCGATGATCTGGGGGAAGAGACCGGCAGCGAGATTGTCGCCCGTCTGGCCCCCGGCGCTCGTATCATGAAGGCGTTCAACACTCTTCCTGTCGCCACAATGATCGCGCCTTTACAGGAAGAACGTTTGCGCCGTGTCCTGTTCGTGGCCGGTGACGACGAAGATGCTGTCGCCATCGCACAGCATCTGGTTTCAGACATCCATCTGCACCCGGTGTACATCGGCTCGCTGGCGACAGGGGGGAGGCTAATGGAACTCGGCGGCGCGCTGAGCGGCCTGGAACTCTTCATTGATGGCGGCAGGTGATAAAGCTGACCCGACGACCCACACGTGTGGCACCGATGACGACCCGGTCCTCGAGTAGCCGAAGGCGGTAGCGCAGGAATAGATATGGCGGAGGAGCGAGGACAAGGTCCGAACCCGTAGCCATGCGCTCAAGTAGCCGAAGGCGGTAGCGCAAGGATAGATATGGCGGAGAGAGAGGGATTCGAACCCTCGGTACGGTTACCCGCACAACGGTTTTCGAGACCGTCCCGTTCAACCACTCCGGCACCTCTCCGCGGTACTTGCGATGTACGGGTCTCAAGTGGCGCGGAACATAGACACACTCTGCGCGCCCTGCAAGCCCGGAAATGAGTTCTTTTTTCAGTTTGTGGATTGGTGATGTTTTTGCCCGGTTTGTCGGCTTCCAGGGCGCGAATTGACCGCCTGCAGACGTATTCGCACGACGCGAAAAGCGGTCTGCAGGGAGCTCGGGGAAGGGGAGGAAGGAACGCCATGGAGATTCGGATTGACCCTATGTCGGCTTGCCTCGATAACGGCCGTCAACGCTGATTGGCGTTTCCCTGTTTGCGGGAATCGTGGTGACCACGAGAGAAACCGCCGCGAATGCGAGGGCGCCAGGGAAACGAAAACAAGCGGTTTTGCGGCAGAAAGGCCAGATTTCCGTTTGACAACGAGAACCGGCCGACTATATTGCGCGGGCTCGAAAAGGTTCGCTTTTTCGAGTTATGTTTGTCGTTCAAGGCCTGCCGGGCTTTAAAAGCTTCACGCTCAACCCGACACAAAGACTTGTCAGCCAGGGTCAAGACCTGGAGAGACAGGCGCCTCGGTTCGACCTGAAAAGCAGCCGGTTCGATGGTTTAACAGCCCGTTCCGGTGTGTCAAAAACGAAAAGAAGGACGTGCGAGACATGTTCGCAGTGATCAAGACGGGTGGCAAGCAGTACACTGTTGCCGCCGATGACCTCCTGAAGGTCGAAAAGCTCGATGCCGAAGCCGGCAGCACCGTCACCTTTGAAGAGGTTCTGATGGTCGGCAATGGCACCGACACCACCGTTGGCGCTCCGCTTGTCGAAGGCGCAACCGTGGTTGCCGAAGTGGTCGAACAGGGCCGTAACCGCAAGGTTATCATTTTCAAGAAGCGCCGGCGTCAGAATTCCCGCCGCCGCAACGGCCATCGTCAGGCTTTCACCCTCGTGAAGGTGACCGATATCCTGACCGGTGGTGCAAAGCCGGCCAAGAAGGCAGCGCCGAAGAAGGCAGCGCCGAAGGCTGAAGAAACCGCTGAAGCCGCACCGGCTGCAGCAGAAGGCGCCGACGACCTGAAGAAACTCGATGGCGCCGGTCCGGCAGCTGTGAAGAAGCTGAACGAAGCAGGGATCACCACCTTCGCTCAGATCGCAGCAATGTCCGCTGACGACGTCGCACGCGTTGAAGAAGAAACTGGCCTGAAAGGCAAGTTCGAACGCGGTAATTGGGTTGAGCAGGCCAAGGAACTGGCTGGCAACTAAGCCGCCGCTCCCGAACCTAAAAAGTATTCGAAGAACGAGGAGTTCTAACGATGGCACATAAAAAGGCAGGCGGCTCGTCCCGCAACGGCCGCGACTCAGCTGGCCGCCGTCTCGGCATCAAGAAATTCGGCGGGGAAGCTGTGATTCCCGGCAACATCATCGCGCGTCAGCGCGGCACTACCTGGCACCCGGGCACCGGCGTTGGTATGGGCAAGGACCATACCATCTTCGCAACCGTGGAAGGCAAGGTAGAGTTCCAGGCGAAGGCCAACAAGCGAACCTACATTAACGTGCTCCCGGTAGCGGAAGCAGCGGAGTAAAGCCGACGTGAAGTTTCGAAACGCCGGCGTCCCGTAAGACCCCGGCAATTCGAGACAGGTCAGCAATCCGACCAGTCAAGATCCAAGGGGGAGATGGGGCGCCATCTCTCCCTTGATTTGTTTTGGCTGGAGGAAAAGATGGTTGTTGAAAGTGACGGTTTATTAGACGAAAGCAGTCTGGCTGCGGCCCCATTGCCGCAGGAAGCGGTTCGTGTGCGGCTCGACAAGCCGCGTATGGACGATTTGGCCGATATGGTGTTTCTGGCCAACAACAAGAAAGTGGCGGCAAACCTTTCCACCATGCCGCATCCCTTCGCATTGGACGATGCCCGGGCGCTGGTCGCCAAGGCCGCGATCAACCAGCCCCGTTCTGCAAGCTTTGCCATCCGCCTGAAGTTAACCGGCCGGCTGATCGGCATCGCGCGGTATGCCAATGTCGAGCCCGGCGGTCCGGTGCATGTCGGCTATTGGCTGGGTGAACCTTTCTGGGGCCAGGGTCTGGCGACAGAGGCGGTGCATGCACTGGTCGACCATGCCTTCACCTATCACGACATTGGCGAGCTGCAGGGATCCTGCAGGGTCACCAACCCGGCATCGCGCCGGGTGCTCGTCAAATCTGGATTTCAGTATCGCGACCAGGCCATGATCCGCTCTCTCGGGGCGGGTGGCTCGGTGCCCATCGAGCGCTATACGCTGGAGCGGGCTGTCTGGAAGTCGTTGAAAAGATGGGGGCAGGGACGATGAGCATGTTGCCTGAGCTGAAAACAAGACGCCTGATCCTGCGGCCGATCGAGATGTCGGACGCCGAAGCCATGGTTGCGCTGGCGGGCAAGGATTTCGAGGTCGCCCGCTGGATGACGTCGTTCACCTGGCCTTATGAGGACGGAGCTGCGGAAGCCTTCCTGAAGACGGTGGTCGGCAAGGATCCGTTCGAAACCGAAGCGCTGTTTGCCATTACGCTCGGTGGGGTGTTCATCGGGGTGGTTGCCATCGAACCGCCGGGTGACCTGGATGATCTGCCGGACCTGCCGACACTCGGCTATTGGCTCGGCCGGGCGTTTCAGGGGCATGGCTATGCCAGCGAGGCTGTAGAGGCTGCTCTCGCCTGGGCGTTCGAGGCCTTTGAGACGGACGCCATAGCCGCGCGCGCCTTTGAGGACAACTTCCGCTCCCGCGGTCTGCTGCGGAAAATGGGTTTCAAGCCCTACTCCATGACGGAACGTTTTTCGAAGGCACTGGACCGCAGGGTTTCCAACGTGATCGTCCGCCTGGCGCGCACCGATTTCGATGCCCGCAAGGAAGCGGCCTGATGTCGCCCGTTATGAAGACCGAGCGTCTGGTCCTTCGAGCCCCGCGCCCGGAGGATCTGGATCGCTGCGCCGAGCTTCTGGGGGACTACGAAGTCGCCAAGATGCTGTCGCGGGTTACCTACCCTTACGATCTGGAGCAGGGCCGGGCCTATCTGGCGCTGTCTGTCGAGCGCTGGTCGACATGGCAGGAGGCGGAGGAACTCGGTTTCCAGATCGACTGCGACGGCCTGATGATCGGTGGCATCGGCTTCAAAAAGTTGCGGGAGACCCCGGAGATCGGCTATTGGCTGGGGCGCGCCTATTGGGGCAAGGGATATATGAGCGAAGCAGTGCAGGCGGCGGTCGCCTGGCTGTTCGGCAATACGGATCACAAGTTGGTCGCCTGCGAAGCCATGACGGATAACCCGGCTTCGCTCGGTGTTGCCCGGAAATTGGGTTTCCGGGAAGTTGGTGAAGTGGGCTGTGCCAGCGTGTCGCGAGGCTGTACGATGCCCGCCATTCGCACCGAGATGACACGAACAGACTTTCTGAACGGCCATTGATCCGATCGGGATCCGGCCTGAAACAGGACGAAAAGAGAAAAAGAAAATGAAATTCCTAGATCAGGCCAAGATCTATGTGCGCTCTGGCAATGGCGGAGCGGGCTGCGTATCGTTCCGGCGCGAGAAATACATCGAATATGGCGGACCGGACGGTGGTGACGGCGGCAAGGGTGGTGATGTCATCATAGAATGTGTCGACGGCCTGAACACGCTTATCGACTATCGCTACAAACAGCACTTCAAGGCGGAAACCGGCATTCACGGCATGGGCCGCAACCGCACCGGCGCGCACGGCGGCGACGTTGTGCTGAAGGTTCCTGTCGGTACCCAGATCTTCGAGGAAGACAACGAGACGCTGATTGCCGACCTGACCGAGCTTGGCCAGAAGGTGATGCTTCTGAAAGGGGGCAATGGCGGCTTCGGCAACGCCCATTTCAAGTCGTCGGTCAATCAGGCGCCGCGCAGGGCCAACCCTGGTCTTGAAGGCGAGGAAAAATGGATCTGGCTGCGGCTGAAGCTGATCGCCGATGCTGGCCTGGTCGGCCTGCCCAATGCGGGCAAGTCCACCTTTCTTGCAACGGTATCGGCTGCAAAGCCGAAAATTGCCGACTATCCGTTCACGACCATTCACCCCAATCTTGGCATCGTGCAGATCGACGGTCGCAGCTTTGCCATGGCCGATATTCCCGGCTTGATCGAGGGGGCGCACGAAGGCACGGGCCTTGGCGACCGCTTCCTTGGGCATGTCGAACGCACCCGCGTTCTGCTTCATCTGGTTGACGGCTCTGGCCAGGAAGACCCGGGCGAAGCCTATCGGATCGTGCGCGGCGAGTTGGATGCCTATGGCGCCGGGCTTACGGAGAAACCCGAGATCGTGGCGCTCAGCAAGTGCGACGCTCTCAATGAAGACCTGATTGCCGAAAAGGCGGCGAGCCTCGAGGAAGCCTGTGGTCAGAAACCGCTGATCCTGTCCTCGGCCAGCGGCCTCAATGTCGACCGGGCGCTGCGCATGATCGTGCGCGCCATTGACAGGGACAAGGAAGAAGAAGCCAACCAGGTGCCTGCACCCGAACAAGAGGGCTGGCATCCCTGATGTCCCGCAGTCTGAGAGACTTCAGCCGCATCGTCGTCAAGATCGGCTCCGCCCTGCTTGTCGAGCAGGGCGAACTCAAGCGTAGCTGGCTCAACGCGCTGGTCGCCGATGTGGTCAAGCTGTCCGATGCCGGTGCGGAGGTGCTGCTAGTCTCCTCCGGATCGATTGCACTCGGCCGCGGTATTCTAGGGCTGCCGGGTGGGCCGCTGAAGCTGGAGGAAAGCCAGGCGGCGGCCGCAGCCGGTCAGATCGCGCTGGCCCAGGCCTATGCGGATGCCCTCGGCGCGCATGGCAAGAAGGCTGGTCAGATCCTGCTCACCCTTGGCGACACGGAAGAAAGGCGGCGCTATCTCAATGCGCGCGCCACTATCGGCACCTTGTTGAAACTCGGGGCCGTGCCGATCATCAACGAAAACGATTCCGTGGCGACCTCCGAGATCCGCTACGGCGACAACGACCGTTTGGCGGCGCGTGTTGCCACCATGGCCAGTGCCGACTGCCTTGTGCTTTTGTCGGATATTGACGGGCTTTATACCGCACCGCCCCAGCAGAACCCCGATGCAGTGTTCCTGCCGGAAGTGCCGCGCATTACCCATGAAATCGAATCCATGGCCGGCAGCGCCGGGTCGGAGCTTTCGCGCGGCGGCATGAAGACGAAAATCGATGCCGGCAAGATCGCGACCGCGGCCGGAACGTCGATGGTGATCACGTCCGGCAAGGAACTCAACCCGCTTCAGCGGCTGGATCAGGGCGCCCGCGGCACCTGGTTCCCGGCGCTCAGTTCACCTGCCAGTGCCCGCAAGGCCTGGATTGGCGGCCATCTGGAGCCGCGCGGTGAAATCCGGCTGGATGCAGGCGCGGTCAAGGCGATGACGTCTGGCAAGAGCCTCCTGCCTGCCGGAGTGACATCTGTATCGGGAAGTTTTTCGCGCGGCGACGCCGTGACATTGCTCAACCCGGAAGGCCGGATCATCGGCCGGGGGCTGATTGCATATGACGCGGACGAAGCGCAGTTGATTGCAGGCCGCAACAGCCGCGAGATTGAAGCCATCGTCGGCTATCCGGGCCGGGCGGAAATGATCCACCGGGACGATCTGGTTCTGGAACTGCCCGCGCTCGAGTGAGTGTGAGCGAACCGATGGATGCCTTTTGAGGCAGAACGCGCTAAAACGCGGAAAGACTGGCGGCGGTGAACGCCGCAAAACGGGAGCAAGTGAGTATGCTGGAAGTAGTCGAGGCAAAGACGACCGAGGACTTGATGGCAGAGATCGGGCAGCGCGCCCGTGCTGCCGGCCGGATCCTTGCCATCGCTCCAGCAGACCAGAAGAACAAGGCCCTGGCCGAAATGGCAGCCGCCGTTCGGGTTGCAACACCGGATATTCTTGCAGGCAACCGTCTCGATCTCGAAGCGATGAAGGCAGGCGGCCAGACGGCAGCGTTCCTGGATCGTGGCACGCTTACGGAAGAGCGGATCGAGGCGATTGCCAAAGCCCTTGAGGACATTGTCGCGCTGGACGATCCCGTCGGCAGCGTGATCGCCGCCTGGGATCGGCCGAACGGCCTGAAGATCGAACGTGTGCGCACGCCCCTGGGTGTTATCGGTGTCATTTACGAAAGCCGCCCGAACGTGACCGCGGATGCAGGCGCGCTGTGCTTGAAAGCCGGCAACGCCGTTGTTCTGCGTGGCGGCTCCGACACCATCAATTCCAACCGGGCGATCCACGCAGCCCTGCAGAAAGGCCTCGTCGCCGCCGGTCTGCCGGAAGATGCGATCCAGATCGTTCCGGTGACTGACAGGGCCGCTGTTGGCGAAATGCTGCGCGGTCTTCAAGGCAACCTCGATGTCATCGTCCCGCGTGGTGGCCGCAGTCTTGTAGAGCGTGTGCAGACCGAAGCTCGCGTGCCGGTCTTTGCCCATCTGGAAGGCCTGGTGCATATCTTCGTCGACAAGGCGGCCGATCTTGAGAAATCCGTCGAGGTGATCGTCAATTCCAAGCTGCGCCGGACCGGCATCTGCGGGGCGCTGGAAACATTGCTGGTGCATGAAGACGTGGCCCACAGCCATTTGCCGGTGATCGTGAAGGCACTTCAGGAAAAGGGCTGCGAGATCCGGGGCGGTGCGATTGTGCGCGACATTTGCGAAAACATCGTGCCGGCAAGCGAAGACGACTGGTCGACGGAGTATCTGGACAAGATCCTTTCGGTGAAGGTGGTCGCGGATCTCGACGCTGCCATGGAGCATATCGCGCGCTACGGTTCCAACCATACCGATTGCATCCTGACCGAAGATCAGGCGACTGCCGACCGGTTCCAGCGGGAAGTGGATTCAGCCATCGTGCTGCACAATGCGTCGACCCAGTTTGCCGATGGTGGTGAATTCGGCATGGGCGCGGAGATCGGCATTGCCACTGGGCGCATGCATGCACGCGGACCAGTGGGCGTGGAGCAGCTGACCAGCTTCAAGTACAAGGTGCATGGCACCGGCCAGACCCGCCCGTGACGACCGCCCTTGAGGACCGCCAGGAATGCCCGCCCGTAATGACCAATCGTGAGTTCGTCTGAATGAGCCCCTTGAGTCTTGGCGCGGGACTGGACCGTGACTGGATGAAACTGCCCCATGCCGAGCCGGGCAACCGCATCGGCATTTTCGGCGGATCCTTCAATCCTCCTCATTCAGGTCACCGGCTGGTGGCTTCGACCGTGTTGAAGCGGCTGGGGCTGGATCAGGTCTGGTGGCTGGTGACGCCTGGCAACCCGCTCAAGAGCCACGCGGACCTGGCGCCGCTGGAGCGGCGGCTGCGCCTGACGGCGGACCTCGCCGACCATCCACGCATGAAGGTTACCGCCTTCGAGCAGGTTCTGGGAACACCCTATACGGCCAGAACGCTGGTCGCCCTGCGCCAGATGCGTCCATCTGTCCGATTCGTTTGGGTTATGGGGGCTGACAATTTAGCCGGCTTCCATCGCTGGCAGGACTGGCGCGACATCGTCGGCTCGGTGCCGATCGCCATTGTCGACCGGCCGGGAGCCTCCTTGTCAGTGATGTCGTCTCCCATGGCAAAAGCCTATGAAAAATATAGGCTTCCTGAAGAAGACGCGGCACTTCTGCCGGAAATGGAGGCGCCGATCTGGACTTTTCTGCACACGCCATTGGACCGGACATCGTCCACCGATCTGCGCCTCGGGCAAAAGCGGTAAACAGCGGATTTGCCAAGAATTCCCGCGTGTCTTGAAAATGCCAAACGGGAAGCGGTATTATAGGGACGGTCGCGATGAGCGCGGCCGAGGTACGGTCAACCGGTCCTGCATCCAAAACGGGTGACGTACGAAGTCGGACGTTTCAGTTCGTGACGACGTTGGGCGCGGGACGGCATAAACGGCGAAAGGCACAACACCTGACCATGACCTTTGAAAGTGGGCGGACAGACATGTCCTCTCCTCTGCAGGCTTCCGTAGGTAAAGAACTTGCGGCAGACCTCCTCGATACGGTCCTCACCAGTCTTGACGACTCCAAAGCTGAGGACGCTGTTACCCTCGACATCGCAGGCAAGAGTTCACTGGCCGATTACATGGTAATCGTGTCCGGTCGTTCCCATCGTCACGTGGGCGCGATTGCCGAGCACTTGCTGAAAGACCTCAAATCGGCCGGCGCCGGATCGGCAACGGTTGAGGGTCTGAACATTTGCGATTGGGTGCTGATCGATGCGGGTGATGTGATCGTACACATCTTCCGTCCGGAGGTTCGCGGCTTCTACAATCTTGAGAAGATGTGGGCACCGGAAGAGGATGCGGCACCGCATTACATCGGCTGAGCCGGCATTGAGGCCCTGAGGCAGGGCCTCCGTCTGCTGCCGGGCAGATTTATCACCGGATCGATCTCCGGCAGGGACTTATGCGCTTTACGCTCTTCTGCATTGGCAAAATGAAAGCCGGTGCGGACAAAGAACTTTTCGACCGATATATCGACCGCGCCCGCAAGACAGGCCGCGGTCTCGGCGTTACCGAAGTCATCCTCAACGAAATGCCGGAAAGCCGTGCGCAGCGCGCCGATGACCGCAAGGCAGAAGAAGCGCGGGGAATTCTTGCCGCGCTCAATGCCGGTGCGCGGCTGGTGGTGCTGGACGAGAACGGCAAGAACCTGACCAGCCCGGCCTTCAGTCAGAAACTGGAAGCCTGGAAGGATGAAGGTGTTCCCGACGTGGTCTTTGCCATTGGCGGAGCGGATGGTCACGGCCAGGAAGTTCTGAGCCGCGCCGACCTTAAACTCGCTCTTGGCGCCATGACATGGCCGCATCAGATCGCCCGCATTCTTTTGGCGGAGCAGATCTACCGTGCCATGACGATCCAGTCCGGTCACCCTTATCACCGTGTGTGAGACTTCTGAAAGAGCCCTGGGAGAGAACCGGTGATACCGGCACTTGAGACCGAAAGACTGATCCTGCGGCCGATGACCATGTCGGACTGGCCGGCGTACGAGGCTTTGATGGCCTCGGATCGGTCCCAATATATGGGAGGCCCGCTATCGCGATTTGCAGCCTGGGGCCTGTTCTGTCACGACATTGCGCAATGGCAGTTGATGGGGCATGGGGCCCTGATGATGGAAGCACGTGGCTCCGGCGAGGTCTTCGGTCAGGTCGGTATCAATCATGGTCCGCTTTTTCCGGAACATGAACTCGGCTGGTTCGTCTATGAGCATGCGGAGGGAAGGGGCTACGCTTTCGAGGCGGCCGGGGCCTTTCGTGACTGGGCACGGCAGGAACGCCGTCTACCGTCGCTCGTCAGTTATATGGATCAGGAAAACACCCGCTCGGCGCGCCTTGCCGAACGGCTTGGAGCGCATCTCGATGTCGATGCTGCGCGCCCGGATCCCAAGGATATTGTTTACAGACATTACTGCTCGTGAAGGACAGGAGATGGGGTTTCCGCCGGAAAACCTGTTGTCGTAACGGCACTATGACCAAAAATTAACGATTGAAACGGCGGAAAAAGGCGAGAATGCCTGTATCTCGCCGCATTCGCCACGTAACGGTCATCGATCAGACAGAAGAGGGAATGCGATCCTCGGTGGGAGCAGAAGTTAATTGGCCGGTCACTAGGGTAAACGGTTCGTTAACGCAGACTGTGTATCGCATTGGAAGATAACCCTTTGGGAGCTTAGGCAGGTTGATAGCGGATCGCATGACAGCGGCGCGTTCGGAACTCGAGAGACGGAAGAAATTCCGCCCGCTCTTGAGTGGCCTGACTGCGGCCTTGCTCGTTCTGCCCCTGCCAGCCGGATCGACGGAAAGTGTCGACGAGACCACCACCCAGGAACAGGCGGCTCCGCCTGCTGAGGTGACTGCTGCACTGGAACGCAAGAAACAACGCGAAGAGGAACTTGCCGCGCTGTCGCGCGATATCGAGGTGTCGACGGACCGGCAGGCGACCATCGCACGCGAAATCCGCGCACTTGATCGCGACCGGGACACGTTGAATGCCAAGATCATCAGCACGTCCGACACGATCAAGGGCCTGGAAGGCGAACTGACCGATACCGAGCGGCGGCTGCGCGCGCTGGGGGAGAATGAGGACGCGGTGCGCTTGTCGCTGATTGCTCGCCGCGACGTGCTGGCAGAAGTTCTGGCTGCCCTGCAGCGAATCGGGCGCCGTCCGCCACCGGCGCTTGCCGTGCGCCCGAGCGACGCGCTGTCGGCTGTGCGCAGTGCGATTCTCCTGAACGCGGTCATGCCGGAGCTGAAGGTGGAAACCGAGGCACTGGCAGCAGATCTTGAGGAATTGCACCGTCTGAAGACGGTGATTGCTGAGGAAAAAAACCGCCTGCGCGGCGACGCGATGCGATTGGCTGAGGAAAAGTCCCGGCTGGAGCTTCTTCTGAGCGCGAAAAGGCAGGAACATCAAAGATCGGTACAGGACCTTCAGGAAGAGAAGGAGCGTGCAGCGGAACTTGCGGACAAGGCGGGATCTCTCCAAGAATTGATCGCGACCCTGGAAGTGGAAATCGAGAGCGCCCGGGAGGCGGCGGAAAAGTCGCGTCAGGCAGCACTCGAGGCCAGGAAAAATCCGTCGCGCTCGTATGATCCCTTTGCGGATCCTGGGCGCCTGGCACCGGCCATTTCGTTCCAGGAAGCCAAGGGCAAGCTGCCTCAGCCTGTTGCCGGTACGCTTTTGAAGGACTATGGCCAGGAAGACGATTTCGGCGGTGTGACGGAGGGTCAATCTATCGCCACACGGCCTGGGTCCAATATTACGTCACCTGCCGACGGATGGGTGGTCTATTCCGGACCGTTCCGTTCGTTCGGACAGCTCTTGATCCTGAATACCGGCGACGGCTACCATGTGTTGCTGGCCGGAATGGACCGGATCGATGCGGAGTTGGGGCAATTTGTTTTGACCGGGGAACCGGTCGGAGTGATGGGCGCAACCCAGTGGGCAAGCGCTTCGACGTTCGGTTTGGGCTCGACCCAGCCGATCCTTTATGTTGAATTCCGGAAAGACGGTCGTGCGATCGATCCCACACCCTGGTGGGCACGCACTGAAGAAGAAAAGGCTCGCGGATGATACGGAAAGCTTCCTTGCTGCTTGTGGGTGCTCTCATGGGAGCAGCAGCAATCACGACACTGTCCCAGATGCCGATCAATGTCTCGGTAGCGGCCAATGCGGCGGCAACGGATACGTACCGGCAGCTTAACCTGTTTGGCGACGTGTTCGAACGCGTGCGGTCAGACTACGTGGAAGTCCCTGATGACGCCCAGCTCATCGAGAGCGCCATCAACGGCATGTTGACCTCCCTCGACCCGCACTCCAGCTACATGTCTCCGAAGAGCTTCCGGGACATGCAAGTGCAGACCCGCGGCGAATTCGGTGGTCTCGGCATTGAAGTCACCATGGAAGAAGGCCTCGTGAAGGTCGTGTCGCCGATCGACGATACGCCTGCCGCCAAGGCCGGTGTCCTGGCAGGTGACTACATCACCTACATCGACGGCGAACAGGTCCAGGGACTGACGCTCAACGAAGCGGTCGAAAAGATGCGCGGTCCGGTCAAGACGGACATCGTGGTGACGGTGCGCCGCAAGGGCCGCGCCGAGCCGTTTGACATCACCATCACCCGCGACATCATCCGCATCCGTTCGGTTCGCTGGCGGGAAGAGGATGACGTCGGATATGTTCGCGTCACCCAGTTCAACGAACAGACCTTCGACGGCCTGAAGGAAGGCATCGAGGAAATGACCGCCAACATCGGTGAAGACAAGCTCAAGGGCTTCGTCATCGACCTGCGCAACAACCCGGGTGGTCTGCTGGATCAGGCAATTGCCGTTTCCGACGCCTTCCTGGACCGTGGCGAAATCGTATCGACACGTGGCCGTGAAGCCGACGAAACCCAGCGCTACAACGCACGGGCTGGCGACCTGACAACCGGCAAGCCGGTAATCGTTCTGGTCAACGGCGGTTCCGCCTCCGCTTCGGAAATCGTTGCAGGTGCGCTGCAGGATCATCGTCGGGCAACCATCCTCGGCACACGGTCCTTCGGCAAGGGCTCGGTTCAGACGATCATCCCGCTTGGTGCCAACGGCGCCATCCGCCTGACCACGGCTCGGTACTACACCCCGTCTGGCACATCGATCCAGGCCAAGGGCATCGTGCCGGACATTGAGTCCCTGCAGGATCTGCCGGACGATCTGGTCGGCCGTGTCGATACCAAGGGCGAAGCCGGTCTTCGTGGCCACCTGGAAGCTTCTGAAGGTGAGGAAGAATCCGGTAGCCAGGCCTATGTGCCGTCCGATCCGAAGGACGACACCCAGCTGAACCTGGCACTCGACCTTCTGCGCGGTAATCAGGTGAACAGCGCCTTCCCGCCGGTCTCCGACAGCGCGGCTGTCAAAAACTAAATCAACAAACGCGCGCCGGTCCGCCGGCGCGCGACTTGCCGTTCTCGTTCTGCGTATATCAAAAACAAACTTTCCGGTTCGGGGACATCCTGAAACCGGGCAATAGGCTCAGGACGATATGTCGAGCGAAGATCTCACAGCTCCTTTAGGCATGGGCAAGCGGCGGCTGGTCAGGCTGCCGTTCGGTCTTATCGGGGTCGGAATTCTGAGCGTGATCCTCACTTCTACGCTCGTCTGGATCACTGTTGTCGACGACCCGCTAGGCGGAGAACCCGTTGCCGTTCTGCCGCTCGACGCCATTGTCGAAGGTGTGACCTCCCAGGACATCGAAGTGGTCGAGATCCGCCCGGGCATCAACGGTGACCTGGGCCCGAACCTGCGTCCGGAAAGCAGCAAGGATCTGCTTGGCCCGCGCTACGACATGGTCATGCGACCGGACGGACTGGGCCCGGAAGCTCCGGTGACCGGCCTGTCGATCAATCCGGACAGCCGTGTCAGCGAACGGTCCGATTTCGGGTTCCTGCCGAAGGTCAGCGATGCCGGTATCCGTCCGCTGGATGCCTATTCTCGGCCTATCGTTCGCGAGTTCACCTCGATCCCGAAAATTGCCGTCATCGTGACCGGGCTCGGCCTGAGTGAAACCGGTACCCAGAACGCCATTACCCGGTTGCCGGCCGATACGACCTTTGCGCTTGCCCCTTATGGCGAAGACCTGGACCTGTGGATGCAGCAGGCCCGGACCAAGGGCCATGAACTGCTGCTGCAATTGCCGCTGGAGCCGTTCGATTTTCCCGATAATGACCCAGGCCCGCACACGCTGCTGGTCAGCCTGCGTCCCAATGAAATGATGGATCGGCTTGGGTTCCTGCTCACGCGGGCGACCAACTATGTGGGCGTCATTCCTGAAATGGGCGCGCGTTTCACTGCGACGAAACCCTCCATGGAGTTTCTTCTGGAAAAACTGAAGGCGCGTGGCCTGATGTTCGCCGACAACGGCACATCTTCCCGGTCCATCGCCGATGATGTCTCCAAGGAAATGCGCGTTCCCTTCAGTGGGGTGGACGTGGTGCTGGACGAAGTACCGCGTGAAGACGACATTAACGCCAAGCTGCTGCAGCTTGAAAGCGTTGCCCGTGCCCGCGGTGTCGCGGTGGCGACCGCATCCGCATTGCCCGTGACCGTGCGCCAGCTGGAAAAGTGGGTGCAGGATCTTGAAGAGCGCGGTCTCCAGCTGGTCCCCGTCAGCGCGACCATCGATCGATAATTCTGAGAAATTGAGCACCAAGAGGTATTCGTGACGAAGCTGGCACTCGGACCGGGATTTCCGGAACCCGTCGACGGTCTTCCCTATCGGCCCTGCGTCGGTATCATGCTGATCAACAAGGCAGGCAAGGTCTGGATTGGCAGCCGCGATGATGGAGGCAGTTCCTCCAACTACGAATATTGCTGGCAGATGCCGCAAGGCGGGATCGACAAGGGCGAAGCCCCCGAGCCGGCTGCCCGGCGCGAGCTTTACGAGGAAACTTCGATCAAGTCCGTTTCCCTTCTGGAAGAAGCCCCGGAGTGGTTCGCCTACGACTATCCAGAAGACGTCGTCCGCGCATCGCGCAAGGGCAAGTATCGCGGTCAGGCTCAGCGCTGGATCGCCTACCGCTTCGACGGATCGGAAGACGAAATCGATATCCTCACGCCCCCGGACGGCCACACCGCGGAATTCAGTGAGTGGCGCTGGGAGGATGCCGACCGGCTGCCTGGTTTGATCGTGCCGTTCAAGCGCCCGGTCTATGAGCGCGTGGTTGCCGCGTTTTCACATCTGACCTCGTAAAACGAAGCTCATCCAATACGGGCTGAAAAGCCCCCTGGAACCTGCCGGGTTCGCGGTGCTTTTTGTCCGTGAGGTGCTCCAAAGCGTCAGCATTGGAGTCCCGCTTGTCGTTTTTCAAACAGACAGGCTGACTCGGCGCGGCTAACATCCGGACCAAAATGCGGGGTAGGTCCTGGGTTCGCCTGTTCGAACCATCAGCCGCCCCCGCGAAAATCGAGAGAGGAGCGCGGACGCGAAATCCAGATGCGCTCCAGCAATACGGGAGGTACGCCAATGTCTTTCGGCAAGGGGCTTTCACGCAAGCCGTCCCAGCCAAAAGGGCGTCAGTTGGAAGATGCGGCCCTGGACGAAGTCCGGAATTTGCTGGGTGATGAGCCGCGCCGGCGCGACCTGCTCATTGAACATCTGCACAAGATCCAGGACGCATTTGGCTGTCTTGAGGCTCGGCACCTGCGCGCATTGGCCGACGAGATGCGCCTGTCGCAGGCCGAGGTCTATGAGGTCGCGAGCTTTTACCACCATTTCGACATCGTACGGGAAGGGGATGCAAAGCCTGCACCTCTGACCATTCGTGTTTGCGACAGCGTTGCCTGCGCGCTCAAGGGGGCGGACGCTCTGGCTGCTGCGCTTGAAGCCGGGGTTGATCCGGCAAAAGTCCGCATCCAGAAAGTTCCGTGCATCGGTCGCTGTGCCGGTGCCCCGGCCGTGCAGGTCGGCAAGCGGGCCATCGACAACGCAAGCGAAGTGTCCGTGCGCGCTGCCTTGTTCGAAGGAACGTCCGATCCGGTGGTTCCCGATTACATCAAGCTGGATGCCTACCGCGAAGCTGGTGGTTACAAGTTGCTGGAGCGCGTGCGCGCGGGTGAACTGGATGCAGCGGCAATTGCGGACAAGGCGCTGGAAGCAGGCCTTCGCGGCCTGGGCGGTGCAGGCTTCCCGACCGGCACGAAATGGAAGATCGTCCACGACCTGCCGGCTCCGAAATACCTCACCATCAATGGCGATGAAGGCGAACCAGGCACGTTCAAGGACCGCGTTCACCTGGAACGCGACCCGCACCGGATGCTGGAGGGCGCGCTGATTGCCGCCCATGCGATTTCCGCCGCGCGCATCTATCTCTATATGCGCGATGAATACCCGGCGGTACTCCGGATCCTGAAGACTGAAATCGAGGCCCTGCGCGAAGCGGGCATCATCACGACCATCGACATTGAACTGCGCCGCGGAGCGGGAGCCTATATCTGCGGCGAGGAAAGCGCGATGATCGAATCGATCGAAGGCAAGCGCGGCCTGCCACGCCACCGCCCACCGTACATTGCCCAGGTCGGCCTGTTCGGTCGGCCGACGCTCAATCACAACATAGAAACCCTGTTCTGGATCAGGGATATCGTCGAGAAGGGTTCGGAGTGGTTCGCCAGCCACGGCCGCCGTGGTCACAAGGGCTACCGCTCCTTCTCGGTTTCCGGCCGTGTCAGGGACCCAGGCGTCAAGATGGCCCCGGCGGGGATCACCATGAACGAGCTTCTGGCAGAATACTGCGGTGGCATGGAAGAGGGGCACGTCTTCAAGGGCTACCTGCCCGGTGGTGCCTCCGGGGGCATCCTGCCCGCATCTCTTGCCGACGAGCCGCTGGATTTCGGTACGCTCGACAAATACGGCTGTTTCATCGGCAGCCATGCGATCGTCGTTTTCTCCGATCAGGATGACATGCGCGATGTGGCATTGAACCTGATGCGCTTCTTCAAACACGAGAGTTGCGGTCAGTGCACGCCCTGCCGCTCCGGAACGGAGAAGATGGAACATCTGCTGGCAGCGGGCGATTGGGACAAGACGAAGATCACGGATCTCGATGAAGTCATGCGATCGGCATCCATTTGCGGTCTTGGGCAGGCAGCCAGCAATCCGGTCACGTCGGTGCTGAAATTTTTCCCGGAGGAGTTCGAGAAATGAGCCAGGTCACTTTCTCCCTCGACGGTCGGATGGTCACCGCGGAAGACGGCGAAACCATCTGGCAAGTTGCCAAGCGCGAAGGCGTCGCCATTCCGCATCTCTGCCACAAGGACGCTCCGGGTTATCGCTCCGACGGCAATTGCCGTGCCTGTATGGTCGATATCGAGGGCGAGCGCGTGCTTGCCGCTTCCTGTATTCGCACCCCTGCCGAAGGCATGGTGGTGAAGACCGCCAGCGAGCGTGCGTCCAAGGCACGCGAGATGGTGTTCGAACTTCTGGCAGCCGACCAGCCCTCGCGCGACCATCACCCTGACCCGGAAAGTGATTTCTGGAAATGGTCCGACCATATCGGTGTCGCCACCAGCCGCTTTGCACCATGCGCCAAACCGGCCCAGGACATTTCCCATCCGGCCATCGCAGTCAATCTGGACGCCTGCATCGCGTGCAATCTGTGCGAGCGAGCCTGCCGGGAAGTGCAGGTCAACGACGTTATCGGCATGGCGGATCGCGGTTCGCACACGGTGCCGGTGTTCGATCTGGCAGACCCGATGGGTCTTTCCACCTGCGTTGCCTGCGGCGAATGCGTGTCGGCCTGTCCGACCGGGGCCCTGATGGAAAAGAGCCTTCTGGATGCCAGCGCCAGCAAGCGCGAGATCTTTGCCGAAGAAACCGTCGACAGCGTCTGTCCTTTCTGTGGTGTGGGCTGCCTGACGTCGGTCTCGGTGAAGGACGGCAAGATCGTCAGCGTCGAGGGCCGCGACGGCCCGGCCAACGAGAACCGGCTCTGCGTCAAGGGCCGCTTCGGCTTCGATTATGTTTCCAGCCCCGAGCGCCTGACCAAGCCGCTCATCCGCCGGGACGATGCACCCAAGCGTGGCGACATTGCCATGACGCTGGAAAATCATCTCGACTATTTCCGTGAGGCAACCTGGGACGAAGCGCTCGAGCGAGCAGTAGGTGGTCTGAAAGCGGTTTATGACGCCAAGGGCGGCCGTGGTATTGCGGGCTTCGGCTCGGCCAAGGGCTCCAACGAAGAGGCTTATCTCTTCCAGAAGCTGATCCGCCAGGGTTTCCAGACCAACAACGTCGACCACTGCACGCGTCTCTGCCACGCTTCTTCCGTGGCTGCGCTCATGGAGGGCATCGGTTCGGGTGCAGTGACGGCCCCGTTCAATGCGGCCGGCGATGCAGACTGCATGATCGTGATCGGCGCTCGTCCGGAGCAGAACCACCCGGTTGCCGCGACCTATATCAAGCAGGCGGCCAAGAACGGCACAAAGCTGATCGTCATGGACCCGCGCGGCCAGAGGCTGATGCGCTTTGCGGACTACGGCTTGAAGTTCAAGCCGGGAACCGATGTGGCGATGTTGAACGCGATCCTCAATGTCATCATCACCGAAGGCCTCTACGACAGCCAGTATATCGCCGCTCACGTGGACGGCTTCGAGGCACTGAAGGAAAAGATCGTCGACTTCACGCCGGAAGCGATGGAACCGGTCTGCGGCATCGACGCTCAAACCCTGCGGGAAGTCGCAAGGCTTTACGCCACCAGTGCCAAGTCGATCATCTTCTGGGGCATGGGCGTTTCGCAGCATGTCCACGGCACCGACAACGTCCGCTGCCTGATCGCCATGGCGCTGACAACCGGCCAGATAGGCCGCCCGGGCACCGGCCTGCATCCCCTGCGCGGTCAGAACAACGTGCAAGGGGCATCCGACGCCGGGCTCATTCCGATGGTGTTCCCGGACTATCGTTCAGTTGAAAACCCGGACATCCGCGCCGAATTCGAAGACGCCTGGGGCCGCACGCTCGATCCCGTGCGCGGTTTGACCGTGGTGGAGATCATGGACGATATCCTGGATGGCGGCATCGAGGCGATGTTCGTTCAGGGCGAAAACCCGGCCATGTCCGATCCGGACCAGGCCCATGCCCGCAAGGCACTGGCCAGTCTGAAACATCTTGTGGTTCAGGATATCTTCCTGACCGAAACCGCCTGGCATGCGGACGTGATCCTGCCTGCCTCCGCCCACGCGGAAAAACTCGGCACGTTCACGAACACCAACCGCCAGGTTCAGATCGGCCGTCCTTGCGTACCGATGCCCGGTGAAGCACGCGCCGACTGGCAGATCCTCATTGATATCGCCAACCGCCTGGGGCTGAACTGGACCTATGACGGCGTGCCGGCAATCTATGAGGAAATGCGGTCGCACATGAATTCGCTGAGCAACATTTCCTGGGAAAGGCTGGAGCGCGACGGCACGGTCACTTATCCGGCGGATGCCCCGGACAAGCCTGGCAACGAGATCCTGTTCGGCCAGTCCTTCCCGACGGCAGATGGCCGCGGACGCATCGTGCCGTCGGATCTGGTGCCGCCGGATGAACTTCCCGACGATGATTTCCCGTTGGTGCTGACCACGGGGCGCATGCTGGAGCATTGGCACACCGGTGCCATGACGCGGCGTGCGGAAGTGCTCAATGCCATCGAACCGGAGCCAGTCGTTTCCATGAACCCGCGCGATATCGAGCGCTCGGGTCTGGACATCGGCCAGCAGGTGAGGGTGGAAACGCGGCGCGGTGCGATCACATTGACCCTGCGCGCCGACCGGGACGTATCGACAGGCATGCTCTTCATCCCGTTCTGCTTCAGCGAAGCCCCGGCCAACTTCCTGACCAACCCGCAGCTGGATCCCTTCGGCAAGATCCCGGAGTTCAAGTTCTGTGCAGCGCGGATCGGAACGGTCGGACAGCAGCAGGCGGCAGAGTGACGCCAGGTCTCGCCAGAACTCTAAGAACGAGCTAACTGCCTGAAGGCAAAAAAGGGCGGCCACTGGCCGCCCTTTTGGTATTCGCATTCACGTGGTCAGAGCAATCAATTGGCAACAATCTTGACTGCAAGCAGATCCGGAAGGGTTTGCGGTGCTGCCATCGAACCCAGGATCTGTGCCAGCGGAACCGGGTTCGGCGGCGTCAAGGTGACCTTCAGTTCCCCCGGATTGTCGAGGAACTTGGACGCTGCTTCAGTAACCATCTGCGTGAAGGCCGCATTCTGGATCGGCGCGGTCATTTGCGTCGCCTGTGCCACCAGGGCTTCCCGGAAGACATTTTCGGGGATGTTCTGAGCCTCGGCAATGTGGGCCAGGCCCTTCTTGGTGAGGCCGGCATCCTTGAAGGTCAGGGATGCGTCGACGAACTGGGCAACAACAAGGGCCATTTGTCCCTGGTTCTCGGGATCCTCGAACAGGGACTTCGGTACGTTTGCAAGACGTGCGGACAATTCGGCGCGGCCGAGCCCTTCGACATCCACCATCATGCGCTCCAGGCGCAGTTCCAGCGTTGCCTCGTCCCAGTAGAGCCGGGTCTCGTCGGACCAGACGACCGTTTCCAGACCGAGAGCTTCCAGCAATGCTTGGGCTTCCGGGTCATCGATGGCCGCGACAGGCACTTTCAGCCCTTCGGTTCTGGCGTGAAAGCTGGTCGGGATTGGCGGCACCGTGGTGGACAGCGTCATCTCGGCTCTGCCGATTTCGGTCCGACCGAGGTCCGGCACGGCAACGTCCAGTCCTTCCAGTTCATAGCCGAAAGAGCGCGGCATGAACGCGCGGGCCACCTCCATCGGATGATCCTCGCCGAAGCTTGGGTCCGCCATCAATGTGCTGATCATGGCACGCATGGGCGTATATTCGGCGAATTCGATATCGCCGATCGCCGCCCAGTCGATCTTGACCGATGCACCTTCCGGCAGGTCCGGGGCATCGAGACCGACCATCATCATTTCGCCGATACCGTCGGAGTTGATCTCCGACATGGACATTTCCTTGATGGCGATTTCCATCGGCTTTTCTGGGCCAGGTGTCGGCACGGTCACGTTGATACCGCTGATGCGGGCATCGGTGACGCCGAACGACCGGTAGAACTGGAATACGCCGGTGATCAGTTCTTCAGGGGCTGGAACCTGCTTGGCAAACAGACTGTCGAACAGGGCAAGGATGTTGTTGTCACGTTTCAGAACGGTGACTTCTGAAATCGAGGTCTTGTCGACGGCAATTTCAATCGCAAGCCCGTCGGCGATGTCCTGTTTGGACTTGTAGTCGATCGCCGACGCCGAGCCGAGCATGACCACTTCATCGCCGGTTTCGGGAACATCGGGGTCGAACAGATCGAAGAACGCGGCCGCGTCCATGTCCGTGTAAACGGTCTTGCCCTGGCTGGTGGTCTGGTTCAGCATCTGGCCCGAGGTCGTGTCCAGGGTCTGCATCGACTGGCTCATGCTGTCGATCGTGTATTCCCCGATCCGGCCATCCACAGCGTCGGCCATGCGGTAGCCGGCAATCTGCATGGTGCCTGACAGAACAAGAGTGTCCTTGCCGTCTTCGATCTCATGCGCCTCGATGGTCATGGCGGTGTTGTCGGCCTTGACTTCGTCGTAGGAAGTCAGGAGAGCGGCCTTCACGAACGGCAGCCAGCGGCTGACCTGATGCGCCTCGTCTTCTGCCGGCACTTCCGGCATGGTGAAGCTGTAGTTCGTCGCGGAAACTCCGCTCAACCGGCCGTCGATCTTCAATCGGCCCTTGCCTTCGGCGCTGGCGGAAAGAACCATTTCTGAATCGTCGGAATAGACCCAGCTTGCGGCGTCAAAGTCGCCGTCTTCATGGCTGAGACCTGTAATGGTGACCGTGCCGCTGCTGAATGAAAGCGAATAGGTCAGGTCGGTCAGCTTTTCCGGTTCGATATCCGTGGCGCCGTCATTGCCTGTGACATCCGTTTCCTCGGCCGGAATATCCTCGATGGTTCCGCTCAAGGAGATCGTGCTGTCGGTGAGGGTCAGCGTATCGGTACCTTCGTCGTAAGCGACGCTACCGTTTTCGACCTCGACACCCAGGCTCTTCAAGCCTTCTACATAAGCTTCATAGGCGGTCTCGCCGGTGTCCTGCGCAAGGGCGGAGCCGGAAACCAGCGCAAGCGCGGTGCCGAGCATGAGGAGCCGGACGCGGGCCCTGGCTGGTTTGGATGAGAAAACGGAGGCGGGCTGAAAATTCAATGTCGTGGCTCCAATAAAATGATCGGAATCGAGCGGTTTGAACGAGATCGGTCCCGATAGGGTTGGACGTCCAAGTCCTCATCAAGACCTAGGCCATTCCATGACTATGTACCAATCACATGACAAGGTCGAATCGGGAAAAGCCGGATCAGGATTGCGCGAGGAGCCATTCAGAACGCACGGTCTCGTCGGTTTCGACGCGCAACGCCGCGGTTTTGCGGGCCTGAAAATCTTCCTGTGCAGAAAGTTGGCCGAGTGCCCAGACGGCGGTGCCGCGAACAAGGGCGTCTGCATCGTCCAGCAGCGCTTCGATCTTGCCGAGCAGTTCAATTTCTCCGGAATTGCCGGCGGCAATCAAAACGTTGCGCAGAAACTTTCCCCGTCCGATCCGTTTCACCGGTGATCCGGAAAAGAGCTGGCGGAAAGCTGCGTCGTCCAGCGACAGGAGGTCTGCAAGCTTCGGGGTAATCATCTCCGCCCGGGCAATCAACTTGGCCTCCCTGGCAGCTTCGGCAAACTTGTTCCAGGGACAGGCTGCCAGGCAATCGTCACAGCCGTAAATTCGGTTGCCGATGGCTTTGCGAAACGCTTCCGGAATGGGGCCGGGGTGTTCGATGGTGAGGTAGGAAATGCAGCGCCTCGCATCGAGCTGATAAGGCGCGGGAAATGCGTTCGTCGGGCAACTGTCGAGGCAGGCGCGGCAGGAGCCGCAATGATCGCGTTCTGCTCCACTCGGCGGCAGATCCAGTGTGGTGAAGATCGAGCCGAGGAAAAACCAGGACCCGAGATCACGTGACACGAGGTTCGTGTGCTTGCCCTGCCAGCCAAGCCCGGCAGCCTCCCCGAGCGGCTTTTCCATCACCGGTGCGGTATCGACGAATACCTTCACATCGCCACCGGAGCGGGAAACCAGGAAGCTGGCCAGTTCCTTCAAGCGCCCCTTGATGACATCGTGATAGTCGCGGTGTCGCGCATAGACGGAAATGCCGCCGGTGGTCTTGTCGGCCAGATGGGCGAGGGGATGTTCGTGCGGTGCGCTGCCGGGGCCATAGTTCATCGCCAGCATGATGACAGAGCGAACCTCCGGCCATAGAGCTTGCGGTGAGGACCGGCGGTCGGCGGTTTCCGCCATCCAGGCCATGCTGCCTTCATAGCCCTTGTCCAGGAAGTGCCGTAGGCGTTCGCCCGCTTCCGGAATGCTGTCGGCAGCGGCAATCTTCACGCCGTCGAAACCGAGGGCGCGGGCCTTCTCCTCAAAGGCGGTCAGAAGCTTTTGCGTCTTTCGGTCCAAGGCCTTCGGCTGCTCGCTGGAACAACGTTCAGTTCAACCGGAAACGGTTGAACGCACGAAGAATGCGTCAGAAATCGAGATCCGCATAGGTCTGTGCGGCCGGCATGCCCAGCACCTTCTCGCCCAGGAGCGGGCGCATCGACGGCCGCGACTTGACCCGCGCATACCAGCTCTTGATGTCTTCCTGATCGCTCCAGGGCACTTCGCCCAGATAGTCGGCACACGACAGGGAGGCCGCAAGGGCGAAGTCGGCGAAGGTCAGCCGGTCGCCGGCAACCCAGCGGCGGGAGGCGACCAGATAGCCGAAGTACTTCAGGTGGTGATGGATATTTGCCCGGGCAACGCGCAGGGCAGCCGAATCCGGTTCGCCGCCGCCGGCGGACTTTGGCATGATCTGCTTGTAGATGCGTTCGCGCACAAGATGACCGATCACTTCCTGATCGAACTTGCCGAGGCTCCACTCGACCAGGCGTCTCGTTTCTGCACGGGCATCGGGATGATCCGGCATCAACCGGCGGTCGGCAACCGCATAGCCCCGGGTTTCGTCCAGATACTCCATGATTGGTCCGGCGCCGCAAATGGCAGGGCCTTCGTTTTCCACGATAACCGGCACGGTGCCTGCCGCGTTCAGCACCAGGAGCGCCTGAGGCCGCTCCCATGGGTTCACGTGATGCTCCTCGAAGGCGGCACCGTATTCGCTCAGGATGAGCCGGATGAACCTTGAAGATGGCGAGAACGGATGATGGTAGAGCGTCAGCATGAAGGGGTTAAGAGCCTGAACTGTGGCAAGACTACGTCAAAGCGAATGCCGAATGCTGCAATCGCCTTAACGGAGAGTTTGCCCCGAATATGGTTATCAAGGGTTTGACGGCGTGACTTCGCTTCGTCAAATAAGCGGCGACTTGGGAGACGCCCTGAGTCGCGAGACATACTTGGTCAGGCTGGTTTTCATCAAGCCATTTGGAGACAAGATACACAATGGACGGCCAAACGATTGTTAATGCTCTGATTTTGGGGATTGTCGAAGGTCTGACCGAGTTCATTCCCGTCTCGTCAACCGGTCATATCCTGCTGCTGGGGCATTTTCTCGGCTTCGACAGCACAGGCAAAACTTTCGAGGTTCTGATCCAGCTCGGCGCCATTCTGGCGATCCTGTCGGTTTATTTCGGCCGTTTGTGGACGCTTCTGATCACGCTGCCAAGCGATCCCTCCAGCCGGCGCTTCGTGGCCGGTATCCTGATTGCCTTCCTGCCGGCCGCCGTCATCGGCGTGCTGCTGCATGGTTTCATCAAGGAAGTGCTGTTCGAAACGCCCGCGCTTATCTGCACGACGTTGCTGCTCGGTGGCATCGTCCTTCTGTGGATCGACCGCCTGCCGCTGAAGCCGCGCTACACAAATGTGATGGATTACCCGCTGTCGCTCTGCCTGAAGATCGGCTTTTGCCAGTGCCTTGCCATGGTGCCCGGCGTTTCACGCTCCGGTGCGACTATTGCCGGTGCATTGCTGATGGGCACCGACAAGCGCTCGGCGGCCGAATTCTCGTTCTTTCTGGCCATGCCGACAATGGCCGGCGCCTTTGCCTACGATCTCTACAAGAACCGCAACGTGCTCTCGATGGACGATGCCATGCTCATTGGTATCGGCTTTGTCGCGTCTTTCATCGCCGGTGTGTTTGTGGTCAAGGGGCTGCTCGACTTCGTCTCCAAACACGGCTTCGCGCCCTTTGCCTGGTGGCGCATTTTCGTCGGCATTGCCGGTTTCGCCGGACTTTATTTTCTGGGCTGAGGCCGCTTTACCAACGTCCGGATCAGCGCGCAGCTTTTGTTGCGCTTGTCCGGACCGACGGAGCGAATGTGACGGGGTTTCGGGGCTTGGCTCAGGCCGAGCGGTTGAGCCGTCTCTTGGCCGTATAGGTCCCCGCCAGTGCCTCCAGTTCGCTTGCAAGCTCCTGACGAAGGTCCTCCGGGCCAAGCAGTTCCGCCCCCGGCCCGAGCCAGCGGACGAGCGGCAATATGCGGGCCCGCTCGGTAGAGGGGATGCTGACGAGGATCCGGCCTTCTTCAGCCGGTGTGAAGACAGCGTGACGGTAATACCAGTCGGCGCTCAGCTTCTTTGCCTGTGCGGCAGTGATCAGGATCTCGGCAATCGCTTCCTCCTGCTCCCAGCGACGCATCGCCTGCGACAGCCATGCCCCGCCGAGAAGGCTCTTGATGGAGAAGGTCTTGTCGGGCCGGAAAAAGAGCCCGCTGATTTCCAGACCCCGCACCCGGTCCGCCCGATAGACCTTGAGCGTGTCCGTATCGACGCAGCGTCCGGCCAGATACCAAAGGTCCCGGTCGAACATGACCCCATAGGGTTCGACGTCATGGGCTTTCACGGTCCGCCTTGTGGGGTTGACGTGTTCGAAGCGGACCCGTTTGCCATCCAGGATACCGGCCATAAATCCGTCGAGGGCCTTCTGCCAGTCGCCCGTCGGTTCCGCCTTTGTGCCGGAATGAAAGATGTCGGGCGGGATTGGTTCGATGCCCACGATCCTGTCGGCCTCTTTCAAGAGCCCGTGAACCGTTTTGGGCAGGGACGCCAACAGCTTCTTTTCCGCGGCTGCAAGATCGTCTGCCAGCGGCACCGTGCGGCTGGAGCGCACCAGTGCCATTGCAGCCAGCAGGGCGGCGGTCTCATTGCGGGTCAGCGCCACGGGTGGCTGAAGATAACCGCTGGCAAGCCGGTAGCCGCCTTCCGCACCACGCTCTGCATCCACCGGAACGCCAAGCGCGATCAGCCTGTCGATGTCGCGATAGATCGTGCGATGGGAAACGTGAAACCGTTCGGCAAGTACGGTTGCCGGGACAAGTTTGCCGCCGGTCAGCAGAAGCAGGATGCCGAGTGCGCGTTCAATCGGGTTCATGGAAAATCGGGCTCTGTGAGGTCGGAACAAAAAAAATCATAACCTGAGAACAGAACGGGATCAAACATGACTCACTGCTGTCAGGATTGATTTGTCATTCTCATCTCGTCCCCAGAAAGGAACGGGCGTTCAGCCCTTAGGAGAAGAGAGATGAGCCTTGAGATCGACACCATTTTCCGCAGCCGCGCAAACAGCCGCAGTGTTCTGTTTTCTGCCCTTCGTGTTTGTGTGGCAGAGTTCCGGAATTATCTTCGCCGCCGGGAAACTAACCGAGCACTTTCTCGCCTGAACGAGAGTGAGCTGAAGGATATCGGCCTGCAACGCACAGTGCTCGGCTACAGCGAGCTGCACGACGACCGCTTCAAGTTGGGGCCTCGGCGTGGATAATCTTTTCCGGCGGCTGGCAAGTTCTCCTGTCAGCCGCCGGATCCGCGCATCAATGCCTTTATCTCCGGCTTGTTCCAGGCAAAGAACATCACAACAAGAGCGGTGAGAGCCGCGATGATCACACCGTAGAACGGCAGATCCAGATCAAGCCCGATCAGTTCCCCGCCCAGCAACGAGATCACGCCCGCCACCAAAGTGAAGACGGCAATGGTTACACCCATGACCCACCCCTGTTCCTTGTCGCTGACGGCTGCCGAATAAAGCCCGAGAAACGTCGGATAGGCGATGCCGAAGGCGAAGTAGAAACAGAAGACCGGCACATAGGTCAGAATTGCGTTGGGCGAGGCTATGAAAGCTGCCGCCGACACTGCCCAGACCGTGAAGGTCATGCCCAGAATAGCTTCCTTGCTGAACCGCTTTTGCGCCGGCACCACCAGAAACGTGCTGGAAAAGGCGAGGGCAATGCCGATCGTCAGCATCACCATCGAACCGCCGAGCGTGCCGTAACCGAAGCGGCTGGTCAGGTAGTTGTCGACGAAGATGTAGAAAGACAGGTTGGCGACGTGGAAGAAGAAGAACACCACCGTCAGCCGCATCACTGTCGGATACTTGCGGATACGCCATAGAAGCTCGAGGATTTCCGAAGGCCTGAACACGAATTTCTGCCGTTCCGCCTCGGCGTCGTGTGCATCCTTGAATGAGAACACCACCAGCAGGATGGCAATCAGCACCAGTAGGAAGCAGGCATAGAACGGTAGTTTGATGCTTGCCAGGTCGCCAAGAAGGACCGGGTCCGACAGGAGACCGCCGAGCAGCGGGCCGCCGACCAGCCCGAAGCTGACGCCGGTGATGATATAGCCCATGTTCCGGTTGCGGTCCTCGTCATCCGTGCTGCCGTCGATCATCGCAGCCTGCGCGATCGGCTGGTTGCCCGCAGTCAGCCCGGTGATCGCGCGGCCCAGGATCAGGAGCAGGAAGCTGTTGAGATAGAGCGCTGCTATGGTGAGCGCATAGCCGCCGAGAGCGCCGAACAGGCAGATCAGGATCGCGTTCTTGCGGCCGATGACATCCGACAGTTTGGAGATGTAGGGCGCACCGAAGAACCAGCACAAGAAGAAGACGCCGATGATGAGGCCGTAATCGAAATGGCGCATCGCGTCGCTGGTGGACCGCGGCAACATCGACGTCGACGGTTCCATCACCAGGGAATTGATGATCGGAAACACCAGTCCCTGGCCGAGCAGGTCCACAAAGACAACAAAAAGTAACGTGACCTTGGCAAGAAATGACATCTGCGCCTCCCGTCAATTTTGACGGTAGGCGAAGGAGCGGGATGCGGCAACGAAAAGCTGTGCCGGGTAGGGGCGGCAGATGAACGGTGCTGCTTGCAGACGAACTGCTGGAGTGCGCATACCCGCCCGGCACCGGGCAAGTTTCTTTCAACAGAAAACGGGCCCCGAAGGGCCCGTCGAAGAAGTCAGGTGCAAGCAGGCCTTACGCCGGCCGGTGTGCGTCGTACTGGCCGTGCTCGCGGTAGCGTTCCAGGTAGGTCGGCAAAACGGCGGCCAGCGTTGCCGGAGGAATGCCGATGCCTTCCAGGGTGCGGCCTTCCGCCTTTGCCTTGTCAGACACCACGTTGTCGGTTTTCAGTAGCTCGACCTGATCGGCTGTGAACGGCGCGTAGGGGAAGAGCTGCAGAACCTTGCCCATGGCAGATGCGACCGGGAAGGGCAGCGGCAACAGAACGCGATTGCGGCGGGTGACTTCCAGAACGTCTTCCAGGCAAGACTTGAAGCTTTTCACTTCAGGGCCGCCGAGTTCATACGTGGTGCCACCGGCAAGCTGGCCATCGACAG
Source organism: Labrenzia sp. 5N (assembly GCF_012395805.1). Taxonomy (NCBI): domain Bacteria; kingdom Pseudomonadati; phylum Pseudomonadota; class Alphaproteobacteria; order Hyphomicrobiales; family Stappiaceae; genus Labrenzia; species Labrenzia sp. 5N. The sequence goes on along the minus strand of NZ_JAAZTM010000002.1, from coordinate 76,064 downwards.
CGCGGGCAACCGCTTCGGCAACGTCGCAGACATAAACCGGCTGGAACTTGGACTCGCCGCCACCAAGCAGCGGCAGCACAGGCGAGAAGCGGGCCATGTCGGCAAACTTGTTGAAGAACTTGTCTTCCGGACCGAACACGATGGATGGCCGCAGGATGACGCTGCCGGGCAGGGTTTCCAGAACACCGGCTTCGCCGACCGCCTTGGAGCGGGCGTAGGCGGAGCTGCTCTGTGCGTCCGCACCGATGGCAGAGATATGCGTGATCCGATCAAGGCCAGCGGCACGCGCGGCTTCCGCGATGGCTCGCGGACCGAAACTCTGCACCGCGTCGAAGGACTGTTTGCCGCTGGGGGCCAGGATGCCGACGGCGTTGACCACCGCATCCGCGCCGATCACGGCCCGGTCGACCGACCAGCGATAGCGCAGGTTGGCCTGTACCGGCATGATCTGGCCAACGGCGCCAAGCGGCTGAAGATGAGTCGCCAGATCGGGACGGCGGACGGCTGCGCGCACGCGGTAACCGCGCTTGGCGAGCGCCTGAACGATATGACGGCCAAGGAATCCCGATCCGCCGAAAACCGTGACGAGTTTGCCGTTAAGTGCTGTGGACATCCTGAAAATGCCTTCTGTCGCGTCCAAAAGGAGAGGCGGCCTGGAATTTGGCCGGCTCAGTCTGGGAGTTTCTTAGCCCTTTGCCGCGGGTCTGTGAAGGGCTCGCTGTGAATGAATAAAAAAAGTCACACAGAGTGATTGACAAGCCCCGGAACCACCCTTACAAGCCCCCCTCACAGCCCAGGTGGCGGAATTGGTAGACGCACTAGCTTCAGGTGCTAGCGCTCGCAAGGGCGTGGAGGTTCGAGTCCTCTCCTGGGCACCAAATTCTGGTTTTGGACACACTACCAAGGTCCAGAACAATCTAAAAAAGCTCCGGTTTTCCGGAGCTTTTTTCGTTTCTGGGGCTGCTTCGGCGTTTCGGCCTAATGGCCGACCGATTTCGAGAAAACATTGATGATCACCACCCCGCTAAGGATCAGTCCAAGGCCGATCAGGGCCGGCAGGTCGAGTTTCTGGTCGAACACTAGCCAGGCGACCATGGTGATGAGAACGATGCCCGCTCCGGACCAGATTGCGTAGACGGTTCCCGTCGGCAAAACGCGAATCGAAAAGGTGAGACAGTTGTTTTTTGTTGCTCCCGCTAGTGAGGATAGTTTCTAGCTTGTTGAGCTGTTGCTACTGATGGTGAAGCTCGACCGTCTCAGCAGAAGGGGTTCTCACGTGGCGATCTTGATGGAAGATCTGAAGCTCAGTCTCCGGTTTCCCAGATGCCTTATGCTGACAAGTTCCAGCTCCATATCTACGCCGCCCTTGCCGCGTAGGAGAGGGATTTTATCTTAATATCGCACCAAGGGAGGCTTTGAGGCCCGCGAAAATCAAGGTTGGCCAGCAAATTTCGAGAGCCAGTCGAGCAGATTTTGCAGCCCGTTGCCGCTAAGCCAAGTGTAAGCCACCGGTACAAACGCGAGTATTCCAGCGCCGAGCAAAGTGTTGAATATACGTGGTAAGTCTAACCAATTCGTTTCAGTCTGGTCTTGTTGAAGGAATATTCGCAAAGAAGTGGTATGATCGTGAAAGGATTTGAAAAGTAACATTAGCGTAATTGCGGAAGTCATTAGAACTATTCTTTGTGGGAGATCTAGGCTTGGCAGAAGTGTCAGGCTGATGAGAAAGGCGAGTCCATTGAAGTTAAGTGCATGGTTTTCGTAAAGGGTTCGCCAACGAGAGTTCTTTTCTGAGAAGAATTGCTCCAATTCGTTGAAGCAGCCAGATACCCAAATCTCGTCAGCGCCTGTAACAGACACCGAACAACCTTCATTGCCTAGGTGGACATCGATAGTTCTAGGCAATTCGCCTGGCTCGGAAAGTGATAGATAAAGAAATTCCGCATGCTTACTTAAAGATGGATCGTCCCAAAAATCTGAATCAAACTTGCGAATATCTTTCTTCGACTGTCCTGCCTTGTGGGTTCCGGCATGAATAACAACTTGGAAGGGTGTATTCAGCCACTCCTTCATCTGGCTAGATAATCTCTTTATCTCGTCACGGTATATGGTGATTTTTGGAAGTGAGATGGTTCTGCGGACAATCTTCAACGCACTCTTGTGGGACTGGCTCTTGTCAGTAGCGGCAGCAGGAGTACTTCTTTGAATATTTGTGGCTGGTCCAAGAACAAAAGAGCCTCCGTGCCCAGTTTTTAGAAACCAGCGACCGCCAAGCCGGTCATCAGATATTGAATCGAATACAAGGCGTGTATCATACTCGTCACCCAATGCGGCGTCTTCTGAGGACAGACTTGCTACGATGCTATCGTCACGCCTTTCAACTTGCCCTGTTAGAATAATCGGCTGACTATCGACGTTCGCTCTCAATATAATTTTGGTTACGTCGCCATCAGAGTAAAATTCCGCGAACAGGTTTCCAACCAATGTTCCGTTGAGGTTGCCAATCCAACTACCTTCAAGCATTTCGATTTCCACCCATGATCCTACCCGTAACACTTAGTCAGCAATCATAGATTGATAGACTTTTATCTGCTGAAAAAATGTCTAGAGGCTGCTAGCGCAGAAAAGTGTGCAGCTTGGCTGTGTAACAAGTCCCGGTCATCGATACATTGAGAATCAATGGAATTCAGGGATTTGGACGCAATCCTCTCCTGGCACCAAATTCCGGTTTTGGACAGACTGCCAAGGTCCGAAACAATCAAAAAAAGCTCCGGTTTTCCGGAGCTTTTTTCGTTTCTGGGGCTGCTTCGGCGTTTCGGCCTAATGGCCGACCGATTTCGAGAAAACATTGATGATCACCACCCCGCCAAGGATCAGTCCAAGGCCGATCAGGGCCGGCAGGTCGAGTTTCTGGTCGAACACCAGCCAGGCGACCATGGTGATGAGAACGATGCCCGCTCCGGACCAGATTGCGTAGACGATTCCCGTCGGCAAAACGCGAATCGGATAGGACAGCAGCCAGAACGAGATCGCATAACCGGCCACGGTGATGATCGAAGGCAGCAGTCGGGTGAAATTTTCGGTTTTTGCCAGAGCGGAAGTTGCGATCACCTCGGCGACGATGGCCGCGACGAGGAAAAGATAGGTGGCGGCGAGGCTGTTCGGCATCTCTGGCTCTTTAAGGCGGTGAGGGAGCTCCGGATGAAGGTACGCAGGCCTTTCAGGGAGCGAGTGGTTTCAGTTTCGTCTGTTTATACGAAAAAGGCCCGCATGCGCGGACCTTTCTGAAAGGCTGGGGCTGTATTTGCGGGCAGTTGTCTGGCGCAAATCGCGATGCACGATCCCTCTGGTTGAACGCGATACGTTCTAGAAGGTGTATTTGCTTTCCAGCAGCAGGCCGTAGCGGTGATAGTTCTGGTCGAGAACCACTTTCTCGCCGGTGACGACATATCTGCGGTCGAAATTCGAGTGGAGCCACCAGTAACGGCCACCGACGCCCAGTTGCCAGTTCTTGGTCAGGTCGACATTCAGCATCGCATCTGCTTCCAGACCATAGGTCCAGTCGCTTTCCCAGGTTTCTATCTTGTTGTAGCTCCAGGGCACACCTGCGACGTCAACGGACCAGCCGGCGCGTTGGCCGATGTCGCCTTCAGCAGTCATGCCCAGGCGGATCGCATGCCAGTCGCGGGACTGTTCGACAGTCAGGTTTCCGTATTTCGCCGAAACGTCGTCGGACAGATACTGGTAGCCGACGAACCCTTTCAGCCGCACCTGGTTGTTTGCAAATTGCGCAAAGCCCCAGCCGCCGTCGAGAACAACATATCCGAGCGAGGTCTCATCGGTTTCGTCCATCTCGTAGCCAGAGAAATGCACATCGCCGCCGTCGCTCCTGCCGAGGCCGACATAGCCCCTGAAGAAGGTGTTGGACGTCGTGTCCTCGAGCGTTCCGACCAGTTCAGCGGTGTGCGAGGTCACGTTATCCGTGCTGGAAATGTCGAAGCCGCTGTTGTCCAGATCGGAGCGCGACTGGCTGTACCAGTATCGCAGGCCGATGCTGCCGCGCAGCGTCGATGGCTGATAGAGCTCGCCGGGCCCTGAGTAGACATCCGCAGCGGAGGCAAGGGGCGCCGAAGAAAGCGCAAGGAAGGCCGCAATCGGAAGGGACTGCAAAAGTCTTTTCATGGCTGAAACACCGCTTGTCTGAATACGCGGGAATGCGCGCTATTGGTGTGTCAGGTATTGCAATTTATGGTTAACAGTGCGTGAAGGCACACTTGTTTAAGCCAGGTGACGCAGCGTCCCGCCCGGCGGGCCTTGAAAAGGAAGCAGGCCCCGGCACAGCCCCAGCACGGCCCCGGCAAGCCTTGGTGTGGGGCCTATAGTGAAAAAATGACTTGGCTCAACCGCCTCCCGCGCACTTTCGGGGGGAGGCGGAGAGTTACCAGTGATGGATCAGATCGGATAGCCCTGACCGGGGTCTTCGATGGTGATCCAGCGCAGTTCCGTGAACTCGTTGATGCCTGCCGTACCGCCGAAGCGGCCATAGCCGGAGGATTTCACACCGCCGAAAGGCATCTGCGCTTCGTCAAAGACAGTCGGGCCATTGATGTGGCAGATGCCGGACTGGATGTCCTTGGCAACTTCCAGAGCCCTGCGGGTATCCTGCCCGAAGACGGCAGCCGAAAGGCCGTAGTCCGTGTCATTGGCGATCTCGATGGCATGGGCGGTGTCGCGGGCGCGGATCATCGTGGTGACAGGACCGAAGCTTTCTTCGCCGTAGATGCGCATCTCAGGAGTAACCAGATCGACGATGGTCGGGGCCATCACGGTGCCTTCCTCCGGCACGTCGCCGCACAGAACCTTTGCGCCTTTCGCAACGGCGTCGTCAATCAGGGCTTTGACATGGTCGACCGTGTCGCGATCGACAACCGAGCCGATATGAACCTGTTCGGTTGGCGCGCCTACCTTGAGTGCGCTGGCGCTGGCCGCGAATTTCTCCGCAAAGACGTCTGCAACGGACTGATCGACAACAACTTTTTCCGTGGACATGCAGATCTGTCCCTGGTTCATGAAAGCGCCGAACCGGGCGGCATTGACCGCACCGTCGAGATCGGCATCGTCGAGCACCACCAGTGAAGCCTTGCCGCCAAGTTCCAGAAGGCAGGGTTTCAGGTGCTTGGCAGCACGCTCTGCGATGATCCGGCCAACGCGGGTCGATCCGGTAAAGTTGATCCGGCGCGTCAGCGGGTGGTCGACCAGCGCGTTGACCACTTCGGGAGCGTCAGCTGCATCGTGGGTCAGGATGTTCAGGACGCCCTTGGGCAAGCCCGCATCAGCCATGACGTCACCCAGAAGCCTGTGCAGGCCCGGGCATTTCTCGGAGGCCTTCATCACCACCGTGTTGCCGCAGGCAATCGGCAGCGCGAAACAGCGGACACCCAGAATGGTCGGAGCGTTCCACGGCGCCATGCCGACCAGAACGCCAACGGACTGGCGGTAACCCATGGAAAAGGAACCGGGCTTGTCGGAGGGGATGATCTCACCCTTGATCTGAGTTGTGGAGGCGGCCGCTTCACGCAGGATCTTGGCGGCGAACATGTTGTTGAAACCGAGCCATGGCGCGGTCGCCCCTGTCTCGCGAATGCCGACCTCGACGAACTGCGGCGTGCGTTCTTCCATGAGATCGGCAGCCTTGTTGAGGATCTTGCGCCGTTCGCTCGGGCCAGTTTTCGACCACGCGGCAAAGGCAGCCTGCGCGGACTGCACAGCCTTGTCGACGTCGGCCGCCACTGCGGCTGCCGCCACGCTGGCGCGTTCGCCGCTGACCGGGTTCTTGCGTTCGAAGACAGCCGCGTTGCTGGCTGCCTGGTCCTCGTTGTCGATGAAAAGGCCGTAGTCCATGGGATCCTCCGTTGTGTTGGTCTTGTTTGGTCCCGTCAGTCGTCCGGGCCTGCGAACAGGGCGGAGTAGACGAGTGTCTGGTTGGCGTGTTCGCGCATGATCGATTCAGCGCGCTGTGGGTCGCGTTTCGAGATCGCGTCGAAGATGAGGCGGTGCTGCATGTTGCCCAGGCGCAGGCGCATCATGTCTTCTTCGGCCTTGTCGGCGCTGAACACCACCGTGCCCAGCTTGAGCATCGGGAGGCTTTCCATGCGATCGAACGCGTAGCCGATGTAGTCGTTGCCGCACTGGCGCATGATCGTCTCGTGAAAGGCGACATTGCCGTCCTGATAGCGCGAGATCTTGTCGCCATCCGCCGATGTGTCGGTTAGCGCGATGTCCATGTCCTTGATGACGGATTTCAGCGTCGCCTCGACGTCCTTGCTCATGCCGCTCTTGGCAAGCGTGCCGGCAGCCAGGCCTTCCAGTACACCGCGCACCTCGTAGGCGTGCTTGATGTCGCCCAGATTGAATTCCTGCACCGTGAAGCCGCGACCGTCACGCTTCTTGATGAGACCTTCCACCTCCAGCGCGCGCAATGCCAGCCGTGCAGGTGTTCGCGACACGTCGAACATGTCGGCAACGCTCACTTCGCTGATCTTCGAGCCCGGTGCCAGCGAGCCGTCCATGATCATGCGATGAAGAACTGCCAGCACGCGCTTGTCGGACGGGGCTGTTTCATTTGCCTTGGTCGTCATCTGTCCTTGCCATTTTCGGATCCATACCAGTTCGAAGGCATGGACCTTATCATGAGCATTTTCATATTTATGTATCCAAAAGCAACCGATTGTCATTATAAAATTTCTGAAATCACTGTTATTGGATGCAATATGTTGCAAAGTTGAAAATTTATGGATACAAAGTTGATGCGCGATCAAACGCATGATCTGCGCGACTGGGAGGAGTTCTGATGCGTAGAATAGTTTTTGGAGCGACCGCGCTTGCCGCGGCGCTGCTGGCCTCCACGGCCTTTGCCGCGGACCCGATCAAGATCGGCCGCGTGGTGCATATGACCGGTCCGGCGGCAGGAGGTGATGCTGCCAGCCACAGCCCGAATGTGGAGCTCTGGGTTAGCCAGGTGAACGGACGCGGCGGCCTGATGGTCGGCGGCGAGCGCCGTGCTGTGGAACTGGTCGAATATGACGACAAATCCAATCCGGCCGAGATGATCAAGGCGGTGCAGCGTCTCGCCACACAGGATGAAGTCGATTTTCTGCTGACGCCCTGGGGCACCGGTTTCAACGCGGCAGCCGCTCCGATCTTCGCAAAATACGGTTATCCGCAAATCTCGGTGACCAACATCACCGACGAGATCGAGGAACTTTCCGAACGGTTTCCGAACATGTTCTTCACCCTCGGCAACACGACCGGTTTTGTCGAGGGCCTGCGCGACACCTTGAACAAGCTTCGTGACAACGGTGCCATCGGCAACAAGGTGGCCATGGTCAACGTCGCAGATGCCTTCGGCATAGAGCTTGCAGCCGTCGCCCGTGAAGTTCTGCCGGCAGCTGGCTACGAGATTGTCTTCGACAAGTCCTATCCCCTCGGTACGGCGGATCTGTCCCCGGTGGTCAAGGGAGCCAAGGCGACCGAACCGGATGCGTTCATCGCCTTTTCCTACCCGCCGGATACCTTTGCCCTGACGGAGCAGGCGATCATTGAAAATCTCGATGTCGGCGCCTTCTACACGGCGGTCGCGACAGCGTTTCCCGCCTACGCCGGCAAATTCGGCAGCAAGATCGAAGGTAATCTCGGGGCAGGGGGCGTCAATCTCGATCTGGAGCCGATGACGGAATACCGCACGGCCTTCAACGAGCTTCATGGCAACCAGCCTGAATATTGGGCCGCAGCCACCTACTATGCCAGCCTGCAGGTTCTGGAACAGGCGATCGAAGGAGCTGACAGTACGGACCGCGAGGCCGTGACCGAATACATCAAGGCCAACAGCTTCGACACCGCCCTCGGCACGATCAGCTTCGACAAGCACAATGAATCGAAGCACTACTGGACGGTGGGCCAGTGGCATGACGGCCAGTTCAATGCCGTCGCCGGCGTCGGTGTCCCGGTTGCGGTCGAGCCGGTCGCCAAGGAAGGCTGGAACTGAAGACCTTCGGACCGGCCGGCTCAGGCCGGTCCGGATCGTCTCGCGAGATGGTAGTTTAGATGGACATCCTGATTTCCGGCCTGCTTCTGGGCGGAACCTATGCGCTCATCGCCATGGGGCTCAATCTGCAATACGGCGTCGCCCGGATCATGAACCTTGCCAATGGCGAGGTTCTGGTCATGGGAGCACTGGCGTCGTTTCTTGCCTTTACCGCGGCTAGCTTAAGTCCGCTGATCACGGTGTTCCTCGTGGCGCCATTGGCGTTCGCAACCAGCTGGCTGGTTTACCGCGTCCTGCTTCTGCCGCTTGTCCGGCGGGCAAAAACGCAAGGCCAGCTGGAGGTGGACTCCATTCTGGCAACCTTCGGAATGGCTTTCATTCTGGTGGGCGCCATGGTGTTGATCTATCCGGAACTGTTTGCCTATTCCTTCCTTGCCGTTCCGGTGGACGTTGCCGGAACGACGGTTGCCGCCAACCGGCTGGTTGCCTTCGGCGGGGCCGTGGCCATCAGTCTGGCGCTTTATCTCTGGCTGAACCGGTCCAACGCCGGATTGGCTGTCCGGGCTGTTGCCGTCAGTCCGATGGCCGCCGGTCTTGTCGGCATCAACGTCGAACGCATCAGCGCGCTGGCCTTTGCCATCGGCGGCACGATCACGGCGATGGGGGGCGTGCTGATTTCAACCTTCGTCACGCTGGATCCGTCGTTCGGTGTCATCTTCACCATGAAGGCGTTGATCATCGTGATCATGGGCGGGGTCGGCGACATTCGCGGAGCGATTGTGGCTGCGCTCATCCTGGGCGTGGTGGAAACCGCCGTGGCGACGCTGATCGATCCGGGGCTGACCCTGGCTGCTGCCTACACGATCTTTCTGCTTGTACTCCTGTTTCGGCCCCAGGGCCTGTTTGGCAGGAGACCCGCATGAACATTTCAGCCCTTGCGATGCCCGGTGCCGCAGCGCTTCTGGCCGCAGCCGCATGCGTTCCCTTTGTTGCAGACGGCTACTGGCTGTCGATCGCCGTAACCGTTCTGATGTATGCCGCCCTTGCCACTTCATGGTCGCTGTTTTCCGGGCCGACCCATTACATTGCCCTGTCGACGGGCGCCTTTTTCGGAATCGGTGGCTATCTGGTCGGCCTCGGCATGAGTGACTACGACCAGAGCTTCTGGGCCATGGCGGCGCTCGCCCCCGTTGTCGCGACAGCGCTTGCCGCGCTGATCGGCTGGGCAACCCTGCGCTTGTCCGGTGTCTATTTCGTCATCTTCACGCTCGGTCTTGCGGAAATGGTCCGCAACCTCGTCAGCTGGGTGCAGAACAATTTCCTCGGCAGCCGCGGGCTCTATGTGCTCACCGACCTGGATGAAACGCATATCTACTGGATGCTGCTTGCCGTTCTTGCCGCCGTGTTCGCGTTCGGCTGGTGGCTGGGGCGGTCGCGGCTCGGGTTCGCGCTGCGCATTCTCGGCAATGACGAGGCCGTGGCGCGTCATGTCGGCATCAACACCGCGCGCACCAAGGTCCTGATGTTCATGACCACCGGCTTCGTCGCCGCTCTCGTCGGCGCCATCGTCGCACCGCGCTACTACTACATCGAACCCAATGTCGTGTTCTCGCCGGAACTCAGTTTTGTCGTTGTCATCATGGCTCTTCTGGGCGGCACGCGGAAACTTTACGGCCCGCTTCTGGGCGTTCTTCCCTTCACGCTCCTGTGGGAGGTGATTTCTGTCTCTTTCCCCAATGCCACCACGCTGGTTCTGGGGCTCGCCTTTCTTTTGATCGTCTATTTCCTGCCGAATGGTGTCACCGGTCTTTTCGGCAAGCTTCTGGCAGGGAGGTCGTCATGACACCAGGACAACCGATCCTTCACGTGGAAAGCCTCAGCAAGCGCTTCGGCGGTCTTGTTGCAGTCAACAATGTCAGTTTCCAGGTACTCGAGCATGAGGTGATGGGGCTGATCGGGCCGAACGGATCCGGCAAGTCCACGACCATGAACATGATTTCCGGCGCCCTGAAGCCGAGCTCCGGGGCGATCATTCTCAAGGGGCAGGATCTGACCAGGAAAAAGCCCCACGAAATTGCCCGCTCTGGCGTTTCCAGAACCTTTCAGCTTGTCCGCATTCTGCCGGAGCTGACCGTGCTGGAAAACGTCATCGCCGGCGGCGTCTTCGGCCACGCCAGGCGCTGGGGCAATGAGGTGGAAACCTACGCGGCGGAGCTTCTGGCAAGGGTCGGTCTGGAAGGGCAAAGTGGCAAGCCGGTCTCCGCGCTGACCTACATCGACCAGAAGCGGCTGGAACTTGCCCGCGCGCTCGCCAGTGAACCGGAAGTCCTTCTTCTGGACGAGTGGCTCGCCGGTCTCAATCCTTCCGAACTGACGGTCGGCATCGATCTGATTGCCAGCCTGCGCCAGGAGGGGCGGACGATCATTCTTGTCGAACATGTCATGGACGCCATCCGCTCGCTATGCGACCGGTGCCTTGTGATCAACTCCGGCGCCCGGATTGCCGAAGGCACACCGGAAGACGTGCTTTCCGACCCGGAAGTCATCCGGGCCTACCTGGGGGACGGCTGATGCTGGATATCAACGGGCTCACCGTCACCTATGGTCTTCATGCAGCCCTTCAGGGTGTCAGCCTGACCGCATCGAAAGGCGAGATCGTCGTCATTCTGGGTGCAAACGGGGCCGGCAAGAGTTCGCTGTTGCGGGCCATCGCCGGGATCAGTGAAGGAACGGTCAGTGGTGAGGCAGCACTCGCTGGCCAATCCCTTCGCCAGATGAAAGCGGACAGGATCGTCGAGGCTGGAATAGCCTTCGTGCCGGAAGGCCGAGGCATATTCGGCGATCTCAGCGTCTGGGAAAACCTGATGCTGGGCGCCTATCCGGAGCGGGCGCGAGCAAGCCGGCAGGAAAATCTGGAAAAGGTGGTTGCTCTCTTTCCGAAGCTGGCACAGCGGCGCAACCAGACCGCCCGAACCATGTCGGGTGGAGAACAGCAGATGGTGGCCATCGGCCGCGCCATGATGTCGAACCCGGACATCCTGATGCTGGACGAGCCGTCCCTTGGCCTGTCGCCACTCCTGTCGGGCGAACTCTTCGAGAACCTGTCGCGCATCCGGGAAACCGGCATCGGCGTCCTTCTGGTCGAACAGAACGCCAAGCGAAGCCTGGCGATCGCGGACAGGGGTTATCTGATTGAAAACGGCCTGATCACAGGCGCTGATACGGCATCTGCCCTGCTCAATGATCCGGCCGTACAGAAAGCCTATCTCGGATCGGGATAAACACCGGGCCGGAGAATAAGCAATTGTCCGCCTTGACCTTCCAGCAACTGGAGGGCCTATCTGATGAGGAGATCGAAGATCCATCAGGGCGAACATCATGCAGGATACAGCGATCCAGCCGAACCAGACTGGCGAGGCAGGCAAGGTTAGGGACCCGGTCTGCGGCATGTCGGTTACTCTTGGAAAAGGCAAGCCGAGCCTGAAATACAAGGGCGAGGAGTTCCACTTCTGCAGTCCGAAGTGTCACGACAAGTTCGAGGCTGATCCCTATTTCTATGTGTCCGGCAATAGCAGGACGAAAAAGGCGATGGAGGCGGAACAGTCCGCCAAGGGCGCGCTTTATACCTGCCCCATGCACCCGCAAATCGTCCAGGAAGGTCCGGGAACCTGCCCGATTTGCGGGATGGCACTGGAACCGCAGAGCGGCGTTTCCGACGAACCCAATCATGAGCTGATCGATTTTACCCGCAGGCTCTGGGTTAGTGCCCTGGCGGCTGTCCCGCTTCTGATCCTGACCATGGGGCCGATGGTCGGCGTGCCGATCCGCGACTGGATCGGCGAAGGCGTTGCGATCTACCTGGAAGTCCTGCTGGCTACGCCGGTAGTCCTTTGGGCAGCCTTGCCTTTTTTCCAGCGGGGCTGGGCGTCTCTGGTCACTCGCAATTTCAACATGTGGACACTGATCATGATCGGTGTCGGTGCAGCCTATCTCTATTCCATGATAGCCGCTTTCCTGCCTTTCCTGTTTCCGGATGCGCTGAAGGGACCGGAAGGCCATATGCCGGTTTATTTCGAGGCGGCGGTGGTGATTATCGCGCTGGTCTTCGTCGGCCAGGTGCTGGAACTGAGCGCCCGCGAACGCACGGGCGACGCGATCCGCGCCCTGCTGGACCTTGCCCCCAAGACAGCCCGGCGGATCACGCCGGAGGGTGACGAATACGACGCACCGCTTGAGAATATCCTCGCAGGGGATCTGTTGCGCGTTCGCCCAGGCGAGGCTGTTCCGGTCGACGGCGTGGTCAAGGAGGGTGGTTCATCCGTCGATGAAAGCCTTGTCACCGGGGAACCGGTTCCGGTTGAAAAGAACCCGGGAGACAAGGTTACCGGCGGAACGCTCAACAAGACCGGGTCCTTCACCATGGAGGCGAAGCTGGTCGGTGCGGACACCATGCTGTCCAAGATCGTCGACATGGTCGCCTCCGCGCAACGTTCACGCGCCCCGATCCAGGGGCTGGCCGATCGCGTTGCAGGATATTTCGTGCCTGCGGTACTCGGTGTGGCGGTGCTTGCTTTCGTGATGTGGCTGTTCGTAGGTCCAAGCCCTGCATTCGTTCACGCGGTTGTCGCGGCCGTCTCGGTGCTCATTATCGCTTGTCCGTGTGCACTCGGCCTTGCCACCCCGATGTCGATCATGACGGCGACAGGCAGAGGCGCGCAGGCCGGCGTTCTGGTAAAGACCGCCGAAGGTCTGGAACGGCTAGCAGCGGTGGATACGATCGTCGTTGACAAGACGGGAACCCTTACCGAAGGCAAACCGGTTGTCGATGAGATTGTTCCGGCCGCCGGCAAAAGCGAAATGGAGCTTCTGCGGCTGGCCGGCGCGCTTGAAAAAGGCTCGGAACACCCGCTTGCCGAAGCGATCCTCGGGGCGGTTAAAAGCCAGGATCTGGATCTGCCCAGGGCAGAAAACTTCGAAGCCGTCACGGGGAAAGGCGTGCGTGCACGGGTCGATGATGCAGTCGTTCTTTTTGGCAACGCCGCTTTTGCCAGCGAAAGTGGCGCCGATTTGTCCGATCTTGGCGATCGTGCCGAAGAACTGGCTGAGCTGGGCAAGACGGTGATGTATCTGGTGCAGGAGGCTGGTGAGACAGCGCAGCTTCTTGGGCTCATCGCCGTTGCGGATCCGGTCAAGGCAAATGCCAGGGCAGCCATCAGCGCCCTGCATGACGACGGTATCAGGATCGTCATGGCGACGGGCGATGCGCCCCGCACGGCAGACGCCGTAGCCAAGCTGCTGGGGATTGACGAGGTTCACGCCGGTGTGTTGCCGGAAGGCAAGAAAAAGCTCATTGAAGACCTGAAGTCCAGGGGAGCAACGGTTGCCATGGCTGGTGACGGTGTCAACGATGCGCCCGCATTGGCTGCTGCCGATGTTGGTCTTGCCATGGGCACGGGGGCCGATGTCGCGGTGGAAAGCGCCGGACTGACGCTGCTCAAGGGCGACCTGGAAGGCATCCTGCGCGCCCGGAAGCTCGCCCGCGAGACGGTCCGCAACATCCGGCAGAACCTCTTCTTCGCCTTCGTCTATAATGCGGTCGGTGTGCCTGTGGCGGCCGGTGTGCTCTATCCGGTCTTCGGCATACTGCTGTCGCCGATGCTGGCCGCCGCCGCCATGAGCCTGTCTTCGGTTTCGGTTATCAGCAACGCGCTGCGTCTGCGCACGCTGAAGCTTTAAGGAAAAGAAAAATGAATATCGGTGAAGCCTCCGAACAGAGCGGACTGCCGGTCAAGACGATCCGCTACTACGAGGATATCGGCCTCGTCCGCCCTCTGCGCAGCGAGAACGGATATCGCGATTTTATCGACGCGGATCTCCAGCGGCTGAAGTTCCTTCAAAGGTCGCGCAGCCTTGGATTTTCCATCGACGAGTGCCGTGAACTTCTGTCTCTCTACGAGGACCGCAACCGGGCAAGTGCCGACGTCAAGGCGATCACCCGGGCGAAAATCAAGGAAGTGGATCGCAAGATCGAGGAACTGCGCTCACTCAAGAAGGTTCTGTCAGAGCTGGTGACCGCCTGCCATGGTGACGATCGGCCCAACTGTCCGATCATCGACGATTTGTCCGGCCAGCATGACCACGATCAGCTGGATGAAGATAGCAGGCAGGCTTGATGAGCAGGATCTTTCTGACAGTTTCAGCGATCTTGTCCGTAATTGTGCTGGGCATTCTGTTCTGGGGGCTCGTGTCCGGAAAGGAACAACCGCCTGCCGCCAGTGGAGCCGCACTGGTGTCGGTGCAAGTCCCGGCCCTGGAAGGAGACGCCCTGGCTGGCGAAACTCTTTTTCGCGAAAACTGCGCGAGTTGTCATGGCGACAACGCTGCCGGGCGCGATGGCATCGCGCCTCCGCTGGTACACAAGATTTACGAGCCTGGCCATCACGCCGACGGGGCCTTTCTACTCGCAGTCTCCCGTGGCGTGCGTGCGCACCACTGGCCATTTGGCGATATGCCGCCCGTGGATGGCGTCAGCCAGGAGGATGTACAAAAGATCGTTGCCTATGTGCGTGCGCTTCAGCGGGCAAACGGGATCAACTGAACTCGAGGGGCGGGCGCGAGCTTTGAACCTGAGGGGTGTTTGTTGGCCTCGGCTGTCGCGCCATCTTTCCGAACCGGTCATGAAAGAGGGATGGCCGGCGGCCGAGTGTCTGGTGCATTGATTGCGACTTGGGACTGGAATTGCAATGAGCTGCCACCAGGAAATTCGTATCAAGAAATAGCATTCTCTTCACGTATCGGCATGGTTCTGCGGTCAACCGGCTTGCCTCATCCCGCCGCATGTTTTACCTGACGGAAAACTTATTCGAAAAAGCGGCCTGTCGTTTGCCTGTTACGGGCAGTCGGCAGGCAATAACATTTGCGGTCGTTCAACCTGTGTTCATGTGTCTTGGCATATGTCTTGGCATAAATGCAGGTGCGGTCATTGAAGATAAGAAACAGGTGTCCTGCTGGATCAGTATGGCAGGAGCATCGACAGAAATTGTGCTCGGGACAGGCCAGAGGAGACGAAACGTCATGACCATCCGCTATCACAAGGGCGATTTGCCCGATCTGAAAGCCTATGAAACGGCAAGTGCGGTAGCGGTCGATTCCGAGACCCTGGGCCTCAACCCGCATCGTGACCGGCTCTGTGTTGTGCAGCTTTCACCGGGCGATGGCAGCGCCGATGTGGTCCAGATCGCACGCGGCCAGAGCGAAGCGCCAAACCTCGCTGCGCTGATGACCGATACGGCCAAACCGAAAATATTCCACTTCGCCCGGTTTGATGTTGCGGTGCTTCAGCACTATCTGAACATCCAGGTCTCGCCGATCTGGTGTACGAAAATCGCCTCCAAACTGGTTCGGACCTATACGGATCGCCACGGACTGAAGGATATCACGCGCGAACTTCTCGGGGTTGAATTGTCCAAGCAGCAGCAGAGCTCGGATTGGGCTGCAGAAACCTTGAGCGACGCCCAGCTGGCCTACGCGGCTTCGGACGTGCTTCATCTGCACGCCTTGAAGGAACGGCTGGAAATGATGCTGGAGCGTGAAGAACGTATTCATATTGCCCGGGCCTGTTTCGATTTCCTGCCGACGCGGGCGGAACTCGATCTGAAGGGCTGGGAAGAAAACGATATTTTCGCCCACTCGTAATGGCTTAGGTGCCAGGAGATCGGGCACACGATTTCGGAGAATGGATTGAGCGCTGTTGGCGATCATATGCACGGAAATGCGGCCAGGCGACCATTGACCCGCGCCCAACGAGCCGCGCGCCGGCACAGCCTGATGGTGCGCATAATGCGCTGGCTGTTTCCTGGCGTCGGGCTGTTGATTCTGGCAGTCATGGTCGGGCTTGTGGTCTTGTTCAACGTGCTCAGCGGGCTTGGTGCCACCAACATGATGCTGACCAGCGAGGGGCTGGTGATGGATCATCCCGAACTGTCGGGTCATGATGGTGACCGCTCCTACCGGGTAACCGCCTACAGGGCGATCCAGCGCCTCAGTGACCCGCGCGTCATCGATCTTGAGACCATTCGGGCCGACATCACGCTCAGCAAGGACCAGAGCGCGCAGATTGTGGCGCTGAAAGGTACCTACAACAACGCGACGGAGAGCTTGCGGCTCTATGAAGGCATTCAGCTTGAATGGAGTGAAGGCTACACGGTCGACCTGTCCGAAGTGGAAATCGACCTTAGCAACGGGGCTCTGAAGACTTCGCAGGTCGTGTCCATTCGTTCCGATCAGGGCCGTGTCGTGGCGGGCAAACTCGACTATGATAAAGCCAAGGGAATCGTCAGGTTTTCCGACGGTATCAAGATGACCCTCAATCCTGCTTCGCAAGGACAGTAAGAGATGACTTTTCTGAAACGCATGACGATTGCCGCCGCCGCAGCCCTTCTTGCCGGTTCGGCCCATGCCCAGACCTTCTCCGATGCCTTCGCCGGCTTCGGGTCGAACGATGGGGAGCCAATCGAGATCGAGGCGAGTGAACTGAGGGTAGAAGACAACAACAACACCGCAACCTTCGTTGGCGATGTGCTGGTCACGCAGGGTGAAACCAGCCTCAAGACGCAGCGGCTCAAGGTGTTCTACGTCGGCTCAGGTGCTGAGAAGACGGAAGAAAGCGCCGTCCAGCAGAAGATTTCGAAGCTGGAAGCGGCGGGAGGCGTGTTCATCACCTCCAAGGACCAGACCGCGAAGGGCGACGAAGCCAGCTTCGACATGAACAAGGAAGTCATGGTGATGACCGGCAAGGAAGTCGTGCTCAGCCAGGGACCGAATGTTGTCGTCGGGAACAGGCTGACCGTCAATCTGAAGACCGGCCAGGCCAATCTGAGCGCCGGAAATGGCAAGGTGTCCGGCCAGGGCAGCGGCCGCGTCAAGGTGCGCATTCAGCCTAACAGTGTGAACAACGACCAAAACGGCAACTGATATTGACGGCTGGTTCGACTCGACAGTGTCGGCCACAGACCTTATGTGAAGCCGCGGCAATGATCGGATGGACGGCGCGCCAGTGAAGAGAACGTCTTCGGAGTATAACGGATTGCAGGGAAGCATGCCGGAAACGGGCCACGATGGCGAAGAACTGTCGCAGGCGCTGGTCGTCGATGGCATCGGCAAGACCTATGGCCGCCGCCAGGTGGTGAAATATGTGAGCCTGTCCGTGAAGCCTGGCGAAGCCGTCGGCCTTTTGGGGCCAAACGGTGCCGGCAAGACCACGACCTTCTACATGATCACCGGGCTGATCCGGCCGGATCAGGGCAAGATCTCGCTGGAAGGCTTCGACATCACCCGTATGCCCATGTACCGGCGTGCCCGGCTTGGCATCGGCTATCTGCCCCAGGAAGCGTCCATCTTCCGTGGCCTGACGGTGGAAGAGAATATCCGCGCCGTTCTGGAAGTGATCGAGCCGAACCGGCAGAAACGCCGGGAGGAGCTCGACGAGCTGCTGGCTGAATTCGGCCTCACCCACTTGCGTAAATCGCCGAGTATCGCCCTTTCCGGTGGTGAACGCCGCCGCGTGGAAATTGCCCGCGCACTTGCAAGCCGCCCGTCCTTCATGCTGCTCGATGAACCTTTCGCAGGTATCGACCCCATCGCGGTAGGGGATATTCAGCAGCTCGTGCGTCACCTGACCCAGCGTGGCATTGGTGTTCTGATAACAGACCACAATGTTCGCGAGACGCTTGGCCTCATCGACCGCGCCTACATCATCGCTTCGGGCGAAGTTCTGACGGAAGGGCTCCCCCAGGAAATTGTCACCAATCCGGATGTGCGCCGGCTTTATCTGGGTGAACAGTTTACGCTTTGATGACACGCCGCCAGCTACGTTATACACTCGGTCTGCAATCAAGAAGCAAAAAGCAGACCAACTTGAAATAACGCTTGCCTGGGAACTCAATGGCCATTTCAACCAAGCTGGAGATGCGACAAAGTCAGTCGCTGATCATGACGCCGCAACTGATGCAGGCGATCAAGCTGTTGCAAATGTCCAATCTCGATCTCGTTGCCTATGTCGAAGCCGAATTGGAACGAAATCCGCTTCTGGAAAAGAACGACATCGCCGAAGGCGGAGGCGAGGGGGATGGCGGCAGGGATGCCGCTGCAGACGCGTTCGGCGATGGCGCGGACAATCAGACCCGTCAGGGCGACGAGCCCAATACCGGCGACTGGATGCAGAACGATCTGGAAACCGGGTCGGAGGCCATTGCCTCACGCATGGATACCGATCTGGGCAACGTCTTTCCCGATGAGCCCGGCGTGCCTGCATCGCCGGACCCGGCTCTTCTGAAGGCCGGTGACAGTTACAAGAACGCCGGCAGCAGTGGTGCTTCTGAAGATTACAATCTGGAGGCCTTCGTTGCCGACGAAGCCTCCCTGGTCACGTCTCTTGAAGAACAGATGCATCTGGCGATCGGCGATGAAGCCGACAAGCTGATCGCGACCCACCTGATCAACTCGCTTGATGAAAACGGCTATCTCTATCTGGATTTCGATGAGACGGCGGAGCAGCTCGGGGTCGAAACCGAACGGCTGGAAAGCGTTCTGGCCATCTTGCAAACCTTTGAGCCCGCAGGCGTGTTTGCGCGTAACCTGGCCGAATGCCTGAAGCTGCAGCTCATCGACAAGAACCGCTACGATCCGGCCATGGAAGCGCTGATCGACAATATTGAACTGCTGGCCAGACGCGATCTGCCGGGGCTTCGCAAGGTTTGCGGTGTCGATGATGAGGATCTGGTCGAGATGATTGCGGAAATCCGCGCACTCGATCCCAAGCCCGGCAGTCTCTTCGGATCGGCGCTGGTGCAGCCGGTGGTGCCGGATGTCTTCGTGCGCCCGGCCAACGACGGCACCTGGGCGATCGAGTTGAATTCGGACACCCTGCCGAAAGTGCTCGTCAATCAGACCTATTATGCCAAGGTCATCAAGACGGCCCGAAACGAGACGGAGAAGGAATATCTCACCGACTCATTGCAGACGGCCAACTGGCTGGCCAAGAGCCTTGATCAGCGCGCCCGTACGATCCTCAAGGTATCGACAGAGATTGTCCGGCAGCAGGACGGGTTTCTCACCTACGGCATCGCCCATTTGCGTCCGCTCAACCTGAAGACCGTCGCGGAAGCGATCGGCATGCACGAATCGACAGTCAGTCGGGTGACCTCGAACAAGTTCATGGCGACCCCGCGCGGCATCTACGAGCTCAAGTACTTCTTCTCTTCCGCCATCTCCGCAACGGTGGGCGGCGATGCCCATTCGGCGGAGTCGGTCCGGCACCGGATCAAGCAGATGATCGATGCCGAAGATCCGAAGTCGATCCTTTCGGACGATACGATTGTCAAAATTCTGAAGGACGACGGTGTCGATATTGCCCGCAGGACGGTCGCCAAATACCGCGAAGCCATGAAGATCGGTTCGTCCGTTCAGCGCCGGCGTGAAAAAAACGTGCGACTTTAAGTCCTGATGTGATCTGCCGTTAAGGCTCAATGGTGCAATATTTAAAATGTTTCAGAGATTTCCACTGAAACAATACAAGGCAATTACATGGCTCTTTTTCAACTTTGTTTCTTTAATTCATAATCAATTGACTCTTTGAGCGAGCGCAATTATAGCACCGCCCTCGTGACGTAAACAGGGGATGGCGCTTCGGCGCTGACTGGTCCATTCTGTAAGCTTGAAACGTCTCGCGTTTCAACACCGGCGGCAACGCCGGTGACCTATCGGTCAATAGAAAAAGAAGAGGTCCCCATGGCTTTGCGGATTTCGGGTAAGAATGTCGATGTAGGCGATGCACTGCGCGTCCACGTCACAGACCGAATCGAAGACGCTCTGGAAAAATATTTCACAGGCGGCTTCACAGGCCACGTTACGCTCAGCAGGGAGGGCACAGGCTTCAAGTCTGAATGCAGCCTGCATTTGGACACCGGTATTGTGCTTCAAGTGTCCGCGCAGGATCAGGACCCGCGCGCCAGTTTCGATATGGCTGCGGAAAAGATCGAAAAGCGGCTTCGCCGCTACAAGCGCAAGCTGAAGGACCATCATGGCCCCAACGGCCACGACCGGGAGGCTCTGGAAGCAGCATCTTATGTGCTGGCTTCGCCCGAGGAAGACGAGGAAGTGCCGGTGGATTTCAATCCGCTAGTGATTGCCGAAACTTCCGCGAAAGTTAAAACGATGACCGTCGGTATGGCGGTAATGGAGCTGGATCTGACCGAAGCGCCGGTCGTGTTGTTCAAAAACGCGGCAAATGGCGGTGTCAATGTTGTTTATCGCAGGCCAGACGGCAATATTGGCTGGATAGATCCAGCATTGGTAGCCAATCAGGCTGCCGAATAAGGATGCGGATGGGGTCGGCTTCCTCAGGGAAGCCGGCTTCTGAAACTTGTAGGCGGACTAATGGATCTTGGTGATCTTCTGGGTAAAGACGCGGTAATTGCCGGGCTGAAGGCCAAAAGCAAAAAACAGGCAATTCAGGAACTCGCCGGTAAGGCGTCTGAGCTGACCGGTCTTTCCGAACGGGAAATCTTCGACACGCTTCTTCAGCGCGAACGTTTGGGCTCTACAGGTGTCGGTCACGGCATTGCGATCCCGCACGGCAAGCTGACACGGCTCGACCGTCTGGTAGGACTGTTCGCGAAGCTGGAAAAACCAGTTGATTTCGATGCTCTCGATGATGAACCGGTTGACCTGGTGTTTCTGCTTCTGGCGCCGGAAGGCGCTGGTGCCGACCATTTGAAGGCTCTGGCCCGTATCGCGCGCCAGCTCCGCGACGGCGCTGTCACCCAGGGCATTCGCGCGTCCCATGATGCGCAAGAGATCTACGATCTTCTGACCCAGCCGTTGGCTTCTTCCAACGCGGCTTAATCCGTTTCAAAGTCTCTGATGCAAAAAGACCGGCTGCGAGGCCGGTCTTTTGGTTCGTATGCGGCGCGTTCAGCCAGCAAGGAGGCTTTGGAGGGTTCACCTGGTGTCCACCCAGCCCTCAATGGACTTGGCAGGTCCCAGTGCGCGAGCCTGATCCGTTTCAGGCCTTTGCCGGATTGGCATCGCCCTGAACGAGCCCTTGCTGCTGGACGGCGACCGCACCTTTGGTAAGCGCCGGTAGGTGAAGGTCTGCGAGCTCTGCAGGAGGATTGGTCTCTTCGGGAATGCGCCACAGGGTCGAACGGATCGCGATCTGGCCAAGTGTTCTGGTAGAGGTTGTCACCGCGATGACAGCTGCCAGAAGCGGCCCGATGGCCACGGGAATGACCGGCCACACCAGATCGATAGGCTGGGTGGAAAGCCAGGCAAGACCTGCAAGTCCGAAGAGTGTCTGCGGCCAGAGCTTGCGGGCCGCCAGCAAGACCGGCAGTCGTTGGACACCACGTGCCTGCGCACCCCAGCCGATGGTTTTGCCGAACAGGAGCCCACCCATGAACAGCGAGTGCGCCACGGCCATGATCGGTGCCAGCATTGCCGAATAGACGATTTCCGCAAGAACGCTCACGACGACACGTATCGGCCCGCCGAAGGCCTTGCGAAGGTCCGGACGGGCAAGCACGTCGGCGACGGTTGCCAGTTTCGGCGCGAACACCATCGTCAGGACGGTGAAGAAGAGCAGGGCGCCAGTGTCAGGGCGATATGGCATGTAGTCGGTGACCATGCCGAGGATGGCGGCCGATGTCATGAAGCCCAGCCACGCAGGAGAGCCGAGGAACATCAGGATAGCCAGCACAAGCTGCATCCGGCTAACGGGTTTGAGGCCAGGAAGCCCGATCAGTCGGCGGTATTGCAGGTTGCCCTGGCACCAGCGCAGGTCACGGCGGATAAACTCCAGCAGATGAGGCGGATTGGCTTCATAGCTGCCCGTTTCGAGCGGCAGTACGCGCACTTCGTAGCCGGCGCGGCGCATCAGGACGGCTTCCACCTGATCATGGGAAAGAATGGTTCCCGAGAGCGGGCCCTTCCCGGGCAGTTCCGGCAGACGGCAGCTTTCCTTGAACGGTTTGATCCGCAAGATGGCGTTGTGTCCCCAGTAGGGGCCGCAGTCACCCTGCCACCAGGCACTGCCGATGGTGTAGGAACGCATGCCAAGCCGCATGCCGAACTGGAAGACACGCGCAAAGGCGCTATCTGTCGGAAGGCCAACCACAAGACTTTGCAGAATGCCGAGCCGGGGATTGGCTTCCATGCGCCGCACCAGTCCGACTATGGCGTCGGCCGACATGTAGCTGTCGGCATCCAGCACCAGTGCAAACTCGTGTCGATCGCCCCAACGTTCGCAGAAGTCTTCGATGTTGCCGGCCTTGAAACCGCGATTGTCCGTGCGCCGCCGATAGACCACCTCCATCTGGCCTTCGAAGCGATCTCTCAACCGGGACGTCATCTGCTGCTCCTGAAGGGCAACGTCGTCCATATTGGTGTCGCTGAGCACATAAAGGGTGAACCGGTCTGCTTCGCCTGCGCGTATCAAGTGAGACACGATGGCGTTCAGATTGGTTTCCAGGCTTTCAGTATCTTCGTTGCGGACACAGGACAGCAGCGCTGTCGAGCTTCGCAGCGGCTGAGTAGGGTCGCCGTGCTCGATCGGGCAGACTGTATCAGCAGGGTTTCTGGAAAGCCGCATGATGAGGAGGCCGATCACCGCATTCCAGAAACCTATGATGGTCCAGGGCAGGGTGATCATGAAGCAGACAAGAATGAAAAGGTCGAGCGCCGTATATCCACCAGGAGAAAGCGTCAGCGTCATCAAGGTGGCAAGGCCGGCAAAACTGAGCCCGATAAGGGCCGCGAACGTCAAACGCCGTGCGGTCATAGGAGCAATTGATCCATTGAATTTTGGCATGTCAAAGACCCGAAACATTTTTTTGACTTCCAATCGGAGCGATCATCGCAATAGTGCGCATGTCAAAATGTCCTAACGTTGACAAAGGCAAGGGTTGATGACCGCAGAGGATAAAGGATGACCGCAGACGTACCGGTGACGCGCGACACAGGTAAACCGCAGGCGCTGTGGTACACCGAGCCCGGTCGATGCGGACTGGAGACTGTTTCCTTGAATGAGATGCAAACCGGCGAAGTGCTGGTCGAAACGCTCTTTAGCGGGATAAGCCGGGGAACGGAAGGCCTTGTCTTTCGCGGCGACGTTCCGTCGAGTGAATGGCAGCGCATGCGGGCGCCGCATCAAGAGGGAGATTTCCCGTTTCCGGTTAAATACGGATACGCAAACGTCGGCAGGGTCATAGCAGGAGACCCGGATCTCAACGGCTGTCTTGTGTTTTCTCTCTTCCCTCATCAAAGCGTCTTTACGCTCCCCTCCATGTCGTGCGTGCCGGTTCCCCAGGGCGTTTCCGCCGAAAGAGCCGTCATGGCGGCCAACATGGAAACGGCACTTAATGCGTTATGGGACGGAAAACCATCACCGGGGGATCACATCTGCGTGGTCGGCGGTGGTGTTGTCGGTCTCTTGACCGCATACGTTGCCGGGCGGTTACCCGGATCAAAAGTAACTGTCGTGGATACAAACCCTGACCGAGCGGAAGTTGCCATCGGGCTGGGTCTGGAATTTGCACTGCCGGAAGATGCGCCGGCTAACCAGGATCTGGTGTTTCACACAAGCGCCACGTCGGCGGGACTGGCAACGGCGCTTGCCTGTGCCGGCGACGGCACGTCCATCGTCGAGCTGAGCTGGTACGGCGCGCATGCGGTCACGGCTCCGCTGGGAGCAGACTTTCACTGCCGCCGCCTGAAGCTTGTTTCCAGTCAGGTTGGAACGATCCCGATCGATCGGCAGGCCCGCTGGACTTACCGCCGCAGGCTGGAAACGGCACTTGGCCTCCTGGCCGATCCTGCCCTCGACCGTCTCATCACCCACAAGGTGGCGTTTGCCGATCTACCGGATCGTCTTCCCGATTTGTTGAACAAGGCGTCAGATGTGCTTGCCGCCCTCGTCGTATATGACGGAACCAACCAAGCCGTCATTTGAAAATCTCTCAATTTTCCTCATGATTTCAGGATGATAAGATGTTTGCAGTTGAAGTAC
Source organism: Labrenzia sp. 5N (assembly GCF_012395805.1). Lineage (NCBI taxonomy): Bacteria > Pseudomonadati > Pseudomonadota > Alphaproteobacteria > Hyphomicrobiales > Stappiaceae > Labrenzia > Labrenzia sp. 5N. The sequence continues at coordinate 51,957 of NZ_JAAZTM010000002.1, read as the reverse complement.
GCGATCACGTCATGATTGCCCACTCCTTCAAGGGAGAACTGTTCGGTCCGGCCCGGGCATTGCACGGCGCCACGTTTGTCATCGATGCCGCGTTTCTGGCCGACAGCCTTGACGCCAATGGCGTGGTGATCGACATCGGCCGGGCGCATGAAGCGTTGAAGGAGGTCCTGCAGCCTCTGAATTACAAGAACCTCGACGAGGTGCCGGAATTTGCGGGCATCAACACTACGACCGAGTTTCTGACAAAGCACATCCATGATCACCTGGCCAAGGCTGCCAGAGCGGACATGCTCGGACGTCCGGGATCTGAACTGAAGGCGATCCGCGTGACGATCTCCGAATCCCACGTCGCGCGCGCCTGGTACGAAGCCGGGATCTGAAAGCTCATGCCCGCGCTTGTCTTTGCCTATCCGGGAGATTTCAACACACCGACCGGCGGTTACGGCTACGATCGCAGGATCGTCGCCGGTCTGCGCACGCTAGGCTGGGAAGTTGATCTGGTTTCGCTTGGGGACGGCTTTCCGTTTCCCACCGAAGAAACGCTTCGGCAAGCCGAAGCCCGACTGTCGTCGGTGCCGGAAGGGTCGCTTGTTGTCGTCGACGGTCTCGCACTTGGTGTAATGGCGGGAGCCATGGAAAGACTGCAGGACCGGATCACTCTCATTGCGCTTGTGCACCACCCGCTCTGTGTCGAAAACGGTTTGTCGAAGGAACAGGCTGAAGCTCTTTTCCAGAGCGAAAACAAAGTGCTGGCTTTTGCCCGTCATATCATCGTGACCAGTCCCGCAACAGGCACCCAGGTTGAAGAGCTTTTCGGCATATCTTCGGACCGCATCACTGCCGTTCTGCCCGGCACGGAAAAGCCTGAGCCGTATGAACGACCACAGAACGACGTCACGAGGCTGTTGTCGGTCGGCACCTTGCTGCCACGCAAGGGCTACGATCTCTTGCTGACCGCTCTTGCAAGCCTCAAGGAGTTGCGCTGGCATCTGGATATCGTCGGCGGGCTTGAGGCGGATCCTGAATGTTACCAGGCGCTCTTAGGCCAGGCGCGTGAGCTGGAACTTCTCGACAGGATTACCTTTCACGGGGCTGTTCCGGCGCAAGACCTTGGCGACTTTTATCGCTCGGCAGAGGTATTCGTGCTCGCAAGCCGGTATGAGGGCTACGGCATGGCTTATACCGAAGCGCTTGCCCACGGTTTGCCGGTAATCGGTAGCGGTGGCGGCGCGGTGAAGGAAACACTTCCGGAGAAGGCTGCCATCTACTGCGGCGTCGAGGATGTCGATGCTTTGCGTGACGCGCTCGAAACACTCATCTCCGACCGCGAGAAACGTGCGGGATTGAGCACTGAAGCCAGAAAGGCCGCTGAACTCTTGCCGGACTGGACGGATGCGGCACGGAAGTTTGCAGACCTGTTGCAGGATACTGGCCGATGAGTGGTTTTTCACCAGCATGGCTTGCCTTGCGCGAACCGGTCGATCTGGCGGCTCGCAATGAAGAAGTGGAAACCGCATTCTTCGCGGCTCTCGGCAGTCAGCCGATGCGCATAATGGATCTCGCAAGTGGAGCAGGCTCGACTGTCTCGGCTCTTGCTCGGCATCGAAACACTTCGATCGAATGGCTTTTGACCGACTACGATCCGGCTCTGTTGGAAGTTGCCGGGCAGCGCTGGCAGGACAGGGTAACAACGCGGCAGATCGACCTTGCGAGCGATCTGGAGGAGCTGCCGTTTGCCGAGGTTGACGCGGTGACTACATCCGCTTTTCTGGACTTGGTCGCAGAGCCGTTTCTTGTCCGGCTGGTCGATCAGGTCGTGAAGGCGCGAAAACCGTTTCTGGCAAGCCTGACCTACGATGGCCGCGCGGTGTTCACCCCGCAACTTCCCTTTGATGCCGCGTTGTTAGCCGCACACAACACGCATCAGCTGTCTGACAAGGGGTTCGGTCCAGCCCTCGGTCCGGCCGCTGCCATGCGTGCCATCGAACTGTTTCGGGATCGAGGCTACAAGGTGGTGCAGGGCCGGTCTGACTGGCAGGCAGACAGTTCGTCAGCGGATTTCCTGAAAGAGCTTCTCGGAGGCTGGTGCAACGTCGGCAGGGAAGTCGCGCTGGACGAAACGGAACTGGCGCAATGGTGGTCGCAGCGGCAGGAACACATCACTTCCGGTCAACTCACTCTCAGCGTCGGTCACGTCGATTTCACTGCCTTGCCGTAAGACACAGGTATCCGGCTTCCTCCCGGGACTTGTTGAAACCGGGTGGGCTGCCTAAACTGTGTGCAGGCAGGAGAGGAGAGGTGCGATATGGGCGCAAGTGATGAACGCTATAGCCCGATTGCCCGGCTGATCCATTGGCTGACCGCCATTCTGGTGCTGACAATGGTGCCTGCCGGCCTTGTCATGATCCGGATCGACGGCGGCCCCTTGCAGAACCAGCTGTTTGATTACCATCGCTCGGTCGGCATCGTGTTGATGATATTGACCCTGGTACGTCTCGGTTACCGGCTGCCCCACAAACCCGCCCCCTTGCCGGAAAGCATGCCGCTCTGGCAGCAATTTGCCGCCAAGGCTACCCATGCCTTTCTGTACGGGTTTTTGCTGGTCAATCCCTTCATCGGGTGGGTGGCTACTTCCGCCTACGGTGCGGCAATCTCGGTCTTCGGCCTGTTCACCATGCCGGCCATTGTTGCCAAGGACCGTGCGTTGGCAGACCAGCTTTTTCAGATTCATCTTGTGCTTGGGCTGCTCTTCACTGCCGCCGTGGTGCTGCATATTGCCGCCGCGCTATATCACGGTCTTGTGCGCAAGGACGGTGTTCTCGGTAGAATGATTTAAGTTTTTGGAATGAATACTCTGCGGTAATGTTGAGTGTCTTGAAAGATTTTTTATGATTGAGGAAGTGTTAACTTAACAAATTTTAATAGTTCCTGTTTTGTAATTTTTTACCATGCCCTTTAATTACAGTTTATCGTTTTTTGGCCTAAATGACGTCTCGGAACCCAAGGACCGGTTCAAGTGTAACCGTTAGAAAATGGTAAGGACTAAAATGAAACAGACCATTCGGACCCTGCTGGCAAAACACGGTAATCTGCCGGTATCTATCGACGACGTCGCGGACGGTGCTGACCTCTACGATGCCGGTCTGTCTTCGTTTGCATCCGTTCAGGTGATGCTGGCGCTCGAGGAAGAGTTCGATATCGAATTTCCGGAGCATTTGCTGAACCGTAAGTCTTTCTCCTCCATTGATGCGATCGACGCAGCTCTTACCGAAATCCTGAAAGAGCAGGCTGCGTAATCCATGACCGCCGCAGCCAAGATCACTGCCATGGGGTTGGCAGATCGCGCCAAGCGGGCCGCCAAGGTCGCTTCCGAGTTTGCCGACAAGGTTGATGTGGAAGGCCGCTTTCCTGTTGAAGGCATGAACGCCCTGAAAGCGGAACGCCTGATGGGTGTCATGATCCGTCCGGAATTCGGCGGGGAAGGTGCAACGCTGACCGAGATTGCTGATGTTTGCGCAATTCTTGGACAAGCCTGCGCGGCCACCGCGATGACTTATGCCATGCACCAGATCCAGATTGCCAGCCTGGCGGATTACGCCGTAGGCAGTGCCTGGCACGAAGGTTTCCAGAAGCGGATCTGCGATGAGCAGCTTCTGATCGCCTCAGCAACCAGTGAGGCGGGCATCGGCGGCAATTTGCGCAATTCGATCTGTGCGGTCGAGGTCGAAGGTGACACCGTGCGCCTGACCAAGGATGCAACCGTGATTTCCTACGGCGCCAATGCGGACGCCATCATGGTGACCTCCCGCCGGCATGTCGACGCGGCTCATTCCGACCAGGTTGCGACCATTTTCCTGAAGGATCAGTACACGCTTGAGCAGACCAGCAAATGGGATACGCTCGGCATGCGTGGAACCTGCTCCGACGGCTATATTTTCAAGGCGGAAGCTCCGGCCGACCAGATCCTGCCGCGCCCGTTTGCGGAGATTGCGGCCCAATCCATGCTGGCTGTTTCCCATCTTCTTTGGGGCGCGCTCTGGTATGGCATCGCTGCTGATGCGGTTGCCCGTGGGCAGGCATTCGTGAAGAACGCTGCGCGCAAGGCTCCCGGCCAGGTTCCTCCGGGAGCACTGCGTCTGGCGGAGGCGTCAAGCCTGCTGCAACTGGTCAAGGCCAACGTCGTTGCTGGCCTGAAACAGTTCGAAGGTTGCAAGGGCGACAGCGATGCGCTCAATGCCATGAGCTTCTCCGTTGCCATGAACAACGTGAAGATCGGCACGTCACAGACGATCCTGACAATCATCAACCACTGCATGCTGATCTGCGGGATCGCAGGCTACAAGAACGGTACGCCGTTCAGCCTCGGACGCCACCTGCGTGACGCCCATTCGGCGCAGCTGATGATTTCCAACGACCGTATTCTGGGCAACACGTCCACGATGCTCCTGGTCAACAAACAAGACACCAGTCTTTTGGGGTAATGATGGACGCGCAAGTCTCTTTTCTGGATCAGCTCTTTGCCAAAGGCGTCCTGCATGACAGCGGCGTCGACGGCCTTTATGCCCGCAGCGGCGAATTTGAAGACGTTATTGCCCGTTTCGAAAAATTTGCCCTCACATACGGTCAGGACGAGATCTCCGAAGCAATGGTGTTCCCGCCGGGAATGACCATGCAGGATTTCGAAACCAGCGGTTACATGAAGAACTTCCCGCAGTTGGCAGGAACAGTGCATGCCTTTTGCGGCAACGACCATGACCACATGGGGCTGTTGCAATGCATGGCGGCTGGCGACGACTGGTCCAAGGATCAGAAACCGACCCAGGTGGCGCTGACACCTGCTGCCTGCTATCCGCTTTATCCGATCCTCTCGCGCCGTGGTGCACTACCGGCCGAGGGAGCCTACGTAGCGTTGCAGTCCTATTGCTTCCGCCATGAGCCTTCCAAGGATCCGGCTCGGATGCAGATGTTCCGCCAGCGTGAATACGTGCGTGTCGGTTCTGCCGAACAGACCATGGATTTCCGCGAGACCTGGAAACAGCGCGGCTCGGACATGATGGAGCGGCTGCAGCTCCCGCATAACGTCGATGTCGCCAACGATCCGTTTTTCGGCCGAGCCGGCAAGATCATGGCGTCCGGCCAGCGTGAGCAGGAATTGAAGTTCGAAATGCTTGTGCCGATCACGTCGGAAGAAAAGCCGACGGCCTGCATGAGCTTCAATTACCACATGGACAATTTCGGCAAGGCCTGGAACATCCGTCAGGCTGATGGAACGCCTGCCCACACCGCCTGTGTCGGCTTCGGTCTGGAACGACTGGCGCTGGCGCTTTTCCGCCATCATGGTTTCGACACGTCCAAATGGCCTGAAGGCGTCCGTGCCACGCTTTGGGGATGAGGGGACGCAACATGACGCAAGCCGTGTTTGACCGCTTCAATCCGGCGACCTACGTGCGTAGCCCGCTCCATTCCCAGGACCGGGACTGGCCCGAAACCAATTGCTATCTTGATGTCTGGATCGAGGTATTGCCGTCGCTTGGTCTGCCGGCGGAGGCTTGTCTATCCTACTCGGTTACCCAGGATTTTGAAGGGGATCAGTTCACCTTCTTCAAGGTGCCGCTAGAGGATCTGGAAGCGCTTTTTGGTCTCAAGGTCACGGAACTTGCGATCTACGACCGGGTGGAAGCCCACGTCCGGCAACAGATCGAACGGGGCCGCCTGTCACTGGTCGAAGTCGACAGCTATTTCCTTCCGGACACACACGGTGTCGGTTATCACGAGGCCCACGGCAAGACCACGATCGCAGTCAACTGGATGGATTTTGAAGCCAGGACAATGGAATATTTCCATGGTCTGGGCCTGCACCGGCTGGAAGGTGACGATTTCGACGGGGTGTTCCAGCGCGGCGCACATGAAAAGCCGACGCCGTTCCTGCCATACACGGAATTCGTGAAGGTTCCGGACACACTGCCAACGCCGGCTCACATCCTGAACGTTTCGGAAGGCCTTCTGCGCCATCACCTGAAGCGCCGCCCTAAGCAGAACCCGATTGCAGCCTTTGCACAGGTGTTCCCGGCACAGGTGGAAAAGATCTGCGAACGCGAGTTCGGCTTCTTTCACTTGTATGCCTTCAACACGCTGCGCCAACTCGGTGCGAATTTCGAGCTGTTTTCGTCCTATCTCGAATGGCTGGTGGCGGAAGGCAGGGACGATCTGACCGAGGGTGTGCAGATGGCCAAGACCATTTCCTCCACCTGCAAGATGGTGCAGTTCAAACTGGCGCGCGCCGTCATGCGCAAGAAGTTCCAGGGGCTGGAAGAAGGCTTGTTGCCGGCGGTCAACGCCTGGGACAACCTGATGCAACTTCTCGACACCCACTACGGTGATCAGGAAACACGTTTTACTCCCGTAGTCAGCGCTGCCGGGGCTTGAATGATCGACCTGGGTGAAGTGACCTGGGCACTGTCGATGACAGAGCCCGGTGCCTTTGAAACCTCGCTTTCGACGGGGCATCAGTGGGATTTCGTTCCGGCGCACGTTCCGGGAACCGTCGCTGGTACTCTGACGGAAGCAGGACTTTACGACCCGGAAAATCCCGTTCCCCTTCATGGCAAAGACGTCTGGTATGAAGCCTGGTTCGACGCCCCGCCGGGCCGATATCGCTTGCACCTGGAGGGGTTGGCGACCATTGCCGAGGTTTACGTGAACGACGTTGAGGTGCTGTCCAGCCGGAACATGTTCCGCAAATACAGTGTTCCCGTGGAACTGGCCGATCGCAACGTTCTGAAAATCTGCTTTCGCGCGCTAGAGCCGCACTTGAACGCAAAGGGACCGCGCGCCCGGTGGAAGCCTCAGTTGGCAACCAGCCAGGGGCTGAGGCTCGTGCGGACGACGCTTCTCGGTCACATGCCCGGTTGGTGCCCGGAAATCCATGCGGTTGGCCCATACCGCCCAATCAGGCTCGAACCCGAGACGCCGCCGCGTATTGTTGAAAAGCATATTCTTGCGGACCTGGCTCCGGATGGCACCGCCGCGCTGTCAGTTACGGTCAGGCTCGAAAATACGGATGCCGTTCCGGTGCTGAATTGCGCGGGAGCATCGGCGAAGATGAGCCTTCAGGACGACGGTTGCTATGCGGCGACCGTCCGTCCTGAGGGCGCCAAGCCCTGGATGCCGCACACACACGGCGAGCCTGCTCTTTACGACGTAACCGTTCAGGCCGGTGACAATACTCTTTCGCTGGGCAAGACAGGCTTTCGCCGGATCGAGGTGGACCACGGTGCCGATGGACGCGGCTTCGGACTGAAGATCAACGGTGTGCCGGTCTTCTGCCGGGGCGCCGTCTGGACCAATGCGGATCTCCTGAACCTCTCGTCCAGCCGCGAAACCTATCGCCCACTGTTGGAAAAAGCCCGGGACGCAGGCATGAACATGCTGCGCATCGGCGGGACGATGCTTTACGAGAGCCGCGCCTTCCTTGAGCTATGTGACGAATTGGGCCTGCTGGTCTGGCAGGACTTTCAGTTCGCCAACTACGATTACCCCGTGAAGGATGTCGCCTTCGTCGCGGAGGTTGAGGCGGAACTGCGCGATCAGCTGGATGAAAGCATGGGCAGCCCTTCACTTGCCGTTCTGTGCGGTGGAAGCGAGATCTACCAGCAGGGCGCCATGATGGGGCTTTCCGAGGATCGCTGGAAGGGGCCGCTGTGCGAGGAGATCTTGCCGGCTATTGCCGCGGAACTGCGGCCGGATGTGCCCTATGCAGCAAATTCGCCCTGCGGTGGGGTCCTGCCATTTTCACCAAACGACGGCATCGCGCACTATTACGGCGTCGGGGCGTATCTGCGGCCTCTGGAAGACGCAAGACGGGCCGATGTCCGCTTTGCAGGTGAGTGCCTCGCGTTTTCCAATATTCCCGTCCAGCAAAGCCTGGAAGAAGGATTGCCGGTGAAACCGGGGCATGATCCACGCTGGAAGGCACGGGTGCCGCGTGATCGTGGAGCCGGTTGGGACTTCGAGGATGTGCGCGATCACTATCTGAAGCTGCTCTACGGTGCAGATCCGGCCGCGCTTCGCTACGGCGATCCGGACAGATACCTCGATCTCGGACGGGCGGTCACCGGTGAAGTCATGTCCGAGACCTTTTCCGAATGGCGACGGCCCGGGTCCAATTGCCAGGGCGCACTGGTCTGGACCCTTTCCGACCTCGCAATTGGTGCCGGGTGGGGACTTGTTGATGCAGCCGGACGGCCCAAACCCGCGTGGTATGCCCTCAAGCGCGCATTCAGGCCGGTAATTGCCTGTGTCACCGACGAAGGCACGAACGGCCTTGCCATTCACGTCCTTAACGAGAGGGCAGAGGAAAAGCCGGTCAGGATCAGCATTGCCTGCCTGCGGGATGGCCAGGTGCCGGTGGTTTCAGGAGAAAAGGGGCTGTTGTTGGCGCCAAACAGTGCGCAGACGCTCAATGCGGTGGACCTGATCGGAGCCTTCTTCGACGTCACCTACGCCTATCGTTTCGGCCCACCCTCACATGATGTAACCGTGGTGCGCCTGTTCGATACGCAAACCGGAAAACTCATTTCCGAGGCGCATCATTTCCCTCTCGGCCGAGCACTGCATCGCCATTTCGATGCGCCCGAGGTGAGTGTGGAACTTGACGAGGCCGGCAGTTGGTCACTGATGATCCGTGCCAAGCGCTTCCTGCAATCGACAGTCGTTGCCATTCCCGGATTTGAGGCGGAGGATAACTGGTTCCATCTGGCTCCGGGCGAGGCGAAGTGCATTCAACTGCAACAAACGCCAGATGAAGAACGCGATGATCAGGCAGCCCCCAAGGGGCAACTTACGGCCTTGAACTTCGCCGGGCGCGTGCCCTTCTGACGCCTTTCTGGAAGCGACGGATCAGCCTGCGGTTTCGTCTGGTTCGGGCGCAGGTGCCTTTGTCCAGAAAATGAAGAACCAGGTGCCCGCGGTCAAGGCAATCTGGACGCCAAAGCGGAAAAGTGCTGCCCCGGCCAGGCCTCCCAACGCAGCGCCAAGGCTGACGACGGGTATCAGCAGGAGGCTGGTGCTGATAAGCAGCGCCATCCGCACGCGTTGACGACCGGTGGCTCGCAAGATGTCCGCCCCTACACCGGAAAGCCCCATAAGGAGCGGATAAAACGCAAGGCACATAACGACTATCGGTGTTTCTGCGAAATCTTCACCCAGAACAAGGGGAATAAAACCGGCGATCAGCAACAGGAAAACTGCGACCGGCAGGGCGAGGAACACCGTCACCGGCAACAGCTTGACGCCGAAAGCAAGGCTGCTTGCCTGCCCATCTTGTGCCTGGCGAAAATGGCGGGTGTAGGTTGCATAGAGAAACGCTCTGACGGGCGCTGAGGCTGCGTCGATGATGCGGAACCCGGCTGCGTACTGCCCGCCTGCATCTGCGCTCAAAGTGTGAACGACCACCGGCTTGTCCAGATCCTTCATGCCGCCGATGGCAAAAAACTCGATGCAATAGAGAAGGCTGAGTTTCAGGTCGTCCCGGATCAGGGTGAAGGTCGGCCGGCCGAGATCACGCAGAACTAGCCAGCAAGCCGCAAGAGCAGACAGAATTCCGGCGGCGAAATACCACCACGCCCATTCCTGGAGCGTGAGACTTCCGGGGAGAAGCGTGGCAACGAACAGGAAAGCGAGTTTCAACGAAGCAGCCAGAACATTGATGACAATCTGTTTTCTGGCCCGGTCGAAGGCCATGTAGGATTGCGCGGACAAGATCACCAGTTTTGTGAGGAGCAGATCCGAAACAGTGACAATCGCGATAGTCGATAGCGGAACGGTATCGCCGATGAGGACGTACAACAAAGCGATTGTCCCGGGCAGGACAAACGGAAAGGTAAGTCCCATCATGATCAGGGAATGCCCGAGGTATCTGTCGAAAGACTGAGGCTCAACCGCGACCCTCTGGAGGAGAAGGTATTCACTGCCCAACCCGACCAGGAAACCGGCCATGATGGAGACACTGACGATGGTGATGAACAGACCGTAGTCTGCTGCCCCCAAGGCGCGCGAAATGAACAGGAAAAAGACGAGCTGAATGACGAGCAAGAGACCAAAATTGATCGTGTAGGAAATTGTATTGGCAACAAGCGGGCGTCGTGAGAGGCCAAGGGCCTTGTCATAAAGCGCGCGAAATTTTCTCGATGCCGAACTGGAATTCATTGACACGAAATTGCCTCGAGGCGTGGGCCGTTGATCGAAAAAAGCGGGATCCGTGGCCGCTGGCCTTGGACCGCAGGAGCGGATTTTGTGTATCTGCCCCCCGGATAAGTCACAACAGAAACTAGGTGCCAAACCTGACTGCGCCGTTAATAGTCGGGCAACGCGAACCTGCACAAACTATTTTAACTTCCCTGCGTCAAGGATCTGGCGTCCTGTTCGAAAAGGCGGAGAAAAAATGCTGGCAAAAACGCAGGTTCTCACTTTCCACGGTATTGGTGTACCAGCGGTGCCTGTTTCGCCGGAAGAGAGCCATTACTTCGTCCCGATAGAGACTTACCAGCGCACAATTCAACGCCTTCCTGCACTTGAACAGAAACACGGAGTGAAGCTGGAAATCACCTTTGATGACGGCAACCTTTCTGATTACGAGGTTGGGTTGCCAGCCCTTGTGGAGGCGGATCGGCCAGGTCGTTTTTTCGTTCTGGCTGCACGTATCGGGGCAAAGGGCTATCTGACCGCCGAACAGATGCGGGAGATTGTTTCGTCGGGATCGGTCATCGGCAGCCACGGCCACGACCATGTCGACTGGCGCAAGCTGGATGCTGCCGGCTTTCAACGGGAACTTTACGACGCACGAAAGAAAATCGAGGATGCGGTAGGGGCTGCTGTCACAGAAGCGGCGATCCCGTTCGGTGCTCTGGACGCGAACGTTTTGCATCGTCTCAAGGAAGCCGGGTATCGACGGGTCTTCACAAGCACACCAGGACTTGCCTATCAGACGGCATGGTTCTGTCCGCGCTTTTCGCCTGCAAATGGCTTCGACCCTGATCGTGACATCCCGCCGATGTTTTCGGCCAAGAAGCGCCTGAAAAGCTCCCTCTATGCCTTCGCACGGCGCGCGAAATTCCGCATTTGAAGGCATGTCCGAGGCGTAGGCGCCAACTGGTTCAATCCGGTTTTCTATAGAGCTCTGCAAGGGGCAGGTTGAATACAGCGCGCAGCTTGCCTGTATTGAGCGCAAGTTTTTGCCGCATCCGGAAAGAACGTCCCCTGTCGAGAAGCCGGAATGCGAGCGCTAAAACACCGGCAATGGCACATTTTGCCAGTGCTCCAAATGCGAAAAAAACGTGCCAGAAAGGGTCTGGATGCCGGGCGAGGCGCATCTGGCCATAGGATTGGCCTGACCGTGTCGCGCGGCTGAGAATGAACTTCGACGACAATCGGTCTTGGGGAACATGTTCGTGCGCAATCGCTTCGTCCGTGGCAAAGATACGTGCCCCGCGTTCGGCTGCTTGAGCAAAGAAGATGGTGTCTTCGCCGCCTGTCCGGCCATAGGCTTCATCAAACCTCAGTTCCAGCGCACGAACAAAACCAACCCGCACCAGCGTGTTGCCGCCCCGGCCGGTGTAAAGCCGTTTTCCCCGGTGCCCCCAGTCGGTGTAAAGCGGGTTCGCACGCCGCATCCACTCGGGCGTATTGTCCGGATAGCGTGGTTTTACCGGGCCGATCACGACGTCTGCGTTGAAGTCTTTCTGGCAGGCGAAGAGTTTTTCCAGCCAATCTCTCTCCACCCATTCGTCGTCATCGACAAATATCAGCCAGTCGCCATCAGCTGCATCGAGCAATGCGTTGCGGGCTGAAGAGATATTACCGCTCGCCACGGCAAGACAGGTCACGTCCAGCGACTTGATGGGATGACCGGCAACGAGTTTGGTCGCCGCACCGGATTTGGAATCGTCGGCCACCAGCACGTTGAGCTCCATCCCGACCGGTTTGGTCACCGCCGCCAGGGAACGTAACGTATCGAGCAAGGTTTCACGGCCAATGCTCGCTATGGCGACGGAAACTTTTTCCATTCAGACTGGGCTCCGAAGCAGAGTTGGAAGCAATCAACAGGATGTGAGACGATCTTTTAATGCACCAGAAGTTCCTGCAGCATTATTAAACAATGGCTTAGAAAAAAGGCGCAAGATGCCCCGGAATTTGGAAGGACCGCCTTTCACCCGCCATGAAGCTGGAGCTCGCACGTGATATGAACCGGCAAGGTTTTGATACCTCATCTGCTACACCTGTTGCCGGAACGTCTGCTGTGGCCTTGCCGATCTCGTTCGATGGGCTTGCTGGTTATTTTCATCAAGCTGCGGGAGGCACAGCAATCCTGCTGTTGAGCCCCTGGGGGTATGAAGAGCTGTGTTCCCGGAAAAGCTACAGGATGCTCGGCGAAAAATTCGCTGCATCCGGGTACCCATGTCTGCGGTTCGACTATCCGGCAACCGCGAATTCACACGGGGACAGCGCGGATATTCAGGACAAGTCGGCATGGCAGGCTTCCGTTCGAACAGCCCTTTCCGAACTCAAGAGATTGGCAAACCCGGATCGGGTTGTCGTGGTCGGACAGGGGATAGGTGCAAGTCTCGCAAGCAACCTGGCAGCAGACGGAGAGATTGCAGGACAAGTGCTACTGGCGCCAGTTGCCCAGGGACGAGCTTATCTGCGGGAACTCGCAGCCTGGACTGCGTTGACGCAGCCGACGTTCCTGGTCAGTGCGTCGGATGGTCCCGAGGGCGGGTTGATGGCTGGCGGTTTCGTGCTCTCGGCCGCAACAGCCGACGAAATCAAATCGCTCAATCTCTACAAGACGGAATTGCCCTCCGGATTGAAGACATTGCTTGTTCAAAGGGCCGACCATCCGGGCGATCAGAAACTTGCAGATCACTACGCCGAAAACGGTTTGCAGTTCGAGAGTCTGTCGTTTGAGGGGTACGTCGACTATGTGTCCGACCCGACCCTGTCCGTCCCCCCGGTTCAAACGCTGGATCGGATCGTAGCCTGGGTGAAGGCCAATTTCCCGGCAGGGCAATTGGAGACTGCGGCTCTTGCCGAAATCTCTGCCGTGTCGGAGCCATTGCCGGATGTCGAGGAGGAGGCGCTGCGTTTCGGACCCGACAAAATGTTCTTCGGTGTGCTCGCGAGCCCCCGTGGCAAACGTGCGGAAACAGCGGTGATCATGCTCAATTCCGGATATGACCATTCCATTGGCTGGGCACGCATGTCGGTCGGCTTTGCCAGGTCTCTTGCGGAAAGCGGCTGCGCGGTCCTGCGCACGGATCTGGCTGGTATCGGTGAGAGCTGTTATTGGCCGGATCAGCCGTCCCAGGTTCTTTATTCTGACAGGCAACTGGAGGATGTCAGAGCCGCCGTCGGGTTCGTCAAGGAACGGACCGGGGTGAAAAACGTCATCCTGTTCGGCCGTTGCAGCGGTGCCTATCTCGCCCTTCTGGCGGCTGCAGACGATGACCGCGTCAATGCGGCCTTTCTGGTGAACTCACGCAAACTGGTCTGGGATCCGGACGAAAACGTGGACAAGGCTATCCGTGAGCCGATACAGACGCTGTCCAGTTATGGACGCAAGGCGGTCGATGCAGAGACCCTGAAACGGGTTCTGTCAGGGGAAATCAATCTGGTTTCCGCTCTGAAAAAGGTAACCCGGCCCGTGAAGTTGAAGGTGGACCGAACCCTGGCACCTGTTCTTGGCAATCTGTCACGCCATTACCGGCTCTTCAAGGTCCTGACCGGTCGCTTTCAGAAACTCGAGCAGCGTGATGTCCCAGTGTCTCTCGTCTATAGCGACAACGACCGGGGGCTTCTTGAGTTACACAACTGGTTCGGCGTCGACCGGCATGGATTGAAAGCCTATCCGAACATCGAGATACACGGCCTGCAGGATGCGGATCATAACCTGACACCTATCGCCGCCCGTCAACAGATGTTCGCCCTGTTGACCGAATTTGTTGCGAAAGTCTCCGCTTCAAGATCTTGTAAGTGATGCCTCAGCTGATCCGTTCACGCGTATTTACGGCGTGATGGCGGGGGAGTGCCGGTCATCGTTCGCACGAGACCGGAAGGTCGACCTTCTGCGATCGTAAGCAGGTCACGCGACAGGATCGGCATCGAGATCTGATCTTCTTCACGCTCGGCAACCGTGACCAGGAATTGCGTCGAAAGGCCTGCGAGCGGATCGTCTTCGACAAGTTGCGGCAGGGCAACGCCATCGATGATTACAAGATCGTAGTCACGCGCAATGTCTGCGAAATCGAAAGCTTCGCGGATGTTCATCCGGTGGTGCTTGTACTTCGGCAATCCGGAGACCAGCGACAGAAAGGAAATATCCAGCTCGTCGTAGTCGACAACCCTTTCGCGAAGCGTTCCGCCAATGTCTTCCATATCGTCGATGCTCAGGTCATGGCTGAGCATGCGCTGTTTCGGTTCACCATCGGCGAGGAGCACGTGCAATCCGCGCTGAGCCGCCCCGAGAGCGAGGGCAAGGGCAGCAATGGTCTGGCCATGGCCAAGGGCGGGAGAGGTCAGAAAAACGATCCGCGTGCCGTTTTGGGCAGGCGCGCTCTGGATGGATGCAATGGTCTGGTCAACGCCTTGTCCGAAAGACCATCCAGGTCCGGCTTCGTCCGAATAAAACTGCTCGATCGCATCTTGTACGGCAGAGATGGCGTCGGAGCTGAGCGGACGGACACTGCCGTTTTCGTCGGTTTCCGTCAGCCAGGGCAGCTGGCTGATAACTTTCAGCCCGGGTTCTGATTGGGGCACCTGCCTGGAGGGAGTGCGTTTGCTTCTCGTCCGCGTTCCCGGCAGCCCCACTGATGAGCGTGCATTGTGGGAGGTGTCGACAACCGTGGTTACGGGAGCAAGCGACTGTGCAGGGCCGGCGACGGCCATTGCAGGTTCGGGGTTCTGCAGGAACTCCGGCAACAGGTGTTTTTTGGCAATGCGAATGGCTTCGCCGCCAACGGCGATTATGGTGCCGAACAGCAGACCCAGGATTCCGGCCAGCACCACCATGATCTTCCGTTTCGGGTAGACCGGGCTTTCCGGTGGAATGGCAGGCGAAATGATGCGGGCATTGGGGAGAACAACCTGGTCGAGCTGCGAAATTTCCTTGGCCCGGCTCAGTGCTATCTCATAAAGCTGCCGTGTTGCCTGTGCTTCCGTTTCCAATTCACGCAACCTGATGGAAGCCGCCTGGTCGACGTCGGAAAGATTTCGCGTGGAATCGAGCTGCTGCTCGAGCCTGGAAACCCGTTCCTGATTGACCTGGACATCGATGCGTGTGGATTCCGCAATCCGCCTGATTTCGTCCCGGATGAGATTGCGTAACCGTTCCAGCTGGGATCTTGCCTGCACGACAGACGGATGTGAGGGCAGAAGATCGGCCATCAGCTGAGCTTCCGTGCGTGCAGCCGTGGCATATTGCTGGCGAAGTGAGGAGATCGTGGGGGAATTGACCACATCTCCAATGGATTCCGCATCGACACCGCTTTGCAGAACCCGCTGGATTTCATCGTATTTGGCGGTTGCTTCCGCCAGTGCTGCACGGGCATCGATGAGCCTGGAATTCAGTCCGGTCAGTTCCTGTCCCGTCAGCAGCGACCCCTCGTCGGAGTTCTGCAGCTTGTTGGCCGCGCGGAATTTCTGGATTTCTTCTTCGGCTTGCCTCAGGCGTTCCCGCAAATCCACCAGCCGATCATCGATCTGGGCGGCGGCTTCGTCCGAGGCCAGGTCAACTTGCCGTTTCTGGTCGGACAGATAGCTTTCGGCGATCGAATTCGCCAGAACGGCAGCCTGGACCGGTGAAGGAGATTCCGCGGCAATATTGATGACGAAGGTTTGACCAACGCGCTTGACGCTGGTTGCATCTGCAAGAGCTTCGACCGCGGCGGTCTCCTGCGCTTCAAGCGTTGCCGCGTCCTTCTTGGTTGCCCCGAAGATCAGGCTCTTGAACTGGCTCATCAGACCCGGCTTGCCTTCGCCGAAGTGAGGGTCTTCAGCCAGGTTGTTTTCCCGGGCGACGGGTCGCAGCACTGTGTCGGAATGGATGACCGACATCTGACTGTCGATCACTTCCGAGCCTTGTCCCGTGCGGCTCGGGCGGTTCGGGTCATCGAAAGGCTGGCGGACAGTTGGGTCGAACAGGACTTGCGAGGAGGCTCTGAAGATCGGTGTGATGGTCAGGGAGTAGGCGGCAGTCAACGCTGCAAAAACAAATGCAATTGCCGCGATCAGGAAGATGCGGCGGCGCAAGACCTGAAAAATGGACAGGATGTCCAGAGCAATGGCATCGCGGCCTTGAAGGGCCGCCTTATCGTAAGCCGGGTTTTCTACCTGTCTGGGGTCCACAAAAAGTCACCTTATGTCCTCGCGGGCATGCGTCTTATTGCTTGTAAGCACTTATGGTTAGTGAACTGCTAATTTGCGGCAAGACTACGGTGCTCCGACACCACGAAGCCCGCTGTCATTTGCCTGCGGCCAGAGAGGACGGCATTAGTTCTGCGAACGATTGTCCCAGGTGCGAACCACTGCATGCGGCAGTAGTGCGGCAAGCAGGAAAATCAGCCAGTTCAGGGAAAAAGAACGAAACCAGGCGCTTTCCAGCATGTTGTGACAGGTCACGAAGAGGATCAACGAACAGCAGAGAAAGGCTATCCGGTAGTCCAGCGAAACGACCCGGGCTGCGGAAAACAGAGCGGTCAGGATAACCAGGAACAATAGCGAAATTCCGACAATGCCGAGTTCGAGCATGACATCGAGATAACCGTTATGAGCCTGGATCAGCAAAATGACGAAACCCGGCGCCTCACGGAAGGCAATTGAATCGGACCCCGTGGCCCAGAAAGACGCATAGCCCTGGCCAAGTACCGGGGCTCTGGAAATCACATCCACGACAAACGCCCAGATGAACGTCCGGCCGGTGTAGGTCTCGTCGTTGAACAGGAACAGAGACAGGTCCGAGAACCCGAACCGCGTAAGGAGCGAGAGGAAGGACAGAAGAACGGCGCCGGTAACCGCTCCGAAAATCAGCAGCAATGCCGCATTGATACGGAAGAGGAACGCCATGCCGACTGCAATATAGGCGATAACCGGCATGAGGACGGCAAGCCCGAGGGATGTTTTCGACTGACTGAGAACAAGCAGGCCAAAAGCCAGTGCCGAAATGATCAGCATGCCGAAACGTTTCAGAAAACCGCGCGAAACCAGAAACCCGTAGATATTGAACATCATGGCCAAAGCCATGACCGCGCCCAGATTGTTTTTCTGAGTGTAGATGCCTGCGTGACCGATAGGTGTCGGCGGTAGCAGGACGACCGCAACCGCATTCATCAGAACAACGGTATTCATCAGCAGCATCAGTCGGCTTAGCAGTGAGCGGGCGTCGTCCGTAAAAGAAACCGAAATCACAAGGCTCATCACAATGATGATCTGCAAGACCACGCGGCGAAACGCAATTCCGGGTGCATGAGACCAGAGCACGCTCGTGACAGCGAGCAGCAGATAAAGCATCAGGATCCAGATAAGCGGACTTTTCAGAACCGTAAACGCGTTGAGCAAGCGCCGCCCCGCCGATACCAGCAGAACCATGAACAGGCAGATCCAGAACAGCTGGTTCAGTGCGTTGGACTTTGACGCGCTGATGTTCGCCGCGGTGTCTTCACCTCCGGACGACACCAGAAAGAATGGGCTGATCAACATCGGATAGGCGAGCAGCAGCACCGGAATCCAGTTGAAGATCCTGTCCAGCAACGTTTGCCCGTGCATGGCGGCCTGTGGCCCGGACTGTTCAACGGGGTGAACTGTCAAATCCCAGTCTCCAGATCAATTGCAGCTGCAGAAGCTTTCTGCCGGCCCTCACCGCTAGGTCAGTCACTAGGCATGATTCGCAGCCGTCAGCTCAATCTATCAGTCACGATTTCGCACAGTCGACTGCAAATTCCGCATCAACTGTCGTGCCTGGATGGCGCGGTTCATAGCGCGTCTGCGTTGAGCCCCAAAGCATCGACCATAGCCGGCTCGACGGTTCTTTTGACGTTGTCGGTCATCAGACCGAAGCCTTCATAGTAGTCCCACAACGCCCAGCCAAAGCCGCGTTCCTCCACCACTGTGCGGACGTCATTGATCCAGGCAAGCCTGCTTCCATCGTCCGGAAGTCCTTTCGGGGGACGGATAGCACTGAATTCGCCAAGCACGATCTGGTCCGGGGAAATGTCATGTTTTTCCGCCCACTGCGAGATCGTGTCAAAGCGGCTTTCAATGAAACTCCGGTCGGGCCTTTCACGTTTATAGTAGTCCCTGACACCGTCCATCGCCTTGTCGAAGGCATAGTCGGGAACGTCGACATCGGCTGCCTTGAGGGCGGCGATATGCTGACGTGTCCTCTCTTCGGCAGTCTCCACGTCACCCGCTGTCCAGGGATAGCTGAGGCCTGCGATATAGCGGAGAGGGTCCAATACCCAGGGGAGGGATTGATGGGTGAAATAGAAGGGCTCGTAGAAATGGAAGTCGACGATGATCTTGTCGTCGTAGCCGTCGAGACTCATGTACTCGAGGCCTTCCATGGACCGCCAGCAGCCCGGGGTAAGGACAATCGGCAGGTCTGGCGCAACACTGCGCGCCCTGTCATACAGCTGCTTTTGAGAGACAGACCAGTCTTGGCTGTCTTCTTCGAAACAGACGCCCTGCGGCTCGTTCATCAGTTCCAGTGCGACCTTGTCCGTCGGCAGATCGCGGATCCGCTTGGCGACTTCTTCCACAAGATCGGAGTAGGCCTGAAAGCGCGGGCCATCGGGTGCATCGCGCAAAATGTCGACAGGTGCCCATTCCGTGAGATACGCAGCTGGATGCAGATCGACCATCACGGTAAAGCCACTGTCCAGTAAGCGAACCGTTATGGATTTCGTATCATCCAGCAAGATGCGGCGTTCGCTGTCCGTCGCGGCCAGAAAGACGCCGGCGTCGATCGGAAAGCGAATGAAGTCGAACCCCAGCGCGCGCAGGCGTTCAAGTTCGGCGTCGGAGACCTTGGACAATTCGCCCCGGAACGGTGGCCAGAGATATTTTCCCGGCCGTTCGGGATCCCGATAGGCAAAATTTTGAAGTCTGGAAACATTGATACCCCGTTTGAATATGGGGATCGAAATCGTCTCCTCCTTCGCTGCCTCAGTTCCGGCAGCGATGGCGTTTTGACGTTCGTCCAGATACAGGAAACCACCAACGAAAACGAGGAAAGCCAGACCAAAAGCAAGCGCGGTCAGCCAGGACCATAGGCGCTTCGACTTTTTTGCGGTCACGTTCGGCTCCGTTGTTGATCTGGGGTCAAGACAGCTTCCAGGTCCTGACGGTAACTTTCAAGGATCATTGCAGGGTTGAACCGGTCGTGCAAGATTTGCTCGCTTGCCACTATCTGTCTGCGAAAGTGAGCTGATTTTTCCGCCAATTCTTTGAAAGCAGCCGCAATTCCGGCGACATCACCGGGTTTCACGCCGATGCCGACATCGATGTCGTCAAGATAACCGTCGATACCCGTATCCTTGCCGTAGATAATCGGCAAACCGGCAAACAGCGCTTCCAGGTAGACCATCCCGAAGGTCTCGTTGTAGCTGACCAATGCCATCGCAAGATAGTGCGGCAGAACCTCGAACAGGTCCTTGCTATTCATCGGTCCAAGGATCCGTACGCTGTCGCCGAGACCCAGTTCGGCAATTTCCTTTTTCGCCGCTTCCACGGCCTCCGCACTGCCGGGGCCGATCAGGTCCAGTCCGATGTCCGGGTGTGTTTTTTGGAAAACGGCAAATCCCTGCAGCAGGTCGGACATGCCTTTCCGGCGGCGCATGTCCAGATCGAACACGCTGACGAACCGGGGGATCGGATCCTTTACCGGCACTTTGCTGGTGGAGTTCCCAACAATGTTTGGCAGCAGTCTTTCCTTCTCAGGCTGCGCTGGAACATACCTGTGGTAGGTGTCCCGGAACCAGGCAGAGATATGATAGATCTTTTCTGCACGTGCCGCGATCCGGCGCATCAGGCTCCTGTACGTCGGCTTGAACAGCAGGATCTTGCGTTCCGATTCACCGCGAACGGAAATGAACAGCCGGGTATCCGGTCCAAACCGTTCCGCCAGCCACAATCCCGCGATGCCTTCAAACGAGAGTTTATGTGCGTGAACGAGGGCAGGCGTCTCGTGCTCGGTCCTCAGCGTCTTAAACACATGTCTTGCGATACGTCGCATCGCCGAGGCGAGACCTATACCCATCGGCAGGCCGAAATAGCGGTAGGAGTATAGCCGCACGCCTTTTATCTCACCGCAATCCTTGAAGCTGGCCTGCCAGGGCAAGCTGGTCCGGTCCATCGTCACGACGATGTGCCTGCCAAAGTCCACGCCGGTGACGAGACGCTCGATTGCGGTGGTTCTGCGATGGAATTGCTGCGGGTTCGGGTAGTCGGCGCTCAGATGCAGGATGAGGGGTGCTGCTGCACCCGGTTCACCGAATTCTGCTCTTGTGTCCATTGTTTCCCTCGGCAGCGAATATTAGCGGCAGAACGGTTGCGCCGCGCTCATCGGTCTTTGATTGCAACAAGGCCGCAGGTCGTTCCATCAGCCTGTTTGATCGTCATTTTCGGGGCAAACTTCTCTCATTACGTTTCAATAAAGAGTGAATGCCGCACCTTGCGTCACCAACGGCCTCATTCTGGAGCGTCACGAGAGAGCGGAAATGTACAATCGACAAAAATAACTAACTTTAAACGACAGTTCGTCACATTGCCGGCAGGCAGCCCCCAAGGTTGAGCGGCGTCCCCATGTTGGCGGGGAACACGTTTCACGAACAACCTGCTGGTGGAAACTGCGCAGGAGGACGATGAATGCCGAACCAGATCGACGAAGAAAGGGACGCCAGGGCGCTCGGTGCGCAAAGCTTCGGCCTGAAGAACAGGCTGTTCCGTATCCTCTGGGGCATAGTCTGGTTCCTTCTGGCCTCCTGGACGCAGCCGTTGCATGGTTGGCGCCGTTGGCTTTTGCGACAGTTCGGAGCGACAGTGGGGGAGGGTGTCTATGTGGCTCCATCCGCCAGGATATGGCATCCGGGCAACCTGATCCTGGAGGATTTCGCCGCGATTGCAGACGGCGCAGATATCTACAACATGGGCCCTGTCACGATCGGCCGGTACGGTGTCGTCTCCAAGCGCGCGCACATCTGCGCGGGAACGCATGACATCAACGACGACAAGTTCCTGCTGATCGCAAAACCCATCGTTTTGGAGGCCTATAGCTGGGTTGCCGCTGAAGCCTTTGTTGGCCCCGGGGTTCGCGTCGGTGAGGGTGCCGTTCTGGGAGCACGTGCGGTAACGGTGAAAGACCTGGCTCCATGGACTGTTTATGCAGGTAATCCTGCCAAGGCGCTCAAGGAGCGGGCGCGGTTTGAGCGTAGTGACGTGCCGAAGCGGGGATGGCGTGAACCGTTGGAAACCGCCGACTGATTTTCCCTCCGATTCAACGTGCCCGTCAGGCCCATTAAATATCGGTAACTACGAACTTTCTAACGGCTATGTTTACAACTGCTTAGAGACCGATCGGATATTGCTCTAATGCGTTCGCCGCCGTCGTAACCGGGACGAACGTAAAGGGGAGACTGGGAACGGAATGCTGGCAAGAGATTTCGAGAGTGAACTGCTGGGGTGCCGGATCGAAGCAACCGCTATCGGTCCGTTTGCCATCGGGCGTCTTCGCTCCCGGGATGCCATCCAGCTTGTCGAGGCCGCCGTTCAAAAGCGGCAGAACCTCGATATTGCCATCTGCAACGCCCATACGCTCCTGTCAGCGATGGATGATCCCCGCTACGCTGCAACACTCCAGAAAATGACGCTTCTGAACGACGGCATCGGTATGAGCCTTGCCAGCAAGCTGCTCAGGGAAGAGCCGTTTCCGGAAAATCTGAACGGGACTGACCTCATTCCCCGGATCCTGGCGAACATCGGCATTCCGCTGCGGATCTATCTGCTCGGCGCCAAGGAAGAACAGGTTCGCCTTGCCAAGGAGCATATCGAGACTGCCTATCCGAAGCACCAGGTGGTTGGCTACCGGGACGGCTATTTCGCAAGCGATGAACTGGACAGCTTGTGCCAGGGGATCAACGAGGCAAAACCAGACCTTTTGCTTGTTGCCATGGGGAACCCCAGGCAGGAGACTTTCATCGTTGAGAACCGGTCGGCGCTGGCTGTTCCGGTCGCGATCGGGGTCGGGGCGCTGTTCGACTTCATGTCGGGGGCCGTTGTCCGCGCACCGAAGATATTCCAGGCAGCCGGCCTTGAGTGGCTGTTCCGCCTGTTGCAGGAACCTCGCCGCCTGTTCCGCCGCTATGTCATCGGCATACCGCGTTTTCTGTTTGCCCTGATGAAAATCAGATTTTCCAGGTCCGGCGTTTCGCGCTAGCTCCCACGTGCAAGGGTCTGCCGTAACCGGTCAACGAGCGCTGAATTCGTTGGAGCAGTTTCGGCCTCCGGTAGATCTGGCCGGGCGATCATGATGACGGGAAGTTTCAAGGTCCGCGCAGCCTCGATCTTGGCGTAGGAACGACTGCCACCACTGTTTTTCGTCACCACATGAGTGATGTTCTTTTCCAGAAACAGCGAAACTTCCTCGTCGGCAGATGCCGGGGGGCGGGAGAGGATCAGCTCCCATGCGGAAGGTAATCGTGTTTTGGGCGGCTCGATCATCCGGACAAGACCGAAAATATCGTTTCGATGGGTAAAGCGCTCGATCTCCTTGCGGCCAATGGCCAGGAAGGCGCGCGCGCCGTCAGGCAGGGCCTGGGCCGCATCGTCCATCGTCAGGACATTTGTCCAGGCGTCGCCTTCACCGGGTTGCCAGCATGGCCGCTCCAGGCGCACAAGCGGTACCTTGAGCATCTTGGCTGCCTCGGCCGCATTATGGCTCATCTGGGCAGCGAAGGGATGGGTCGCATCGACAAGGACGGTGATCCCTTCGTGCCGCATGAAGGCAAACAGACCTTTGGTGCCGCCAAAACCGCCGACGCGTGTCGGGACGCCAAGATCAGGCAGATCGCGAACCGCTCCGGCAAAAGAGGCGGTCAGGCGACTTTCCGGAAATGTTTCCGCCAGCGTTCTGGCCAATTGCCGGGCTTCGCTTGTTCCGGCGAGCAACAGGATATGATCTGCCTTAGCGGTCAAAGCCTGTTTCCCCCAGCACCTTGCCCTGGCGATCGGTGATCAGAACTTCCACATCCACCGGCGCATCGCGCAGGATCTGGCGGACGGCGTCCTTCGTTCGCCGCGCAAGTGGGCCGCTGAGATCGATACCGGCAACCAGGGAGGCATCCAGCACCTCCTTGGCCGTATTGGCCGAGGCGGCCTGTTCGATCAGATCAGCGGAAGCGTTCTCCTGACGCAGAAGATCCTGAAGGAATTCGAAGTCGACGGAGCTGCGGGCCGAATGCAGATCGAGCGCCCCTTGAGCCAGCTTGGTGAACTTCGCAAATCCGCCTGCGAGGGTCAGCCGGTCGACCGGATGACTGCGCAGGTACTTCAGCAAACCGCCGGCGAAATCCCCCATGTCGAGAAAGGCGGTTTCATCCAGATCGTAACGGGCCTTGACCGCGTCTTCGGAACTGGCGCCGGTTGCGCCAACCACATGTGACAGCCCGACTGCGCGCGCAACATCGATGCCCCGATGAATGGACGCAATCCACGCAGCGCAGGAAAACGGCCGGACGATGCCGGTCGTGCCAAGTACGGACAAGCCCCCCAGGATGCCAAGCCTGGGATTCATCGTCTTGAGGGCGAGCTCTGCACCTCCTTCGATCGAGACCGTTATCTCGACATCGCCGGCCCCGCCATTCAGTTGGGAAACCTCATCGATTGCCGTCCGCATCATCTGGCGCGGCACCGGATTGATGGCAGGTTCACCCGGCGGGATTGGCAGGCCAGGTCTTGTGACGGTACCGACACCTTCTCCGGCCCTGAAAACTACTCCAGAACCAGGAGACAACAGGTTGACGGTTGCACTGACCAAGGCGCCATGGGTCACGTCGGGGTCGTCCCCCGCATCCTTGACGATGGCGGCGGAAGCCGATTTTCCTGAAAGCGTATGCCGGGTCAGCGCAAAGGACGCCGTGCCACCCTTGGGCAGGGTGATTTCGACCGGATCCGGGAAATCGCCGGTCAAAAGGGCCTGATACGCCGCCTTGGTGGCTGCTGTCGCACAGGCTCCCGTCGTCCAGCCCCGCCG
This sequence comes from Labrenzia sp. 5N, assembly GCF_012395805.1. Lineage (NCBI taxonomy): Bacteria > Pseudomonadati > Pseudomonadota > Alphaproteobacteria > Hyphomicrobiales > Stappiaceae > Labrenzia > Labrenzia sp. 5N. The sequence continues at coordinate 27,662 of NZ_JAAZTM010000002.1, read as the reverse complement.
CAGCTCTTTTGGCTCTTCCTTCGACATGCTCTTTCTATAGACGATGAAATTCCGCTTTGTGCATATTAGTTTATGTGCGCGATGAAATGTCGTTTTCGCATCGTTTTTGATCGCCGAAGCGCTTGGCGTTACCGGGCCACACGGGTAAACAGGAACCATGACTGGAGAAGACGAAAACAACAGACCGCATGAAGGCTTGCCGGGAGACCTGCCAGGTGGGTTACCCGTGTTCGAACCCGGCTGGGTTTGGCTTGCCGGTGCAGGTCCGGGCGACCCCGGCTTATTGACCCTGCATGCGCTCAATGGTCTGCGCCAGGCCGATGTTGTCGTGTTTGATGCCCTTGTCGATCAGAGCATTCTTGCCTGGGTCAAACCGGGAGCCGTGACAGACTACGCGGGCAAGCGCGGCGGCAAACCGAGCCCGAAACAGCGCGACATAACCTTGAAGCTGATCGATTACGCCCGCGAAGGCAAAAGGGTGCTTCGCCTGAAGGGCGGCGATCCTTTCGTCTTCGGCCGCGGTGGCGAGGAAGCGCTCGGCCTTGTCGAGGCCGGTGTGCCGTTCCGCATCATTCCCGGCATCACCGCCGGTATCGGTGGTCTGGCCTATGCGGGTATTCCTGCAACCCACCGGGACTGCAATCAGGCAGTCACCTTCCTGACAGGTCATGACCAGACGGGCCTCACCCCGGACGCGATCAACTGGGATGGTATCGCCAAGGGTTCGCCTGTCATTGTCATGTATATGGCGATGAAGCACCTGGACGTCATAGCCGGCAAACTGATTGCCGGTGGACGATCTGTGGATGAACCTGTGGGTATCGTGTGCAATGCGTCCCTTGCGGGCCAGGACGTTCTGGAAACCACGCTGGGCCGCTGCGCTGAAGAGGCGAAGGCTGCCGGGATCGAACCTCCGGCAGTTGTTTGTGTCGGTGAGGTTGTCCGTCTGCGCAAGGGGCTCGACTGGCTCGGCGCCCTGTCGGGCAAGTTGCTGGACAGTGACCCGCTAGACCTGCGCATATCCTCCCGTTCTGCCGATGCCGGCTGACACTGCCAAGGCAGGCGCCAAGGGTGTTCTGATCGCGGCGCCATCGTCAGGTGCTGGCAAGACCACACTGACGCTTGCCTTGCTGCGGGCGCTGAAATCCGCCGGGCGTTCGGTCGTTTCGGCCAAATCCGGCCCGGATTACATCGATCCGAAATTCCACGAAGCTGCCAGTGGTGTGTCCTGCATCAACCTGGACGCCTGGGCTATGGACCCGGCGACACTGCAGATGCTTGCCCACCGTCAAGCCGACAGTCATGACGTTCTCGTGGTCGAAGGCGCCATGGGGCTTTTCGACGGAGCTGCCAGCGGCAAGGGCTCGGCTGCCGACCTGGCGGCAACGCTGCATCTACCTGTGATTCTCGTCGTCGATTGCGGCAAACAGGCCCAGTCGGTCGCAGCGCTTGTTCATGGGTTTCAAAGCTTCCGGCCGGATATCAATCTCGCAGGCGTTATTCTCAACAAGGTTGGCAGCCCGCGCCACGAAGCCATGTTGCGCGCAGCGCTGGCACCGCTCGCCATCGATGTTCTGGGTGTCTTGCCGCGGGCTCAGGAACTAGGCCTTCCCGAACGCCACCTGGGGCTTGTCCAGGCGGGGGAGCATCCGGATCTGGAGGCCTTTCTGGAAAAGGCGAGCGACCTGTGTACCCGGAATGTAGACCTGAACCGCCTGGAAACATTGGCTGCACCACTGAGCCCTGCCGGTGATAACAGGGAAAACCTGCCTGCGCCGCTTGGCCAGTGCATTGCCATTGCCCGGGACGTTGCCTTTGCCTTTTCCTATCCGCATCTGCTGGAGTTCTGGCGAAAGCAGGGCGCGAGGCTCGAGTTTTTCTCGCCACTCGCGAATGAAGCACCGTCACCTGATGCCGATGCAATTTTTCTCCCCGGCGGTTATCCGGAGCTACATGCCGGAAAGCTGGCTGCGGCAGACAGGTTCAAGGCTGGGGTTTTGCGGGCCGCAGCTACCGGAAAGCTGATCTATGGCGAGTGTGGTGGCTACATGACACTCGGCAAGGGCATGATCGATGCCGATGGCACACGCCACGAAATGCTGGGGCTTTTGCCGCTGGAGACCTCGTTTCAGACCCGCAAGCGTCACCTCGGGTACCGAAAAGTCATGCCACTCCGTGGCCTGCCCTGGCAAATGCCGCTATCCGCACACGAATTCCACTATGCCTCCATAATGTCGGAAGGCGGGGCGGAGCGGCTGTTTTCAGCGGAAGATGCCGAAGGCAACGAACTGGTGCAGATGGGGCTGTGCGCTGGATCGGTCATGGGCTCTTTTGCCCATGTCATCGCTCGCGCCTAAACCACCTCAAGCACGACCAGCTCGCAATAGACGTCTTCCTTGGTGTGATAGGGATTATGGGTGATCTCCAGCGTCCTTGTCTTGCCGTCCTGTTCCAGCTTCTCGACCTTGGCCTTGAAGCCGTCGGCCGCCCAGGCGCTATCGCGTACTGTCAGGACGATAGGAGCACCCGGTTTGGCGATGCGCAGCAGTTCGTCGATCCCTTCCGGCCCCACATGGCCATTCGTGAAGACGCCCGCGCTGACGATGCCGTCATAAATGTTGTCGTCAATGTCCGAGAGCGGGCCCATCATTTCGGCCTGGGAAAGATTGCGGTAGGTCCCCCGACTGCGCGACAGCTCCAGCATTGCCGGCGTCAGGTCGATGCCGTCAATGGTCAGGGCTGAATTGCGACTGACAAGCTCGCTCCCGACGAGGCCGGTCCCACAGCCTGCGTCCAGAACCAGCGCCGTTTTGGGCAGGCGTTTGACCAGTGCTTCCGCTGCAATCCTGGGACCGACATACCCTATGGTCTGAAGCAGGTCGGCATCGTAGGTCTCCGCCCAGTCCGCGTAGAACTTGCGAATGGCATCGGGATCACCGCTGAGAGAAATCGCCTGTTTCAGAAGTGGGTTTTCATCTGTCATGGGGCTGCTCCTGGCCGGTCTTAATCCTGTTGAGATTAGGCGAGGGCGGGAGCGGTATGCAAATGAGCGCTCTCGGACAGGCAAATATTCGCTCGATTAACCTGCGAAGCGTTTCGCGACCTCCCGCTTGTCGATGATGACAGACAGAGGAAGGCCGCGAAGTGGTTTAGTTCCGCCGGTTCCTCAGGCTTTCGCCTTCTTCTTCGGGCGCAGCACATGCACGTGGTCGGCGTCGTAAAGGGCACTGTCGCGGAAGTCAGCTGCGGGCTTCAAGGCATGGCCGACGAAGATCAACGCGGTGCGGGTGATCTTGGAGGCACGCACTTCTGCGGCAATGGTCGACAATGTGCCGTGAATGAAGGCCTCATCCGGCCAACCGACACGGTAGGCGACGATCACCGGGCAATCGGCACCGTAATGCGGCGTCAACTGACGTTCGACTTCCCGCAGGTTCCTGATCGACAGGTGAATTGCCAGGGTCGCCCCGCTCTTGCCGAGCGTGTCCAGGTCCTCGTTGTTCGGCATCGCCGAGGATTTCATTGCCGTGCGGGTGACAATGATGGTCTGGGCAACTTCGGGGATGGTCAGCTCGGTCTTGAGTGCAGCGGCCGCGGCCGCGAAGGCCGGCACGCCCGGTGTTACATCATAATCGATGCCGAGTGCGTCCAGACGGCGCATCTGCTCCGCCGTTGCACCGTAAATGGAAGGGTCGCCGGAATGAACCCGGGCAACGTTCTGGCCCTTTTCATGGGCAGCCTTGATCTCGTCGATGATCTCGTCAAGCGTCATCGGGGCCGTGTCTATGACGCGTGCACCTTCCGGTGCGGCGGCAACGATCTGTTCAGGTACCAGCGAGCCCGCGAAAAGGCAGACCGGGCAGGATTGGATGAGCTGCAGGCCGCGAACGGTGATGAGATCGGGATCGCCAGGTCCGGCGCCAATGAAATGAACGGTCATGATTTGTCATCCGTTTCGAGAATGTCGGAAATGTCGGTCGTTACGTCTTCCATCAGGGACGAAGGCGCGGCTTCAATGGCAACTGGTGCTGCTTCCACCGGCTTTGGTGCGTCGATCCGCTTGGCATAACCGCGCGGTGTATAGACGAAAGGTTTCCCGTCACCGCGCATGACGGTGCGGGTGTTGGTCGAACCGACCAGCACGGTGGTCAGCATGTCGACATCGTCGACGCTGAGCGCATGCAGACTGGTGACGCGGATGGTTTCCTCCGGCCGGCCAAGATTGACGCCGAGAATGACCGGTGTCGCTGCCGAGCGGTGCTCCAGCAGGATTTCCTTTGCGGCTGCAAGCTGCGTGCGGCGGCGTTTGGACACCGGGTTGTAGAAGGCAATCACGAAGTCGCCCTCGGCTGCTGCCCTCAGGCGCCTTTCGATCACCTCCCACGGGGTAAGGAGATCGGACAGCGAGATCGCGCAGAAATCATGGCCAAGCGGCGCGCCGATACGGGCCGAGCAGGCCTGAAGGGCTGAAATGCCCGGCGCGTTTGTGACGCTGACCCGCTTGGCGGCATCCGACACACCGCCATACTCCTCATTCCTGTGCAACAGTTCATAGACCAGCGAACCCATGGCGTAGATGCCGGCATCACCGGAGGAAATCAGCGCGACATTCTTGCCCTTGCCGGCTTCTTCCAGCGCAAAGCGGACGCGATCCTCTTCCGCGCCAAGCGGGAAGTTGTGGTGGGTCTTGCCGGTAATGTGCTGGTCGACAATGTCGAGATAAAGCGAGTAGCCGACAACGTCGGTTGCTTCCGCCAGAAGCTTGGTGGCCTCCGGTGTGCGCCAGTCGTCCTTGCCCGGACCGATACCGATAACGGACAGATGTCCGCGAGCCCGACCGACCGTGTCGGTGTCAATCCACTTCGGAGACCGTGCAATGGCGCAAGTTGCGTTTTCGGTTTTCTGCTTTTCGACCTTCAGCGTTCCAAAGGCGCCGGACGCGGCCAGGGCAGCCCCTTCAGACACTCCGTAACAGCCGACTTCCTTGAAGACGACGGGCGACGGGTTTTTCAGACGCGGGGTCTCGCGTTGCAGGTCTTCTGCGGAAAAGACCCGAAGCGGCACATCCAGATGCGCAGCGAGAGCATTGACAGCGGCCTCATCTGCCTTGAGGTCGATGGTCGCGATGCAGGCAACAGCGCCCTTGGCAATGTTGGCTCCCGCCAGTTCGGTCTCGACCAGTTCGATCAGTTCGGCCGCATCGCACCCGCGCGCGCAGCCGACGCCAACAGCATAGCGCTGCGGGTGGTAGACCAGACGCGTCGGGCTTGCTTCTTCCGGATGTTCGGTTGCCGAAAGCGTGATGGCGGCATCGTCTGCCTGCTGCAGCTTTGCCTCTTTCAGCCAGTCGGCGCGGCCTTCCAGGCGAACGGGAGCGCCGGAGAGCAGCTCGGCCATCACCGGTTTTGCATCTTCCGGATTGGCGAGACGCCAGCCGCGGGGCGGGGCGTCGAGCGCAACACCAAGCTTGGTGTCCCCAGCCGTCGTGATCGCCGCGTGCCCACCGAGAGCGCTGGCCAGAAGCTTGGCCAGTTCGTTGGCGCCGCGATGACCACCGAGCAGCGGAACGACACTCTTGCCGTCTTCCGACACGGCGATCACCGGCGGTTCGGTTGTCTTGTCGGACAGGACCGGTGCAAGCGCACGGATCAGAATGCCGCTGGCGCAGAAGCCGACGATCGGATGACCGGCCTGAAACAACAGGCGGATATGGTCGATCGTCTCGTTGAACTGGGTGTCCGCTGTCGGCACACGGCCCGCAAGCCCGTGGATGCGGGCGGTTGAAAACCGTCTGGCGATCACTTCGGCAGCGGCGAGGCCGGCCTGGTTCAGGACGAGTAGGATGGGGGAAGCGTCCACGCTTCTTCTCCCTTGTAGATGAGGATCATGGAAAAATAGGGGGCGGTGTCGGTCTCAAGGTCGATGAGCCGATGAACCTTCTGCTCCGGCAGGCTGGCACGTTCCACGTAGCCGGCCTTTTCCAGCAGCCCCATGTCGGAAAGCAAGGTCTTCAGCCGTGTCAGGTGACGGCCAACCTTCATGATGGCAACCGCCTGGGCTTCTTCGATCTTGCGGCGGATGTCCGCGTCCGGAAGCGGGCCTGGAATGACGGTTAGTACATCGTTTCGTGCCGTCAGCGGTCGTCTCAACTGAGCGGCGCAGGCTGTCAGCGAGGTGACCCCGGGCACGATTTCTATCGTGAAACGGTCGGACAGGCGCTCGAACAGATACATGAAAGAACCGAAGAAGAATGGATCTCCTTCACACAAGGTCACGACATCCTCACCGTTTGCCAAAACGGCAGCTATCTCTTCGGCGGCCTTGTCGTAGATCTCCTGTGCCGGGAACCTGTCGACCCGCATCGGTACGACAATCGGGATTTCCCGCACGCCGACAGGGATCACATCAGAGGCGATTGACCGGGCAAAGCTTTCACCGGAATCGGGCGCGGGGTAGGCAATTACCCGTGCGCTTGCGATCAGCCTGTGCGCCTTCAGGGTCATCAGCTCCGGATCGCCCGGGCCAAGACCTATGCCATAGAGTGTGCCCGTCATGATTTCGTCAGGCTCCACTGCGTCACGGGCATCAGGGGACGCCATCCGGTCAAGCCGCCGACGGCGCTTGCCCGGTGAACGGAAACTTTCTTCAAAGTGCCTCCATGAGACTGATAGGCGGAGAGGAGTATTGCCTCGCTCTCCAGGGTCACTGCATTGGCGACAAGCCGTCCCCCGGGACCTAGCGCTGCAAGACAGGCCTTGATCACACCGGAGGCTGTCAGGCCGCCGCCAATGAAGATCGCGTCCGGCTGTGGCAGATCGTGGAGGCCTTCCGGAGCGGTCGCGTCCGACAGTTCCAGATGTGGGACGCCGAGCGCGACAGCGTTTTCAGCCGCCATTTGCCGCCGTTCCACATGCGGCTCCAGGCCGATGGCCCGGGTTCGGTCGGCTGCCCGCAACCATTCGATGGCAATCGAACCGCAGCCTGCACCGACATCCCACAAGAGTGCGCCTGGGTGAGGCTTCAACTCCGCCAGTGTGATGGCGCGGATGTCCTGCTTGGTCATCTTGCCGTCGTGGCGAAAGGCATCATCGGCAAGGCCGGGTATCCGCGCACGGAACCGCACACCGGGGTCGGCAATCACATCCAGAGCAAGTGTGTGAAAATCGGCAACCTCGGTCGACCAGTCTTCCGCGGTACCTGCGACGCACCTTTCCCTGGTGCCGCCGAGATGCTCCAGAACCGTCATCCGGCTGCGCCCATAGCCTTCGTCGGCCAGGAGGTCAGCCACCTGGCGGGGAGTTTCCGCATTGCTGGTTAGACACAGGATCCGGGCGCCCGGGTAAAGCGATGCCCGCAACAGATCGACTGGTCGACCATGAACCGACAGGCAGTCGGTTTCCTGCAAGGCCCACCCCATTCGTGCGGCAGCCAGCTGGAACGCGGACGGCGAGGGCAGCACCATCAGCTCGTGCGCAGGGAAATGCTTCAGCAAGGACGAGCCGATGCCGAACCACATGGGATCTCCTGTCGCCAACACCGCGACGCGCTTCTGCCTGAGCGCTGCCAGATCTTCGAAGACGGTTGCAAACGGGCTGGGCCATGTCCGTTTCTCGGCAGTGATCCCGCCCGTCAGCTCCAGGTGTCGGGTGCCGCCATAAACGATATCTGCACCTGCCAGGGCTTCTGCACCACCCGGAGCCAGAACACCGTCCTCGCCCAGGCCAACCAGCGTCAACCACGGGCGCTTGTCTGTCGAGGAAGTCATTTGTCCTCCAGACGATAAGGTTTGATCACCGGTTTTACCGACAGGTCCTGTGGCGTGCCGCTACTGCTTGGCGATACCTGCCGGGCACCCCGTGACCGGTGATGGACCGGCTGGTCACCACTGCCGTCCGCAGGCGTCTTGACCGAACCTCCCGGCTGGGACAGGAAACCGCGTGACCGCAGAGGCTTTTTGCCGCCGACGGATTTCAATCCGGTTGGTTTCTCGTCGTCTTTCGGCGGACCTCCGGCCATCTTACGTTTCCTCCGGCAGGCCGGCGGCAAGAGCGTTGACTGCGGCGGCAGCCATGGCCGATCCGCCCCTGCGGCCGCGAACAGCCAGGAAGGGTACCTTGAACGGATTGGAGATCAGAGCCTCCTTGGATTCCGCGGCGCCCACAAACCCGACCGGGAACCCCAGAACCAGCGCCGGTTTCGGTCCGCCGGCGGCAATCATTTCAAGCAGATGGAAGAGAGCCGTCGGCGCATTGCCAACCGCAACGATGGCTCCCTCCAGCCTGTCGCGCCAGAGCTCCACCGCGGCAGCCGAGCGGGTCGTGCCGAGCTCTTTGGCAAGGGTCGGAACCGCGGGGTCATTCAAGGTGCAAACCACGTCGCAGTCAGTCGGAAGACGGGAGCGAATGACGCCATGCACCACCATCTCCACATCGCAAAAGACGGGTGCGGCCCGCGCGAAGGCATCCTGCGCGGCAGACAGGATATCCTCCGACCAGGCAAGATCCTGCGGAAGGTCTGTCATGCCGCAGGCGTGGATCAGACGCACCGCGACCGGTTTCAGCCCGTCGGGTAGATGAGACAGTTCTGCTTCCGACCGCACGATTGAAAAGGATTGGCGGTAAATCGCCGCCGGGTCCTTTTCATAGTCGTAGGACGGCATGGTTTCGGTGCTCACGGCAGCCTCAGTCTCCGCGGTTCAACGACCGGGGGCCGTGCGGATGGTCTGCGTGCGGGTAGGGGTGGTGGTGATGATCGTGATCATGCCCGTGCCCGTGCCCGTGCCCGTGGCTATGCCCATGCTCGTGCGAATGATCATGAGAGTGGCCATGATGATGCGCGTGATCATGCCCATGGTCATGGGAGTGATCGTGATGATGATGACCATGGTCGTGGTGATGATGACCACCCGCCTGCACCTGCTTTTCGCAGGCTCCGGTGCAGATCTCGTCACACAGCTTGCATTCTGCTTCCGCGCCGAGGCCTTCCACGTGATGGTGGTGGCTTTCCTGGGCCAGACCCACTTCGGCTTCGAAGCCAAGGACCTGTTCGCGGTACTTGCACATCTGGCAGTTCATCAGATTTGCGCCCTGCAGGATCTCCTGCACCCGATCGGCCATCGTGTCGATCACCTGCGGGTGGTCGTTCAGATAACCGGCTTTCAGGAATTCGATTTCCGGATGTTTGGCGGCAACTTCTTCCGTGGTCGAATAGATCCGCTGGACCAGTACGCCGGTGAACAGGAAATAGGGGAACACGATGACGCGCTTGTAGCCGAGCTTTGCCGCATGTTCGAGACCGGGGCCGACCAGGGGGAAGGTGACGCCGGAGTAGCAGGTTTCCGCCCAGCCGAAACCGAAGCCTTCCCAAAGCATGCGGGTAATCTTGGAGACGTTGGAGTTCGCGTCCGGATCGGAAGCACCGCGCCCGACCACCATCAGCAGGGTCTCGTGCAGCGGAACATCGCTGTCGGCAGCGTCGATCGCTTCCTGAACACGGGCAGCGGCGGCTTTCACCATGCGTGTGTCGACGGCCAGTTCCCGGCCATAGGAGATCGTCATCTCCGGATGCATGGCCTGATAGGTGTTCAGGACCGAGGGAATGTCGTTCTTGGCGTGACCTGCGGCAAACAGCATGCCCGGCACGGCCAGAACGCGGGTGCAGCCGGCCTCGCGCAGCTTGTTCAGTCCGTCATGAATGACCGGGTTGGCGAATTCCAGATATCCGTATTCCACCGGCCAATCGGGGAAGCGAGCCGTCAGGCCTTTCGCCAGCTGTGCAAATTGCTTTACGGCACCCTTGTTGCGGCTGCCATGGCCGCAGATCATCAGTCCGAGTTTTTCGCTCATTGAGCAGCTTCTCCGGCAGTCTCGTCGTCTTCCGGACGGGCTTCAGGCGCGTCTTCGGCTTTTTTCTGCTTCTTGTCTTTGAGGGCGATGATGCCGGCGACGAGCGCGGCACCGGCAAGGGCTGCGACCCCGACCCAGTGGGAATGACCGGCGAGTTCGCCAAGATGGCCCCCATGGGCAAAGGCGGAGGTAGGCAGCGCGGCGGCAAGGCCTGCAAGGATGGTCCGTCTGATCATGTCTCTCCCCAGTGGCTGATGCCGGATCGGCAGCGTGGCAACAGGCGTCGGGAAGAATGAAAGCAAACACGCGCAAAAGCCGGCGGAGCCGGTTGATCTGCAGATGCCTTGGACAGCTCCGGCCTTGGTCCCCTGCTTGGGTCAACCTCATCCGGAATGGCTTTCAGTCCCTCCACGGGACGCCGTCAGGTGGGCGCACCTTAGGGGAGTGGCCATAGCGGATCAAGCATGAAAGCGACATCCATTGGCACGAGGCAGCCATGGTCTGAAACCGGCAATCGTTGCGTCTTGCGGCTCCCCGAAAAGAACCGGTTTGTCTTTGTCATCCCTTTGGATTAGTGATCAACCTGTCTCGATTCGGGGTAAGTGGGGCGTGGAAAATTTCCGGCGAAAACATCCGGACCTTATGGCGGCAGCCAGGCTACTGCTTCTGCTGCCGTTTCTGGTCACGGCGCTTGTGCCCAAGGGGTACATGCCGGACGTGCGCGCGGATGGCGGTTTTACCGTCACGCTGTGTACCACCGAGGGCCTTCGCACTGTTACGCTGGATGCGAACGGTGCAGAAATTCCGCCGGGTTCCGACGAGGATAGCCCTGCGGAAAAGGCCTCCCGCCATTGCGTCTTTGCCGGTGTCGGTGCGTTTGCTGCGCCTGACAGGGTGCCTTTCCTTTTCGTGCAGGAAGAGATCTCCCGCCAACCGGTTTTTCTCCCTGCAAAGGTCTGGGCTTCCAGCACGCCGCGCGGCCGCAACTTTGCCCGCGCACCGCCGCTCAACGCGTGATCTTTCCGAACCTTATCTGAACTCGTTTTGAACCCGAGGTCTGTCCGGCTTTTGCCGCACGGACGCACTCGGGTGTGGAGATCCCATGAGCAACATCCCTTCGGACGCTGTAAATGCGTCGACCCCCAGCCGATTTTACCTGGCTGCCTGGCGTTGGCACTTTTACGCCGGTCTTTATGTTGTGCCGTTTCTGATCATGCTGGCCGTCACCGGCCTTTTGATGATGTTTATTTCTGTTCTTGATGGCCGCGACGGGGAATACATCAAGGTTGCAATTGCCGGCGAACCAGTGGCGCTGTCGCAGCAGGCCGGCGCTGCGCTGGCAACGCGCGGGCAGGGCGCGAGCCTGGTGGAATGGATCGGCGCCAAGACCGCCGACGGAGCCAATGTCTTCCGCGTCAACGACGCTGGCACCAATTACATGGTGGCAGTTGATCCTTATTCGGGCTCGGTCGTTGAGAGCTGGATCCGGCGTGACGGCTGGTATGACCTACTGAACGACATTCACGGGACGCTGCTGGTCGGCGATCTTGGTGATCGTCTGATCGAAATCGCAGCCGGCCTTGCCATCGTGCTGATCGTGACCGGTCTTTATCTGTGGTGGCCACGGGCAGGCAGTGGAAATGCTCTTGTGCCGGATCTTCGCGCAAATGGTCGTGCGCTCTGGAAGAGCCTGCACAAGATGATCGGCGCCTATGTTTCTCTCATCCTGCTGGTCTTCCTGGTCAGTGGTCTCTCCTGGGCCGGTGTCTGGGGCGAGAAATTCGTTCAGGCCTGGAGCACCTTTCCAGCCGAAAAATGGTCGAACGTGCCTCTGTCCGACGACACCCACGCCTCGATGAACCATGGCTCGATAAAGGACGTTCCCTGGGGGCTGGAACAGACAAGCATGCCGATGTCCGGCTCTGATGCCGGCACCGACGCGATTGCTGCCGGAACGCCTATTGATCTGGACAGTATTGCCGCGTTCGGCCGGAAAATCGGCTTTGAAGGGCGGTTCCGGGTGAACCTTCCCGGCAATGAAACCGGTGTCTGGACCATCAACCAGGATTCCATGAGCAACGACTCAGAGAACCCGATGGTCGACCGCACGGTGCATATCGATCAATACACCGGGCGGATCCTGGCTGATGTCGGTTTTGCGGATTATTCCCTGCCGGCCAAGGGCATGGCCATCGGTATCGCCTTTCATGAAGGCGACATGGGGCTCTGGAACGTGGTGCTCAACACCTTATTCTGCCTGTCGGTGATTTTCCTTTGCGTCAGCGGGCTTGTCATGTGGTGGCTGCGACGGCCCAAAGGTTCCGCCCTTCGGGTTTTTGCACCGAAATCGCCGGACGACCTGCCGCATTGGCGCTGCGCGATGATCCTGATGCTGGCCGTCTCCCTGGCCTTTCCGCTGGTCGGCATCACGCTATTGAGCGTGCTGGCGCTGGACTATCTTGTTGTCAAACGCGTGCCGGTTCTGAGAAAGGCCATCGGATGACGACGTAAAGGGCGACTGAAGAGGCCACTGTTCTGCTCCTCAACATTGCTGTTACCCCGGATTGGCGCTGCGCTTATCCGGGGTGACACGCCTCCAAAATTTTGATCGCAGTGTGCGGCAGCAAGCTGCGGCCTATGCTGCCCGCTTACTTGTGCCGGATCACCATCAGCGTAATGTCGTCATGAACCGTTTGTGTGTCGATATGGGCCTTGAGGTCCGCCAGGATGCCTTCCAGCACCCGCCCGGCCTTTGGTGCAGCGTGGCGGCGGGCACTTGCGACCAAGCGATCCAGACCATACAGCACACCGTCCGGGTTTTCCGCTTCGGTCACGCCATCCGTATAAAGAATGATGAGATCTCCGGGGCCGAAAGCCAGTTCCCTGGTTTCGATGAACGGTTCGATGTCTTCATCAAGTCCGATGGGGAAGCCGAGATCGACCGTATCGACGATGTCGCATTGGCCGTTGTCGCGCAGAATGATCAGTTCCTCGTGCTGGCCCGACAAGGTTACCTTGTTCGGTTCGAAATCGAGGAAGGACAGCGTCAGGTGCTTGTCGGTCCGGGTGCGCTTCAGGTTGCGGCAGATGGCGCTGTTGAGTGCAACCAGGAACTGGCGCGGATCTGACGGCCCGCGTTCCTGCAGGGCGACGGCGATGGACTGAACCATCAGCATCAGAACACCGCTTTCAAGGCCATGGCCGGTCACATCGCCAATGCCGATCTTCACCTTGTCGTCCAACTGCAGCACGTCGTAATAGTCGCCGCCAACTTCGTCCGCCGGTTCCATGAAGGCCGCGATCTCCAGTTCATGAATGCCGCCAAGCTCATCCTTGGTCGGCAGCACCATCATCTGGATCTGCCTTGCGACTTCAATTTCCGCTCCCAGTCGAAGGTTTTCGGACGTCAGCTGCTTGTTGAGATGCGCGATTTCCGAATTCGCGTGCTCCAGATTGACGTTCATCCGGTGAAACCGCGTTGCCTGGTGCCATTGCAGGGCGGTGACCGCAGCACCGATCGCCCCTGCACAGCCGAAGTAAAGCAGCAGGTATTTGAACGACCAGAGGTTTGCGGCAATGGGTTGGCTGATGGTGATCGCCTGAATGCCGCGCACATCGCCCGTCTTCCAGTCGGTCTTGGGACTTTCCGGGTGGCTGTTGTGGCAGGAAACGCAGGCCTCGCCCATCAAGACGGGGGAGGCGATCTGGATCTTTCGGTCGAAGATCGATCCTTCGTAGGCAATCTCCAGGTCTGCAGGATCACGGCTCTGTCTGAAATCGTTCAGCGCCTTGATCTCGAAAGGTGTCAGGTTGTGTGACCCGCGCTCCATGAACGGCAGATCCGACACGAATCGGTATTGCAGATTATGGTCGTTGCCGCCGATCACTTCCCCAAGTTCGATGGAGAGCGTGGCGGGAATCGGAATGCCGCCTGGCGTTTCGTGATATTCGTGTGTCGGGGTGATGTCGCCCGGCGCCTGTTGAACCCGGGCGATCACGTTTTGCGCTTAATAGGTCCGGATCTTGCCGATGGCCTGGTCCAGGTCAACCGCCTGCGAGCGCAGGGAGGCATCTGAAATGGCGCGCAGGTCCATCCACACGGCAACAGGCAACATGCCAAGCCCGATAAGCACCAGAACCAGAAAAACCGCCGGTCGTTCGATGAGCGTGAGCCAGAATTTGTCGACGCGGCGGGGTTCTGTCTGCTTCATGGGGAAACCTGATTTTCAGTATGAATTGAAACGGAATGCGGATCGGCAAGGAAGCCTGAAGGGAAACCCGATCAATTTCGCCATTATGACGGTTGTCTGCCGCAACGGCCACAGCTGGAGATGAGATTTTGCAGTCTTGTTTTCAGCACGTTGAGGCTGTCTAGTAGGATGGTCGAGTTCCAATGCGCAAGCGGGGCATCATGCAAACTCATCTTGTTTTCACGGTCATTGCAAAGGACCGGCCAGGCCTGGTCGAGCGGATGGCGGAAATCATCGCCGGCACTGGTGGCAACTGGATCGAAAGCTCCATGGCCCGTCTCGGCGGCGAATTTGCAGGCATCGTGCGCATCGCGATCGAGGGGCTGCATGCGGACGAACTGGTGGAAAAGCTGCAAGCTCTTTCCGCCGATGGCATCGATATCACGCTGCGCTCCGACCAGACCGGTGCAGAGCTGCCGGAAGGCGCTTCCGCTCATCTGGATCTCGTCTCCCAGGACCACCCGGGCATCTTGCGGGATATCACCCGCGTTCTTTCCGAAAAGGGTGTCAGCATCGAGCATCTGGAAACGGAAGTCGTCTCTGGCTCGATGCAGGGAGAGGCCCTGTTCAAGGCATCTGCCGACCTGCGCCTGCCAGGTGGATTGGACCCTGCGAGCCTGAGCGACGCACTTCAGGAAACGGCAGGAGACCTGATGGCGGATATCAATCTGATTGACTGACGTCGCTCAGTCCTGCCAGACGGAAGCGAGACGACACAGGCTTGGCAGGACAGAGGCTGCAACTTCATGCTCGACCGGCTGGATTTTACCGGCAAACTATGGCTGTCCGCCGGTCCTGGCGGCTGGACCTTCGTGACGTTACCGCCGGCCTGCGCCGATCAGATCCGGTTTTTCACAGGAAGCCGTAAAGGCAGCACCTGGGGCATGATCAAGGTAAAGGCGCGGATCGGCGAGGCCGAATGGAGCACCACCATCTGGCCGGACAAGGCGTCCGGCTCCTTCCTGTTGCCGGTCAAATCGGCCGTGCGCAAGAAAGAGAAGATCGCAGCCGGAGACACCGTTGACGTATCACTTTGGCTTCAGGTGCCGCCGGGTTTCTGACGGGGAGGGCTGTTTGAGCTTTTGAGTTCCGTCGGTCAGGCTCGTTCGGCCGGATCCGGGCAGGCGAACTCAGGCGGCAAGCGCCCAATCGGCCGCGTCCGTGCGCGCCCCGATCAGGGCAAGGCCGTTGGCAACAGACGTCAGCTCGTTGCCACCGGAAATCCGCTCCTGGCCGAAGCGTTCCGCAAACTGGCGGCGCACGGCAGGCACGAAGGAGGTGCCGCCGGTCATGAACACCCGGTCGATGTCGGCTTCGCTCAAACCGGCCTTTTCCAGCGTGACATCCAGCGCCAGGTCCATCTTCTTCAGGTCAGGCGCAATCCAGCCGTCGAAGTCCGCACGTTTCACAGTTGCCCTGAAGTCCGAACCGAGCGGAGCAAAGGTCAGCTCCGCCTCGTCTGCAGACGACAGGAGGGCCTTGGTTTCCGAGACGGATTTGTAAAGCGGGTAGCCCTGGTCCTCTTCCACCAGATCGATGAAAAGCTCGATCTTCTCCGGTTCCACGCAGTAGCGCAGCAGCTTCTTCATTTCCTTGAAGTCGTCTGATGTCTTGAAAATCGACAGCATGTGCCAGCGGGCGAAGTTGGAAAAGAGGTTGGGCGGGATCTCCAGGATCTTGCCCATGCTCTGGTAGGCGGTGCCCTTGCCGAGCTTCGGCAGAACTACATTGTCGATGATGCGGTAGTCGAACGTGTCACCGGCAATGCCGACCCCGCCTCGGCCAAGCGGCGTCGCTTTCAGGTGCCCGGCTTCGGTCTCGAATCGCATGATCGAATAGTCGGTCGTGCCGCCGCCAAGGTCGGCAACCAGGATGGTCGTATCCTGTTCCAGCGATTGCGCGTAGGAAAAGGCCGCCCCGACAGGTTCCATAACAAAGAGGATGTCTTCAAAACCAACCTTCTGAAACGCCTTGCGATACCGCTCCATCGCCAGGTCTTCATCCGGATTGTGGCCGGCAAACTCCACCGGCCGGCCAACAACGAGCCGGGTTGCCGCGGGATCAAACGCAGCCCCGGCCCGCTCGAAAGCCCGCTGCAGAAACGTCGCCATCAGATCTTCAAACTCGAACCGGACCCCAAAAACTCCGGTCCCCTTGAAAACGCGGCTCGCCGCAAAGGTCTTCAGCGACTGGATGAACCGCACATCGCCAAAGCTCTCCAGAAACTGCCGGATTGCCCAGGGCCCGACCTCCGCATTCAGCGCCTTGGCCGGCCCCCGGTCGAGAAAACTGAGGACGGTCGGAAGCGATGTGAAACTGTCATTGCCATCAACAAAGCTGATCGGCGCAGTCGCGCCCACACCCTGCGCCGAAACCGCGACCGTGTTGGAGGTGCCGAAATCAAGTCCGATGGTCTGTTTCATGGCAAAGTCCCTTTATGTCGCAGCGTTTTGTACCCGTGCCGTTTTGCAATTGAATGGCGTTGGCTCATTCGAAACCGACGCAGGAGTGCGTAGGGGCACTCCCAATACGGCAATCCTGCAAAAGTGAAATGGCTGTGCGGGATAGGCGGGAACAAACGAAAACGCAAGCGGAAACTGGCTGTTCTCAAGGCATTCGATCCTGCATCCGTTGCGGCTCCAACCTTCGGCTCGCAGGTGCCATCTGGAGAAAGGTGAATTGCTCAATGAAAATTTGGCGTTGATGCCAGGAGCTTGTCTTCAAGACATTGCTACCGGGTCGAAATACCCAGACCGCACGCTATGCGTTTCATCGGTTTTGTGGTCGCGATCGGAGTTGGTCGCAGTCTCAGGCAGAAGGCATTCGCAATTCCAATTTGCTCAATTCATCCCGCCTTCGAAATCATTGTGGCATCGTGACACTATGTTGCTGCGCGAAATTCCGTTATGGTACAGTCTGTCAGAAGATGGACATGGTCTGAATAAAGGTCTAATCAAGACAACCAGTTGACGCTTAGACTACGTGTCCGCGAAGAGTAGTAACTGCAGATTGACAATATGCACTCTGAACCTTTGCGCCAGGGCTTGAAACGCCAATTCGCGATCACTTTCGCGTTGATCGTCCGTGAAATGACTACCCGTTATGGTAATAAATTTGGCGGTTACATGTGGGCAGTTTTGGATCCGGTTTTGACGATTGCAATCTTGACCACTGTGTTTTCAGCGGTTGCCCATGTTCCTCCACTGGGTCGAGATTTTACGCTATTTTTCACTACGGGATATATTGCTTTTTATATGTACCGATCGACGTCTGAACAAGTTGGATCGGCGGTCGAGTCGAATAGAGCACTATTGAACTATCCAGTGGTTAGACCATACGATACAATCATAGGTCGAATTTGTTTACAAATAGCTACTCTTTTCGTTGTCAATGCGCTTCTTTTCGGGGCACTTTATCTCCTTGTTCCGTTTGAGAGTATCAATTTGGCTCCGATTTTTTTGGCTTCCCTAATAGCAATTTCACTTGGTGCGGGGGTTGGTGCGGCGAACATTGTATGGTTCCATTTAAGCAGTACCTACCAGCAAGTTTGGGGAATTATTAATCGACCAGCTTTCATTGTGTCTGGAGTATTTTTTCTACCCGATACAGTACCGCATCCTTTTAGAGAATGGCTCATGTGGAACCCATTGGTTCATATTATCGGCCTGTTTCGAACGGGGTTTTACCCCACATACCGAGCGTCTTATATCGACATGCCCTACGTTGTCGGGTTAACTGTATTTTCGATTGTTTTCGGGTTTTTTCTGGTTTGGCTATACGATGCGCAACTACGGGAACCGAAATGATTAGACTGGACCGCTTGACCAAACGCTTCAAGCTCAAGGGAGAGATGCGCTACATTGCTAGAGATGTATCGTTTACAGTTCCTAGGGGCAACAGTATTGGTTTGCTAGGTCGCAACGGTGCCGGCAAATCCACACTTTTGAGACTTATAGCTGGAACAATTAAGCCAACCTCCGGCAGAATCATCCGGCTTGCCAATGTCTCTTTTCCCCTTGGATTTCAGGGTAGTTTCAATGGATCTTTAACGGGAGAACAGAATGTACGCTTTGTTGCGCGCATTTATGGGCACGATACAGAAGAATTAGTGAACTACGTAGAAGATTTTGCAGAATTGGGAAAATCCTATTACATGCCGGTGAAAAGTTACTCTTCTGGTATGAAGGCTCGCTTAGCATTTGGCGTCAGCATGGGAATTGATTTCGATTACTATTTGGTCGATGAAATTACCGCGGTCGGAGATTCAAATTTCAAAAAGAAATGCAAGCGGGTGTTTGATGAAAAACTTCAGAACTCAGATATAATAATGGTATCACACTCAGATGGATCACTTAAAGAATATTGTACAACTGGTATTGTTCTGGAAGATGGAAATTTGACTTATTTTACCGACATTGACGATGCTATTAACATGCATAATGAAAACATGGCGCGCAGGTAATGAATCTGCTTCTAAATACTTGAAGGTCTGATCAATATGTCTGCTGTCGAAAAAATTCCTGGGGAAAAGTCTGGGGAAATTAGTGGGGGAACGATATTTAGTCTTCCGTCAAAAAAAGGAGTGGCCGTCACTAGAGGGAAGACGAAAGAAGGCAAACTAATCGCTAGATTAAAAAAATCTGGTTTAGACCCACAGAAGCTGCTTGATCTGGCTTTGCCGGCAGCGGCTGCTAAATCTGCAACAAAGATGCGCCATAGGATGATGATCCTAGGCTTTGTGTTGTTCGTTGCAGCTCCAGCAGCAGTTTTTTCAACGTATATGTTCTTTTGGGCAAGTGATCAATATCACAGCATGACTGCATTTGCTGTTCGAAGTGCTAACCCAGTCGCACCAACAGAAGTGCTCGGTATGGTAATGGGAAATGCTGGCGGGGAATCGACCACTTCAAATAGCTACATCGTTACGGACTATCTCCAAAGTCAATCAGTGCTGGAGGATCTTCCAAAAGATCTGGATTTGCAAACGATCTTCAATCGCGAATCTTCAGATTTTATCTTCAGCATGGGAAATGATCTCCCTATCGAGGATCGTTTAAAATACTGGAACGCTATGGTTGATGTAAGCTTTGACGCAACGTCAGGGGTCATTCAAGTTGAGGTGCGCAGCTTCCGCCCAGAGGATTCGGTCGAGATCGCCAAAGCAATTCTTAAGCGAAGTGAACTGCTGGTTAACCAGCTTTCTGAAGCTAACCGGCGAGAGACAGTGCGCTTCGCAGAAGAAGGTGTCGCGCGCGCCGAGGCGCGTTTGAAAGCAATTCGCAAGCAAATGCTCGCCTACAGGAACGAGACACAAGAAGTCAGTCCGGAGGAAAATGCCAAGCTTGCTGTTGAAATGATCGCCGGACTGGATCAGCAGCGCGCAAGCCGTGAAGCAGAAAAAAAGACTCTGATGAGTTACCTGGACGAGGACTCGCCGCGCATCAGACTCCTGAACCAGCAAATCGAGGCCCTGGAAGGCCAGCTTTCAAGTGCGCGGGAACGCCTTGGCTCCGGCACATCGCCTTCCGGTTCGTCAGGATCGAACAGGACAGCTCTTTCCTTCCGTCTTGCGGATTATTCGGAACTCGCATTGGAAGAAGAATTTGCGCAGCAACTCTTTCTTACATCCTTGGCGAGTTTAGAAACAGCACGCCAAGAAGCGGATAGTAAACATCTCTATCTCGCAACATTCATTCCACCTACTTTGTCTGAAGACGCACAGTATCCGCATCGGTTGCTTTATTCCTTTGCGGCATTTCTCCTGCTTGCTGGGACATGGTCTGTCGCTGTAATGATGTACTATAACGTTCGAGACAGAACATAATAAGAAGTTTAAATTGAATATATATTTTATTGAAACATATTGGTGACTTTTCCTCAAATTGTGATTGGACCAAGTTTTGCGAATTGGATTGGCAACAACTGGAATGCTGAAGGTCAGGCCTGCTATAGAAACATTGTTCGGCGGCAAGGCAGTCATTTTTTCGAGGAGTTTAAAACGCTTAGACTTGATTGCCGGCTGGGGACATAAAACTACAGCAGATCCTGCGCGACAATTTGCTAACACCGAGAAGATACCGTATGTAGCGTTTGAAGAAGGGTTACTTGGCCATCCTTGTGGTAAGGTAACCGAAATTCCATATACAATGATTGTTGATCGCACAGGAATTTACTACGATTCCAGATCGCCAAACGATTTTGAAATGTACATACGACGTGTAGCAAATGTACACTCACGATTTCACCAGGCGGAAATTCTAATACACCGCTTAAGAACAGAACGATTGACGAAATATAACGCCGTACCAATTAAGAACTCACATGAATTAGGACTAAGGTCAAACGACAAACACGATAGGGTACTTGTCGTTGACCAGACCTACGGTGATGCGTCGGTAATAGGCGCTCTTTGCGATGAAGTAGCTTTTGAAAGAATGTTTCGAGACGCTGTGCTAGATAATATAGATAGAGAAATAATCGTAAAAATTCATCCTAAAGTAAAAACTGGAGAAAAGAAAGGATACTTGTCAGAGCAAAAATTAGATCTTATCTATAAAAAGTATCCAGAACTTCAAAAATATAAGAAAAATATATGTATTGTTGCCGAGCAAGTAAATCCTTGGTGTCTATTGGAAGAGTGCGAAAAAGTTTACTGTGTATCAAGCCAAATGGGTTTTGAGGCAGTAATGGCAGGTTGTAAAGTTTATAGCTATGGCAATTCATTCTATTCTGGCTTTGGCCTAACTAAAGATAGTTCCTTTGTTCGATTTAAGGGAACTATGCCAAGGGCCTTGGAAGTTTTGGTAACAGCTTTTTATTTTTATTATATGTTCATTCCTGTTTCTGATAATACTCTCACCTTGAATGGTTCTGATTAATGCAAAGGATGGACGCCGCTTAATTGGAAGAAGCGATATACTAGAATGAATAGGAATTATTTTATCATATTTAAATTTTGTTGTTGGGTTGATGTAACACAAAAATTTTTCAATAAACTATCGGTGGATAGGTTAATATATCAGTATGCATCTGTAAGATGACGAACTTCTTTTATTTTCAGAAACTAGAATGAAGTAACTTGCGTAGCCATAGAAATTATTTCAATGAATGCAAACTGCGACCACAGGGAAGCGCTACACTAGATTTCAATAAAGCGCAACATAGAACAAGCTTAAGAAATCTTCTCGCGATGTGTTTTAGTCCTATAAATCAGTTTTTTTTCCTTTATTATGTCAGTAACTAGCAGACTAACATAGGAATGAATCGGTGAGTAATGCTGACGCTCAAGATATTTTTTCTACATACCAGCGGGCTCAAGAATTCTTTGAGGCTGGAAATTTTAAAGTTGCGAGCCAAACAATTACAGGTGTTTCTAAAAGATATAAGCAGATTGGCAAAATCGTCGACACAATTGGATTTAAAAGCGTAAAAAATACTGTCTGCATAGTGTCTTATAGAAAAAATCTAGATACTGGTAAGTTGATCAAAAATATTTCGGATCTGTTTCGTTCCGAAGAATTCTCTTTATGCTTGGTATCTAACGCTGATCACGATGTTTTTCCAGAACTAGACGTGAAAATATTTCCTCGAGTGAGAAGAATTATCGCAGGCTTCAACTACGGTGCATCAGTAGGAAGAAACCTTGCTATAGTTAATAGTTCTTGTGAGAATATCTTGTTTCTAGATGATGACGGCCTAACTAATTCATGTGAGGTTAGGGAGTTAATAAGAATTAAAGAAGCATATTCCGCGATTGCAGTTCGAGGGAAAGTCGTTCCATTAAGTAATTTAACGCATGTTCCCAAGCATTATGATTTAGGTGAAAATATAATCGCGAGATTTATGGATATTGAGGGCTTTACCGTTTGGGATTGGAAGTCCATATCAACCGAATTGTTTAATCCGCTTCTCTTTGGACACGAAGGAGTCGAGCTCTCATATCGCTTGTACAAAAAGCATGGGCCTAACGCATTTTTGTATGCGCCCAATGCTATCCTACATCATGATTTTGTCGAACCCGCCGATAGGTCGGCTTTGGCAAGAAAATTGCTGAGAATGGGCAATAATGAAAAATACATAGAAAGTCTTCATGAATACTATTCAGAATTCAAAAGAGTATTCTACAATTTAAAAAGTAATGTTGGTAATTCGATAGCGTTGAAGTGTAGAAAGCAGATTGCCTCTAGTGCAGTTCCTTTTAGTCGTGAAGGTTCTATGACATTCGTGACGACTTGCTTTAACGGTGAGGAGTTTATCGATCGATATGTTCAATCTATCCTGAAGCAAACTTTCCAGGATTTCCAAGTCGTATTCGTTGATGACGGCTCCGAAGACAATTCGGTTTCAAAGCTAAAAAATCAGGTGAAAAACGACAATAGATTTAAGATTATTTCTACGGACAAAGTCGGTAGGTCTGAAGCATTAAACATCGCTAGAGATGAAGTTGACACAGAATTTGTTGCGATAGCGGACGTTGATGATATTTCTATACCAACGAGAATCGAGTGGAACCTCAAAGCATTTCAATATTACCCTGATAGTGATGCGATAGGGTTTAATATCTTCGATTTCAAAAATGCATATCGAAGCGCTCGTCCCATTTTTTACAGTCCCATTCACTTTTCGGTAAGGCGATTTTTTGGAATGCCAAGCCCATTCCCTGGATTCTCATTTAGAAATAAGCGATTTCTAGAAAAGTTTGATAAGACGATACAAGCAGGCGTTGATTGTGATTGGATACATAGAAATTTTCATATCCATCAGTTAAAGGGGGTCGCGCGACCGGAAGCCGTTACTTACTATCATGTACACGATGGGCAAATTTCTGCGAATAAAAGAGAATTTCAGAAAAAAATATCTCTCGAAACAACAATAGCTTATCATGAAATGGTAATAGCGAGGGAGCTTAACGAAAAGGAGAGAAAATCTCTCGAGTGCTTTCTGGGATGGAAAACGCTGCCTAGGGGACGGGATTTGGAAATGACCAAGGAGTATAGTTCGCTGCTTATAGAAAATATTCCAGATCATTTTCCCGAGAGAGATATGTTACTAAGTTGCATAATTGAACACACACTGGATAGAGAGCGCGCAAAAAATCAAGAATTATTAAATTGGAATCGGACGAAGCTATCAGAGTTGAGCACTAAGAAGCTTGGAAGTTTTTCCAGCAAATTTTTCTCAAAAAAAGTTCTAAAATTATTCAAATAATACGAATATGAAGATGAACAATTAATAAAAAAAATGTTGAGAATTTGAAATGTAAGGGAGGTAATTTCGTGGTGAATGCTTAACCAATTAACCGATGAAGGTATTTTATTCGCAGTGGCGATTTCCAAGACATCCTTACCAACTGAGATTGTAGATAATGTTCAGTATTTGAAATAAAAACCGCCACAAGAATGTTTGTAAATAGAAAGATTCGACCATTGTTGAAGACCAACATTGCAAATTTCTCAGGGTTGGAAGAGGCGCTGTAAGCCCAGTCCTGTAGTGTTCTTATGAATAGTTCGGTCTTTCCATAGGTATGGGACGTGTTAGGTTTAGCGCGGATGGATGTTCTCGCAATTTGCTGGGGCTGTTGCTAACAGGTCGGACCTTACCAGTTCCTTTTCTATTATCGTCATGTTTTTGTGACTTTTTTGAAGCGGAGCTACCTGGTCGCGCGCTCAGGGAATATAGCGCTGTTAAAACCGGGGTCATCCGGTAGAATTTCAAAAAAGGTTATGCACTTTGATCGTCAATGAACACAGTCATAGCTCCAGCGACTGTATTGTATGTGTTAGCGATGGCCCCATGATGAGGTGTCCTCAAATTTTTAGGTGCCCGATTTAAAAGATCCCAATTGTAGTAGGTTATACGGAATAACTCTTTTAAGCGCGGTATAGCGAATGAATGACGTGAGTCGAATGTTTCCTTCCAGAATTTACGCTTTCAGCGAATACGGGTTCATCATACGAGCAAAGTTTATTTAGTCCGCGATCTCATCCGCGGTCGTCAGTATGGGTTCCAACGGGATAATAGGAGCATCCGATTGCATGGGCCGTTCCAGGTTGGCTCGACCAGCAAAAAATCCATGCGGTGGTGAACGTCTGAGGTCTGAAAAGCGTATCAAGCCTGAACTATAACCCACGGCCATAGTGCTGTGCCGACTTCTTCCTTTTCTTCTTGCCTTTCCGAAAGCGTCTTTATACACGCCGACCGGGCACTCGGTGCCGACGCCATCGGCGATCTAATCAGAACTCAGGTTACTTTCCCCAATATCCCACCTATCTCACCACACCGCCGTCGCCCGTCATTTTCAAATAGCTCAACAAGATGCACAGTCTGGTGGAGTGGTTCTTCAACGAGTTCAAACATTTCAGAGCCGTAGCCACCCAACATCAGAAGGACCCAGGCAATTGTAATGGTAGGACCCAAACTCACTTCAGCAAGGATATGGATCAGATTTAATGAGTCTATCACCTAGTCTCAGATCTTCCATATGAATAAAAAATTACTTACTGTTCTACACCTAGGTTCAGCGTTGGTCGACAGCTTTGCGGGCTTGGCCCTGGTCATGCAGTTAGCGCAATCGATAAGAAAGTCGTATTAGGTATATGGCTGTCTTGCCCAGATCATACGGGTACGCTATGGGCAGTTCTAAGAGGAAGGGGAGGTGGCGATATCTCGGACTACTAAGTCTTCAGGACATACTAGAAAATTCTTGCGGAACTCTTGAATGTACCTAGCAGGGACAGAGGAACAGCACGTTTCACCACGCTTTATGCTTTAAGATGGGCAACACACCGGTGATTTCGTAAAAGAGAAACCACCGGAGGATGTAACCTTCCATTTCAAATGCTTAAAGAGGACTGGATTGGTTTCATAAACACTATGCAAAGCAGTTTGGAAAGAATGCTAAGGCAAAATCAAACGATCCGTTGCTGCATTCTTCAGATAGGCAATTTCAAACATTTGGTTACAAGTCACTTTCGACAGAAACTCCGACGTTCGTTAAAACGAACACAAAATCAGATATTAAAATTGAAGCTTAAAAAGCGAAAGGATTTTTATCAAAATTCTTCACTGCCGACGATAGCAACTTAAATGTCATCTATCAGGTCCACTATTTAACGTAATTAACAATTGTTATCGAGCGAAGTTACGAAGAAGGTAAAGATGTCACAAAAGAAAAAAATACTCATGGTCATAAGATTGATTGGCGGAAGAAGCGGTGGAGCAGAAAGAATATACTGCGAACTAGCATCACAGTTCGCCAGTAGAGATTATGACGTGACGTGTGTACATTTTGACTACAAAGATGTTCCTATATTCTATCCCATTGATAAGCGTGTTAATGTAATAAATTTAGCTCCAATCTACAAATCCTTAGGTCACCGTGTCGTAAATTTTGTTTCCAATGCTAAATATATAATTTTCCCTAATGAAATAAGAAATAGAATAAGATGGCGTTTAAGAAACAAAATGTTTGTAGATCAACTTACAAGTGTAATGAAATCTATCAACCCCGACGTGGCGATCAGCTTTCTTCCTCCAGCTAACACACCTACTCTACTAGCTGGAAATCGGAGTGGAGTGAAAGTTATACCTACAAATCACAACGTTCCGATAGAAGACTATGCGTCAGACGGTCGATGGGATCAAAATCCAGTAGACAAGAGATTGCGTTTGGAAGCTTTGAAGTACTCAGCAGCGAACCATGTCCTATTCGAAAAGTTTGCTGATTGGTTTCCAAAAGAGATTAGGAAAAAAACAGTTTCAATTCCTAACTATATTTCTTCGACCATTGTGGGAAAAAAAATACCCACACAACGGGAGAAAAGAGTAATCGGCGTTGGAAGGCTTGCGTCAGTAAAAAATTATGAGGAACTGATAGTCGCATGGAAAGAAGTATATGATAAACACCCTGACTGGGAACTAGATATTTTTGGCATCGGTCCAGAAAAAAGCAGGCTTGAAAAACTAATCAGAAATCTTCGTATTGAAACTGTTTGTCACATAAGGGGGCATACCCATCAAATAGGCGACGCTCTCATTTCTTCTTCCATATTTTGTCATCCGGCTCATTTCGAAGGGTTTGGGTTAGCTCCTGCCGAAGGTTTAGCAGTTGGATTGCCGGTTGTCTGCTATTCAGATTGTGAAGGAGTAAATCAATTTGTAGACGATTCAAATGGAAAGTTAGTAGATAGGAAAGAAGGGGCTAGAGGTCTTGCTAACGCAATTAACTACCTAATTGAAAATGAAGATGAAAGACAAAGGCTTTCGCAAAACGCTCTTAAAATTCGGAAGAAATATAGCATGGAACGTTTCGTGTTCGCTTGGATAGAGCTGATTGAGAAGATTAATGTCGAAAAATAGACCGAAAGTAGACGTATTAATTCCGTACTACAACGATCCAGAAGGGTTTTCGTTAACATATAACTCTATACTTGGTCAAAATTGGTCGGGAAATATTAGGCTGGTGATAGCTGATGACGGTTCATCTGACGAAAATTATAGAATCGTTCGCCAAATAGTTGAGGGAAGCAAATTCGAAGTGGAATTAGTTCGAAATAATGTAAATAGAGGTCGCCCTTATACAAGAAACGTTCTTTTAGATCTAATCGATAGTGAGTTTGTAGCTTGGATAGATAGTGGTGATGAATGGTATAGTAAAAAATTGACAGAGCAACACCAAAGCTATTTGAAGTGGACTAATAATACTCCTGGCAAAAATGTCTGGATTACTTGTAACTACGACTGGCAGTGGGTAGGAAAGAAGAAAAGAAAAAGATTTCAATCAACTGGCGCAGATCAAATTAGAGAATTGTTATCAGGTAACCACCTTAGAGCATATTTGTGGACGATTTTTTCTTCCGCAGAAACATTTAGAAATGTCGGTTATTTTGACGAAAACCTGCCACGATTGCAGGATTTGGATTATTTTATTAGATTTATCTATAAGCAAGGGTGCATAAGATTAGCTGATACAGATGATGCGCTCTGCGTTTATCATAAGTCTGATATCGGTAGGAACGCTTCTGAAATAAGAAACTGCAATGAGTATATTTTTGAAAAACACAAATTCATTTTCGACCGCTATGGTAGCAAGTTTGTTAACCAGAGACGGTTCGATATGGAACTGCTTTCCGCAAGATATGCAAAAAACAATAAAGAGATGCTAAAATATTTTATATTTTTACTTAAAGGCGCAAGGCACGACCCCACTACTTTCTTCATGAAATTTCTCCAAAGAGACTTCCCCTAAGAAGTTTTTTGATGGCGTCGGAGAGAGAAAAAAGTTGTGATCTGCAAAATGGCGCGAGAATTTTAAGTTGTATTTTTATCAGTACATCTAGGTCATTTGTAAAATTCAATTGTGACTTCGCGTCCGATCGCGCTGCAATCATCAAGCGCGACCTGTTCAGTGGCTAAGATTAAGGCCTAGAACGTTAGGGCGGGTTTTAACCTGAAGTCCGTTCTTTCTCGGTTTCAATTCGGAGTCTTTCGGTTGATTTTTCGCCTCATGCGGTGACGTGCATCCCTGAATTCGGTTCGTTCTGAGCTAGAACTTTCCAATTGCGATCCC
>NZ_JAAZTM010000019.1:0-145033 GCF_012395805.1 Labrenzia sp. 5N | reverse complement strand
TTCGGAGGGTTTGGGGGTTTCGGGGGATTTGGCGGTTTTGGCGGGTTTGGCGGCGCCCCTTCCTTCGATTCACCGCTGATCGTGAACGCGCTGATCACCAATCACGATGGCATTGCCGGAACCTGGCAGACTGTTACGGCGGCCATCCAGGAGAACTGCCCGGAATACGATGCTTTTCTAGGCCGCCTCTCTCCGGAAGTCCGGCAAAGCATTTACACACTTGAACTGGTATCGAGGCTCGGCTTCACCTTCAAGTTTGAGGGAACGTGCTCCGGAACGGCTCAGGTATGGCACCTGAACGTGACCAGCAACCCTGACGGGACCGATACGCCACTCGCGGCTTATGCCATGCTCGCCAGGATGTCTCGCCCAACCCTGGCGATCTTCAAGAAGCAGCTCGATCTTGTAGCAAATTATGCAGACCTGCGGCAGGATCGTGCGGCTGAAATTATCGCCCAACTCAGCACACCTGTTGAATTTCTGCGGTCAATCGCATTCATCGCACCGGCTCGAACACCATATACGATCGAGCTGTTGGCAACTGCGCAGGGTCTCGCCAACCTGGTGGAGATGCGGATCAAGTATGCCCTGGCCTGCAAGCGTCCGATAGAATTCTCCCCGCAGATCCAGCCGATGATCCTGACGCCCACGCATGGCACCCTGCCAAGCGGTCATTCGACGGAAGCCTTCACGCTGGCCCGGGTCCTTTGGCTCCTCCTGAGGGATGCCGGTGTCGTGCCTTACGACGACACGATCTGGGGCAAGATGTTCATGCGTCAGGCCTCGCGCATTGCAGTAAACCGCACCGTCGCAGGTGTACATTTTCCGGTCGACAGCGAGGCCGGCGCAATTCTCGGACTTACACTCGGCGCCTATTTCGCGGGTCGGTGCCAGGGTTCCAATGAAATCAAGGGATGGGCTTTCCACGGCGACCAGTATCCTGACAGCCGGGATTTCGACTGGACACAGCTCTATGATCCGGCAACCCACACGCAGAAGGACCCGGGAGCCTGGGCCGACGAAACCACAACGTCCCTCACCGGTACGACCATTCAATCCAGGCCGCTGGCCTGGCTGTGGAACCGCGCAAAGCAGGAATGGCTGGACCTGAGGGAACCCTGTGCCGGTGGCAGCAGCGGTGGCGGAACACTCGAGGATGGTGGTGATGGTGCCTCGCCTTTGGAAGACGACGGCTCGTGATCGCATAGCAAAGTCGAACCGGAGGTCAAGTCATGTCGGATACCAACGGAACCCTTGATGAATTTTCAATCGATCCGGTCACGAACTGGCGGCTGGCTGTTGCAGCAAAGTTCGGATCCGGAGAAGAAGACACTTGGTGGGACATCCTCGTCGAGCTCGATGACATCTCACTCGATGATCTGATCGCCAGGGCCAAGGATATCGGCGGTGGCAACGGGCTTGAGGACGCAGTCCTCATCCCGAATTTCTATACCGCGCAAGAGCGGGCGGCCAAAGAAGCGATCCTGTATCCCTCACTCTACGCAAAAGACATCTTCTTGCAGGAAGCGACGAGGAACGCGGGACAACTCGGCATAAAACGCATCATCCTTGGGACTGTCGTTCCGGTTGGACAGCTCGACACGAGCACGCAGATCATGCCCGGCAATCTGCCGGAAATATTTGTCGAGGATGGTTCCGTTGTTATCGCTGTCATCGACAACGGCATCGCGTTCGGCCATGAACTTTTCCGGAAAACCGACCCAAATGCGTCACGCGTTTCCTTTGCCTGGATCATGGACGCCAAACCGCGGACCGGCTCCCTAGTCGTCCCGCAGGGGCACGCCCTTGCCAGGAGCGAAATCGACGGGTTGCTTGCCGCGAACACGGCCAGCGGGCTCCTCGATGAGAACCGCTTCTACAGTCAGTGCGGATTGATCGACTACAGCTGGCCCGGCCTCAAGCCGGCCGCCATGCGAGTGTCCCACGGCACCCATGTGATGGGACTTGCCGCCGGTTACCAACCCGGCACGAAGGACAACACGCGCCCCATCATCTGCGTGCAGCTCCCAACCGATCTCACCATGGATGTCAGCGGAGCGCAGATCCTGCCAGCTCTCGGACGCGCGATCGACTTCATCAAGATACACGCGGAACGCTACCGGCTCGAGACCGATCACGGCAAGCGGATCCCGCTGGTGGTCAATTTCAGTTTCGGGAATTTTGCAGGACCGCACGATGGTACCGGTCTGATCGAAGCGAAGATCGATCACGAGCTTCACTCGACCAACCAGCGTGAAATCCAGGTGGCTCTTCCTGCCGGGAACGGCAATCTGGCGCGCACCCACGCGGAGATTACCTTTACGGATGAGGATACGGGTAACGTCAGGCCCGCAAGCCTCGACTGGCGCATTCAACCTGACGACCGCAGCGCGAGCTACGTCGAAATCTGGATGCCGCCGAAGGAGAACCCCGACAACCTTGTGAGAGTGCGCGTTACGCCTCCCGTGGGACCGAGGAGTACGCCGGTTTCAACAGTGCCTGGAGAGACTGCGATCCTCCATTCCGGAGACAGCGTGGAATTCGGCCGGATCCTCTACACACCTCCCCACGCGCCAACCTGGCGCGGTTGCATTGTCGTCGGCGTTCACCCGACCTTTCATCACGATGTCACGGATGACTTGGCACCTTCGGGTGTCTGGAAAATCGAAATCGAGAATGTTGCCCTGACCGAAACCGATCGGGTTCAGGTCTGGATCCGGCGCGACGAAACCTTGCCCGGGTTCCCGGCATTGGGACGTCAATCCTATTTCGACAATGACGACTATCAGCGTTTCGACAGCTTTGGTGCCCCCTTGCCGATCGATCCGCCCGGATCCGATTGCCTGGTCAAGCGCAGCGGCACCATAAGCGGCTTTGCCTGCGGCGAGTTTCCCGCCGTTCTTGCTGGATATGTCGAAACCCGCAACGATCTGGCCGGCTATTCTGCCGCGGGCCCGGTAACAACGGCATTCAATGCAACCGGTCCGACGAGAAACGGTCCGGATGCAGCCGCGGTCAGCGACGACACTCCGGTCCTGCGAGGCATATTGAGTGCCGGATCACGCTGCGGATCGCTGGTATCTCTCGACGGAACCAGTGTCGCGACACCTCAGGTTGCCCGATGGATGGCCGACAGGCTTGCACAAGGCCAAACCGCAACGAAGGGTGACGTCAGTGCACAGGCCGCATTTGACGATCATCCGCCACCGTCAAGACCAGCCAATACGCGAATTGGCGGCGGCCGGATGCAACGAAGAATTCGTTTCGGACCGGACAGAAAGGCCTGATCGACACGGCAGTGCTCGTCCGGATGATCCACTATCTTGAAATCAATGACCGCCACCACCGGCAGGTGCCGGTTTCGGTCGTTCCACGAAATAGAGCGCGGCGACAAGAGCGAGGAACAAGCCTGTCAGGATCAGGAAAATATCCGAGAAGGAAAGCAGGAACGCTTCGCGGGTGACGATGCCGGACAACGTCTTCAAGGCCGCTGTTTCCGCATTCTGACCCAGTTCCGAAAACGCATGTGTCATGTTGGTCAATGTCTCATTGACGACGGGTCGCGACCAGTTGACCGTTTCGGAAATACGTTCGTAATGGAAATCCTGCCGATTGGTCAGCAGCGTGTTGATCACCGCAAGTCCGACGGCACCTCCCAGGTTCCGGGTCAGGTTGAACAGGCCAGATGCGTTCTTGATCATCTGCGGCGGCAACATACCAAGGGCGATATTGTTGATCGGTACCATGCACAGCATCAGCGAGCAGCCACGCAGGATCTGCGGAACCAGCAGCTCCCAGAAATCCCAGTCGTGCGTAATACCGGTCACCATGTAGGTGCCGATTGCAAAGCCGGAGAAGCCGATTGCCATCATCACACGCGGATCGAGCACGGACATCAGCCGCCCGGCAATCGGGGCTGTAAGGAACATGGCAAGACCGCTCACGAACATGGTCTCGCCAATCTGCAGCGAGGTGTAGTCGCGAACGCCGCTCAGATAGACCGGATAAAGATACGTCAGGCCGTAGAGCCCCACCCCCATGATGAAGCTGAAAAGACTGCCCATGGCGAAGTTCTTGTCGGCAAAGGCTCTCAGATCGACAATGGGTTCTCGCGCCGTGAACGCCCGCCAGAAGAAGATCGCAGCTCCCAGTACAGTGATTGCGGAAAAGAAAACGATCTCGCCGCTCTGGAACCAGTCTTCGCCCGAACCTTCTTCAAGAACGAATTCCAGAGAACCGAGGAAGATGGCCATGGCCGCGAAGCCATACCAGTCAAAATGATCAAGCAGAGACAGATCCGGCTCGTCGAAATCGATCAGGGTAACAGCGGCAAGCGTAACGAAGATGCCGGGCACCACGTTGATCAGGAACAGCCAGTGCCAGGAGCCGAATTCGGTGAGATAACCGCCGAGCGTCGGACCGATGGTCGGTGCCAGCGTTGCAACAAGACCGATCACGGGAGAGATGACGTTGAATTTCTCACGCGGGAAAATCAGATAAGCCGTCGCGAAAACCGTCGGGATCATGCCGCCACCGAGGAACCCCTGCAAGGCGCGGTAGACAATCATTTCCTCGATCGTGGAGGCAGTGGCGCACATCAGGCTCATCACTGTGAAACCGGCCGCTGACAGCGCGAACATCCAGCGCGTCGACAGCATGCGCGAGAGATATCCGGACAACGGGATCATGATGACTTCCGCTATCAGGTAACTTGTCTGCACCCAGGGAATGTCGTCCTGGGAAGCTCCAAGCCCGGCCTGGATTTCTGACAGGGATGCGGACACGATCTGGATATCCAGAATCGCCATGAACATGCCGAACACCATGCAGAGGAAGGTGAACAGCTTGCGTCCGTCGATGGATGCGCTTTGTGCCGTCTCGCTCATGTGACTTAGCCTTGAACCGGCGGTCATTCAGCCGAAAGAGACGGAATGGCCTGTGGCCGATCATTCGATACTGTTGGAACATCCGCGCAGGTCTTGCTGTCGACGGTTTGCTCTTCAAAGGGGCGGTATCCGCAAGATGCGGATACCGGGCTTGTGCGGTTGGAGGCCGCGGGGAGGACTTGATTTGATACGGACCCTTGATCCGCACCTGAAGGTCTAGTGGAGCGCCGACAGGGCGACGTTGTCTTTCTGGCCACCTGTCCTGGTGTCGACTTCGACAACCACCGACATGCCAGCTCGCAAATGTCCGCTTGTTATTTCTTCTTCCGGAACCTTGATCTTCACCGGCACGCGCTGAACCACCTTGGTGAAGTTGCCTGTCGCATTTTCCGCCGGCAGAAGGCTGAAGACGGAACCGGTCGCAGGAGCAATGCTTTCCACGGTTCCCTTGATCGGCCGGTCCGGATAAGCGTCGACGGAAATTTCAACCTCTGCCCCGGGCTGGATACCCTCGAGCTGAGTTTCCTTGAAATTCGCATCGATGTGAGTGTCGGCCAACGGCACGATCGCGGCAATCCGGCTTCCCGGCTGCAGAAGGGAGCCGACCTGGGCTGCCCTGTTGCCGACGATGCCATCGACCGGTGCCCGAATGATGGTAAAGGCGAGGTCGCGCTCGGCTTTCTCAAGAGCTGTCTTGGCAGCAACCACTGCCTGTTCGGCTTCTTTCTTCTGGCCGTTGAGCACATCGATATTGGCTTTGGCCAGCGTCACCGCCGCCTGCGCATTCTCCAGATCCGCCTGCGCGCCTTTCAGTGAGGCATCGGCAGTATCAAGCGTTGCCTGGCTGGCAAACTTGTTGTCCGCCAGTCTTTTTTGACGATCGTAGTTCGCGGAAGCTTCGTCCTTCTGCGCCTTGGCGGAAGCAACAGACGCTTCAGCCTGCAGCACGGATGCCTTGGCAGCCGTAATCTGGGTCGCGATACGATCGACCGTTGCACGGGCACTGTCGATGGAATCCTTTGCGGACTGGACGGCAAGCTTGTAGTCGCCATCGTCGATCTTCAGCAGCACGTCACCGGCTTTCACGCGTTGATTGTCGCCGACAGCGACAGACGCAACATAACCGGACACCTTGGAAAGGATGACGGTGATATCCGCGGTCACATAGGCGTCGTCCGTGCTGGCAATGAATCTGCCTTCGGTCCACCAATGGTACGCCTCATATCCGCCAAAGCCGAGACCGGCAAGCAGAACCAGCGTGAAGACCCGCTTGGCCTTGCCTTTCTTTTTCGGTGGAGGCGCTTCTGCGGTGGTCGTTGCGGTTGTTACCTGTGCCTGAGACGAAACTGCCACCTGCCCGCCTTTGTCATCGCTTGTGTCTTTCGCGGAAGTTGGTGTTGCCTGTCCGCTTTTCGAGGCTACTGAAGTCTCGTTGTCTTGATCCTGGCGGCTCGCAGCCTGCGGCCCACCACCGATCGCGCCGCTTTCGTTGCGGCCTTCTCTGAGTGCCACGATGGTATCCTTTGCCCAAAATTCTTGACCGCCCAGGCATTGACTGAACGGTTCGGTCAATGGCATTTATATGTTCATCCCCTTGGCGAACGCAAGGGTTCCGGCGAATTTTTTGCAACGCACAAGAGCCCCCTGTTCAACAACCTGGTTGATCGAGACGGCAACAAGACACTTTGGGAAGGGGACGCGAGACGCATCACCTGTCCGGAAGTCGGATCCTGTCGAAGATATTTTTTAGGGGGCGTTTTGACTTGCAGACACAGCTGGTCTGACCAGGAAAGATTGAATGGTTCGCCCTGTTGGCCGATAGTGTTGAGATTGACCAACCACCTGCCGAACAGTTGACCTTTGCATTTATGGGAATGCTTTTTGAGAAAAACCGTATGTTTGACAGAATACTAGCGGTAAACTACTGAAAGACGGCAGAAATTCGAGATTGCGATGACAACCGAAACACAGGAACAACCGGCGACAGCCGAAGATCCGGCTCAGAAGACCGACAACGCCAAGTGCAGGCAGATTCTTGCCGGAGCACGAAAAGTCTTCCGGGCAAAGGGATTCGATGGCGCCAGTATGGAGGTTATCGCCAAGGAAGCCGGCGTTTCCAAAGGCACGCTTTACGTCTACTTCAGCAGCAAGGAAGCGCTGTTCGAGGCGCTGATTCTGCAAGAACGTTTCAGCCAGGCGGAAATCCTGCGGGAAGCCCTCGTCAGCAGGGCTGACGTGAAAAGCGATCTGCACCGTATCGGCCGCAGTTATCTGCAGAAAATGGCGAACCCGGAAAAATTGTCGACCCTCCGCATGGTAGTCGGCGCTGCGGAAAAATTCCCTCAGTTCGGCGTTCTGCTCTACGAAGCCGGTCCATGCCAGGGCCGACGCGACCTTGGTGCCTTCATCCAGGAGCGGATCGACCGCGGCGAGTTGAAGGACTGCGATGTCGAACTGGCGGCAGGCCAGTTTTTCGACTTGTGTGTGGCGGGCGTTCTAAGGCGCATGCTGCTCAATGCTGGCCCAAAGCCGAGCGAAGAAGAAATCGAAACCAATGTTGCAGCAGCGGTGAAGGTGTTTCTGGCGGCCTACGCAGCGTGACAGGCCGCGCTGCCTCCCCCCCTCAAAGTTCACATGAATTCGATTTCCGACCTGACCGGGGCGGACAGACGGGCGTAACTTCCTATATTAAGCGGTAAAGCAATTGCCACCGCACACTGTAGGTTCCATGTCCGCCCGACCGCCCATTTTCCAGTTCGACAATTCCTACGCACGGGACCTGCCCGGCTTTTATGTGGCCTGGGAAGGAGCGAAGGTGCCAACGCCGCAGCTTGTGGTGTTCAATCGTGAACTTGCAAAAGAACTCGGCCTTGATTCCAACCTTCTGGAAACATCCGAAGGCGCAGAGATTTTTGCCGGGGTCCGTCAGCCGGACGGCGCCTCCCCCCTTGCCCAGGTGTATGCCGGCCACCAGTTTGGTGGCTTCTCGCCACAGCTGGGGGATGGTCGCGCGCTTCTTCTCGGAGAGATCATCGACAGCACCGGCAATCGGAAGGACATTCAGCTGAAAGGGTCGGGACCGACCCCCTTCTCCCGAGGTGGAGACGGCAAGGCTGTCGTAGGACCGGTCTTGCGCGAATATATCCTCGGCGAAGCCATGCATGCACTCGGCATCCCGACAACAAGAGCACTGGCAGCTGTAACCACCGGAGAAACCATCTACCGGGATGGTCCGAAACCGGGCGCAGTGTTGACCCGTGTCGCCGCAAGCCATTTGCGGGTCGGTACCTTCCAGTATTTTGCGGCACGCGGTGAAACGGAAAAAGTCCGCCAGCTCGCCGACTACGCCATTGCCCGCCACGATCCGGATCTTGCCGGACAGCCGGACCGCTATATCCGGCTGTTTCGGGGAGTAGTCGAGCGCCAGGCAGCACTGGTCGCCAATTGGGTCCTTGTCGGGTTCGTTCACGGTGTCATGAACACCGACAACACGACGATTTCCGGCGAAACAATCGACTATGGCCCTTGCGCCTTCATTGACGCCTATGATCCGGCAGCCGTGTTCAGCTCCATCGACCACGGTGGACGATACGCGTTCGGCCGCCAGCCCGTCATCATGCAATGGAACCTTGCCCGGCTTGCCGAAACCCTGTTGCCCCTGATCCAGCCCGATGATCTGGACAAGGCAGTCGACCTGGCAAGCGCCGAACTCGGCCGCTTTCCTGATATCTACCGCGCAGCCTGGCTGATCGGAATGCGTGCAAAACTGGGTCTGGTGGAAGAAACCGCGGAAGATCAGGACCTGTTTGAAACGATGCTCTCAGTCCTGCAGGAACAATCAGTCGACTACACGCTCTTCTTCCGGCACCTGAGCGAGGCTGCTGTCGGCGACCCGCAAAAACTGCGCGAGCTTTTTGTTGACCCGACGCAGATAGACGGCTGGCTGGAGCGCTGGATGCAACGCCTCGCAAGCGAAGGCAGAGCGCCTGCAGATACCAGGACGGCGATGAAGCTTGTCAATCCGCTCTACATTCCACGGAACCACAAGGTGGAAGCGGCACTCCAGAGTGCGGAAACCGGAGAGTATTTTTTGCTCAACGAGTTACTGGATGTTCTAAAAGCTCCGTATGAAGAACGCCCCGGCTTTGAGAGCTATGCCCTTCCTGCCCCGGAGGCGTTTGGTCCCTATCAAACCTTCTGCGGAACGTAAGACCAAACCGTGCGCCCGACACAGTCGGCCCGATTGCGCCAGGTGCCACTTCACTCTCGAACGCCGTCGCCACAACCCTTGCACTAATCGGATTGCCATCTGCAGCCGGAACTCTATTCTTACGCAGGGTAACAAGCATTCCCGGGGGCGCTGAAATGAAAATTATCCCACTTCTGCTGACGAGCACTTTGCTGCTTTCCGGATCTGCCTTCGCTGAGGAAAACGGCCTTCCCCCGCTGACCCCGGACGACCTTCAGTTCTCGCCCGAGAATATGGATACCTCTGTGGATCCGGCCGCCGATTTTTATCGCTACGCCTCAGGCAAGTGGCTCGACCGGGTGAACCGGCCAGCGGACAAGGCACGTTGGGATGTTTTTTCGATCATCGGCGAAAGACTGATCAAGCAGCTTGCGGCTGTTGCGGAAAAGGCAAGCGAAAGCTCCGCGGGAGCGCCCAAGGGTAGCCCGACACAGCTCGTTGGTGACTTTTACAAGGCCTATATGAATGTCGAGGCGATGGACGCTGCAGGCATCGAACCGATCCAAAGCGACCTGGACGCCATCGAAGCCCTGGAAACCCTGAACGACCTTACCCGGTTCGCGGCCGACCAGGCCGCAATGTCCGGACCTGCCCTGTTTGCGATTTTCGCACCGAGTGCAGATCCAGCCGACAGCAAGCGCTACGCCATTTTTTCAGCGGGTCCCGGCTTCGGTGTGGAAGACCACCATCTCGAACTCTTGCGCAACAAGGAAGGCGACCCGCGTATTCCAGCCTACCGTGCCTATGTGGCGGAGGTCATGAAGGTCGCCGGTTATCCGGAGGACGATGCCGCTCGCATCGCCGACATCACGCTTCGAATAGAAACAGCGCTTTATGCAGGGATACTAACGCCCGAAGAAGGCAACGATCCACGCAACCGCTATAGCAAACTTGGTTATGAGGAGGTCCAGGCACAGGTGCCGGAATTCGACCTCGATCTCTATCTTGAAACAGTCGGCTTCGAGAAACCCGACGTAGTCTACATGTTTGAACCAAGGGCTTTGCCTGAACTCTCAAAAGTGCTGAAGGAGACACCGCTTGAAGATCTGAAAGCCTATGCGGCTTATCGGGTTATCGAAAACTACAAGGAATTCCTGACATCCGCCTTCGAAGAACCCGCCAAGGAGTTCAATCTTGTCCTGACCGGTGCACGAACGGACCGTCCTCGCCAGGAGCACATGTACGACCTGCTGAAAGAGAATCTCGGCCATCCTGCCAGCCAGCTCTTCGTGGAAACCTACTATTCCGACGAGACCAAGGCCGAAGTCATCAAGATGGTCGAGCGCATTCACGGGAAGTTTCGCGAGCGCGTCGAAACGCGGGATTGGTTGTCGGAAGATACTCGTGCCGAAGCCCTGAAGAAGGTCGACACCTTTTACTACAAAGTCGGCTATCCCGATGAATGGGTCGATTATTCCAAACTCGAGATCGGGGACGATCCCGTAGAAAACATGCGCAATCTTGGAGCCTTTTCCATGAACCGCATGCTGGAGAAAATCAAAAAACCCGTCGTGCACGAGGAATTCAACACCCAGACAACGCTGCCGATCGTCATCAATGCCGGCTACACGCCTTCCATCAACGGCTTCGAGGTCAATGCGGCCATCACCCAGCCGCCTGCCTATAGCCACGACATGGACGCTCCCTTGCGCTTCTGCCGGATCGGCGCGGTCATCGGCCACGAAATGACCCACGGTTTCGACAGTGGTGGCCGCCGATACGATGCGGAAGGCAACTTTCGTGACTGGTGGACGGAAGCAGATGCAAAGGCCTTCGACAGCGAGGCCCAGAAACTGATCGACCAGGCAAACGCGTTCGAAGTGCTGCCTGGCCTTAACGCCAACGGCCCGCTGAATGTCCGAGAGAACATGGCCGATGTCGGCGGCATCACGCTCGCCTATGAAAGCCTGATGGATTATCTGGCCGAGCATCCTGAGGAAAATGTCGAGATAGATGGCCTGTCACCGGCCAAGCGCTGTTTCATCGGCTGGGCCCAGTTCTGGACGGCCAAGGCCTCCGACCCGTTCCTGCGCATGCTTGTCGCCGGTGACGGGCATCCTCCTAGCCCTTACCGAGCTTTTGCGGCCCTACAACATGTCGATGCGTTCTACGAGACTTTCGGCATCGAGGAGGGCGACCCGATGTGGTTGCCACCGGAGAAACGGGTAAGAGCCTGGTAAACTTCAGCAGGATAATCTCCAGCCTGGTAGTCAGGGACCTCCCTACCCTGCCAGGCGCTCGACCAGAAAGTTCATTTCCTGCTCCAGCTTTTCTCCCAACAGGCCGACGAACCGTGCTTCCAGGCTGATCGTGACGAGACCGTGTACCGCCGCAAAAGCGGTACGTGTCCGGGCTGCGAGATCTTCTTCCATCATGCTTGGATCGAGTTCGCGCAACGGTGCTGCGATGAAACCGAGAAGCGCGATATTTTCCTGAATATGCCACTCAGGCACCGCCTTGCCTTCAGGCAAGTGATGGCTGAACAATGTCATCCAGAGGTTTCGATTGTCGCGCGCAAACGCCAGATAGGCCAGCGCCAGCACCTTGAGCCGTGCCAAGGGCTCATCCACGGTTTCGACTTTCGATGCCATCAGATCCTTGATGCGGCCGAGCGTTACCGAGTTGACCGCAAGCAACAACGCATCCTGGTCCGCGAAATGCTTGTAGACCGACCCTACCGAGTAACCGGCATCAGCCGCGATCTTTCTGATGTTGACCGCTTCCATGCCCCCTGCTTCCACGGCGGCAATCGCCGCTTCCAGAACGCGACGATGGGTTTCTTCGCTTTTTGCTTTTTGAACTCCGGCCATTAACCGTATCGCACCTCAAAAGTGAACTTTGTTCATTTTTCATCTTGACCTAATCAAAATGATGTGGCTTTGTCAAATAGTGAACAACGTTCACCTTTTGAGAGAGGCACGATGTTTGAGCCATTCATGAACCAACTGAGGGCGCTGTTTCTAACCAGCGCCGAGGAAAGCCGGGACAATCAGTCTCTTGCTCTCCTCTCCATCAACACGCGTACAGCCGCCGCTTCCGTCCGGGCTGCCCAGGTTGCTCTGGCCCGCGCCAAGGCAGAACAGCAGCAGGACCGCAAGCGGCTGTGGCAAATCAATGCATCCCTCGAAGATCTGGAGAACAGGGCTCGCAACGCCCTCCTCAAAGGTCTTGAACCCCTCGCGAAAGAGGCAGCGGAAGCTATCGCACTTCTGGAAGACGAAAAGTCGGCGCTCGAAGAGGCGATCCGATCGTTCGACGGCGATCTTTCAAGCCTCACGGAAACCTTGCATCGCGCCCAGAGCCGTCTGCGCGCCCTCAAGCGCGGTGAACGCACCGTTGAAGTTCGCGACCAGATCCAGAAAGCACAGTCCTTTGGCTCCAGTACCGGCCAGTCGGCGCTCGCCCTTGCAGAAGGACAGCTGGAGGACATCCGCCGACGCCAGGAACGCGACCAATTGGCCGAACAGGAATTCAAGACCTTGTCGGCAGCGGATAACCCGAGTGCGGTTATCGAAAAACTGGGCGATGCCGGTTGCGGCGCGCCTGTCAAAACCAGAGCGGACGATGTGCTCGCCCGCCTGAAGTCCGACATTCCCCTTCTTCTGGAAGAAAGCAGCTAACACGAGGACAAGACCATGCAGGAACCCACAGTCAAACATTCCAACAACTGGACCATTTTTACCGCCGGCAGTTTCGCTGTAGCCGCTATCATGATGGCCCTGGGCATCTGGAACCTTGAAGCAAGCTTCTCCGCGAAAGGCTTCTACGCAATGGCCGCAATCATGCTGGTCCATACAGCGGTCACCCTGACCAAGACCATGCGTGATCGCGAAGAAGCCAACAAGTTCCATAACCGCCTGGAAGACGCAAAGACGGAAAAACTGCTGATGGACATCAGCAAGCCGGAACAAGTCTGATCCAGAAATAAAACCGGGCGGAGTTTCTAACCCTCCGTCCGGGTTTCAAAGATTGAAGGTTATGAAGCAGATTGACAGATAGCTGCTTCGAAGGAGGACCTCATGAGCGCGTCACTGATGACATCCAGACGTTTCGCACCGCTCTTCTGGACGCAGTTTTTCTCTGCATTCAACGACAATTTCCTGAAAAACGCCCTGGTGTTCCTGGTGTTGTTCCAGGTTGGTGGACACGGCGCAGACGGTGGCAACACCGGTGTTCTGATAACGTTGGCCGGGGCTGTCTTCATCGCGCCCTTCCTGTTTCTGTCCGCACTCGGGGGCGAACTCGCAGACAAGTTCGACAAGGCTCGGATTGCCCGGGCAACCAAGCTTGCAGAAATTGCAGGCGCAGGCCTGGCCGTGACAGGCATGGCCTTGTCCTCCCTCCCCATCCTCTTTGCCGCGCTATTCGTGTTTGGTGCCATGTCTGCCTTGTTCAGCCCGGTCAAATACGGGCTGCTCCCGGATCATCTGCCGGCTTCAAACCTGCCGCGCGCCAATGCCTGGATAGAAGCGGGAACTTTTCTGGCAATCCTGGGCGGCACGATTTCCGCCGGCCTTTTGTTCAGCACCGGTGCTCCCACCCTGATCTTTGCCCCAGTTATGATAGCCTTGGCTATCGCATGTTACGGGCTGAGCCGGCAAATTCCCTCCGCATCGGCAGCAGCCCCTCATCTGACGATTGACTGGAACCTTGCGACATCCACATGGTGCGTGGTGAGAGATCTGGCTGCCGATCGTCGTCTCTTCCTGGTAGCCATGATGAATGCCTGGTTCTGGCTCATCGGTGCCATGGTGCTCGCTGTTCTGCCGCTGATGGTCAAGACGTTCCTGGGCGGTGAAGAAATTGCCGTCACCTATTTCCTGACCGTCTTCGCCGTTTCGATCGGCATCGGGTCGGCAATTGCCGCCTGGCTTCTGGCTGGCCGTGTCGTCCTTTTGCCGGCTCCTGTCGGAACGCTTCTGCTGGCGCTCTTTTGCCTGGATGCGGCATTGACCCTGGCAGGCCTGCCAGCAACCGCAACAGCATCTGGCTTGCGCGAGTTCCTCACCCATGAGGGCGTAATCCGCCTCAGTGTCGATATGGCCGGCCTTGCCATTTCCGGTGCGTTGCTGGTTGTTCCCACCTTCACGGCACTCCAGACCTGGGCGAAACCGCAGGTGCGTGCCCGCCGGATAGCAGCGTCCAACGCCCTTGGCGCTGCCCTGATGACGGTTGGCGGACTGTTGCTGGCAGGAGCCCAGAAACTTGGATTTTCCGTTCCCGCAATTTTTCTGGCGCTGGCCGGGCTGAACCTTGTCGCAGCTATCGTGATGCTCAAGATCCTGCCGACCAACCCGATGCGCGATGCAATCTCGATCCTGTATCGCGCCATCTTCCGGATGGAAGTCAAAGGCCTGGAAAATCTGGAAAAAGCCGGCGAAGCCCCGATCCTGGCGCTGAACCACGTTAGTTTGCTGGACGCTGGCCTGGCTCTGACCCTGACCGACAAGAAGCCGTCCTTCGCCATCGACTATGACATTGCCAGGCGCTGGTGG
The DNA here is from genome assembly GCF_012395805.1 of Labrenzia sp. 5N. Lineage (NCBI taxonomy): Bacteria > Pseudomonadati > Pseudomonadota > Alphaproteobacteria > Hyphomicrobiales > Stappiaceae > Labrenzia > Labrenzia sp. 5N. The sequence goes on along the minus strand of NZ_JAAZTM010000019.1, from coordinate 130,403 downwards.
GTAAAACCCTTCCTGCACCTTGCGAATGCCTTGCCGATCAACCCGTCAAAACCCATGGCCACCCGCGCACTGATCAAGGTGGTGAACTCCGGCGAACCGATGGTGATCTTCCCGGAAGGCCGGCTGACTGTCACCGGCAGCCTGATGAAGGTCTACGACGGTGCGGCCATGGTGGCCGACAAGACCGGGGCCATGATCGTCCCGATCCGCATCGACGGCCTCGAAAAAACGCCGTTCTCCTACCTGAACCCAAGCCAGATCCGCAAGCGTCTGTTCCCCAAAGTGAAGGTGACAATCATGGAACCTACCCGCCTGGACCTCGACGACGAACTGAGGGGACGTCAGCGGCGCGCTGCAGCCGGCGCCAAGCTGTACAGCGTCATGTCCGAACTGATGTTTGAAACCAGCCTGACGGAAGACGTGACGATCCTGGAGAAGGTAATCGCCACGGCAGAAGAATACGGCTACGGCAAGCTGGCGGTTGAGGATCCGGTGTCCGGAAAGCTGAATGCAGGCAAACTGCTGACAGGCGTCTCAGTGCTTGGCCGCAAACTGTTGCGGCACACCGGCGGAGAAGAAACCCTCGGCATCATGCTGCCGAATGCCAATGGTGCTGCCGTTACCGTTCTGGCGACCATGTCTGCCGGCAAGGTGCCCGCCATGATCAATTTCACCGCCGGTCAGGAAAACATTCTCGCGGCTTGCCGTGCTGCGGACGTTCGTACGCTGTTGTCTTCCCGCGCCTTCGTCAAGCAGGCTCGCCTGGAGCAACTGGCTTCAAACCTGGAAGACAACGTTCGCATCATCTGGCTGGAAGATCTGCGCTCTGAAATCGGCTTCATGGACAAGATCCGCGGCCTTCTGACCAAAAGCCGCCCCCTGGTACGCAGGCAGGCGGACGACACGGCAGTGATCCTGTTCACCTCCGGATCGGAGGGAACACCGAAAGGCGTTGTGCTGACACACAGGAACATCCTGTCCAATGCCACGCAGGCAGCCGCCAGGATCGATTTCACCCCGAACGACAAGGTGTTCAACGTCCTGCCGATGTTCCATTCCTTCGGCCTGACCGCGGGGACCATCCTGCCGCTGATATCCGGTGTCCCGGTCTATCTCTATCCCTCGCCCCTGCATTACCGGATCGTTCCGGAGCTGATCTACACCTCCAATGCGACGATCCTGTTCGGCACCGACACCTTTCTCAATGGTTATGCCCGTGTGGCCCATGCTTACGACTTCCGCTCCCTGCGCTACTGTTTTGCAGGCGCGGAGCCGGTGAAACCGTCAACCAGGCAGATCTATCAGGAACGCTTCGGCCTGCGTGTTCTGGAAGGATACGGCGTGACCGAGACCGCACCGGTCATCGCGCTCAACACGCCGATGTACAACCGTCCGGGCACGGTCGGCAAACTGATGCCTGGCATGAAGGCACGCCTTGAGCCCGTACCTGGTGTGGAAACCGGCGGCAGACTGCATGTGTCGGGACCGAACGTGATGGTCGGTTATCTGAAGGCCGAAAATCCCGGCGTCGTCGAACCACTTGTCGACGGCTGGCACGATACCGGCGACATTGTCGAGATCGACGACGACGGCTACATCATCATCAAGGGCCGCGCCAAGCGCTTCGCCAAGATTGCAGGCGAGATGGTGTCTCTGTCCGCCGTGGAAGCCCTGGCGGGCCAGATCTGGCCGAAGCATCTGTCCGCAGTTGCCGCCATCAAGGATGCCCGCAAGGGCGAGAAACTGGTGCTTGTGACGGAAAATCCGGATGCGGACCGCGCAGCCTTCGTTGAAGGCGCCAAAGCCCGAGGCGCACAGGACCTCATGATACCGGCAGAAGTCCGTGTGGTATCCAAGGTTCCTGTCCTGGGCTCCGGAAAGCTGGACTTCGCAGCGGTTGCAAAACTGGTCAAAGACGGATCTGAACTGGGCGAAGCCGCCTGACATTCCGCCCCGACCTGACGCAAGCCGGGTCGGGGTGAATACTGATCACCACACCTCTTTATCTTATCTAGAGAGATTTATCAGCATCGCCAACAAGACATCAGAAGAACATTTCCCGATTTAAACCGCCAGTAACGCAAGAATTACCCTCCCGGCGAAACTAAACCTTAAGACGAATGATACAACCTGTGAACGCATACCCAACGCCAGACATTTCCGGAGCTTACGGATGCGTTTTAAAAAAGGATTTGCCGTAGCCTTATGCTTCGGTTTGCTCGCCTGCTCGGATAACGTTCCATCCGGAGACCCGCAGTCCGGTCTGAAGCGCGACATGCGCGGTTACAAGGCATCACCCGGCGTCCTCGTAGCGGAAGACGGGACACCTCATTGGATCCAGTCCGCGGTGACCGGGTACAAGGAAACGACCTTGGACACCGACCTTCCCGCGAAGGTGGTCATGCAGCAGCCCACTGCGTTCTGCCGCTTCCGCAAACCCAACCTCGGAGAATATATCGGCAATGTGCATGTCGGCACAGGCAACATGCATGCGCCGATCTATACCTGGTCGAAAACGAAAATTCGGGAACGGGCACAAAAGCTGGCTGAAAACGCCCAAAAACCAGCCGACGACCCCAGAAAGATCCGTGTCGACACGATGGTACTCAGTGCAAAGGACGACAGTTTTCCTGTTGTCGATGTCGTGGTTACGGAAACCGAAAAGCCGGTCTACCTGATCCTGCAAAACGAATTCGGCAAGATCCTATGGAACATACATCTGGCACCTGGCGCCCGCATCTCGCATGTGGTGGCACTCGGTGTCGGCGATATCGCTTTCGCCAATCTTGATCCTGAAGTGCCTGTTGAAATGGCCGGTGCAAGAACCCTTCGTTCCTGCGGTGTTCAGCCCTGGCGAAAGATGCAAGATCACTGGCTTTTCGCAAGAAACGCCAAGGAAAATCCGAGCCTTCATGAAGAGCCAGTTGCCAAGAACAAGGCGGCTTATCGCAAGTACGACAGCTGGTTCAAGAGCGCCTTCGGCATAAGAAGCGAGCAAAATCTCGCGGGCGTGGAACGGTCAACTCATGTGCTCGTTGGGCCACTCCCGGAAAATCTTGATGACCGGATTCCCTTCCGTCCACTGGGGGGATCACTCGTCATCATGACGCCGGTCGAGAACATCGCAGTAGCTGGCAAGTCCGGCTACGAGGACAAGGCGATGGCGCAGATCAGGCCGCTGGTCGACAAGGCTCTCGGACGTGACAGCACCGCCAATTCCAATTCCGGTTCATAAGCAACAGGGAACAGTCTTGATGCGTATCCTTCAAATCGCCTGCGGAGTGATCTTTTTCGCAGTGACGCTCTACTACGGCTACATCATGTTCAGTGTTGCCAACGTCGCGAACACTGTCTTCGGCTTCAAGAACGATCCGCTAAAAGGACAGGCGACAGTCCACAACGCCAGGCATGGCTCAGGCGGTTCCCTGAAAGACGGCTACGTCGCCCTCACGGACTTCAAGAACCTCGATGCCGGACGGGTGGTCAATATCGTCATGCCCGTATCGGTGAAAGAGCTCTTGAAGGAAACAGGGGCTCCTGCTGACATGGACATGATCGAGGTCTTCATCTCCGGTCAGGCCCCCAGAATCGCGGAAGCCGAATGCAAGCTCCTAGTGAAGACAATTGCATCGAATTGCCGGGTAAAGCTGACAAAAGCCAAGCAATTCAAGGATGATCCGAAATTTGCCGAGATCAGGATGCAGCTTGAGTTCGTAGAGAAGCAAGTCCCCGGTGCATTCGAGACAGAGAAGCCTCTCAACTACCAGGAAGTGGACGCCGATCTGGTGGATAGTGCCGGAATCTATGCCGAAGCCTGGCTGAACGAATTCAAGAACCGACGGGCGAAACTCTATACCACTGCAGCCCGCGCCTGCGATCCCTTGCGGCGTCAGCACGGCAATTGTTCGGTGACTGAAATCAACGTTTTGGGACGATGGGAAAAACGCGAGGAATTCGTGGTCATACGCTCGAACGCAACCCTGTCATATCTGTGGCCCGAAAGGACCTGACCAGGGTCGCGTCTTCTGCAATGTGAACTGCATCAGGCCGGGGCCATCACCTCGGCCTTTGCCTTTGCAACGGCAGCTATCAGCCGGTCCACATCTTCCGTCCGGGTTGACCAGTTCGAGACGCTGATGCGAAACCCCTGTCGTCCTTTCCAGGAGGCCTGACCGAACCAGGCTTCACCGGAAGCCTGAACATGGCCAGCGATGCGGGCACAGGCGTCTTCCGCCCCCGGCAACGTCGCAAACACCTGGTTGAAATGCACCTCATGTGGCACTTCGAACCCGAGTGCTGTCAGATCCCCTGAAATGCGCCTTGCATGACCGTGAAAACGGCTCAGCATGTCCTCAAGACCTTGCCGGCCGAGGGAAAGCAGCGCAGCCCAGGTCTCGGCTCCACGTGCAGACCGGCTGAATTCAGGAGCGCGGTTGGCCGGATTTGATACGGTCGCCGGCAGATAGGTGGCCCCGATTGCCATCGACGCCTGCATTTCCTGCGGATGGCGGCACAAGGCCAAGCCTGAATCATATGGTGTGTTGAGTGTCTTGTGGCTGTCGACCACCCAGCTGTCTGCCTTCTCAAGTCCCTTGAGAGCCGTTGCCGTATCGCTGCAGGCCCTTGCCCACAACCCGAAAGCGCCATCGACGTGAAGCCAGGCACCAGCGGCATTACACTTGTCGCCGAGTTCGTCAAATGGATCGAAGGCTCCGCTGCAAACGTTTCCTGCCTGGCACAAAACGAGCGTGCGATCATCCAGTTCGGGTAGCTTGTCGATCCGCATCCGCCCCTGATCGTCCACTTGCACCCACTCGATCGATTTCGTGGCCAGGCCTGCCATCCGAAGGGATTTCAGCACGGTTGCATGAATTTCTGCGCTGGCGACAATCCGCAAGCCGGGAGCGCCAATCAGGCCCTCTCCTCTTTCGTGGCCAAGGCGCGATAACAGCGTGTCGCGCGCGGTGACCAGTAGCGCCATGTTCGACATGGTCGCACCGGTGGTGAAAGCGCCATCGGTACCTTCAGGCAGCCCCAGAAGCCTAACGATCCAGGACACCGCCGTTTCTTCCATCTTGATCACGGAAGGTCCCGTCAAACCGTCTGCAACCTGATCCCACGCGGAGAGCAAAGCCCGGGCTGCGGAGGCTGCAGGCAATGCACCCCCTATGACATAACCGAAGTACCGACCTGCCGCCGTCGCAACAGTGCCCTCACCGCCCACGGTCTCGAGCAGATCAAGAATATCGCCAACGTCGGCGCCCTGCTCCGGCAAACCTGGATCGAGCTCGGCAAGACGAGACAAATTCGGCCCGACGCGCCGATCCGTCAATTGTTTCAGATAACGCACGCCGCGCGCCGCGCCGTTCGAAAAGGCTTCCGCTTGAAGGCCGAGAAGGCTATTTTCCATGTTCGAACCACCAATCTATATCGAAGAGTATCTATATAGATGAATATCAATATAGATGTAGAGTCAAGTTCATTGGCAATGGCGGCACTGGCGAGCCCTGTGCGGCTGCAGATCCTTTTGTGGCTGCTCGACCCTCGAGCCCACTTCCCCCGCCAGCGGGACGGAGACCTCGTGGATGACGGCGTGTGTGTCGGTTTCATCACCGACAAGGTGGGCCTCAGCCAACCGACCGTAAGCTCGCACATGAAAAAGATGTCGGAAGCAGGCCTGGTAACTGGAAAGCGGATCGGCAACTGGATGTTCTACAAACCCGACAGGACAAGGCTTGAAGACCTGGGGTTGAAGCTCACTTGCGCATCGCAAACGGATCCTGAAGCCTCAAATGCTGGCCAACTGGCCAGCGAAACCGTTTCCTGAACAACCGCGGCTTGCGCAAACTCATCCGGGTGATCCTGCCGCATGTCGCGGCTTGCAGCTGCAGGAAATCTCGGACTAGATCAGGAGTAACTCTTGATCGGAATCGATTGATAGTCCTTTGATCACCCCTGAAGTGTCGGGGTGGCTCGTTTCTGAACACCGCTTCGCGAAATTCTTTTGCCTATCAGACAGGAATGCAAACATGTCCGCACCCGCTTATGACGACCAGAATGTCTTTGCCAAAATCCTGCGCGGCGAACTGCCGAGCCACAAGGTATACGAGGACGACAAAACACTGGTGATCATGGACATCATGCCCCGCGGCGATGGTCATGTTCTGGTGATCCCGAAAGCCCCTTCCCGCAACATCCTGGATATCGCACCGGACGATCTCAACGCGGTCATGGCAACAACGCAGATCATGGCCAGGGTGGTGATCAAGGCCTTCGATGCCGACGGCACGACCGTCCAGCAATTCTCAGAGCCTGCCGGTGGGCAGGTGGTGTTCCACACCCATGTCCACGTCATTCCACGTTTCGAGGGCGTGTCGCTGAAACCCCATACCGGCGCAATGGCAGACAATGACCTGCTGGCAGCCCAAGCAGAAAAGATACGAGCTGCACTGGCCTGAGCCAGGCGAGCATCGCCAGCCATTCAGCACACAACAGACAACGCCCGCCCGGTTTGAAACCGGGCGGGCGTTTTTCTCGATGCTCAATCAGCTATCGAACCACCAGCGGCTGCAGGCACGGGCACCGTCGAGCTCCCAGCTCGATGCCAGTTGCTCACCATGCTGAACATTGCTGCGGCGGGCATAAACGAAGTTGCGGAAGAACGGGATGATCGTGCCGCCGTCGTCATGCGCAAGCAGCGCCATTTCCCGGTACATCTCCGCCCGCCTGGTGTCGTCCAATTCGGCCTTCGCCATCAACAGCAGTTCGTTGAAACGCTCGTTCTGCCAATGGCTCTCGTTCCAGGCGGCGTCGGACTTGTAGGCCAGCGAATACATTACGTCCGGTGTCGGACGCGCACCCCAGGCCACCACACAGAACGGCTTCTTCAGCCAGACATCCGAGTAATAGCCGTCGTTCGGTTCACGCACGACCTTGATGTCGATGCCTGCCGCCTTGGCATGCTCGGCATAAAGCACGCAAAGATCGACCGCGCCGGAGTAGATGGATTCAGCAGAGGAAATGCTGATGGACAGTCCCTCGGCACCGGCCTTTTTCAGCAATGATTTCGCCTGGTCCGGATCGTAGTCGTGTTGGGGAATGTCATCCGGCCAATATGGCATGGCTGGCGAATGGTGGAAATCGTTTGCCTTTGTCGCTGCACCAAAGGCGATCTTCTCGATGATCTCGTCGCGGTTCATCGCGAGCTTGAGTGCGTTGCGAACATCCTTGTTGTCAAACGGAGGCGTATCGCAGAACATCGGCATGGTGAGCGTCGAGGCAGACGGCACATTGTCGATCTCCAGGTTTGGATTGCGCGCAAGCAGACCCATCGTCTTCAGATCGATAAGCGAAACGGCATCCACGTCGCCAGTAACCAGAGCCGTCTGGCGGGCGTTCGGATCGGTCAGGATGATCAGTTCCACACCGTCGAAATGTGCACCATCCAGATGCCAGCCGTCATGGCGCGTTAGCGAGAACCTGACACCGAAGTCACCGGTTTCGATCTTGTAGGGACCGGTTCCGTCGCCCGAAGCCCAGTCGATCGAGCCATCGGCGTTCGCCGGACAGATGGCCAGATGGTAATCGGTCATGAGCCACGGCAGATCCGCATTGCCCGATGACAGTTTGAAAACGATCGTGTTGTCGCCATCCTTGACGATATCAGCGACGTCGGTCAGCAGAGCCTTGGCCGCGGAGGTCGTGCTGTCGCCGCGGTGGTGATTCATCGATGCAATGACGTCGTCGGCTGTCATCTTGCGGCCGGAGTGGAAGGTAACGTTTTCGTTGAGCTTGAAGGTCCATTCCGTTGCGTCCGCATTCGCCGTCCATTCGGTGGCGATATCCGGCCCAAGAGACCCGTCTGGTTCGATCAGGGTAAGGTAACTGCGGTGAGTATGCGCCAGCACGATCATGGCGATGGTGAGATAGGTGCCCGGATCGTGTGTGTCTGATGTATTGCCGTCATGAATGCCGACCTTGAAGGTTCCGCCCTGCTTTGGTTGCGCCTTGGCTTTCGTGGTCCAGAGCCCCGTTGCGGCGGAAGCTGCAACACCGGCAGCCATGGAATAATTCAGGAAATCACGGCGGGAAATGCGGCCAGATCTTGCGGCCTCACCCAGTTTTTCCAGCATTTCCGTATCTTTGAACTTGTCCTTCATCGTCAGATTACCTCCAAGTTTGCAGTCACCATCTGGCTTGCGCCCGGTTTCAATCGTTAACTCTAGGTCGGCTGCGTTTTATCCGATCATCCCCCATTCGAAGTTTAGTGCCGCAAAAACGACGTTTCGTTAGATAGTGCGCGGCAAAAGAATGTCCTGTCAGGATTGCGGATAGAAGAGAGGGAAACTGCAGACGGTGCTGCGCATCGCGGAGAAGACGCCGGCTGTGACAAGATTTTACGCGACGCCCGCCTGAACAGCGGCGTCTTCCTGCTCCTTCGCCATGTTCTGGTCTTCCTGCAGCACCTTGACCACCGACGGCCTTTCGGCGAACCGCTCGATATAGGCGGTGAATTCTTCGAATTCCGGTACGATGCCGAACATTGTTCCCCACCGCAGCCCCATGCCCCACAGAACGTCGACAGCCGTCATCCGTTCTCCAAGAACGAAAGGTCCCTTTGCCAGCTGGGCACGCATGCTTTCCATGACAGTGTCAAACGAACCATAGGCGGACATGGAATGCGGCGGTTCTTCACGCTTGAGTGCGCGGTCGATCAGTGCCGGCTCAAAACAGGATGCCATATGCACGAACCAGCGCAGGTACGGTCCGCGCAGTGGATCATCCAGCGAGGGTGTCAGTCCTTTTTCGGGAAACAGATCGGCCAGATAGATATAGATCGCAACCTGTTCGGTAATGACTGCTTCGCCAACGCGCAATGCCGGAACTTTGCCAGCCGGGTTGACGGCAAGATATCGGGGTGTCCGGTTTTCACCCAGCTTCAGATTGAGCACATTCAGCTTGTAAGGTGCGCCCAGCTCCTCCAGGAGAACACGTACGCCGGTGGCGCGTGTCTGTGGTGCGTAAAAGAGTTCGACCTGATCCGCCATGTTCCTCTCCTTGACCGGGTGCAATCGCCGTACTCTTCAACCTAGCCTATCTGGCGGGCAAGTGAACACGGGAAATCGCTTGGTGTCAGGAAGCCATCGTGTCGAGGATCAGCCAACCGGAAACGAGAAACATTTCTGCGGCAAGTACGCCAACGAACACACGTTGCCGGGCTGCAAAAAACGATGCGAAGCCGAAACCGGCAGCAGCCAGACGCAGCCAGAGCGGTGTATCTGCCAGCACACCTTGCGGGAACAGGATCAGCTTGGAAATCACTCCGGCAACCAGCGCAGTTGCAACACAGCGCACCCAGATCAGCAGTTCACCGTCTTCACGCAGCCTGCCACCGGCAAAGACACCCAGCCATCGCCAGACGTCAGTTGCAAACCAGCCGGCGATGATGATCATCACCAGTGGCCACCAGGTTTCGGATACCAATCCACCTGCTGTTGATCCCTCCATCACGACAGCCCCCTGCGCATGATCCTGGTTCCGAGGTAGGCAATCGTACCGCCCACAAGGCCGGTCCAAAGCAGATCCAGTCCGGGCAGATAAGTGAAGAAGACCGGTCCGAGCAGCAGTCCTGCGACCATGGCCGCCCGGTCGGCATTGAGCCTTGCCGCCCCCCAGAGCGAGCACAGGAAATAGACAGGCGTCAGCAGGAACAAGGCACCCGCCACCATGCCCGGCATGCTTTCAACCAACAGATAGGAGACGCCGGTCATGCAGAAGACGAAGCTGGTCACCGCCGCGCCGAAACCAATGAAAAACGGCAGACGCCCTTCCCTCGGCATGTCCGGCAGGTGCTTCATCGCGAACACCCAGGCAGTCACCGCAACGAAATGAGACGCGATCAGCAATTGCCAGGTCTTTGTCTTGCCCGGCACCTTGACCAGCGGCATCAAGGCCATGGTCATCGGCATCAGACGGACTGATGCAAGAGCGACGGCAATTCCGGCAGGAAGGATTCCCATTCCGGAGGAAATCGCGCCTGTCAGAACCACGATGGAAGGCAGTGCCCAGACGAAACCGGTCATTGCCAGCGTCTCAAAGAGCGTCAGTCCTGTTTCACGGGCAAGCCCCGCATATCCGACAAAAGCTGCAGTCAGAATAAACGCTGGAATAGACACTGCCGCCCGCGCTCCACGCGCCATCCAGACCCGGGCATGTTCCGGCGGGTTCTGGGATTCCTGGTCGATATCTGGCTGATCAGGAGCCGTCATCAGGCTGACTCATCTCTGGGCAGTTAGTAAGGTAGCCTTACCTTTTTGGAGATTTTCTGTCCAGAGTGCCAATTGGCGAAAGAGTTCGGCACGCGAATTGCCGCCCCCCTTTGTTGCCGTCTGAACAGTTCACACCGACCGCGTCAGCCCGCCATCGATACGTATGTTCTGACCTGTGATATAGGCCGCCTCGTCGCTGGCCAGGTAGGCGATCAGGCTTGAGATCTCGTCCGAGCGGCCGTAGCGGCCCATGGGGATCCGCGCCAGGCGATCTTCCTTCTCCGGCAGGCTGTCTATGAAACCGGGCAGGATATTGTTCATGCGCACGTTCTCGGCAGCGAACTTGTCGGCAAACAGCTTGGTGAAGCTGGCAAGCCCTGCCCGAAACACACCGGAAGTCGGAAACATCGGGTCCGGCTCGAAGGTGGCGAATGTGGAGATATTGATCACCGTTCCACCACCTTGCGCAGCCATGATCGGGGCGACAAGGCGTGCCGGGCGAATGACGTTCATCAGGTAGTAATCCATGCCGAGGTGCCAGTCCTCGTCGGAGATTTCCAGAATATCGCCTTTCGGGCCATGTCCGGACGAATTGACGAGAACATCGATCCGGCCAAGAGCGTCCACCGTCTTGCTGACAAAAGAGGTCAGGTCGTCTGCTACCAGATTGGATCCGGTGAACCCAACCCCGCCCAATTCCTCCGCAAGCGCTTCCCCCTTGCCGGAGGACGACAGGATTGCGACCCGGAACCCATCTGCAGCCAACCGTCTTGCTGCATCGGCCCCCATGCCGGAGCCACCAGCGGTGATCATCGCAACCTTGTTATCGCTCATGTCCGTTCTCCCGAAAGTGTCTGCTTCATAGCTAGGCAGGCAGCCGGGCGGCGGCAAATGATTTTCCTGAATGGTTTCAATTCCAAACATGAATGAGAACAAGCGCAGTACGCCTGTCGGAAGACAGGTCCAGGACGCGAACCAACCCGGACCGCTTCGCGCATTGCGCGTCGTCTGTGCAGGCGAAAAACAAAAAGGCCCCGAATCTCTTCGGGGCCTTTCCAATCTGATTGTGCAGGGCCTCAGTCCGCCAGCGGCACCTTGGGCACAAGGCTTTTCTTGGCCGGACCGCTCTTGCCTGCAGGCGGCTTCGTATCCTTGGCGGCCGCTGCCTTGGCAGCAGGCTTGCGCCGGCGTTTCGGCTTTGCCTTGGTTTCGGTCTTGGCCTTGGCTTTGGGCGGTGTCGCACGCTCCTCGATGCTTTCCAGAAGCAGACCCTTGCCGTCCTCGGACACGGTGACCTTGACCATTCCGCCTTTCTTCAATTTGCCGAACAGCACCTCGTCGGCCAGAGGCCGCTTGATGTGCTCCTGGATGATCCGCCCAAGCGGGCGAGCCCCCATCTGGCTGTCATAGCCCTTGTCGGCAAGCCACTTCACGGCATCTTCCGTCAGCTCGAAGGTCACGCCGCGGTCAGCCAGCTGAACTTCCAGCTGCATGACGAACTTCTCGACCACCTTGTAAACGACTTCCATCGGCAGATTGCCGAACGGAATGATCGCATCCAGACGGTTGCGGAACTCCGGCGTGAACAGCTTGTTGATCGCTTCCGCGTCGTCGCCTTCCCGCTTCATGCGGTTGAAACCAACCGGCATCTTGGCCATGTCCGCGGCACCGGCGTTGGTGGTCATGATCAGGATGACATTGCGGAAATCGACCTGCTTGCCGTTATGGTCGGTCAGTTTGCCATGGTCCATCACCTGCAACAGGATATTGAACAGGTCCGGATGGGCCTTTTCGATCTCGTCCAGCAGCAGCACGCAGTGCGGATGCTGGTCGACACCGTCGGTCAAGAGGCCACCCTGGTCGAAGCCGACATATCCCGGAGGTGCACCGATCAGGCGCGACACGGTGTGCCGCTCCATGTATTCGGACATGTCGAACCGGATCAGTTCAACACCCAGTGAAGATGCCAGCTGCCGAGCGACTTCCGTCTTGCCGACCCCTGTCGGGCCGGAGAACAGATAGCTGCCGATCGGCTTGTCAGGCTCACGCAGACCGGCGCGCGCCAGCTTGATGGCAGACGCCAACGTCCCGATAGCTTCATCCTGTCCGTAGACAACCCGCTTCAGATCCTTGCCGAGGTTCTCCAGAATCTCCGCATCGTCCTTGGATACGGACTTCGGCGGGATCCTGGCCATGGTGGCAATCGTGTTCTCGATTTCCTTCACGCCAATGGTCTTGCGGCGGCGGGCTTCGGGAACAAGCATCTGCGAGGCACCGGTTTCATCCAGCACGTCGATCGCCTTGTCCGGCAGCTTGCGGTCGGAAATATATTTGGCCGACAGCTCCACAGCCACCTTGATGGCATCGTTGGTGTAACGAACCTTGTGGAAGTCCTCGAAGTAAGGCTTCAGGCCCTTCAGGATATCGATCGCGTCCGGGATCGACGGCTCGTTGACGTCGATCTTCTGGAAACGGCGAACCAGCGCCCGGTCCTTCTCGAAGAACTGGCGGTATTCCTTGTAGGTGGTCGAACCGATGCAGCGGATCGCTCCGGAAGCAAGCGCAGGTTTCAGGAGGTTGGACGCATCCATCGCCCCGCCAGAGGTTGCACCGGCGCCGATCACAGTATGGATCTCGTCGATGAACATCACCGCACCCGGGTAGTCCTCGATCTCCTTGACCACCTGCTTCAGCCGCTCCTCGAAATCGCCGCGATAGCGGGTACCCGCCAGCAGCGAACCCATATCGAGCGAGAAGATGGTGGCATCCTTCAGGACATCCGGCACATCGCCATTGACGATGCGATGCGCCAGACCTTCCGCAATGGCGGTCTTGCCGACACCCGGGTCGCCGACGAAGAGCGGATTGTTCTTCGACCTGCGGCACAGGATCTGGATCGTGCGCGAAATTTCGCTGTCGCGCCCGATCAGCGGATCAATCTTGCCGTTGGTGGCCTTGGTGTTGAGATTGACACAGTAAGCTTCAAGAGCGTCCGTCTTCTGACTGGACTTCTTCTCGGTTTCAGCTCCGGGCATCACATCTTCTTCATCCGCCCCTTCGACTGGACGGGCCTCGGACATGCCGGGACGCTTGGCAATGCCGTGCGAGATATAATTGACCGCGTCGTAACGGGTCATGTCCTGATCCTGTAGGAAGTAGGCCGCATGGCTTTCGCGCTCGGCAAAGATTGCAACAAGCACGTTGGCACCGGTCACCTCTTCCCGGCCGGACGACTGGACGTGGATAACCGCCCGCTGAATCACGCGCTGGAAGCCCGCGGTAGGCTTGGAGTCCTCGTCACTGTCCGTGACAAGGTTGTCCAGCTCGGTTTCGATATATTCAACCAGATTGCGGCGGATCGTTTCCAGATCCACGTTGCAAGCCCGCATGACCGCAGCCGCGTCCTGGTCGTCCAGCAACGCCAGCAGAAGATGCTCCAGCGTTGCATACTCCTGCTGTCGCTCGTTGGCGAAGGCCAGAGCCTGGTGAAGTGCTTTTTCAAGACTGCGTGAGAAGGAAGGCACGTGCGTTTGTCCTCACTTTTTTTCCATGACGCATTGCAACGGATGCTGATGCTTGCGCGCGAAATCCATCACCTGGGTGACTTTCGTCTCCGCGACCTCGTAGGAATAAATCCCGCATTCCCCGACGCCGTGATGGTGAACATGCAGCATAATGCGGGTCGCCTCTTCGCGGTTTTTTTGGAAGAAGTTCTCCACAACGTGAATGACGAACTCCATCGGAGTGTAGTCATCGTTCAACAGCAGCACTCGATAGAGATTTGGCCGCTTGGTTACTGTTTTGGTACGGGTGACTGTAACCGTTCCGGCGTCGCCACCGTCATTGTCATAATCAGAGCCCGCCGACATTGCCGTTTCTTTTGCCTCTATCACTCCGGCCATCACCAAATTTCGAATCCTGAACACACTGCCCTGCGCAGCTGGTCCAGAGCTTTCCGCAGCACGGACTGCGCCGCGAATACGCATTCTCAGTGGTAATCCTGCCGCGCAAGCCGCGCTCGCGCAATGGTCGATTTCATCAACATAAAGGTCAACAGCGCATTTGTAGTCCCTGCGCTGCCGGTCAAGAGGAATGTAGGTTGCCCGTTAATGATTAAAAGGTGGCAAGAGAACGCATTTCGAAATCCGGCTGCAAATGGCAGGATGAACCGCGGCAAGCCTGTAAATCTGTGCATATACGAAAAAACCCGGCTCGTCAGAGCCGGGTTTGAAACTTCAAGCCGTCCTGCGACGGCTAAAAGGAAAACTTATTTCGCAAGCTTGCCCATCACACCTTCGTAAGGCTTGTAGGCATCCTTGGACATGTCGGTGACCATTTCACCAATCTTTGTCATCTCGCCAACAAAACCTTCATAAGCGGTTTTGACGTAGTCGGCCTGCGCTTCAAATGCCTTGTCGAGGGACTTGGAGGAAACGAGCTTCTCAACAGCTGCGGAACCTTCCTCGAAGGACTTTTTCTGATAGTCGGCCATTTCAGCGGCGATGGCCTGGAAACCCTTGCTGACGGAGCCGAAAGACGCCATGGCCATATCCATGTTGTCTTTGCTCATCTTCTGCATTTCATCAAAGTTGTTCATCATTTTTCTGCCCTTTTCCGGCGAACCGGTTTCCAATCCCAAGCATCGGCCTTATGGGGCGGCCCGGCGCGCGTATCGCGTTACCTAACGGGATTTTGTCGTAATGCACTGCACAATAAGTGTCAAGGCGATTTTGCATTGCAAAAACAACCATTGCGCGAAATCGACAATCCTTCCATGGCGTAAGCTGTCAGACTTCCCTCTGAAAACAGATGTCCCTGATCGAGACCGGCACCAGCAACCGGAAGCAGGAAACAACAGATCCTCAGCAAGATTTCAGTCAGATTCTTGAATTTGACCAACTTCTGAACAACAGACACCGAAAATAAACGAACGCTTAACCAATAAAACAAATGGGTATAAGATTTAGATCTAAACAATTCTTATCAAGTACGCAAAACACAACCTTAACCAACAATTAACTCTAACAAAAAACTATTTTTTTAAGTGCTTTTTCGATCATTCATTTACTCATTCGTAACCGTGATTCCATCAAATGACATGGAGAACGACGGGGCCGCGGCTTTGAATCGCAGGGGGTTAAGATCCGAACCGTGCCGCTCCAGATACGAACCACGTGACCCAGAATGGGATAGTAATTGTGTTTGGGATGCGTATTTTTCGCAAAGGACGGGCTCTCGCCCGCACCGCTAAGATCTTGACCCTCGGCCTGGTGCTCCTGGGGGTCCCGGCAACGGCGATGGCCAACCCGAAATATGCGGGGATCGTCGTTGATGCAAAAACCGGCAAGACACTTTACTCCTCCTCGGCTGACGCCTACCGGTATCCGGCATCGCTCACCAAGATCATGACGCTTTATCTTGTGTTCGAGGAACTGGAAGCCGGGCGACTGTCGCTGGACTCCAACCTGAGCGTTTCCAGCTACGCTTCCGCACGTCCGCCCTCCAAGCTGGGGCTCAAGCCCGGCGGCACGATCAAGGTCAAGGACGCCATCCTCGCACTTGTTACCAAGTCCGCGAACGACGTCGCATCCGTGATCGCTGAAAACCTGGGTGGCTCTGAAAAGAAATTCGCCGAGCGCATGACCCGTACGGCGCGCCAGATCGGCATGTCAAAGACCACTTTCCGCAACCCGCACGGTCTGCCCGACAGCGGGCAGCGTACGACAGCCCGCGACATGGCGACGCTTGGCCGCGCGATTCAGGAACGGTTCCCGCAGTACTACGGCTACTTCAAAACCCGTGCCTACAAGTACAACGGACGCACCTATGGCAACCACAACAAGCTGCTGGGCCGCGTAAAGGGCGTAGACGGCATCAAGACCGGTTACATCCGGGCATCCGGCTTCAACCTGGTGACTTCTGTGAACCGGGACGGGCGGCAGATTGTGGCCGTCGTGATGGGTGGCAAGACCGGCGCGTCACGCAACGCGCAGATGACAAAGCTCATCAACTCCTATCTGCCCAAGGCAAGCCGCGGCCCGAAAACGGCCCCGCTGATCGTTCAGAACACGTCTGAACCGACTTTCGTGGCAATTGCGCTGAAGAACCCGCCTCTTCCGAACAGCAAGCCGGGAAGCGAGCCCGTGCCTGCAACGGGTGAGCCGATGGTGCTGGCATTCACCGCACCGTCCAACCCTGGCGCCATTCCAACACCGGCTCCGGCCCCCCTTCCCGTGACTGCGTCCAATGCGCCAGTCATGGCTTCGGCCCAGGCCCCTGCTCCGGTTCCAGGCTTTGGCAACGACGTTCCGCTGCCGCCGAAACTGGTCAAGCAACGCTTTGACAGCACGTTTGCGGTCGCAACAGCTTTGCCGCCGATCCCGCCTTCAAGCCCGGATGAGCCGCTGAACACCAATTCGATTTCCCGGACTGCCCTGATCGAAGCTGCAAGAGCAGAAGTCGTGAAGTCGGACAACAGCCAGCGCGCTGTCGGCTCCGCGCAGTCGGTCAAGACCGTCTCCGTTCAGACGATCGCGGTCAACACGACGCCGGTTGAAACAGTTGCAGCGCCTGAAACCGCAGCTGCCGACAACAGCAGCGACGACGACAGCGTTACGGTTGCAACCAGCGACACCCGCGATGTCGAGCCGGGCTGGCAGGTCCAGATCGCCGCAACAGAATCCGAAGGCCAGGCCATCACTATGTTGAAGAACGCCAAGGCCAAGACCGGATCCGCCCTTCGTGGCCGGGTCCCTTACACCGAACCCGTCGACACCAACGGACAGACCCTCTACCGGGCCCGCTTCGTCGGCTTCGACACCAAAACAGCTGCGTGGAATGCCTGCAAAAGCTTGAAAAAGGCAAAATACGCTTGCTTCGCCATCTACCAGTAACCGCGTAACGGATGCCGTCAATGTCTTCTGAGAAGCGTGTCTTTAGCCTCGTTGATTTTCGCCGCGAGGAAACCGGAGCCTCCCTGGTCGGGATGGACCCGCATCATAAGCCTGCGGTGCGCGGCTCTAATTTCCGCGTCCCCGGCATCGGGCGTAAGCCCCAGGATCTGGTAGGCCTCCTCATCTGTCATGGGGCCAGAGCTCGCCGCGCTTCCCTGCCGCTCTGCTCCATTCGCCTGGAAGTGTTCACGCCAACCGGCAAGCCTGCGGTCGAGATAAGCTTCGACTAGCTTCTGGCTCTGACCGTCCTGGGCCGTCTCCTGCCAAAAGGCTACCAGGTCCGTTTCGGTCAACTGATCCAGCTCGCGCCCCTGATAGGTGCCTGCCAGCACGATCCCGGTCATGTGACCGGTATCGTGATCGAGTTCCATCTCCACCATAGCGGTCCGCACACGGGAACGTTGTCCGGAGGTTTTCTGAGGTTTGTAGCCTGACGAGAGCCAGTTCAGCCCGGACATCCCCAGCACCGACAAGCCAAGCCCGAACAACGGGATGGCAAACACGAACCGGCCCGTCAGCGCAAAGACCAGCGCCAACACCATCAGAAACGCTCCTCCGAAGAGGCGCAGTCCTCTGGCCAGATTTGCGGGATTGGCGTTCACGAACTTGTTGCCGAGCGTCAACAGGGCGGTCAGCAGTATCAAGCCGATAATCAAATAAATCATGTGGCGGTTGGTTCCCCGTTCGCCGGCCCGGGACCATCACATTGGGATGCTCCGGCCCTACTCCAGTCACGTGTCGAAAGTTGCCGAGTAAGTAAACCTCCGGCACCGGCTACAGCAAGGAAGTGCAAGCCCGGCGCTTTCCGGGCTCTAGCGGGCCGATGGTAGCTGCTGCAGCAGAAGCGTTGCGCCCTTGCCGCCTTGCTTTTCCAGCTGCTGAAGTGCCGTCCGGCCTCCGCTGGCGAAAACGGCAACCGCCTTCAAAAGATCGGCCAGTTGCTGGGCCGACCCGGAATCAAACCGGCAAAAGGCGCCGTTGGTCAGTCTGGCCATCTCGCGAAACGCGCGCTCAGCGACGCCGTCACGCCCCTCCTGAAACAGGAACATCGGCACACCAAGCATGCCCAGCTGGCCGGCCTTGTCACACAGGGCATCAACGTCCTCCTCCATGCAATCGCCGACATAGACCAACGCCGCGATTTTCTCTGTATTGGCAGCGGACAAGGCGGCCGAGAGCACCTTTCGGATCTGGGTACGCCCGCCCTGACAGGAAATCCGGCTCATGGCCTGGGCAAGCTCAGTGCCGCTGGAAAACCAGCGGGACGCCCGGCATTCACCGAAACCGCGAAAATAGACAAGCTTGATGCTGAGGCCTGAAATCTTGCCGGCTTCCTGAAACATCTCCGCCTGGATCTGACAGGCCTGGTCCCAGGTCGGTTGACGGCTCATGGTAGCGTCCAGGGCAAACACCAACCGCCCGCCGCTGCCCGGTTGCGGTGCAATTTCCTTGGCCTTCTGAAGAAAGGCAGCAACATCGGATTCGGCTGAAGGCACGCGGGCGTCCTGCTTGACCATAGGGTCTACCGCGCCTTTGCCGGTCTTGACGTTCACGGCCGCCTCCTTCTGCCAGTTGGTGACACTCAACTTGGGTCGGGGCAGCCGTTTTGGCAAGTCTCAAGCCGTCGGATGCGACATGGCGCAGCCGATCATGTTCTTACGCTGTCGCTGAAATCAGGCGTGTCTTTCCGGGCCGAGCCATCTGCAGGTATGCCTCCATGACGAGGACGTTAGGCACCCAGCACAGCCAGGCGATAAGTGGATAGGCGACTTCAAAATCGACCCCTGCCGCCATACTGCTCCCCAGATAGACCCGCAATGTTACGGCTGCAAATGTAAGAGCTGCCGAACGCAGCATCCAGGCTCGGTGACGCGGGAATTGCCGCCTCAAGGCAAAGGCGAACGCGATGCCGGTCGTCGCCAGCCACAAGACTGCGAGAATCGCAAAGCCTGTTGCAGCGAAGGTCCCTGCAGTCGTGTGAAAGGCCAGCTGAAGTCCCGCAATCCCCGAGATCAGGATCGACACGACATACCCTCGCCCCAGCCAGCGATGCAGTTTCGGCCTGCTGGCTCTCAGCCTTGTCATGAATTGAAACGGCATCAAGGCAAGTGCGATCGGTGCAACACCGATATGGGCGTAAAGCATCAGCGCATTTCCGTCGAGGTTATGCGCCACGAATTCCATTGAAGCAGATACCCCCAGCGCCAAAAACCTCAATGAAGCCACGGCGACCAGAGCGGCGCTCACGGCTGCCGTCCAAAAAGCAACGTTTGCTGCAAACCTAGAAACCATCGACATACCGATCCTCCAATATAACTTGACAGTGTCAAGATAGAGTGAAACTTGACACTGTCAAGCGAATGACCGATGAAGACCGCATGACAGTTACTCCTCCTCGTCGCAAAAGAGACGGCAGTCTTCGAAAAGCCCTGGTTGATGCAGGTGTGGCGCTTTTGCGAGAACGTGGTCCGGACAAGCTCTCGTTGCGTGAATGCGCCGCCAAGGCGGGTGTGTCACACGCTGCGCCCGGTTATCACTTCAAGAACATCACAGGTTTGTCGACGGCGATTGCAGGGCGCGGCTTCGCCCTGTTTTGCCAGGCGATGGAACAACGCCTCGATGCATCTCCTCCTGCGGCAACAGAAAGACTGAGCGCGATCTGTCAGGGGTACCTGGATTTCGCCACCGGCCACCCGGAGCTGTTCCTGTTCATTTTTTCGGGACAGAAGTTCAATGAGGATGACGAGGAATTCGCGGTGCACGCCTCAAGGGCCTACGCCATCCTGCGCGAAACATGCGCCCCGCTGATCCCTGAAGGGACTGACCCGGAAGAAATCGAGATACTCGTGTGGTCGCTGGTGCATGGCTATGCCCACCTTGCCATGACACGAAAGAAGGAGAACCCGGGCCTCGGGCGCGGCTGGCCGGAACTCGGCACGCTGGTCACGCATCTTCAGAAGGCCCTGCCGGATCCAGGCTGATATCAGCGGATCAAAGCAGGCAGAGTTCCGTAAGATCCCGCCGCATGTCCTCCGGCATGGCGTGTGCCGCGCCACCAGCCTTCAGGTCCGCCGGCGCGTCCTGCACCTTCAGATATCGCCAGCCCTGAAACGGCCGCTTGGGCTGGTACTGCGTCAGGATCAGTCTCGGCTCCATCACCAGATCGCAGCGTTTGACGCCCGCCTGATCCGTAAACGGCCTGATGTCGATCAGGTGCTGACGCACCTGGATCTTGCCCTTGATCACCCAATAGAGAGACCCACCGTCCAGAAGCTCGTCCTTGCGGGTTGGCACCATGCGCGTCGTATGGATCGTTTCCGCCGGAAGTCCCGATTTGCGGGCGTTCTCCATACGAAAATCGATCCAGGCCTGAAGAGACTCGACGCTGTCTGCGCCGACGCACAGTTTTACCAGATGCAAGGTCATGCTTCTGACGTATCAGGCTTCCCGCCAAGGTCAAGATTGTGGCGAGAAACGGCGGTGGATTGTCCAATTTCACAGGCAGCTTCAGCTTGCGCCGATGGCAAGAACGGGGTTCTCTTTGCCTATGGAAGTATTTGTAACGGGTGGAACCGGCGAGATCGGTTCTGCCGTGGTAAAGCGGCTGGTTCAGGATGGTGCCAGGGTAATCGGTCTGGCCCGCTCTGACGCGTCCTCGGCAAAGCTGCGTGCGTCCGGTGCAAGCGCCTACCCGGGCGACCTGCGAGCACCGGAAAGCTGGGTATCACGGGCGGCCTCATGCGATGCCGTCATCCATCTTGGTGCAACTTTTTCCGAAGACATGGGCCGTGTTGACCGCCAGAGCATGCTTGCGCTGAAGCAGGCATCAAGGCACCGCAAGCAGCCGCTCAAGATTATCTACACCGGAGGCATTTGGCTCTTTCCCGCAACGGCAGGCAACAGCCTGTTGACCGAGAAAACCCAGTTCGCGCCCCTACCCGCGTTTCGCTTCATGACCGAGACGATCAGGACCCTGTCACACGGAACGGATCTCAATCTGACTGTCATTCATCCGGCCCTCGCCTGCGGCCAGACGACCGGGCCGATTGCCGAGATGACGGCCGCGCTGAAAGAAGGCAGGCCGTTTGAAACCCGCGCGACGTCGCAAACCAAATGGGCGCTTGTTGAAATCAACGACCTTGCCGCGCTTTATGCTCTTGCCCTCAAGAACGCACGGTTCCGGATGTCCCTGATCGCGAGCTGCATTCCCGGCATCTCGGTCGGTCATCTGGCATCTCACATTTCAGCCCGCCACGGACTGCCGCTGGAAATCATGACAGTTCCGGCCCCTGAGGCAACCGAACCACTTACCGACTGGGCCGCCGGTTTTGCCTTGTCGCAGTCCGTCGACATCAGCCATGCCCAAAGGGCAACTGGCTGGCAACCGGAACATTCGACAATAGAGGACCTCGTGGTGTCCTTGTCAAAATAGACGATAACCTTGAGTTTTGAGCAGCTTAGCGCCCCGATTCCGGTATTGGACAAAGACTTTCTAAAGTTTTGAAGGTGTATGATCCGGACAAAAGCTCAATACAGGGTCCGGGCGTGTTACGTACACTCACATCGTTGCTGGTCTTTCTCGTTTCCGTTTTGCCACTTCAGGCGGAAAGCATCCCCGTTGGCATATTCAAGGTGGTAAACACAGAAGGGTTCGTTCAAAGCAACGGGGAGCGCATCGCGCTGGCAACCGACATGAACGAAGGCACGGCCCTAATCGAAAGGGATGCCACCAACCGTCTTGATGTCGAGATCAACGGCGCCAAACTCACCCTGTTTCCGCTGGAACAAGGCCTGGCCGCGCTGACCTGGGACGCCAATGGAACGTCCCTGCTTCATGGCATCGACATTCAGGCATTGTTCGGGAAAGACAATCCGGAAGATGTTCCGGCCTGGGGCGCGGAACTGGACTGGCCAGGATCCGGCACCGTTCAACTTGTACTGCTGCCTCTGGGTGAAAGAGCCTATACCGCATTCCTCATCAGCCATCCCGGCAACAGGACAGTGGTGCGGCAAATGGAATTCAGGCAGTCCTACGGGCCATCGGACAGACCCGAGATTTCGTTCTCAACCAGTTCTGCCGGAAACTGACACGCCCGAAGTTCGAGCGACGCCTTCTCAGCTCGGAGAATACCGAGCTCGCATAAAATGTCCGCTAAAACGACAAAAGGCGCAGCCTCACGCTGCGCCTTTGTTTTCCTTGCGTCCCGCTGGCTTATTTGGCGGCGGCGACGGCTTGTTGTGCACTTTCAACATCGTTGAACAGAAGTACCATCGTCAATGCTAGGCCCACTGCAGCGACAGTCCAGAGAGTGACGCTCCAACAAGATTTCTGCACGTTTTCGTCCATAAAAACCCTACATATTGTTGTGCGGCGCCGGGTCCCACCGACCTCAAATATGGCGCCATTGAGGCGAGGAGGTAAACGATCCATTACCATTTCGCAAGCGCAAAAAAAGAGCAGCTGATCCCGCATTTTTGCATTCCTCGTTTCGCATCAGAAAATTCAGCCACTTAGTCCTCTCGGTGCTGCCTGTTAGGGACCAGGAAAAAGTCTGGTAAGACAGACCATGGCCGGATTCGGCCACCGGAGAATCAAAAGGGATCAGGATGCACGCGCTCTCGAATATGGACCTGGCAGCAGCCGCCTGGTTTCTGTTTGCCTGGCTCGGTTTCAATTTGCTGATCGATGTCAGTCCGCTGCGTAAAAAGACATTGTCCAGCGCTATGGAAACCTACAGACGCGGCTGGATGCGTGCCATGAGCCTGCGGGAAGTCCGCATCATGGACACGTCTATCATGTCCGGTCTGCAACAAGGCACTGCGTTCTTCGCGTCAACGTCCCTACTGGCGATCGGCGGCGGCTTTGCGCTGCTGGATGCAACGGAACGCATCGTTCAGGTCGCCGGTGACCTGTCCATCCCGGTGGCCGACAGCCGCGCGCTCTGGGAAATCAAGGTGCTCGCCCTGATGCTGATCTTTGCCTATGGATTTTTCAAATTCGGCTGGGCATACCGGCTCTTCAATTATGCCAGCATCGTCATGGGCGCAGTCCCGCAACAAGGTCAGGCACCTGACGAAGTGATCGCGAAAATGGCTGCGCAGGCGGGGGAGCTGGGCGTTCTCGCAGGCCGCCATTTCAATCGCGGCCAGCGAGCGCTGTTCTTTTCGATCGGCTTCCTTGGGTGGTTCGCCGGGCCTTATGTATTTGCCGCAACCACCCTCGCCGTTCTCCTGGTCCTGCTACGTCGTCAGTTCGTTTCCAAGGCCAGAGCCGCCGTGCTCTTGGGGCAATATCCGAACTTGGGATCCGCGGACAAATCCGGCGAATACACCGATACGGGTTCATCAAACCCCTTCACCTGATAGCGGCCAAAAAGGCCCGACCGGCACCCCATGATATCGGCCAGGGCATCCGAGACCAGAAGCTGGCGCTGCAGATCCTTTGCTAGCTCTGCAATACGGGCCGCAAGATTGACCACTGGGCCGACGACCGTGAAGTCCAGCCGCGTTTCACTGCCGACATTGCCGTAGAAGACATCGCCCGCGTGAAGGGCAATTCCAACGCTCAGGTCAGGTGTGACCGAACAGGTTCGGGCCGTGTTGATCGCCTCGATCCGCGTCAGCGTTTCACGTGCTGCCATCAGCGCACGCACCGAGGCGTCCCTGGCTTCCTCTTCGGTTTCATACGGAAAGATCGCCATCACTTCATCGCCAATGAACTTCAGCACCTCGCCACCGTGGGCTTCGACAGCTGCTGTCATCGCTCCGAAATACTTGTTCAGAAACAATACGATCTTGTCCGCCGGAAGTGTGTTGGAAAGACGCGTGAACCCACGGATGTCGGCGAAGCTGACAACCGCCTTGATCCACTCGCCTTCTCCACGCCGCGTGGTGCCGTCCAGAACCTTCGATCCTGCCCGCGGGCCGACATAGGTGTCCAGAACGGTTTCTGCGGTGCGACGCAGTGTTTTTAATTCACACACGAGGGCAAGCGGCTGGATCAGCGATTCAAAAACGCCGATATGCGACCCTGAAAACCCGCCAGGTGTCTTGGTGGCGAAACTCGCAACCTTCACCGAGCCGTCGGAGAACCGCATGGGCAAAGCGATATAGTCGGTATAGCCTTCCTGGCGCAGCTCTGCGGTAATCGGAAATTCGTCGGCGACAGCCGGCTTCTTGCCGATTTCCACTCGAACGGCCTTCTGCGTTTCATGCACACGCTTGATCGGACTTTTCTGGTACTCGTCCTGCGATTTGTTCTCCGCAGTGTGAAGACGCAATTCCGGTGCCTGGCCGTTGACCCAGATCGAGCTTTCCGCGCGCACGTTCGGATGCACCACCCAGATCCCTGTGGTGACACGATCGACCGGAACTTTTCCGGCGCGCAGACGTTTCGCCATCTCAGTGACGATTTCCAGCGTCCCCTTCAATTGGGGCGCATCGCTGTAGAGCCATTGTACGACGTCTGCCGCAACGATCGGCGCTTCGAGGACCATCAGCCCACGTCCTTTCAAATCCCTGATTGAGCCCAGTATATGGGAACACGCTCCGCACAGTAAAAGAGGTTCGATTTCAAAAGTCGCTGACAGTCGAAAGGGTTTTGCAAATTCATGGACCAGGGAAGAATTCCGTGCTCCTGCCAAGCATCCAGTAGACAGCCAGACCAACCCATTCCCGGTAGGCGATATCAAAGCGCCGCAGGCCTTTTGAAGCACCGTCGAAGCCGAGCGACTTGTCCTGCGGTCCACGCGTACGATAGTCGACCGGATATGCCGTCACCCCGGTCCAACCGGCCTTTTCAAACACTCCCATGGCGCGCGGCATGTGATAGGCCGAAGTGACAAGAAGCCACTGCTGTCCGGGCTGTGGTTGCACAATATCCTTTGCGTAGACTGCGTTTTGCCAGGTGTTCTGGGACTTGTCTTCCAGAATGACGCGATCGGCAGAGATGCCGAAATCTCGAAACAGTCGCGCAGCCCCTTCGGCTTCTGTTGCCTGGTCCGACACGATCATGCCCTGCCCACCGGTGTGGATGATCTTCGCCTCCGGCAGCGCTTTGGCCAGCCGCGCAGTGATGGTGATGCGCTCGGCGGACATTGTCAGGGCGGTGTCGCCCCGCACGCCGGTCACCACCGTGTCCACGGCACCACCCAGAACGATGATCCCGTCATAATTCTCCAAAGTGCCGGGACGCTGAAAACGGTCCTCGAGGGGCACAATCAACCAGTTGGCTGCCGGTGAGAAAGCGCAAACCACCAATCCAAGAAAACCGGCAAAAGTCAGAAACCGTCCACTGCGCCGCCACTTTGACGTAAGGCTGAGCACCAATCCCAAAGCCATCAGAACAACGAGAAAATTGGATGGCAGGATCAGAAATCCGCCGATCTTGGATAGGTAAACATACATCTGAAAAATCCGAATCGTTGCGGGCCCGATGCGTGACAAAGATACGGTGAAACCGACAATATTGAGACTTGAAGCTGAAGTGAGCACACATCCTGACAGCTTTGAGCCAAAATGGTTTTCACGGTCTTGGTCCGGATTTTCCAGTCGTTCTCCCGATCGACAATTTCGACAATATTCGAGAAACAGACGTCCGCCCACGCATTGTCACAAATCTCCAGGTTGCATCATTATTGTCTCTTTATTTCAACGATTTAATTGATTCGAAAGAAAATTCACCCAACGTTAGATTGCAACCCTAGGAGGATCGATCATGAGCCTGCCGATTGAAGTGGACCAGCAGCAGCCGGAAATCACCAAGGCTCAGATCCCTCTGGAGACAACCGACTTCTTCAATCAGATCATTCGAGAGCTTAGCGGAGCACTGCAGGAAATTGTCGGAGTGAACGAGGCGGAGGGGTTCATCGCACTGGTAGCCAACCGCATCGGTGAAAAGATCAATTCCGATTACAAGTCTGCCCTGCATCTTGAACAGATCCCTAGGCCTTTGCTCGCAGACGTCCTGGCTGACCTGAAACGACGGATCGGCGGCCAGTTCAGTGTCGAATATGAAGACGACAAGGTCTTGATCCTCAAGAACGCCCGCTGCCCGTTCGGAGATCGCGTCAAGGACCGCCCGTCCCTCTGCATGATGACGACAAACGTCTTCGGAAGAATTGCTGCAGATTGCCATGGCTACGCCAGGGTCCAGATCGACAGGTCAATTGCCCGCGGTGATACTGACTGTCGTGTTGTCGTCCATCTGGCTCCGACCGTAGAGAACGACGTCAACGGCAAAGAATTCTACAGGGTTCGATAGCCGTGCCCAGGTCCACTGCCATCATATCGGCCCTTGTGCAGACCATGCCCCAGCCTATTCTGCTGCTGGACGATTATGGCCGTGTGGTTCTCGCAAATAAGGCAGCCAAATCTCTTGCCGGAATTGGCGTGGGTGAACAACTTTCGGACAAGGTCAGGGATACAGCGCAGGTGGATGACTACCTGTCGATGTGCAGGTCTTCAACCACTCCCGTTCCGGTGCGCCTGAAACTTCTGTCCGGATATGAAAGCGTTGCCTTTGGCCACAGATTGTCTGTGCCGGGCACCGGAATTGATGGAGCCGTTCTTGTCCGCTTCGACGAGAACATGAACCTTTCCAGCAAGTTTGCCGCGCTCAATGCCGATATTTCGTCGCTCAACAACAAGATCTTGCATTTCGGCCAGGAGCGGACCGAACTTGAAAACCTGGCACTCACGGATCCGCTTACCGGTATCGCCAACCGCCGCGGGTTCGACCAGGAACTGGACAAGGAATACAACCGATCTGCTCGCTATGACCACGACTTCTGCATCTCCCTGATCGACCTGGACCATTTCAAGTCGATCAACGATGCCCATGGCCACCAGCTTGGAGATGAAATCCTCGTTCATTTTGCGCAAAGGTGTCTGGAACATCTTCGCCAGACGGATGTCGTTTGCCGTGTGGGTGGTGAAGAATTCGCGCTGATCCTGCCGGAAACAAATCTGGAGCAAGCAACGATTGTCGTCAGCCGCATGCTTGATCTGTTGAACGCGACACCAATGTTCGCGCGCGGCAAGAGATACGCCTATACCGCAAGCGCGGGCCTGGCGGAAAAAAGGTCAGAAGACACCCCTTCCTCGCTTTATGAACGGGCTGACAGAAATCTTTATTTGGCAAAGGAAACCGGCAGAGCCCGCCTCATCGCCGGGGAGGCCGTCCCCACGGCAGCGGCCATCGAGACCGGAAAATCCGGCGAATGCCGGAAGTCAGGGCTCATCGATTCGCAGCATTTCTGAAATTGATCCGAACTTTGGTTATTGCTGACAGGCTTCGATTTGGTCAGGCTTTTCGCCGATCCGACCACCGCGCGCATTCCTTAGTTGCCTCACTATTTTTAACAATGTGGACGCCGATGCCTCCGCGGGGCCTGACTGACCGCTGATTACGGGTCCTGTAACGCGCCTGTCACATTTTACCGACATCTTCCTGCTCAAACCGTTGAAAACGGCGACTTTGGGGCTGTTTTCACCGCACCAATTCGCCATTAGCGGGCACTGGTGATTTTGACAAAGGGTTTATCCGTGATCGGAGTCACAGGGCTGGCACGCTTTCTGAGTCATCTTGGCGACATCGAAATGAAGGATCAATGAGGGTTAGCCAGATGACACTCTATATGAAACTAGGCGGTCGCACGGCGATCATGCGGGCAATGCCTCGCCTCAAAGCGAGACTGGAACAGGACCCGTGTTTCGACGTGACCAGCTTTCTGCCGGAATTCGAACACTCGGACGATCTGACCGAGTTCCTGATCTTCCTTGCCGGTGGAGCGCCATTTTACGACGGCAAGCCCGTCTGTGAACTGCTGGCGCCGATCTGCACCTGCAACAACATCTACGAACGCTTCGTGGATCACCTTGTCGCAGTCATCTTCGACGGCGCCCCTGCCCCCGGAGACGAAGAGCACCTGCGTGAGCTCATGTCCCGACTTCGGCCGCATGTGCTCAACCCCAAGCCGGTTGCACCGGTAATGGTCTATTCCGTCGAACCCGAACCGATCTGCCTCTGATCGGTTCGGATAGAAAAAACGCCGGCATTTGCCGGCGTTTCTACGTTTGCAGTCAGGTCAGTCGGGATCAACCCAGTTCGTCCACGCTCGTGACGATCTTGCCGACCAGACCGTAGTCGATACCCTCTTCCGGGCTCATCCAGTAGTCGCGATCGGTGTCTTTTTCGATCCGTTCGATCGGCTGGCCTGTCGCCGCCGCGAAGATCTTGTTCAGTCGATCGCGCATCTTGATGATTTCCTTGGCCTGGATCTCGATATCCGTAGCCATGCCGCCGGCACCACCGGACGGTTGATGAAGCAGGAAGCGAGTGTTCGGCGTGCAGAAACGCTTGTCCTTGGGAACCGACACGTAGATCAGCGCACCGGCGCTGGCCACCCAGCCCATGCCGAGGATACGGACCTCGGGTGCAATGAACTTGATGGTGTCGTGAATCATGTCACCGGATTCGACATGACCGCCCGGAGACGAAACAATGACCGTGATCGGGTCGTTGGAAACCTGCGCCAGCGCCAGAAGCCGGGCGCACACGTCGCGGGCCATGTCCTGTGTCACCGGACCGGTGATCAGAACTGTGCGCGCTTCGAACAGATGCTTGTCGACCTGGATCGACGGCTGGCTCTTGGGCTTATCCTCGTCTTCATCGTCGAGGCGTGCAGGCACCGTGGTCGAATAGTTTTTCATGCGCAGGATTAAGCTCCCTTTGCTGTTGGGCCGGCCTGGCCGGCATTTTCGATGGGCTGACGGAATGTTTCGCCGCCCCGCGTTGGTCCATGTGTAAGCGAAGTCAGTTGCACTCGCAAATCATCAGACCCTGATTAGCGTGAAAAGAGTTATCAGATCGGCAACAGGTGACATTGCCCTCTCTCAATCACCCGGTCCTGTCGTCTCGCCGAAGCGCTTTTCCTGTCGCCCGACAAGCAGATACCAAACCAGCATGGCTGCGAAAGGCAGGGACGGCCAGACGAACCACAATGTGGACAAGCCAGAAGTCAGCAGGTTGATCACGAAAAACAGGCCGATCATGAAAACGCAGCTTCGCACCCGCTTTGGCTGAGCTCTCAACCAACGGCGCGCCTGTTCAAACCCGGAGGCAACCGCCTGGGTGTCTCGTTCCCATTCCGGTCTTGGAATTTCGGTCTGGCGTCGCTCTGCAGTTCCGTTCGTCTCCTGCCCGGAACGTTTTTCCTCCGGCGCATTGCGACCGCCAATACGCACGCAATAGGTTTCAACGGGATCGGTAACGTTCTTGACGTGCTGAGGGCCTAGCGGCTCAAAGCCCAGCGCCATCTTGGTCTTGACCTGGTCATAGACCGATTGGGAGAGCATGATTCCACCCCTCGGCGCGATTTCCTGCAAACGGGCAGCAACATTCACACCGTCGCCGTAGATATCCTCGCCCTCGACCATGATGTCGCCGAGATTGATACCGATGCGAAACTCCATCCTGTTCAGGTCCGGAAGGTCCGCATTGCGAACGGAAAGCTCGTTCTGAATGTCGACGGCGCATTGAACGGCCTCCATCACCGAGGCGAACTCGATGATGACAGCATCACCCCATGTGTTGACGATACGTCCATTGTGACGCTCAGTCAGCGCAGACATCACCAACCGATAGGCCTTGAGCCGGTCCAGCGTTCCGTCTTCATCCCGCTCCATGAGCTTGGAATATTGCGCAACGTCTGCGCACATAACTGCCGCCAGACGCCGCTTGACCCGTTGCATGCTCTTACCCCGCTTGCTCCCGCTTAGGAATGGGAAGGCAAACCGGAAATTGCAAGGGAAAATCCACCGAATTCGCCACCCAGCCCGAAGTTCGGCCAACCCGGAAAAGCACTGTCAGATGTCTCCGGCGAGTTTGCGCAGTGCTGCCAGGGCATCATCGGCGCGCTCTTCAGGCACAAAAACGTGATCGTGAAAATAGGCTGCGACCACATTTGCCGAAATCCCCTCAGCGGCCAATGCAGCCGAGATCGACGCCGTCAGACCTACGGCTTCAAGTGAGGAATGCACCGTCAGGGTTATCCGGCGAAACCATTCGGCCTCGGCCAAACCCAGTTCGCGCGCACGCTCCACCGGCAGGATGGCTGTCAGGCCTTCCGTTTCCGCGAAAAGCCCGATCGGGTCGTATTCCACCAGGTCCGTCATGGATTTCGAAGCGAAGGTGCAGAACACATAAGGCTCCGGATCCAGCATCGGACGCATCTGGGAGATCAATGTGGCAAGTTCGGTTTCACCGGTCATTCGGATAATCCATTCAAAGAAGTTTGCGCATCAGCGGCCGCCGCGGGCTTCTGCGTGCGATTTCGACAAACCCGGCTCTACGGAAGACGTCTGCTATACCCACGAAGCCTTCTCCCCATTGAAGGGGCTTTTCCGATTCCATTGGACAGGCATCCAGTTGCTGCGCTCCTTGCGCTTTGGCGTGGTCGATGCCTGCATTGAGCAACACGGACATCAACCCGGTTTTGCGATGTCCGTTTCTGATAAAGAAACAGGTGACGGCATATGTGGCCGCCAGCGCTTGTTCGCTGTCATCCGGCAGCGGCTGGGTGGTTTTTCCAAGCTGAAAACGCAGATACTGCATGCGCGGACCGAGTGCGATCCATCCCACGGTGAGATCGCCGCGATAGGCCAGAAGCCCTGGCACCGGACCCGCGTCCACTTTCTGCTGGAATGCATCGCGCCGTTCATCACGGGTCATCGCTTTCCAGTCTCTGCCCCGCAAAAACGGCCACATGCACCAGCAACCGCCAGACGCCCCCCTCTCCGGTCCGAACAGATCCACCAGATCTGCCCAGCGCTCCGGGGTTGCAATCTGAATGTGGACGGGATCGTTATGTGTCATATCCACTCCTCCGGATTGCAAAGTTGCACGGAAAGAACGGGGACGGCAATCCCGGTGAAAGTGTCTGTTCCACAAAAGCAAAACGCCGCTCAACAGGCGGCGTTTCGGATTCTCATTCTTCGCTCAAGCCTTGTTGGGCAATCAAGACAACGAGCTGCGTGAATGCTCCAATTCAGGCAGCGGCTTCCAACCCGGCAATGTCGATCTTTCTCATCTTCATCAGGGCAGCACTGACACGGCCGGCACGCTCCGGATTGCCTGCATGCATCAGCCGAGGCAACGCCTTCGGCACGATCTGCCAATGAACACCGTAGCGGTCTTTCAACCAGCCGCACTGCCCTTCTTCCCCGCCATCGGCAAGAAGCGCCTGCCAAAGCCGGTCCGTTTCTGCCTGATCTTCCGTCAGTATGGAAATCGAGGTCAGATAACTCGGCTGCATATCCGGGTTGCCGTTCAGTATCATGAAAGGTGAGCCCACCAGGGTGAACTCGGCAACAAGCACAGGTCCATTCGGATCCGGCCGGAAGACCGAGCCCATCACGCTATCCGGCAACAGGGACGTGTAGTATTTGGCCGCTTCCTCGCCCTTTTCACTGAAGAACAGGCAAGTGCGTACCTTGGCGGAAAACGCAGGAGTTGTTTGCA
The DNA here is from genome assembly GCF_012395805.1 of Labrenzia sp. 5N. Taxonomy (NCBI): domain Bacteria; kingdom Pseudomonadati; phylum Pseudomonadota; class Alphaproteobacteria; order Hyphomicrobiales; family Stappiaceae; genus Labrenzia; species Labrenzia sp. 5N. The sequence continues at coordinate 98,661 of NZ_JAAZTM010000019.1, read as the reverse complement.
AGCCCTCAATGGCAATCGACCTAGCAAGCTCATCAAGCTGAGTGGAAGCGGCCTTCCAGCCTTCCTCAAAACCCATTTCCAGGTGCTTGTTCCTATCTGCTTCCGAAGTGTGGCGAGCCCCCCATGTGAAGCGCGTACCAACACCCGGTACATCTGCCAGCTCCACATACCCGGTCATGAACGCGTTTTCTCGCGGCACATATCCTTCCGAATAGGCATCCGTGAACGTTAGCTTCTCACCGTCGACAACTTCCAGAAACATTCCGACGTTCTCGAACAGCTCCCCATCCGGACCGGCCATCACTGTATTGAAACGCCCTCCCGGACGGACGTCCATATCGGCCTTCGGTACGAACCAGGGCTTCGGGCAAAACCACTGCTTCAAAAATTCAGGATTGGTCCAGCATTGCCAGACGGCCTCACGCGGCGCGGCAATGACGCGGCTGAGTTCCAGTGTCAGACCTTCCTTGCGAATTTCGACTTCACTCATAGCGCTCTCCCGTTTCTAGACCGGCCGAACAACAGTTCGACGTAACGTTTCAGATGATCGATGCTGTCAGTTGCTATCGACGGCGCATTGCCTGCCTTTGCCAGCACGAATGCCCCCTGGATCACGACCTGTGTGTGAAGTGCCAGGCTTTCCGCACCACCTGGAATTTCAACGCCCCGGGCTTCAGCTGCTTCTGCGATATCGGAAACCAGCGTTGCGGCGTGCCCCGTTATGCTGCGGTTGCAGGCATCGCGGATGGAGGGGTTCGTGTCATAGACTTCCTGGACCATGGTCCCGACCAGACAGGTGAATTCAGTCACGTCGCCCTGCACCAGCGCCTTGCGGAAATCGAGATAGCCGAGCACCCGGTCCAGCGGATCTTCGGGCTCGTGATACGCCGCCTTCTCGAACAGAGCCCCGGTCGTTTCAGACCAATAGTCAGCAGCGGCTACTGCCAGATCATCCTTCGAACGAAAGTGGTGGAAGAAGGCCCCCTTGGTCACGCCCGCCTCCCGGCACAGATCATCGACGGTGGTGGCCGTGTAGCCCTTCATGCGGATCACACGCAGTGCCGAATCCAGCAGCTTGATCCGCGCGTCCGGCCGTTTGGTCTTTTGAGGTTTCTCTGTCATAAACCACTCATACCAACCAGTTGGTATGTTGTCAATCGACTTGCTCTACGACCGTGCTGCAACTCCCTGTCACCGGCTAGCAAGGATGCGCCAAACGCGTTTGAGCGAGCGAGCGGGGTTTCTGAAATTGAGGCATTGAAAAACGAAAGGGTTCCCTGCCAACACCTGAATTGAGCGGACGAAGAACGCTTGGTGATCGCAACACACCGGGATTTAAGCCCAGGCCATGCCTTACCAGGGGATCGGCCTGCCGTTTTGATCGAAAAATCCACCGGTGTCGGCAGGCTTAAGACTGGTCAGCACATCGACAAGACGCTCTGCTGCAACAGCCGGTTCCTGCACGTCGAGCCCGGTTTTCGCAAAGTTCTCGGTCAAGGGTGTTTTCACCGTGCCGGGATGAAGCGCAACACAGACAGCAGAGGGATTTTTGCGTGCCAGCTCGATAGACGCCGTACGGACCAGTTGATTGAGCCCAGCCTTCGCGGCCCGGTAAGCAAACCATCCGCCAAGACCGTTGTCGCCGATCGAACCGACCCGGGCCGAAAGCGTCGCAAAGACACTTCTTCCCTCTTTCGGGAGCAGCGGCAAAAAGTGTTTCATCAGCAGTGCCGGTCCAATGGCGTTGATCGCATATGAACGGGCAAGGATTTCAGGATCGAGTTCGCGCAGGCTCTTTTCCGGACGGGCACTGCCCAAGGTGAGAGCTCCGGTGGCATCGAACAGCAATCGAACATCCCCCTCTTCCTCCCTTATCCAGTCGGCACAGGCCTGGATCATGCGTTCGTCGAGCAGGTCGAGAGGTGGTGACGACGTTCGATGAAGGGCGATAACCTTGTCGTAGCCGCTGCCCGCTTCAAGGTGGTCTCTCATGGCTGAGCCAATTCCGCCGCTGGCCCCAAAGATTACCGCAATTGACGTCATTCACTGCCTCACTTTTGTCGTGACAGCGATACGCAGAAAAAGCCGGATCGGTTCGCTAGCAGGATTGGTCTCAGGTGCTGCCGACCGTCGCTTCCCAGGGCCCATCAACAAATTCGGCTTCGTCATCCCCTGGCCAGGGAGGCATGGAGATACAGATGAACTGCAGAACGCTTTCACCGGTGTTGCGGTACTGAAAAGCAGTTCCAGCCGGGATATCGATGGAGACACCGGCTTCCAGGTCGACAACGCCCTGGCTGGAATCGTTGGACCTCCAGATCTGTCCATGGCCGGAAAGCACATGCCAGAACTCATGCACGGTCCTGTGCCGTGTTGCGCGGTTGGTCTGGCCGACAGGAACAGTCGAATGGATCATGTTTCCTGTCGGCCCATCCATGATGAAACGGATATCGGCCCCCGCCGGAGATTGCGCGTCGGGCTTTTCGGGAAGCCGGGTCTGTTTCATGCCATTCTCCGAGTTCGGTGATCAGGCCGTCTTGTTAAAGATCTCACGACCGATCAGCATTCGCCGAATTTCGGAAGTTCCCGCACCAATCTCGTACAGCTTGGCGTCACGCAGCAAACGCCCGGTCGGATAGTCGTTGATGTAGCCATTGCCACCAAGCAGCTGGATTGCATCAAGTGCCAGTTTGGTTGCGTTTTCGGCAGCGTAGAGGATTGCACCAGCGGCGTCTTCGCGCGTGGTCTCGCCCCGGTCGCACGCCTTGGCAACCGCATAGACATAGGACTTGGTGGCGTTCATGGTCACATACATGTCGGCAACCTTGCCCTGAACAAGCTGGAACGTGCCGATCGGCTGGCCGAACTGCTCGCGCTCGTGGACATAGGGAATGACCACGTCCATGGCTGCCTGCATGATGCCGACGGCCCCTGCAGCCAGAACGGCGCGCTCGTAGTCCAGACCCGACATCAACACGTTGACGCCCTTGCCAACCTGGCCGAGGACGTTTTCTTCCGGTACTTCGCAATCCTGGAACACCAGTTCACCGGTTTCGGACCCGCGCATGCCGAGCTTGTCGAGTTTCTGCGCGACGGAAAAACCTGCGAAGCTCTTCTCGACCAGAAATGCGGTAATGCCCTTCGGCCCGGCTTCCGGATCGGTCTTGGCATAGATGATCATCGTATCGGCGGAAGGACCGTTGGTGATCCACATCTTGGAGCCGTTGAGGACGTACCGATCGCCCTTCTTTTCCGCCTTCAGTTTCATGGAAACGACGTCTGAGCCAGCGCCCGGCTCCGACATGGCCAGCGCACCCAGATGTTCACCGGTCACAAGCTTGTTCAGATAGCGCTTCTTCTGGTCGTCACTTCCCCAGCGGCGAAGCTGGTTGACACACAGGTTTGAATGGGCGCCATAGCTGAGGCCGATGGAGGCGGACGCCCGGCTGACCTCTTCCATGGCAATGCAGTGCTCCAGGTAGCCCAGACCCGAACCGCCCCATTCTTCCTCCACTGTGATCCCGTGAAGGCCAAGGTCTCCCATTTCCGGCCAGAGCTCCCGCGGGAACCAGTCCTCGCGGTCGATCTTTTCTGCCAGTGGCGCAATCCGGTCCTGACTGTAGGACCGAACGGTGTCGCGCAGCATGTCGGCGGTTTCGCCGAGATCGAAATTGAAACCCGGAAAATCGTTACGGATCATCTTGATTACCTCCCAGAGTTCTTAAGGCCTGTCGTATCGGACAAAATCGCTCAAAACGCCGATCCGGTCGTAAAGCTGCCGGGCGCGCGTATTGTGATCATGTGTGTGCCAGTAGACTTTGCCGCTGGCAGACGGTTCTTCGGTCGCGGCCCTGTAGACCGCCTCGATCAGCTTGCGGCCGGCTCCGCCACCACGAAGCTTCTCGCTGACATACAGATCTTCCAGATAGCAGGTGGACGAACTGGCCCAGGTGCTATCGTGAAAAAGGTAATGGACCAGTCCAACCAGCTCATTCTCCTGAACTGCCACGAACGCGCGGTGGCCTGCATCGGAATGCAGTCGCTCAAAGAGGGTTTCCGTCACTGCCGGCGCCAGATCCTGCTCGTAGAATGCAAGATAGGCCTTCCAGAGTTCGAGCCAGCCCGGCTTGTCGGATCGTTCCAGCGGCCTGATGGTGATATCGGTCATTCTTCAGTCCTTGACGCCGGCAACGCTCATGAGCGTGAACAGCCCCGTTGCGACATGCACCTGTTCGCCGTCATCCAGTCCGTAGACATCTGCCTTGGCTATGGTCAGCGTTCGTCCCGGTTTGACAACCCGTCCACGCGCAAGAAGCACCGACTGTTTCGCCGGATTGAGCAGGTTGATCTTGTATTCGCTGGTCAACACCCCGAAGCCGGCAGAAAACAGCGTCAGAGCTGCATAGCCTGCCGCACTGTCCGCAATGGAAGACGTCGCACCGGCATGAAAAAAGCCGTGTTGCTGTGTCAGTTCCGGAAGCATCGTCAATTCCAGATCGACCGCGCCGGGCGAGACGTGAACCATCTTCGCCCCCAGATAGGTCATGAATTTCTGCGCGGCAAAACTGGCCCGGACACGGGGTTCCCAGTTTTCGTCTCGAGGCGAAAGATCCATCATTTGTCCTCCGAGGTCGTAACGGCGCCAGACAGTTGGTTCGGGCCTGTTTCAAGCTCGACCATGCGGGCTTTTGCACCGGCCTCGACATCGTCGAGTTCAACCAGGGTCAATTCGATATCGCGCTGTTTTTCGAGAAGTTCTGCCCGGCGTGCGGCGATCCTGTCGAGGAGGAGCCGCAGCTGGCCGGTTTCACCGGGCGCACTGCCGTACATCTCGATCATTTCCTTGATTTCGTTCAGGGAAAATCCGAGACGCTTGCCGCGAAGGATCAATTTGATGCGGGTACGATCACCAGGTGTGTAAAGGCGTTGACGACCCCGGCGCGTCGGCGACACCAGCCCCTGCGCTTCGTAGAACCGCAGGGTTCGGGTGGTAATGTCGAACTCCTGCGTCAGCTGGGTGATGGTGTAATAACGCTGCATGCCCGCTCCTTGTTGGAGCGCACAGTTCCGTCTTTTTACGTTAAAGTCAACACGTCTATTTTAAAGCTTATATTTCATGAACTTGAGCAATCAGGATTTCAGATTATCCAAGCTCTTATCTGGATGAAGGACATTCAGATCGACATCGCCGGAAATGCCTTTGATCGTGCCCCGGTCATGGTACTGCCAGAGCGACCAGTCTGACACATAGCCGGGAGAATGCCAGATCGACTGCGTCCAGAGACGGCGGTTCAGCCCCTTGCCCTTCAGATAGTCCAGATAGAAGTCCTCCGGCACATAAAGGATGACCTGCTTGCCGCGCCCCTGCTCGACCAGAGCAACGAAATCACTGATTTCCTGCAGCACTTCCTCGGCCGGCGGACGGCGCGCGCAGTTCCCGGTGAATTCCAGATCCACCACCGGCGCCAGCATGTCGCTGTCCTGAGGCAGAACCGACAGGAAGTTATGCGCCTGCTCGCGGCCGGATTTGCACAAACTGAAGAAATGATAGGCACCACGCGCCAGACCAGCGCCTCCTGCTCCGGCCCAGTTGCGGGCAAAGGCACGGTCCTTGAAGTCTCCGCCTTCAGTTGCCTTCATGTAGACGAAGGCAATATCGTCCGCCGCCACCTGCGCCCAGTCGATATCACCCTGGTGGTGCGAAATATCGATGCCGCGGATCGTGTATTGGTTCCGGTCAGGCTCCCAGTTCATGAAGAAAAACGCCGCTCCGACAATCGAAATCACCCCGCCGACGGCAACGTAGAACAATGTCCGCAGGACCGCTTGCAAGAAATTCATTGCGCCACCCGTTATGACTTTCAAACGCCGTCACCCTGCCGCAAAACTGTTAAGAATCACGATAGGTAATTCGGCCAGAGCGGGGCTGCCGCCAGCTCCAGGACATTGCCGTCCGGGTCGTTGAAATAAAGGCTGGTGCCTCCTGCCGGCCATACGACCTCGCTGACAATTTCCACTCCCATCTCGCCCAGGTGAGCCCGCCAGGGTTCCAGTTGGTCGGACCCAATGCGAAACGCGAAATGACTGTGCCCCGACGTATCGTGCCCGGGAACGATACCTCCCGGCGTCTCAACGTCTTCCCCGGTATGGCCGCGATGAAACACCAGAAGGGCCTGCGCGGGGCCGGCATCATAGGCAAACAGCCTTTCTCCAGCGACCATGCGCTTCAATCCCAGGATTTCGGAGTAAAAGGAGTGAGCCGTCTCCATGTCGTCGACATAAACGGCGGTTTCCAGGATGCCATCAAGCTTCGGCCGCATGTTCTTAATTCTCCGCGTGAGACAGGTCGGCCTTTCTTAACACCCATCCGCCGGGAATTTCAGGTTACCCGGCAAGGTTTTCTTTCAAATCGCCATCGCCAATTGGAATTGTCGTGTGACGGCTGCATTCCGCACAGAGGTGATCGCCCGTTATTGCGTCAAATCGGGAAGTTCCGTGCGTGCATGACCGGCTTGAATTCCGTTACGGTATATTCCGCAACGCCCGACAACTTGAACGGGTCCTTGTTGATCGCCAGATCGACTTCGACACGGTCTGCTGCGCGCGCCAGGATCACACCACCGGTTCGCGGCTGTTTTGGACCGGACGCCAGGAACAGACCGGCCTCATACTGATCCCGCAGGAAGGACCTGTGTTCTTCCGCCAGAGCGTCTATTTCCCGCAGATCAGCAGTGTAGTGAAGATCGATAACAAAGAGGCTCACGAAAGCTCCTTTCCACCAACAGAAAGCCCAAAAAGAGGTCCGGCTCGACCACAAAAGGTCGAACCGGACAATCTGTGTCAGACGACAGTCAGCTTGACGTCAATGTTGTTCCGGGTGGCGTTTGAATAGGGGCAAACCTGGTGTGCCATGGCAACGAGGTCTTCAGCTACAGCCTTGTCCAAACCCGGCAGGGACACTTCCAGCGCGACCGCCAGACCGAACCCGCCTTCAGAACGCGGACCGATGCCAACCGTCGAGGTGATGGACGTATCAGCCGGGACTGCAATCTTTTCCTGCCCGCCGACGAATTTCATCGCGCCAATAAAGCAGGCTGCATATCCGGCTGCGAACAGCTCTTCCGGGTTATTGCCTTCGCCGCCTGCGCCGCCGAGTTCTTTCGGCGTCGCCAGCTTGACCTTGAAGGATCCGCTCAACGTTTCCGCCGCACCATCGCGGCCGCCGGTGGCCTTTGCCTTGGTTTCATATTTCACATCAACAGCCATCTTCAGGCTCCTTCTCTCAAATAGCAAGTCATTCAGCCATATATATCTCATACGTTTTAATCGTACACGATATAAATTACCCACATATACACACGCTTCCAATTCGTCAACAGTTGCGACCATATCGCGCGCGATTTATAAGGGGCGAATGAGCGAGACCACAAACCAGATGTCCCTGCTGGACGCGATTGGATTTTCCGCGCCGGAAGCGACTGAAAAACAAAAAAAAGACAAGCCGGCAAAAGCCGAAAAGTCTGAGAAGAAACAGCGCAAGAAGGCCGCTGCCAAGCCTGAGGCGGAAACGACTTCCGGCGCTGAAAGCGATGACACACGCGAAGCGGAAATTGACGTTGCCGTCGCCGAGACGCCTGCCAGCCAAGAGATAGCTGATACCGGGGAGACGCCTGACGTTTCTGCGGAAACGCAGGCTGGCGAAGATCCCGGCACCGAGCAGGCCGCATCTGCATCCGCTGCCAATGACCTTGCCAGCGACCAGGACGACGACAGTCAGAAAATCCATGATGGCAGCTTGCCGCTCGACCGGCACTTGTGTTTTGCGCTGTATTCCGCCAACCACGCGATGCACGGCGTCTACAAGGCGTTGCTCAAGGAAGTCGGGCTCACCTACCCGCAGTTCCTGGCCATGACGGTGCTCTGGGAAACCAACAACGTTCCGGTTGGTACCATTACGTCCAAGCTGCAGCTCGACACCAACACGCTGACGCCACTGTTAAAGCGGCTTGAAGCCATGGGGCTGGTAACGCGCACGCGCAACATCAAGGACGAGCGCCAGGTTATCCTGAAACTGACCCGCAAGGGCCGCGCCTTGCAGAAGAAAACGGAACATTTCAGCACCTGCATCATGTCTTCGACCGGACTGAAACTGGAAGAAGTCATCGACCTTCAGGCAAAGGTCATGACGCTTCGGGACAATTTGCGTAAAGCTGGCCTGGAGTGATACCTGGCATTGAGCAGCGGGCAAAATGAGTAGCCATCAAACAGGCTCCGGGAAGTTGCTGCACCAGCACAAATCTCGGGGCCTTTTGTTCTGGCAATAACGGGTCTGCGTAACCTTTTGCAGCGTAACTCAAGTCTTTGTCGGCTGGCATTCCCCTCCATGACGTTGTGTTCGTCGAATTCGACAACAAAACATTCGACAGGAAGCGGCCTTAGTCCAGACATGACCTGCCCGCCGAACCTTTGAACCAGGGCTATTCCACTCCTTGTCAGGTGTGTTTGCCTTTAGTGACCCACATTCACGACCTCCGCGGCATCATTTTTCCGTCAGCAATGCCTGCCGCAGCGTCCTCGTCAGGACAGCTTCCGCCTCGCCCTCATCCCAGCCGCAGTCCTGTGTCAACAGACCCCAGGCCTGCACACTGAACGACGCCCAGAGAAATTCTGAAGCCGACTTCGCTGTCCAGACGGATTGCAGCGCACCGTCGCGTTCCAGCGATCCGGTCAACACAAGCAACCATTGCCTCAGTTCCGACATCCGGTCTTCCCACGCCGCCGATGCGTCCGCATCGGTCGTTCGCAGGCGGATAAGATCCGAGGCAACAGGGTAGATTTCCTTCACGAAGCCGATCCAGACGGCAACAGTAGCATCCAGCCGTTCATGCGGCTGTGGCCTGTCAAAGGCTGCAAACAGTTTTGCCCGTATGTCGAGACGTTCATCAGCCCGCCGGACGAGCGCCAGGATCAGCCCCCCACGCGAACCAAAATGATCATAGACGGATTGCCGGCTGATTTTTGCGGCCTTGGCGATTTCCGCCAGCGACACGTCCGCTCCCCGCTGCGAGATGAGCGTCCAGGCACTATCGAGAATTTCCGCGCGCGTGCGCTGCACTCTGGCTTGACTTGACACGTGTAAATTTTCCTGCAATTTGACACGTGTAAAGTTATGGAGAAGCCTCATGGACGTCAAGCAACAGTCAGCCCAATTCGTAACCTGGTACGGCCCGGGAACCGACGGCACCAGCCCGACGGAAAGCCAATGGACGCAGATCCTCAGCCGGGCGAACGACAAACCCGTAACCCTGATCAATTTCTTCAAGCTGAATGCCGCCGCGACATATGCGGACGGAACGACGGGCCAGACGGGCCAGGAAGCCTTTGCCAGTTATGCGGCTGCAAGCATGCCGGCCATGGAGCGGGCTGGTGGACGGTTCCTTTATGTCGGACCGTTTCAGGGCATGTTCCTGGGGCAGGACGAGGATTGGGATCTGGTCGCTATCGGCGCCTATCCCGATTTAACCGCGTTGATCGCACTCTATTCGGACAGCGCCTATCGCGAGGCCTTCCATCACCGCACGGCCGCATGTCTGCGACAGAAGGTTCTGATTTGCGGTGACTGACCTTTAAACGAGGCCTGCCGATTGGAGGCTAGAACGGCAGGCCGAACCAAAGCGCCGCGATGCCGAGAAAGGCGAAGAAACCGACCACATCTGTCACCGTCGTCACGAAGACACTCGAGGCGATCGCCGGATCGACGTTCATCTTGTCGAGTGCGATCGGGATCAGAAGGCCGGAGAGACCCGCGAACAGCAGATTGATCACGATCGCACCGCCAATCACCACGCCGAGCCCCGGACTGCCAAACCACATCCAGGCGGTCACCCCGATTAGGATGGCCAGGGCAACGCCATTGAACACACTCACCAGAATTTCACGGTTGAGAACGCGCAAAAGATTGCGCGCACCCAGTTCCTGGGTGGCAATACCACGCACGGCAACGGTCATCGTCTGGGTGCCGGCGTTGCCCCCCATGGAAGCGACGATCGGCATCAGCACCGCCAGCGCCACCATGGCCTCGATCGTGTCCTCGAACAGCGCAATCACCACCGAGGCAAGCACGGCGGTGCCAAGGTTGACGACCAGCCAGGTCAGCCGCGAGCGCGCAATGGTCATCACATTATCGGAAATCTCTTCATCACCGACACCGGCCAGGGCACGCAGGTCTTCTTCCGCTTCTTCCTGGATGACGTCGACGATGTCATCAACCGTCAAAACACCGACCAGACGGTCATTCTCGTCGACAACGGCGGATGAAACGAGGTTGTAGCGCTCAAACCGGCGGGCGACCTCTTCCTGATCTTCCGTCGCGAGCACCGCCTGGCGGGTCTCCTCCATGATGGAAGTGACCTTCTCGTCCCGCTTGGTGCGCAGGATCTTGTCCAGGTGAACGGACCCGAGCAGTTTGAACGTCGGATCGACCACGTAGATTTCGTAGAAGCTGTCCGGAAGGTCGCGGGCCTCGCGCATGTAGTCGATCGTCTGACCGATGGTCCAGAACGGGGCAACCGCAATGAATTCGGTCTGCATGCGCCGGCCGGCGCTTTCTTCCGGATAATCCAGAGCCTTTTGCAGCTGGGCCCTGTCCGCATAGGGCAGTTCTTCCAGAATAGCAGCCTGGTCGTCCTCATCGAGGTCTTCCAGAATGTAGACCGCATCATCCGAATCGAGCTCGCCCAGACCTTCGGCAATGACTTCCGTCGGCAGGTCTTCCAGAACCTGTAGACGCACCGCCTCATCGATCTCGGTCAGCGCGGTATAGTCGAAGTCCTCGCCCAGAAGCCGGATGAAGGACGCCCGATCCTCCGGATCCAGCGTCTCGAGAAGGTCACCGGTGTCAGCTTCGTGAAGATCAGCGGCAAGGTGCCTCAAGCCATCCTGATCGTTCGCCTCGATTGCCGCTTCAACAGCCGCAATGAACTCGCGATTGAGATGCTCATCCTCGTCGCGCACCGGAATGTCGGGAACGGGAGAGGCGGTGACATCAAGCTCGGATGCTTCACTCATCTGGCGCCTCCCCTCAAAACGCAACGAACTCTTCCGGCGAAAGGCACCGGACACTCCTCTCCAGATCTAGCGTTTGCGGCGGCAAAGCGCCACCGGAAAAGCGAAACCGGTCCACAGACTTAACTCCGAAATGCCGATCTGGTTCAAAAGCCTGCCAACTTTCCTTGAAGTCCTTCAACGCCTCTCGGGGCCGCTGCACCCCTTGTCCGCTGCAACGCTTCGCAAGTGATCAAGATAGTCACGCGTATCCTGTGGCAGAATGGCCTCGTCATCGGATATGCATCGCTCCGCACGGCGGAATGCGCGGCGTGCTCTTTCGCTGGCAAGACACACTCTGCCTGCAGCCAGCACCTCCTGCTCGACATACCAAAGCTGCTGGCACGTCATCGCGCCAAACCTGCCCGGATCAACGGCAGGATAAACGGAAAGTGACTGCGCAAATGCCGCTGGCGACACAAATGCAAGTGCCAGCCACACGAGAACGAACCTGGTCCGGAGGGCTTTCAGTCGCTCCGCAATGCCCTGTCTCACACCTTCACGCATGGGCGGGAAGCTGCCGATTGGTTGGCGCTGTGTCCGACGTGAGCGCGAGCGCATAGAGCAGCGCAAGCGTGACGCCATAGCGGAACGATGAATAGAGGCTGCCGGCCAAGACCATGAGCAGCGTGCTGTTCGGCATTGCGGGAAGGACGTAGGTAAAAAACAGGATTGCCGAGACGGCAGTCAAGGCGACGCAGACCAGATACGCTTTCCAGGCAATCAGCGGACGAAACACCACAAGAAACAGCACGACGATCATCGCAGCCCCTTCCGCGCTCGTCACGAGAAGTTTCCAGAGCCCCGGCTCGCTCAAGAGACGCGACAAGAAGCTGCCCCATAAAGCGCCACTCGGCACAGTGACAAGCCAGAAATCCTTTACGGCGTAAATTTCGGGGAAGAGCTGTATCAGCAACAGGCAGATGACGAGCGTCAGAATCATGCCGCGGATCACCCAGCGCCAATCCGGCCTTGCGATATCGGACATGTCATCCCTCCCGTGTTTTCTCAATGACGGACAACAACACGACAAAGCGTCATCAAGAGCCCTTCAGAACCGCTTCCACAGCCAGTGCGGACACTCGCCGCAAAGTTCGCATCACTCGACCTCGCACTCCGGCGGCCGCGTATCCATGGTCCAATCCTGCACAGGCAGGGCACCGAGTGAAGTCTTGAAGTTCTTCCCGTTCAGGACTCCCTTGCCTGTCAGAAGGTTGACGTCACACTGCCCGTTCGCATCCGGATCCAGCGTATCGTAGTAGGAATAGGTGTATCCGGCGACCCGGAAGACGCCGTTACGATAGGCAATGATCAGGACCTGTTCCCAACGGTTGCGTCCGACAGCCGAATTTTCCGAATAGATTTTCAACGAACCGTGTTCGGTTGCTTCCATCCAGGGCTCCTGGCCGTACGTGCCCCCACGCCACACCATGTCTTTCGCATGGGCAACCTGTTTCCAGCCCTCTCCTGCGTCCGTAAAGACGTAGAGATCGGCGCCTTCTTCCGTTTCAACGAGGATTGCGCGAAAGCGATTGATATCGCCGTCGACGGGAGACGTGACTGCACCGGCAATGGCACCGGCCGGGACCATTGCCTCCTGCACTTTCTCTTGTTCTTGCGCCTGAAGCGGACCTGCGAGCAAGCTCAGGCTCATCATTGCGGCACAGGACGAAGTACTGATGGAACGGAAATTGAACACGTGCGGCTTCCTTCGATTTCGCATGAATGTGCCGGACCGGTTTTTGCCAGTAGCCCGCTGAGGCTGTTCCATGCAGAAAAGCACATCGCAACAAACCCAAAAAGCCGGTATCTGAATTTTCCCAGAGCAATCAGGTATTTTGCGGGCAGTGCGGAAAAGCAAAAAGGCCGCCCGGAGGGGCAGCCTTTTGAGGAAGCATCGGTAGAAATGCTTCGAATATGGTGCGGTCGAGAAACGCCTGACAACGTTCGCCGGACTGTTCAGAGCCTAACACCAGATGATGATAAATACTTGAAACGATTAACTTTCATCCTCACTCGTTTATCAGAGCCTTTCAGGACTCAACATAGCAGCACACCCTCTCCTGTGGGGTTAGCTGTGGGGTCAGGAGAGAACCGGGATGAAAAACAAACTTACGGCTACCGCGATCAAGAACTCCAAAGAGGGAAGGCTCTACGACGGCGGCGGCCTGATGATGATCAATCGGCCGCACGGGTTCCGCACCGCATTTCGCACTTGGGTACAGGACAATGACGTCTGCTCATTCGAAGTGGCTGAAACAATCCTCAACCACAAGGTTGGATCCACGGTTGAGAGATCCTATGCCAGATCCGATCTGCGTGATCGCCGCGCTCCCGTAATGGAAGCCTGAGCGAGCTATGTTACGAAACGAGTTGGGAATGTCATTTCACCTCGGAGGGCGTGACCCAGACCAAACGTATACTACAGAGCGGCTTCTCCAAAGACACAAAGCGCTGCGATGATTGTGTGCGTCAATGGAATTTCACGTGCGGCCCAATTTAGTGATGGTTTACCAGCATTTGGAAGGATGAGACGCCCTGTGTACTTTAGCGCAGCGCTACTTGCGAACTAACCCCTGATTGATTGAGTGCCTTGAAAGCAAGGAATAATTGCGTCATTTTTTTTTAAAATGATTCACCAGCCGCGAGATTAAGGGCCCAAATGGCATATTTAGAAGATGTTTTCGTAACCGAAGGCGTACCTGAATTCACCTTTGTGAGGCCACCAAATTACACCGCACTGCTCGTCGATCTGCGACGCCAAGGCAAACCGGTCGTCGTCGAAGGGCAATCTGGCACAGGGAAGACGACAACGGTCAAGAAGGCGTTGGCGGAAATCTTTCCCGAGGACACTCCGAAACTCTTAACTCCGCGCGAGCCCAAGGATCTCCCGATCATCGAGGCTATCAACTTGGAGGCAGGTGAAGAAACATACGTCGTCGACGATTTTCACAGACTCGACAAGGAAACGAAAGAACGACTTGCAAATCTCGCTAAGGTAATCGCCGAACGGGACAACCGTGATGGATTGCCAAAGCTCGTCATAATAGGAATAAACAACGTAGGATCAGATCTTATTCAGCTAGTCCCTGACATTGCGAAACGCATGGGAATTCACCGCATCGCCCCAGGTACTCCTGCCGTGATCAACGAGATGATCGAACTTGGCAGTAATCTTCTAAATGTTGAGATAGTAGAGAAAGAAACCATAGTTGAAGACAGTAGGGGCGACTACTGGCTCACCCAGCAGATCTGCAAAACCATCTGTATCTCGGCGGGTATCGATCAAACTCAAGAACAACAACGACAAATCGACTGGGAGCCGGTTGAGATCAAGACGCAAGTCGTGGAGACGCTTCACCACAACTATGATCCAGCGGTCCGCGAATTCTGCCGCGGACGACGTTTCCGTCCCACAAACGATCCTTACTACAAGCTGCTGCGCGCAGTATCGGAACAAGACCGATCGAATGTCGACCTTACGGAACTTGCGAATGCACGCCAGGACATCAAGGGTAGCATCAACAATGTTAAAGACCATCGGCTGAAAGTTCTCCTTGAACAAAAAGAAGCCTGCGCACGCTTGTTTTACTATGACGCAGACACCAAGAACTTCGCCATCGAAGACCCTGCTCTTTTTTATTACGTAAAGAATCTAAACTGGGAAGATCTACGCCAACGATGCGGTTTCCGTGACGATCCGCGAGACTTTGAATGGGATATTGCAATTTCCTTCGCGGGTGAAAACAGATCCCTTGCAGACTTCATCGGCCAGCAACTCCGAGATCTCGATATATCAGTCTTTTACGACCGTAATTACGAAGACAATTATCTGGGAGGACTTTGGTCACAACAGTTCTCGGACATTTTTGCCGAGAAGTCACGTCTAGTTGTTGCAATCCTCGATCTGCACCACAAGGAAAAGGTTTGGCCAACGTTCGAGCGAGATTGTTTTACCCGAAGAGTCCCGGCGGCTGAGGTAATCCCAATCTTTCTCGACAAGACGGTATTCCCAGGAATCCCTACTGATCTAGTTTCGATCCATTTCATATTCGAGGGCGATTGTACTACGCAGGAAGATGAGATCATTGATGATATAGTTTTGCGCATCGCGAGCAAGCTCGACAGTCTGTGACGCTAAAACTGGTCTATCAGATGGTATGGGTCGTGTGCGCGACCAAAGCAAGGAATGGACTTAAGTTTCGCGCCTTCGCACGGATGAATTGAAGCATTCCTCTAACACAGCCTTCACAGAGTGCGTCAATTAGCCGATTTTGACACGTCCTACAGTGCAGTCTGATGGACGCGTCTTATTCCAGAATTCAATCAGTTTGACTCTAATCTCGGGGTAGTGCTTTTCAACACACCGCACTATGGGTCGCCAATTACCCGACCCGTCAATAAAACCACCGGTCTCTAAGTTGAATATTGCGGAGTCGCCGCCCCTTGTTACGTGAAAGTGCGGTGGAGGATGCTCGTTTGAAAAAACCTCGTACCTTAAACCCGATTGTGTCTCAACAAGATGCTTCTCAAGTATCAGCTGTAATTCGCACACAAGACTATAGTGAAGCTGCTTTATTTCATCGGCAGGAATTTTTACGATAGCGTCCATAAACAACCAAGCAAACAGGATCCATGACTACAGAAATTCATAGATCAAATGAAGACACTTCGCCACCCGTGTAGGAACACATACCCGTCCGCTCCGAGGTCTTTGAAGGTGATAAGGAGCCCCCTTCGGTTGCCGATACTCAATGCTGGGTATATGAAAAAAGTTTAATCGCTAAAATTAACATGATCCCCGTCAGCCACCGGTAGTTTCTAGCACCGCCCTCCGTTGATACGTACGGGCGCACTATGGACAGCGAAGATATCCGTCGGGCGTTACGCACCTTCACATCCCAACGATTACTATTGCGGACCGGTCCCGTCGGGCACGAATCAGCCTGCGCGCTTTCTATACCTTCCTGAACTGCGAGACTGAAGAAATCGGGTCTCGTCGACTTATCGCCCTGGCAGATGCGTAAGACGTATCTCTCGAAGACATGCTGGACTGCTCTACGTTCGACTTCGCTATGGCAAAGAGAGCGATGATAGAACTGGCAGAAGAGCACGGCGGGCGTCTTAGGAGGTCGAACTTCCCAGCCGCGACCAATATTTCTGTCCGGTCCCTTTTTCACACGATGGTCTCTGGTCAAACGATATTTTGGCACTGACACCACTGACGAGCGAAGAACAGCTACTGCTCTGCAACTCCCGTCTAGCCATAGCAGCGAACAGCTGACAGTCCTTCACCTACACCAATTATCGCGGCGAGATATCTCAGCGCCAGGTGAAACCGGACAAGATCTGGTGCGGCACAACCACGTACCACCCGAAGCCGACACTCCTGCTTTGCGGCCTGGACCTCGACAAGAACGCCGAGCGCGACTTCAAGCTTACCGACATCGACATGTCAACGATGCGCCGAACTGATGAAAAGGAGCAAAACGAGAGAAGAGCGCTGCAGAAAATATTTCGGCTGTGTCTGTCGTTCAGCCAAGCTTTTGCCGCACAACCGGAGCCCAAAAAGTGTTCGATATTTTGATAACGACGTTCTATCGGTTGCCAGCGAAGGGCCACATCAAGATCCATAAGCGCTCAGGCAGGAGCTTTGTACGAATCAAGAAAGTGGAAGACTATATAGCAAACGCCATGGAGTGATTGTGCGGTCAGTTGTGGGGCTGGCCACTGAACAAAAAAGAAAAAGCCCTGAAAAATCAGGGCTTTATCTTAAAATCTTGGTGCGGTCGAGAAGACTCGAACTTCCACGGGTTTTACCCCACAGCGACCTCAACGCTGCGCGTCTACCAATTCCGCCACGACCGCATATTCGATTATTCCCGGCGCCTCTCAGCGTCGAGGCGCTCCATGTAGCAAAAGGATTTTGGGGGCGCAAGAGGCCTTTTTGCATTAATTCACAGGCACGCGATTTTTCTTATGCAGAAATGCTTTAGTCCCTCACAGAGGGCCATCGGTGCGCATGGGCCGGATGTCCGGCGGACGCATCAGAACTTCCGTGATCGAGATGCCTATCCGCTCACCGAGCAAAACCACCTGCCCCTTGGCGACCAGCGTATTGTTGGCATAGATCTTCACATCGTCGTCTTCGGCCACATCAAGGTCGATAACGGCGCCACGCCCCATACGTAGCAACTGGTGGACAGGCATCTCGTTCTCCCCGAGAACGACGGAAATATCGACTTTGATTTCATCGAAGGTAGTCATCGGACGCCTTGATCCTTAAATAGGGCTACTGACCCGCCAGCGCTTAACCATACCACGGCATGGCAAGCCAGCTCAAAAAACAATGAAGTGTCATCCACATGTCACCCGCCGATAGAGACGCTCTTTCCCTTAGTTTTCTGCCAGTTTCCGGCTCGCGGCCGGTCGAATGGCGGATTTCCGACGAACTGGTCGATTATGAGACCGCTCTTCGGGAAATGGATGAAAGGGTCCAGAGAATCATTGCCGGCGAAGCCGACGAACAGGTTTGGCTGCTGGAGCATCCCCCGCTCTACACCGCCGGCACCAGCGCCAAGGACAGCGATCTTGTCGCTCCCGACCGCTTTCCGGTCTACCGGACAGGGCGCGGTGGACAGCACACCTACCATGGGCCCGGGCAACGCGTAGCCTATGTCATGCTCGATCTGAAGCGGCGTCAGCAGGATGTACGGGCTTTTGTTTCCGCACTTGAAGCCTGGCTCATCAGCACGCTCTGGCACTATCACATTCGCGGCGAACGCCGGGAAGACCGCGTCGGCGTCTGGGTGCGCCGGCCAGACCGCGGGGCGACGGTCGAGGACAAGATCGCCGCAATCGGCATCCGCCTGCGCAAATGGGTCACGTTCCACGGCATCAGCTTCAACGTGGAGCCTGAACTGGAGCATTTTGACGGCATCGTGCCCTGCGGCATTACCGAACATGGCGTGACCAGTCTCGTGGATCTCGGCCTGCCCGTTACCATGGCCGAAAACGACAGCGTCCTTCGGGCCGAATTTGAAAAGATATTTGGCCCCACGGTTTCCGTGTGAAGCCACTCGCGCGGTGGAGGCTGCAAACGGGTGCATTGAACTCTAGGTAATATCGAGTTCAAACTCGAGTTGTGTCAAAAACCAAAAAGCAACCTCAAGAAATTCCATTGTTATTTTTGCGAGTAACATTCAAAATCGCATGAAGTTTTCATTTTTTTAGTTCAAAGACGGCTTAGAAGCCGGTCGGATTTAGTATTCCTTCATTCAGATGAGCGAATACAGACACAAACCTTCTCAACTATGGGAATGAAGTTTGTGACCCAGGCTCTCTCAGTTCGCTCCCGCCGGAGCGTGATCACCAAAATCCTGCTGGCAGCCGCCGGCGTCATTGTTCTGATCTTCGCCGGCTTCGGCCTCTTCAACGACACCCTTCAGCGCAACGCAAAGAGGGACGAAGTTCGCGACTACATGACCGGTGTCGGCCAGTCGGAAGTCAATATCGTCACAAACTGGTTCGAAGCGCGCATGCTGCTCATCGAAGCGTTGTCCGAACGCATTGCCAAGCAGCCCGAGGTAACGCCCGAGTTCTTCGACCTCAAGACCCTGACCAGCAATTTCAGCGCGACCTATTTTGGTGTGGAAGCAGACGGCGCCTTCAACATGTGGCCGCCGGCAGATCTGCCCGAAGGCTACGATCCGCGCGTACGCCCGTGGTACAAGGATGCCGTCACAAAAGGCGGACCCGTGATCACCGCCCCCTATCAGGACGCCTCAACCGGCAATCTCATCGTGACGGCTGCAACACCGGTAAAAACCGGCGGCACCCTTTCCGGTGTGGTCGGTGGTGACTTTGACATCACCACCTTGGCGAACATGCTCGCCTCGTCGAACATGAGCGGCCTCGGATACGTCTTTGTGGCCGACTCCCAGGGCACCATCCTGGTGCACCCGGACAGCAACATGATTTCCAAGCCGCTCAGTGAGCTGTTTCCCAACGAGCCAGTCAAGGTCAGTGCAGAACCGCAATACGCGTCCAGTGTGAATGGCGACCGTATCGTCCAGTTCGTTCCGGTCACCGGTTTGCCGGTTGACTGGCAGATTGGCCTCTCCGTTGATCGGAACGCCGCCTTTGCGAGCCTGACGAGCTTTCGCTATTCGGCACTCTTTGCGACCGTGATTGCAACCGTGCTGATGCTTGCCATCCTCGGTACCCTGTTCCAGACACTGCTGGCCCGTCCGCTCGCGTCCGTGACCAGTTCAATGGCCCAGATTGCGGAAGGCGATCTGGAAACCCCGGTCCTGGGCCTGGAGCGGAACGACGAGATCGGCTCTATCGCCAATGCCGTGGAGGTGTTCAAGACCAACGGCAAGGAACAGCGTCGCCTGGAAGCCGAACGCGCCACCGAGCAGGAAGCAAAGCATCGCAGGGCAGCAACCGTCGACCAGTTGCTTGGTGGTTTCAACCAGGAAATCCGCAGCGTTCTGGAAACCGTTTCCAACGCCACAGAAGAACTGGAACGCACCGCCCGCGAGTTGGCTCAAACTTCCGAACAAAGCTCGACCGATGCGGAATCGGCTGCCCGGACCACCGGCGATACTGCCGCCAATGTCCGTTCGGTTGCCGCAGCCTCCGAGGAACTGACGTCCTCCATCGCCGAAATCGCCCGGCGTGTTGAAGAGCAGGCCGGCATTTCCGAACGGGCCTCCAACGCGGCTTCACAGACGGATCAGACCGTACAGAGCCTCGTGGCGACCACCGACCGGATTAGCCAGATCGTCAGCCTGATCAACGACATTGCTGCCCAGACCAACCTTCTGGCGCTGAACGCCACCATTGAGGCGGCCCGCGCCGGTGAAGCCGGCAAAGGCTTTGCGGTTGTTGCATCGGAGGTGAAATCCCTGGCCAACCAGACTGCCCAAGCGACAGAGGAAATCGCAACGCAGATCCAGGCGATGCAGACAGTTTCGAACCGCGCTGCTGAAGCCATACGCGATATCAGCAACGTCATTGCGGATATGTCCGAGATCTCCAAGGACATCTCTGTGTCGGTCGAACAGCAGAGCCTGGCGACCAATGAGATTTCGCGAAACGTCAACGAAGTCTCCACGGGTACGGACGCCATCTCCGAGACGATTATCCAGGTCTCCAGTGGCGCTCAGTCAACCGGCCGAAACGCTGCGGATGTTCTGTCAACAGCAGAGGCACTGACCAGCGAATCCGCCAACCTCAGCTCGAAGGTCGACCGCTTCTTCGACGACATCCGCGCTGCCTGATCTGGCACTAAGGCAAATGGAAAAGGCGGGCCGCTGAGCCCGCCTTTTTTGTTGCCATACCGGCAAACAAAGCTCGCTCAAGAGCTGAGCGTCAGGTGCCGGCCGCACCGCGCCCGGCTATTGAACGCAGAAACACTTTCAGCCTTTCAGTTCCACCCGGCGACCACCCAAGTGCCCGCAGCCGGTCTGTCGTCATTTCGCCTGGCGCCTGGTCCGATGCTGCCGGCACCTCAAGGTTCAAACCTGCTTCGGCCGCATAAAGTGCCAGAAGGTCCTGGCGGTCGAGCAGAAGATCCGAGACATTGTAGATTTGAAATGGTTCTTCATTTACCCGTCGCTCTTCCAGAACCAGGGCAACGGCAGCAGCAAGGTCGTCCCCGTGAACTTCCGTTCCCCTGCGCGGGGCAATCAGAATACCGGATGCAAAATCCTTGAAAAGCCCCGACCATTTGTGGTCTGCCGAGCCTGACCCTGGACCGTAAACACCGGTCGCTCGCAAAACGATGCCGCTCATACTCTGGCAGCATAACGCCTTGAGTGCCGCTTCCCCTGCAAGTTTCACCTCGCCATAAAGCGTATCGGGTGCTGGTGCATCCGTTTCCGTGAGCTTTTCGCCTTGTCGGTGATCACCGTAAACAGCCCTGCTGGAGAGGAAAACGACTGTCCGGCATCCCATCTTCGCGGCCGCTTCAAAAAGACGTCGGGTACCGTCGACATTCAGCTTCCTGAACCGCTCTGGATCGTCCCCCTCACCGCCCCGGAACTTGCCGGGCTCATGGACCAGCGCACAATGAACGAGTGCATCGGCTTGCGGCAGTTGAGGATCCGGATCAGCAAGGTCATAGGCCTGAAAGGCTGCCGCGACGCCGTCAACCGGACGCCTGCCAAGAAGCGTAACCGTGCAGCCATCGTCAAGCAGCCGCTTCAGGATAAACCGGCCAACTGTTCCGCTCGCCCCCGTCAGAAGTACATGCATCAGGACGCCTGCTTTGCCGCCCACTCCAGAGGTCCTGGCAGGCCGGCCATATCGTCCGGAATGTCGACCCCGGTCGCAAAAGCCTGCCAGAGATCGATCAGAGGACGCAACTTGGCGGTCTTTTCATGCCCCTCCTGCCAGGGCTTTTCATACTGGTAATGCAGCACATGGATCTGCTTCCAGTTCCAGAGTTCAGGTAAGTTGAACCAGACATACTGGAGCGTGTTGAAGAACACCGGCAACCCGTGCCAGTCGGGAAAATAGTTTTCCAGAAACGTCTGGTCCGTGCGCCGCCAGAAGGCCTCCGGCCTGTCCAGACGCGCCAGCATGGCCTCGAACGTGGCCATATTCGGCCGGGCGGTAAAGACACCGCTGTTCAACCGATGAAAATCCTGCAGGCTTTCGTAGACATTGGGCGCTGCGCAGAACTCGGGATAGTCAAATAGCTTGTCGCAGTTCTGCAGCACGATGGCATCGGCATCGATGAAGATGACCCGGTCATATTCCTCTAGTTGCCACAGCCGCAGCTTGACGAAGTTGTCCAGAGGCGTGTGAAAGACCGGCTTTCCGCCCTTTGTGAACGGGGCCGCCTTGTGGATGCGGCCGCGTTCATGGCGCGCGTTGAAGCTTTCGCTCGTTGGCAGGCGCTCACAACGGCCAAGCCGCGGACCGAATTCCGCAAGGGCGGCAAGATCCTCCTCACCGACCCCGGGCGTGTAGAGGACCACGAGGTCGGCTTCGGTTCCCGAATGCCGGAGCGAGCGCAGAAGCGCTTTCGCCCCGAGCACATAGTCCCGGTTCGTCACCAGTGTCACATAGGCACATGTGCTTCCAGGTGCCCGGTCGAACTGAGGAGCGTCTTTCATTCCCTGCCTCAGGAGACGGATTTCAGACGCGGATGTTCCGGATCCCGTTCGATCTCATCGGCAATTTCCTTGGTCCAGGCGGACACTGCCGGTACGCGGCTGCGGTCGACGCGGTAGGCGAAGTTCTTCGCGACGTCCACTACCTCGCTCAACAGGCCTTCTTCCAGCGTGATCGGATTAAGGCCCAGTTCCAGGAACTGCTTGTTCTCGACGACCAGATCGTTTTCTGCCGCTTCCTTGCGCGGGTTTGGCAGATAGGCAACCTTCGAGCCGGTAAGGCGGGAAATCAGCTCTGCCAGATCCCGCACCCGGTGGGTCTCGGTCATCTGGTTGAACACCTTGACCCGGTCGCCTTTTTTCGGCGGGTTCTTCAACGCCAGTTCAATGCAGCGAACCGAATCCTGGATATGGATGAAAGCCCGTGTCTGGCCACCTGTACCGTGAACCGTCAGCGGATAGCCGATGGCTGCCTGGATCAGGAACCGGTTCAGAACCGTGCCATAGTCGCCGTCATAGTCGAACCGGTTGATCAGCTGTTTGTGACGAAGGGTCTGTTCCGTATGCGTACCCCAGACGATCCCCTGGTGCAGGTCGGTGACCTTTAGCCCGTCGTTCTTGGCGTAGAACTGGAACAACAGCTGATCCAGGCACTTGGTCATGTGATAGATCGAGCCGGGGTTGGCCGGATAAAGAATTTCCTGAGCCGCTTTGGAGCCGTTCAGGGTCTCGACGTCAACCGACAGATAGCCTTCCGGAATTGCCGCGCCGACACTGGAATAGCCGTAGACGCCCATGGTGCCGAGGTGGACAAGGTGCGCATCGAGATCCAGCTCCACCATCGCGTTGAGCAGATGGTGCGTGGCATTGACGTTGTTGTTGACCGTGTAGTTCTTGTGCTGATCCGATTTCATCGAATAGGGCGCAGCGCGCTGTTCGGCGAAGTGGATGATGGCATCCGGCCGGTTCTCTGCAAGCCAGGCCTTGAACACTTCGTAGTCGCGGGCAATATCGATCAGGTGGAACCGGATTGTATTGCCGGTTTCCTGCTTCCAGATCCGCGTGCGTTCCTGGATCGAATCCATGGGCGTCAGCGATTGCACGCCTAGCTCGGCATCGATCCAGCGACGGCTCAGATTGTCGATGATATGAACTTCATGGCCCTGATCCGACAAATGCAAGGATGTGGGCCAGCCGACAAAACCATCACCGCCAAGTATCGCAATCTTCACTGAAAATCTCCCGGTTTCACGTTTCGGCACCGACCGCGCGGCACCGATTGCTTCATCTGAAAGATCAGATCATTGCGATATTTCCGTGACAACTCAACTTCGAATGTCGCGATTGATATAGAAAAGACGATTGGCCACAGCCGGTTAAGCCGTATCACGCACCTCGAAGGCACCCGAGCAGGGCTCTACCGGCTCAAGATCCTTGACCAGGTTTACCCTTGCAAGAGACGGCCCATGCCAGAGCACATCCAGCATGTCGACAACGGTATCGGACGGGCCTGAAAACACGGCTTCGACCCCACCGGAGCTGAGATTGCGCACCCATCCGGCCAGTGCCCTGTCTTCAGCTTCACCCGCACACCAGGCGCGGTACCCAACACCCTGGACCCTGCCCTCAATCAGCACGTGAACGGTCAATGGATCGGCGGTCATTCAGGTCTCCGAAGTTCGCGATGCTGCAAAAGCTTAGTGCAAACCTGCCTGTTCGCAAACGTCTGCGTGCGCTTCAGGCTGTGGACACTTGCGTATCGCGCTTCTGCTCGTCCAGCATGACCAGCAGCGACGCACCGACAATCACCAGCGCTCCCGGCCAGAATGCGCCGCTCGGCGCAAAACCGAAAGCGAAGAAGCCAACCGCGATATTCAGCGGAAGCTTCAGGTGGTCGAAAGGCTGCACGAAGGCCGCATCGGCCTTCTGGTAGGCAAGGGTCAGCAAGTAGTTTGCCAGCACCGTCAGGGCGCCGGCCCCCACGAGCAGCCACAGCGCCGGACCGGTTGGCACGATACCGCCCTCTCCCAGCGCAAGCAGTGCATTGACCGGTGTCAGGAGCAGCAGCAGGTAGATGGTGATGGAATCGGCATCTTCAGTTGCAGTCAACTTTTTGGTGACGAGAGAAGTTCCTGCCCAGAATGCAGCTGCCCCGACCGGCAAAAGTGCTGCCAGGCTGAAGCCTTCCGTCCAGGGCTCCAGAATCACCATGCCGCCGGAGAAGCCTGCCAACGTCGCGAGCCATCGGATCAGGCCAACCCGTTCCCTGAAGAACAGCTTGGCGCCGATGATCACGAAAAACGGCGAAGTCATCACCAGGGCGATTGCCTGCCAGATCTCGACCCGCGCGAGACCGGCGACCCACAACTGGATTCCGATCACCGCAAGAACACCCCGCGCCAGATGCCATCCGATCTGATGTGTCTTCAAGGCGGAAAAGCCGCGCCGCAGGACGAATGGCAGGCCAACGAGAAGGCCCAGCGCATATTGCCAGAAGGCCGCGGACGTTGATGGCACGCCCAGTTGCATGGTCGAGGCCTGCAGGGCGCCGTTCACGATGGCAAACGAAGCCCCTGCCCCGATCATGGCAAGCGCGGCAAATATGGGCTTCTTCGAATTGTTTGACATGGGCGTCCTATCTGCGATCCGTTCCGTCATCGTTCAGAACAGTCTCAAAAGACACACGCCCACCGGCCATCAACGAATGGCGGCGGTCAAGTTCTCTCTCATCCGGACTTTCGGGCGGCTTCGTTTGACGCCACCTCAACCGTCGGCTCCGGCATCTCACCGGATCTGCTGACCTTCGAACATTTTATCCGAAGCGCTCGCGGGCTCCGGGTTTCCCCGATACCGCCGGTGGGGAATTTCACCCCGCCCCGAGAACTGCTCTCCAAGAGCTTTCAGTATCCCTGAAATAGACAGGATGCAATAGTGGAAGCATGCCGAAAGGCACCTCAACGGAACATCAGGCCACGCAAACCCGGTTTCTGCCAGCCTGCTTGGCGCTGTATAGCGCTTCATCAGCCCTGGCGATGGTCTGGCTGATTTTCTCGCCGTCACGAACGGTGGCAGCCCCTATGCTGACCCGCATCGAGATGAGCTGCTGATCATGCAAGTGGGGCACGGTTTCGACGGCCTTTCGAATGCGCTCGGCGATTTCGAACGCTTCATTGAGGTCGCACCCTTCCAGCAGGCAATAGAACTCCTCACCGCCCGCCCTTGCAAAGATATGCGGCTCTTGAAGTTCACGTTTCAGCAGGCCGACAAGATGATTGAGCGCTGCATCGCCGCAGGCATGGCCGTATCGATCGTTGATCAGTTTGAAATGGTCAACGTCCAGCACAAGGATGGACAGGCTGGCTGACGTCTTTTGTGCCCGTTCCTTTGCTGCAGCTGCCAGCTCGAAAAACCTGCGACGGTTATAAGCCTCTGTAAGAGCATCGCGCTCTGCTGCCCACTTGAGCTGCTCTTCCAGACGTTTGCGTTCAGTGATGTCGAGCATGGAACCAGCAAGGCCGTTCACCTCGCCGGAGACCCGGTCACGTGTAACAGCCTTATGGAAGGTCACCGTTCGGCGCTCGCCATCAGCATAGCAAACGTCCGCCTCATAGATCTGAACACCCCCCTGCTGCATCAGCTCTTCGTCGGCCGCTTCATAGACCTTTGCCAATTCAGCTGGTGCTACGTCATAAACACTGGCACCGTTCACCTTGCTGGCCGGCAAACCGATAAACGCTTCAAAAGCCTTGTTGCAGCCGCTGTAAATGCCGGCCCGGTTCTTGAAGAAGATCGGTGAAGGCAGGTTGTCGATTGCTGACTGAAGGTTATCCCTCTCAATGGCGAGATCGCGGCATTTGCGGAACAGCCCACCCTGCCGCGCGATCACGAGTTCCGCGCGTTTAAGGGCAAGCAGCAGAAGGTCCGCGTCGTCGGCGTCGACAACATCATCCACACCGCCTTCCAGCAATGTCAGCTGAGTTTTTGCTGCCAGTTCTCCCGACGAACAAGCGATGATGAGGGTCGTATCCCGTATTCTGTGAAAATCGCAGGTCGGCAATTCCCCCGTCGCCCCGACATCCAGAAGACAGACCTGAAACGGGCAAGAGGAGAGCGGCTGGACAGTGACCTGGTGCAGGACGTAACCGGCTGGAAGCGACGGCGGCGGTCTTTTGGCAGGCGAATAATACCCAACGTCAACCGCCTTTTCAGACGGTACCGACGTATTTTGGGTATCCGTTGCATGCATCCGTTCTGCCAAGGCGCACTCCTTTGAGCTTAACCTACGGGAAAATCGATAAATTCGGAGTTAAGAAAGTTTGCCGGCAGCAAGAAGCCACTCTCATTGCCACCGTGTCGGAGTGGACGCCATTAGCGGGTCGCGAAATACGCGGCTATGTCTTGAGGTCTATCTGCTATCAATACCGGATTTTCAGCGGCCAATTCTTCACGGCTACCGTAGCCCCACAAAACGCCAATGCCTGCCACTGCGTTGGCGTTTGCTCCGACAAGGTCATGCTTGCGATCACCAACCATGACCGTCTCCGACGCCTGGATGTTTTCCTCGCTCAGGATATGCGCGATCAGCTCGGCTTTCGCGGACCGCGTACCGTCCAACTCCGCACCGTAGACCTTTCCGAAAAAGTCCATCAGGCCGAAATGCTCAACGATCCGACCTGCGTAACTGTGGGGTTTTGAGGTACAGACGTGAAGAAGAAACCCGTCTTTCCTGAGTGTTGTCAGCAGTTCGGGAATACCCTCGATCAGCGAATTCTCGAACAGTCCCGTTACCGTGTAGCGCTCGCGATAAAAGGCTACGGCCTGATCCAGAACAGCCTTGTCTTCCGATCCCAGAAGAACCTTGAAGCTGTCCCAGAGCGGCGGCCCGATGCACCAGCGCAGTTCTTCCACATCAGGTGCCTGCCCACCCATCTTTTCAACCGCATACCCGATTGAACGGGTGATGCCTTCAAAGGGGTCAGTCAGGGTTCCGTCCAGATCGAACAGAATGGTCGAAGTCGTCATGATGCCCCGCAACGTATTGAAAAAGAAAGCGGCCTGGACCGGATGGTCGCAGGCCGCTGAATATCGGCAGTATCCGACGCCTGTCAATCAGGCTGCGTTAGGCGCATCACCCCGGATCAGGAAAACTCCATGATCACGGCGTCAACGGCAAGGCTGTCGCCGGGCGTTGCCTTGATGGCGCTCACGACACAGTCGCGCTCCGCTCTCAGCACGTTTTCCATCTTCATGGCCTCAACGACGGCAAGCTGCTCACCTGCCTTGACTTCCTGTCCTTCGGCCACCGCGATGGACACCACCAGACCAGGCATCGGGCACAGCAGCATCTTCGACGTGTCCGGCGGCAGCTTCTCCGGCATCAGGGCATCCAGCTCGGCAATCCGCGGTGTCATCACTTTCGCGACGACGGAATAGCCCTGCCAGTCAAGGCGATAGCCACCGCGCAGGGTCCGGACCTGTACCGTCACATCCTTGGCGCCGACCTTGCCCGACCAGAGCGGATCACCTGGCGCCCAGTCAGCCTCTACATTGACAACAGGGCCATCGCCGATCGCGACATCAATTTCGACAGGCGTCCCCGGATACCCGGCAGCAAGCCGGATCGGAACATAGGTCTTGTCGAGCTTGATCACCCAATCCTCGCGGATGGCACCGGAATGGGCCCGCAACCGCCCGGGAAGGTGGTCCAGACGCTCGCGTTGCAACGCTCCCATGGACAGGGCAACGGCTGCAAGAACCGCATAGGCCTCGTCATCGGGAACCGCCGGCTCGAAGCCGTCCGGATATTCGTCTGCGATGAAACTGGTAGCCAATTCGCCCGACCGCCAGCGCGGATGGTTCATCAGCGCTGTCAGGAACGGTACATTGTGCTGAATACCGTCGACGTAAAACGCATCCAGAGCTGAACTCATCGCATCGATCGCCTCCGCCCGTGTCGGCGCATGGGTGATCAGCTTTGCGATCATCGGGTCGTAGAACATCGAAATTTCCGAACCCTCGACAACGCCGGTATCGTTGCGGACGGTAACACCGTTGCTGGCTTCTTCCGCCGGCGGCCGGTAACGCACAAGCCGGCCAATGGACGGCAGGAAATTGCGGTAGGGATCTTCCGCATAAATTCGGCTTTCGACCGCCCAGCCGTTCAGCTTGACGTCTTCCTGGGCAAGGTCCAGTTTCTCGCCGGCGGCAACGCGGATCATCTGCTCAACCAGATCGATGCCGGTGATCAGTTCGGTCACCGGGTGCTCCACCTGCAGGCGCGTGTTCATTTCCAGGAAGAAGAAGCTCTTGTCCTGCCCGGCGACGAACTCGACCGTGCCGGCGCTGTCGTAGTCGACGGCCTTTGCAAGCGCGACGGCCTGCTCACCCATCTTGCGGCGCGTTTCCTCATCGAGCAGAGGCGACGGCGCCTCTTCGATGACCTTCTGGTTGCGCCGCTGGATCGAGCATTCACGCTCGCCCAGGTAAATCGCATTGCCGTGCTTGTCGCCCAGGACCTGGATTTCAATATGGCGCGGGTTTTCGATGAATTTCTCGATGAAAACTCGATCGTCGCCGAAGGAAGATGCCGCCTCGGATTTCGAGCGGGTGTAGCCATCCCGCACCTCGTCCGCATTCCAGGCGATGCGCATGCCCTTCCCGCCACCACCCGCGGACGCCTTGATCATGACCGGGTAGCCAATGTCCGCTGCAATTTCGACGGCCTGCTCCGGGCTTTCTATGACGCCAAGATAACCCGGCACCGTGCTGACCTTCGCCTCGTTGGCGAATTTCTTGGATTCGATCTTGTCGCCCATCGCCATGATGGCGCGCGGGTTCGGGCCGATCCAGACAATGCCTTCCTTCGCCAGCGCTTCGGGAAAGCTGGCGCGTTCGGACAGGAAGCCATAGCCCGGATGCACGGCTTCAGCCCCGGTCTCCTTGCAGGCCGCGATGATCTTGTCGGCGATCAGATAGGATTCCGACGCCGCCGCGGGACCGATGTGAACCGCTTCGTCTGCCATTTCCACGTGAAGGGCATCGCGATCGGCATCGGAATAGACTGCAACTGTCTTTATGCCCATGCGGCGGGCCGTCTTGATGACGCGACAGGCAATCTCACCACGGTTGGCGACTAGTATTTTGGAGAACATGAATTTCCACCCAGCTGGACGATTTTCCATTTTGTAGGCTGCGCCACTTTGGCACGCAACTTATCCAAAGGGCGAGACGTGATTTTGCGGATAGTTGCCCAAACACTCAAAAACGGCATGCCGCGACAAGGACTGGCCAAAGGTAGTTCCGTGGAAAAGCGTCTATTTATCCGAATTTTAATAAAATTATTGCAGGAATTACCAAGGCAATGGGGAACAAATAAATGAAACGCATCCTTTCAGCGGCAATTATTGCGAGTGCTTTACTACCAACTTCCGCACTGGCGGAAACCGCCGGCAAGTGGAAGAGCGGCGAAATCAATGGCTTTACACGTTACTGGACCACCAACAACCTTGGCGCGAACTTCGTAGTCTGGTGTCATCCGAAACGCCGGATCAACGGCACCCTGCTTCATATTGATATCGACGGAAAAATGCCGCCACCACGTAGCAGGATCAAATTGATCATGGACCGCGAGATCCTGGAGCTGCCTATCAACGAGCAGGGCTACGTGGAAACGGCTTGCGCCGCGTGTTCCGACAGCTTCGGCTATGTCTGGCACCGTTTGCGGTCATCCCATTCCCTTGCGGTGAAATTCCAGGACGACAGCTATGCTGGATTTTCCCTGCGCGGCGCCCAGAAAATCATTCCCGGTAACGTTTGCCCGACCGACTGGCAGAAACAACACCCCAGGTCCTGACGTATGGCGGCCTGGCCAAGGTCTTGTGGCACGCCAGGTCGCTAGATTGCTTTCTTGATTGAAGGGCTTTTAACAGGACACCTGTAATTTTCGTCGGTGACAGATTACGGAAACGGCTCGATGCGCACCGCCCTCTTTTCTTTTTTCTACCTGACACTTGCCACGAGCTTGCCGGCAATCGCAGCCGATTACGGCAAGTGGCATACCGACACGGCGTATGGCTACGAGCGCTACTGGACAGAAAGCTCTTCCGGAGCAAGGTTCACGATCTGGTGCCCGCCCAATCATGCCGTCAGGAACACCCTCATCGGCGTGCGCATCAAGGGTCGCAGGCCGGACCCCGGGTCCACTGTCCTGGTCGAGCTGGATCACAAGCTGATCAAGTTCAGGGCCGGAAACGACGGTTACATTTACAACGATTGCCCGGCCTGCTCTGACAACATGACCTATTTCTGGCACCGGCTGCGCTCTTCGGTAAAATTCGCCGTGCAACTGGAAGACAGACGCTATTCGGGCTTTTCCCTGAACGGCGTTCGAGAAGCCATGGCGTGGTCTGTCTGCTCCAGCCAGATGGCCCAGAATACGCGGTAAATTCCCGGTAGAGGTCTGACCGATGCGATTTATGTGCTCGCAATCACATTTGCGCGCCACAAGTTGGTGCACACTTCTCCTGTCACCACCTTTCCGGACCGTTCTGTTAGACTAAACCTTCAGAGCGTTCTTTCCGGTGGCAACGGCACGTCAGGAGACTTTCATGCGGAAAATGCTTCTTTGCGCAGCAGCGCTTGCCCTTCCCGGCCTTGTCATGTCGACGGCGGCCGAGGCACGTCCAGACCTTCGCAAGATGACCTGTGCCCAGGCGCAGAACATGGTGCGCCAGCACGGTGCCGTGGTATTCACCACGGGGCAGTACACTTATTCGATGTTTGTTTCGAACCGTAGCTACTGCGACCGTAACCAGGTCCTGTTCACGCAGTTCGGCCAGACGCGGGATACACCACGTTGCCCTGTCGCGTTCGAATGCAAGGAACCGCTGTTCCCGCGCGGTCTTTCGCGTTGGGACTGACCTGACAGACAGCAAACAGGCCGGAAAATCCGGCCTGATACAATCTCGTGTGTCACTGCCGCGGACCAGCTATCGTCTTCCGGAACCGAGCGAATGAATGCAAATCGGCTCTTCTTGCTAGAGCGGAATATTGTCGTGCTTTTTCCACGGCATATCCGCCTGCTTGGACCTGAGCAGGGCCAGAGCCTTGGACACACGCCGGCGAGTGGAATGCGGACGAATGACATCATCTATGTAGCCGCGTTCCGCAGCGACGAACGGGTTGGCGAAACGGTCTTCGTAATCCTTCGTCCGCTTGGCGATCTTCTCCTTGTCGCCGAGTTCGGACCTGTAGAGGATTTCGACCGCCCCTTTTGCACCCATCACCGCGATTTCAGCAGACGGCCAGGCGTAGTTGATGTCGCCGCGGATGTGCTTGGAGCTCATCACGTCATAAGCACCGCCGTAGGCCTTGCGGGTGATGACGGTAATCTTCGGCACGGTAGCTTCCGCGTAGGCAAACAGCAGCTTGGCGCCGTGTTTGATCAGGCCGCCATATTCCTGCGACGTGCCGGGCAGGAAGCCTGGAACATCGACGAAGGTCACGATCGGAATGCTGAAACAGTCACAGAAGCGGACAAACCTTGCAGCCTTGCGGCTGGCGTCGGAATCCAGCACGCCGGCCAGAACCATCGGCTGGTTGGCAACGATGCCGACAGTGCGGCCCTCGATCCGTCCGAAACCGGTAATGATGTTGCCCGCGAAACTGCCCTGAATTTCGAAGAAGTCGCCCTCGTCGACTGTCTTCAGAACAAGTTCCTTCATGTCGTAGGGCTTGTTCGGGTTGTCCGGAATGAGCGTGTCGAGGCTGGTGTCGATCCGCTCCGGGTCGTCGTAGTTCGTCAGCTCCGGCAGGTCCGCACGATTGTTCATCGGCAGATAGTCGATCAGCCGGCGCATTTCCTGCAGGGCTTCGACGTCGTTGTCGAAGGCACCGTCCGCAATCGAAGACTTGGTGGTGTGGATCGACGCGCCGCCCAGTTCCTCGGCCGTCACCGTCTCGTTCGTCACGGTCTTCACCACGTCCGGTCCGGTGACGAACATGTACGACGTGTCACGCACCATGAAGATGAAGTCCGTCATGGCCGGGGAATAGACGTCGCCGCCGGCACAAGGACCCATGATGAGCGAAATCTGCGGAATGACACCGGAAGCCAGAACGTTGCGCTGGAACACTTCGCCGTAACCGCCAAGAGCCGCGACGCCTTCCTGAATACGGGCGCCACCTGCGTCGAACAGGCCGATGATCGGTGCCCGGTTCTGCAGGGCCATGTCCTGAAGCTTGGTGATCTTTTCCGCATGCGTTTCGGAAAGAGACCCGCCGAAGACCGTGAAATCCTTGGAGAACACGTAAACGGTCCGACCGTTGACTGTTCCCCAGCCGGTGATCACGCCGTCGCCGGGGATATGCTGCTCTTCCATGCCGAAATCGGTACAGCGGTGCTGTTTGAACATGTCGAATTCTTCGAAGGACCCCTCGTCCAGAAGAATTTCAATACGTTCACGCGCAGTCAGTTTGCCCTTGGCATGCTGCGCATCGATGCGGCGTTGCCCGCCGCCAAGCCGCGCGGTTTCGCGGCGTTGTTCCAATTCGGCCAGAACTTCTTTCATCCGGTCCTCCCAAAACTTGAGCTTGGATCACGCCGTAGCATGATCCCCCGACAGAGCCTAGTCAGCACATGGGCTTATGGGGAAACTACGCCCCGTGAACCTTCCCAGCCAAACGCCCACAGAAGCCGGACGACGCGCTTGACGAATGTCCGGCAAAAGCCTTTATGTCCGCGCTTTGCCCGATCCCAAACCTGCCCTAACGTTTCCGCGCGCCGGGACAGACCAGGATCACTTCAATACGTGCCCTTTTTTGAAGCACGATTTTCAAACTCGAGAAATCTCATTTCAGGTCCAGGACCCATTCTTAACGGAGTATATTAATGTCAGGAAATTATGTTGTTGATCATCGTGACGGCGTCATCACGCTCGCGCGCCTGCAATATTTCGACGTCAGCCAGGCGAACCTCAAGGAAGATCACAAGAACTGGCTTCGCAGAAACGTCGTACCGCTGCTGAAGGGCAACGGCAGCATCAGTATCGTCGGACTTTCCAGCCGCAGCGGCAAGGCAGCCTTCAACAAGGCCCTGTCGATGAAGCGGGCAAATGCCGTTAAATCATTTCTGGAAGAATGCCTTCTGTCCAGCTTCCCATTCGATCTGGTCGACGGACTTGGCGAATCCCTGGCTGAAGAAATGGGTCAGGAAGACGGCGTTGAAGACGGACAGTTCCGTGCCGTGATGATTTACGTGCATTCCCTGCCAACGCCGCCCAATCCGAAGGTCATCAAAACGCCCAAGAAGATGAAGCCCAAACCAAAGGCGGCTTCCACCTTGTGGGTCGGCATCGGTGAAAGCCATTCAGGCGATCTTGTTGCTGTCGGGCGGTACAACTGGAATGGACGCCTTTACCGGGCCAGCGCCGATGACAACGGCTATGTCGATTACGTTGACCTCATGGCAGACGGCTGGAAAATCGGCGGCGGCCTGGGGGGCAGTGTCGGCGGCATTGTCATCGTGGCGCATGGTGTCAAGACGCCCAGCGAGTTCAACAAGAAGGGCGAATGGTCTGATTGGGACCTCGATCTGGCGATTGCCGGAAAGCTGGGGGACGTGCTCAAAGGCATCAAGGGCATCGGCAAGATCGTCAATACGATGGAGAAATACGAGGAACTGAGCCATGCCGCGATCGAACTCACCAAGAACAAGGGGTTCGTCAAGAAAGGTCTCTACACAATTCCGATGCTTGGCGTCGGTGCAGGCCTCCACGTTTGGACCGGGCGCAAATACGGCGACGTCTCGGTGATCTCGGTCGGCAGGACACTCATGCGCTAGCACCCTGTCTCCGGCCACCGATCCGCACACGCACCGGGCAGCAAATCAGATTTCGATCATGCTGCCCGACCTGCCCATCGACTGTGCATATTGGATTGAACACAACTTCTGCCTGACCGAACAAGCAGATGTTACCACTCCGGTCTGGCAGGTTTTGACGGGCAGCAGACGCCCCCGATCCGGCCCCTCGTCTTTCCCGGCCAAGCCTGGCAGCAAGGATGCCGTAACGTTCATTTGAGCCCGTCATTTTGGCGAAGTTTGCACGCGCAAGCGGCGAAAAACACCGCCTTCAAATCCTTTTTCAGTGGTCGAAAAAATATATTCAACCTGAGGGAACCTCAGGATTTTTCGATGAATTTCAGCTCGTTGCCTAATTTGCAGGCACTGTCGCCGCGACATTGAACTTTGACACCTTTCAGAATTTTGCCATGATTGCCCAAGAACGAAGCATCGGCAAAGGGGAGGCAATGGCGGACGAACGCACTTTCTTCAATGAAATGCTCGACGAGGCCAACAAGCCGCGCCAGCCATACGCCCGGCTCGCCAAATGGCTGGAAGACAAACCAGCCAACTTTCTGACCAAGAAGGGCCGCGACGCTGAAACCATTTTCCGCAGACTTGGCATCACCTTCGCGGTTTATGGAGCGGAAGAAGCTACCGAACGGCTGATCCCGTTTGATCCCATCCCGCGCATCATCTCGGCTCCGGAGTGGCGGCGCCTGTCTGCCGGCATCGACCAGCGTGTGCGGGCTCTGAACGCCTTCCTGCACGACATCTACCATCGCCAGGAAATTTTGCGCGCAGGCAGGATCCCGGCGGAGCTCGTGCTGCAGAACGAGGCATTCCTGCCTGAAATGGCCGGGTTCACACCTGCCCGCAAGGTCTATGCCCACATCATCGGAACCGATCTGGTCCGCGTGTCGGAAAACGAATTCTACGTGCTGGAGGACAACACGCGCACGCCTTCCGGTGTCTCCTACATGATGGAGAACCGGGAGACGATGATGCGTCTCTTCCCCGAGCTCTTTCAGAGTCACCGGGTCGCCGCCGTGGAGCAATATCCCGAGAACCTCCTGCAGACGCTGGAAAGCGTTGCACCGGATCCCTCGAAGTCTTCGCAGACGATCGTTGTCCTGACCCCAGGCATCTATAACTCCGCCTATTTCGAACACGCTTTCCTGGCTGATTCCATGGGCGTGGAACTGGTGGAAGGCCGGGATCTGTTCGTTGATGCCGGACATGTCTACATGCGCACAACGCGCGAACCGAAGCAGGTCGACGTCATCTACCGGCGTATCGACGATGCCTTCCTCGATCCACTGACCTTCAATCCGGGCAGCATGCTCGGAGTGCCGGGCCTCTTCGATGCCTATCGCGCCGGCAACGTCACCATCTGCAATGCGCCGGGAACGGGTATTGCCGACGATAAGGCGATCTATGCCTATGTCCCGGACATCATCGAGTTCTACACGGGCCAGAAACCGATCCTGAACAACGTTCCGACGTGGAACTGCTCACGGCCGGATGACCTCGCCTATGTTCTGGATAATCTTGAGGACATTGTCGTCAAGGAGGTCCACGGTTCGGGCGGCTACGGCATGCTGATCGGTCCGACCGCATCGAAGCGGGAAATCGCGGAATTCCGGAAAGTCCTGGAAACCAACCCTTCCAACTATATTGCCCAGCCGACCCTGGCGCTGTCGGCCTGCCCGACGCACGTCGCTTCGGGTGTCGCCCCGCGCCACGTCGATCTGCGCCCCTACGTGCTGATCGGTGATCAGGTCCGCATCACACCAGGTGGCCTGACACGGGTTGCCCTCAAGAAAGGCTCGCTCGTCGTCAACTCCAGCCAGGGTGGCGGCACAAAAGACACCTGGGTACTTGAGGACTGAGAGAACCAGATGCTCGGAAGAACCGCCTCTTCGCTGTTTTGGATGTCGCGCTACCACGAGCGTGCCCAGAATGTTTCCCGTCTCCTTGAGGTCGCCTGTCGTGGCGCCATCATCTCCCACTCGGGTCAGGAGGACGGAACCCACTGGACCTTCGCCCTCGCCTGCTCGGGGTGCGAGACCGGATACAAGCAGAAATACGAGGAACTGAACGGCCGCAACGTGGCGGCCCATATGATCTTTTCCAAGGAAAACACCTCAAGCGTCCGCAGCTGCCTGGAACTTGCCAGGAATAACGCTCGTGCCGTTCGCACCGGCATCACGGCTGAACTCTGGGAAGCCATCAACACCACATGGATCGAGTTCACTGACGTAAACCCGCAATCCATCACCCAGGAAAAACTGCCGGACTTTCTTGCCTGGGTTAATCAGCGGGCGCACCTGTTCCGGGGCGCGCTGCTGAACACGATCCTGCGCGACGACGGTTATTTCTTCAGCCAGATGGGCAATTTCGTGGAACGGTCGGACAACACGGCCCGCATCCTCGACACCTACTACTGGACCCTGCTGCCGGACAGCGACATCATCGATGACGGCTCTCTGGAGCACTATCAGTGGTCCGCGATCCTGCGTGCCCTGTCCGGGCGGAGAAGCTACCGGTTTGCGTATCCGAATGCCCGACTGAAAGCGTTCAACATTGCCGAGTTTCTGATCCTCAGAACGGAAATGCCCCGGTCCCTTGCCCATTGCTACGACTGGATGGCCGATACCGCGGAAGACCTGGCCCAGTTCTATGGTTCGCGCGAACCAAGCCTGGACATGGCAGCGGACATGGCAAAAGACTTGGCTGAAAAGCAGATGCACGAAATCTATCAGCAGGGACTGCATGATTTCCTCTCGGATTTCATCAACAAAAACAATCTTTTCGCCCATCAGCTTTGCGAAGACTACAATTTCGCCTGACCCTGGAACCCCGCAGAACCGGTGCAGCATGCGACTGACTGTCAGACACACGACCCGATACCGTTACGAGACGCCACTCGCCAACGCCATGCAGCAGTTGCGCCTGACGCCCGAGGATGGCCCGAGCCAGAGAGTTGTCGAATGGTCAATCGAAGCACCCGGCATTGAACGGGCGACGACCTACAAGGACGCCTTCGGCAACCAGGTTCACATGGTTTCGCGCAGCGAGCCGATCGAGGACGTCGAGATCACCGCCAGCGGTATTGTCGAGACGACGGATACCAACGGAATTCTCGGCCACGAACCGGATGCCGGCATCCCACCGCGGATCTACACAAGGGTTACTCCGCTTACGCAATCCAACCAGGCGATCCGCAGATTGGCGGCCAACGCGGAGGGACATGACAAGATTGCCGGTTTCCATGCTCTGATGCATGCCATCCGCGACAAGGTCGACTACAAGGTGGGCGTCACCGAGACGCATGCTCCGGCCACTGCCGTGCTGGCCGCAGGAGAAGGCGTCTGCCAGGATCACGCGCATATTTTCATCGCCGCCGCACGTTCCATCGGCGTTCCGGCAAGGTACGTTTCCGGCTATCTGCTGCTGGAAGACGAACAGGCTTCGGAAGCCCATCATGCCTGGGCCGAAGTGATGATAAACGGTCTTGGCTGGACCGGATTCGACATATCCAACGCAATGTGTCCGACCGATCGCTATATCCGCTTGACGGTGGGCCTGGATTCCCGTTCAGCTGCCCCTATCAGGGGGATCCGTTTTGGCGGGCTTGAGGAAAACCTGCATGTTGAGGTCGATGTGGCCCAGGCCGCGTTCCAGCAACAGCAGTAAGTGTCCTTTCAAACCGACCGAACAGGCTCACTCCAGCAAAAGATATTAAAGGGCAACCTGCGCCCTGCCTGATGGATGCTTGCCCTTTGGGGGCTCCAGCAACGGGTCTTGGCGCAGTCTGAGGGCTTGGGAATGACCTATTGCGTTGGCTTGAAACTGGATCGCGGGCTGGTGTTCGCCGCGGACACACGCACCAACGCCGGTGTCGACAACATTGCCACCTTCAAGAAACTCCATGTATGGGAAGAGCCAGGCGAGCGGGTGATCACCCTGCTCTCTGCCGGGAACCTTGCCGTCACCCAGGCCGTCGTCTCGCTTTTGAGTGAGCACATCACGTCCGCGGAAAGCGACCGGGCGACGCTGATGACCGCAAAAACCATGTTCCAGGTTGCCCGCCTCGTCGGCAGTGCGGTTCGTGAGGTCAAGGCGATCGACGGCGAAGCCCTTGCAACAAGTGCGGAAAACTTCTTCGTCACCTTCATTCTGGGCGGCCAGATCAAGGGTGAGGAACCGCGCATGTTCCAGATCTATGCGGCCGGCAACTTCATCGAGGTCTGTGAAGACACGCCCTATCTGCAGATCGGCGAGCACAAATACGGCAAGCCGATCCTGGACCGGGTCACGCGTGCGGACATGCGCCTCGGTGAAGCGGCCAAGCTGGTGCTGCTGTCCTTTGACAGCACGCTGAGGTCGAACCTGTCTGTCGGCATGCCCATCGACATGTTGCTCTACAACACCGACAGCTTTTCCACCGACCGCCAGGTGCGCATCCAGCAGGACGACCCGTATTTCCAGAAACTGTCCCGGGGCTGGTCCGACAAGCTGCGGCAGGCCTTTGCCGATATTGAGGAATTTGAGGTCTGATCCGGCAGGAAACTGTCAGGCGGACGTCACAATCGATCAGTAGAAGCGGACCGGACCCTTCCGGAAAGTGAGTATCCATGAGCAATTCCAGCGACGTCGCCGAGCTTGATCCAACCGCATGGACCAGGGAGCCGGCTAACGAACCGCTGGAAATCAATGATGCTGCGCTCAGGGCCGTGCGCGAGATGATCAAGTTGGGCCAGCGCACGCAGCTGGTCGAACTGCTCAAGCGCTGGGACCCCGTCGACGTCATGCAATTGTTGACGCGGCTGCGCCTGAAACATGCCCGCAAATTGTTCCAGTGGTTGCCAGCCAACCCGTCGATCAAGGTCATTGCCGAGCTTCGACCGGAATACCGTTCGATTCTGATGGAAGAATCCACCCTTGAGCAGTTTCGGGATATTCTCGCCGGTCTCGATCCGGAAGATGCCATCGAAATTCTCAATGAGTTTCCGGACGATGTCGCGGACGAATTGATCGCGCGCTTGCCGGATGTGGAAGACATCGCAACGCGCGGTTCCTATGCCGACGACACCGCGGGCCGCGTGATGGCCCGCAAGTTCGTTGCCCTTCCCGAAACCTGCACCGCCGGCGAAGCCGTCGCGCAGATGCGCGCGGAAGCCAGCCGCATTCGCAAGGTCTTTACCGTTTATGTGACCGATGCCGACGGCAAGCTGACCGGAACAGTGGAAGTCGGCAAGCTTCTACTCGCTCCGGCGGACGCACCCTTGTCCAGCTTCATGAACCGCGACGTGATTGCCGTTTCCACGGACACTGACCAGGAAGAAGTGCTGCGGCTCGCCCGAAAACGCGACATGCGCACTGTGCCGGTCGTCAGCGGAGAAGGACACCTGATCGGCCGGATTACGCCCAAGCAACTGACACGCATCGCGTCGGACGAAGCCAATGAGGACATGCTGCTGATGAGCGGCGTTTCCTCAGAAGCCCGGTCGGATGACACGGTGCTGCGCATAGTACGCGGCCGCCTGCCCTGGCTGCTCGCCGGCCTGGTGGGGGCCAGCGTTGCTGCAACGGTGGTCGGTTCCTATGAAGACCAGTTGGCGGAAGCCGCCATCCTGGCCGCTTTCATTCCCGTCACCATGTCGATGGCCGGAAACGCGGGCCTGCAGGCTTCCGCTGTGGCGGTGCAAGGCATTGCGACCGGCGCCTTGTGGTCCGGCGATATCTTCTACCGCCTGCTGAAGGAACTGGTGGCGGCGCTCTTCAATGGCGCTATCGCCGGCACGATCCTGGGCTGTCTCGTACTCGTGGCTTCACTGATCGTGCCGCTGGAAGACCCGCTGCACCTTGCCCTGGCCACATCGCTGTCACTGCTGTGCGTCACAACGCTCGCAGCCATGGTCGGCGCCACCATACCAATCATTCTGGACAAGATCGGCATTGACCCGGCCATGGCCATCGGTGTCTTCATCACCTCGTCCAACGACGTCCTCGGCGTGCTCATTTTCTTTCTGATGGCAACGACGTTCTACTTGGGGTGAAGCCAATACGCTCCACACCATATCGCAGGGAAATTGTCACGCTTCTCGCAGGATCAAAACCGCCGCGTCGAATTCCTTGCGCTTGTAGGCCCGGACGAGAGCAGCTTCCGCGTCTTCGCCCCAGCGCTCGATGTTGAAGTCCTCTTCCACATGAGCGGCCGTCCAGGCGGCATCGGCGTCGAGGTAGTCTTCCAGCAGACCAAGCCCCAGGAGCGCGGAGCCTGTCAGGCTGGTGATCGTATGGAGCGCTGCGAGGCGCATCGGGGTCAGGTCGGAAAGTCGGGCCCGATAGGCGGCAAGCAGCGGTTCCGGCTGGGCAGCGTGAATGACACCTTCGATCAGCACGAAACGGCCGCCGAGCAACCCGCCTGCCCAGTCCACGACCGGATCCCACAAGCGCCTTTGGGTGTCGATAAGGCTTTGCGGATCGTCCGCGCGGTAGCACAGCGCATCATTGCCGGCAAACCGGGTGATATCGTCAGCCACTTCGCCAAACCGGATGCTGACTGCATCAAGCGCTGAATTGGAAATCCGGGTCAGCGGCATGGTGGCCGGATTGATTTCCTTCTGCTGGGCCTGCCATTCGGCGGCAACCGCTGCAGCAAGCGCCTCACTCGGCAGCAACAAGGCCGCCTTGCCCGGTGTCTTGACGGGCCTTCCGTCCAGATGGATCGCGAAACCGCCGTCCACGGCAACATGGGTTGCTTCCTTGTAGAAACGCTTAGGCAATTCGCGCCGGGAGAGTTCGCGCGCCCGCTGCTCCGGATCCTTGGCCGCATCTTCCTGCAAGGTTTCAAGAAAGTCGCGCATCACATTGTTTCCTTGTCGAAATCCAGAAGTTCACCAAGTGCCAAATCCAGCTCGCCATAGGTCTGGATGATCTTGTCTGCACCATCAGCACTCAGCCGGTCATGATCATGATAACCCCAGGCAACGCCCAAGGCATGTGTGCCGGCGGCCTTGGCCATCGCCATGTCAAATCCGGTATCACCGATCATGAGGGTTCGTGTCCTGTCCGCTCCGGTCTCCGCCATTGCACGAAGCACCATGTCCGGATGAGGCTTGGAGGGTGAGGTATCGGCGGTCTGGACAGTCACGAAGCGTCCATGCAGATCATGGGTATCCAGCATGTGCTTGACCCCACGCATCGCTTTGCCGGTGGCAATTCCAAGAAGGACATCGTCACGCGCATTCAACCGGATGATAGCCTCGCGAGCACCCGGATAAAGCGGGTCGAGATCCAACCCTTCCCTCCTGCGGGACCACTTCGCCTGCTTATACGCGTTGGACATCACCGGGATTTTGTCCTGGTGTTCAGGTCCAACGAGATCCAGAAAAGCCTCGTCCAGCGACCGTCCGACGATTGAGAGCGCCGTTTCCCGGTCAGGCATGGGCAGGCCCGCAGCCTCGAAACCGACCTGCAGGCCCTGCAAAATGGTTTTCTGACTGTCCACCAGCGTGCCGTCGACGTCGAAGATGATCAGATACATGGGCATCCTGTGCCAAGCGAACGGAAAGTAGCCCGCATGTGCCGGGTTTTCCCCCGGGGGTCAAGAGCACATTTGACACTGCCCCGGACTGGAAGTTTTACCGACATCTACGTCATTGATTGGTAAATTCAACAATAGGCAAAGACTTCCACAGTCTGCGGCAAATTGACGTTCAATCTTTGGATATCGCCATTTTTGAAAAACCGCCCGAAAATTGCCTCTTTAGAGTGATTACCGGTCTCTTGGCCGCTTGCATATTTATCGTAAAGAACTTGGTTACCATGATCGACGATACTGCTGCAGGCGGGTGGGCATGAACGTTTGGGGCAAGATTGTCACCAAAGGATACGAATTTGGAGCGCGGTCGAACAAGACCGGCGTAACAGAGTGGTTTTGTCTGAATGATTCAGAAGAAACAAAAGGTCGGCCTGAAGGGGCAAACAAAATCCCGGAAGACCAGCCGGACTTTTTATACGATCCTCGCGGGGGCAACTTTGGTGATATCCGGTTTGGCCGGAACCGCCACTTATCTTGGAACCTCGATCGCCCCGTCTCATTTTGTCGCCGCCGGCACTGAGCCGCAGGAGAAATTGACGCTTGCGCAGACACCCCCTGCCACAGCTTCTCTTGGTCTGGCCCCGATTGCGCTGACAATGAAAAAACGGCAAAGCGCCGAAGCGGAAGCCGCTCTTGCAGCGAAAAAAGCCGCCGAACAGGCCGCAGCAATAGCTGCAAAAGCAGAAGCAGCGCTCAAGGCGGAAGCGGCGGCACTCGAGGCCGAGGCTAAAAAGGCTGCGAAGGTGGCCCTTGCCGCCAAGCTCGCAAGGCTGAAACTCGCCCAGACACTTCTGGCCCATCAAGCTGCTTCAGAAAACACAAGTGTTGCCGCGCTCGATGAACCGGCAGCCGATGACACTGCGCCGAACGTCGAGTTCGCAGCGTTACAAAGCGTCGGCACCACGGCTGAAGCAGAGACGAATGTTGCTGCAAAGCCTGAACAGACGGCCGTGAACATTGCCATGGCTGCGGGTAATCCGGCCAAACCCGGCGCCATTCTGCCGCCGACCCCGGACATGAAACCCGAACCGCCGCGCCGCAGCGCGCCTGTGGTTGCAGAAAACCGTCCTGAAGGTAGGGAAAAGCCTGAACAAGCGTCTCCCGTTCTGGCCTATGCAACGCCAGGAAATCCCGAAGAAGATGAAAACGGAGTGTTCGGCGGTCTCGGCAAATTATTCGGCAGCGCCAAGCCCGGACTTCCCGGTGCAGGCAGCAAGATCGCCGTCTATGACATCAGCGCCGCAACCGTTCACATGCCGGACGGCACCAAGCTGGAGGCTCATTCCGGCATTGGACACCGGATGGACAATCCGAAGTTTTCGCACGTGAAGATGCTCGGCCCGACGCCGCCCAATATCTACAACTTGAGAATGCGCGAACGGCGCTTCCATGGCGTGGAGGCCATTCGCATGCTGCCGCAGGACCGTGCTGCCATGAAAGGCCGTGACGGCATGCTGACCCATACGCGTCTGCTGCGCCGCTCCATCGGGTCCCATGGCTGTGTTGCCTTCAAGGACTACAACAAGTTCCTGAACGCATTCAAACGCGGCCACGTGAAGACCTTGATCGTCGTTCCGTCGATGGAAAAGCTGCCGACCTATATGGCAAAACTTCAGCGGAGCACCGGAGCCTGACCTTGCAGGCAACTGCCGGATTGGATATGCCTTCTAAACATCCCGTTTTCAGTCGAGAGCGGGATGTTTCATCGTTTTGAGGCCGCCAGCACGTTCTGGTCTGACGGCGTCAATCAGGCAACTGCCGTTGCAGCATAGCGCCCAGCCCGCCCGGAGCTTTTCTTGACCAAGATCATCCTGCTGCTGCTGTTCATGATTGCCGCGATCCAGGTGATCAAACCGCTTGGCTGGCCTGGTCTCAGGAAACGCTCGGATGCCTGGAAACTGGTGGCGGGCGTTGTGTGCATCACCTTTGCGTCGGTGATCCTGGGTGCACTGTTTCAGGGCGTTTGATTACGTCCAGCAGGTTTGCAAACATCCGACAGCGAGCTCCCCATCAAATGCTACGATCTGACGACGCTCCAACTCTTCATCTGTTTTGCGGCAAGGTTGCTTCCGGCAAGTCGACATTGGCGGATCGCTTTGCCGAACGTCCCGGCAACATTCTCCTGCGGGAAGACGTCTGGCTGTCCGGTCTCTACACCGACCAGATGTCCAGCCTCGCAGATTTTGTCCGCTGTTCGTCACTCTTGAGAAAAACGATAGCGCCGCATGTGGCAGCCCTGCTGGAAAGCGGTCTTTCCGTGGTACTGGACTTTCATGCCAACACGAAAGAAAGCCGGCAATGGATGCGCGCCATTGCCGACAAGGT
Source organism: Labrenzia sp. 5N (assembly GCF_012395805.1). Lineage (NCBI taxonomy): Bacteria > Pseudomonadati > Pseudomonadota > Alphaproteobacteria > Hyphomicrobiales > Stappiaceae > Labrenzia > Labrenzia sp. 5N. Next base: position 54,656 of record NZ_JAAZTM010000019.1, on the reverse strand, counting down.
CGAGTGCAAGCATCAGCTTCATTTTCTCGATGTGCCGGATGAGGTCTGCAAAGAACGCCTTCGCCAGCGCAACGCCGCCGGCAAGCACGAGTTCTCGGTGTCCGAGGCCGAATTCGACCGGATCTCAAACCACTTCCAGCCACCAGCGGAAGACGAGAGCTTCAATCTGAAGATCTATCCCGCCGCCGGCAGCTAGGCTTCTGGCAAAGCAGAGAACCACTATCAGCGCTTGTTGAGCGCGTCGTCCGGATCATCCACTTCCGGATCATAGTCCGTTGCATCAAATCCGAGCAGATTCCAGGTCTGCTGCATGTGCGGCGGCAGCGGTGCCGAAACATCGATCGTGCCATGGCCCGATGGATGCGGGATCACGATCCGGCGCGCCAGCAGATGCAGGCGGTTCTGGATACCACCCGGTAGCTCCCAGTTCTCGATATTGAAATACTTGTCGTCACCGATGATCGGATGACCGATATGAGCCGCATGTGCGCGCAACTGGTGCGTTCGGCCCGTCACCGGTTTCATCGTCACCCAGGAAAGCTTCTGCCCGGACTTTTCGAAGACGGAATAGAGCGACACGGCGTGCTGTGCCTCATCATCGCCCTGACGCACGATCTGCATGCGTTCTTCGCCGTCATTCCTTGCCAGGAAGGTGGAAATGCGGCCCTGAAACGGCTTCGGAACCCCCGCCAGGATTGCCCAGTAGATCTTTTGGGTATTCCGGTGACGGAAGGCCTTTGTCAGTTCCTGCGCGGCCTGACGTGTACGGGCAACCAGAATGATGCCGGAGGTCTCACGGTCAAGACGGTGCACCAGACGCGGCTTGTTGCCCTTGCGGTCGGTATAGGCGTCCAGCATGCCATCCAGGTGGCGCTTGAGGCCTGAACCGCCCTGAACAGCAAGACCTGCCGGCTTGTTGAGCACCATTACCTGGCTGTCTTCAAACAGCAGCATGTCCTCAATGGCCTTGCGGTCGTCAGCAATCAGCTTGGTGGATTTCGGCTTGGCATTCTTCTTGTCGTCCGCCGGAAGTTCCACCCCGAGAGGTGGAATACGGATCATCTGCCCCTTGGCGATACGGGTGTTCGTCTCGGCACGCTTGCCGTCGACGCGGACCTGCCCCGTACGCAGCAGTTTCTGCAGATGACCGAATCCAAGGCCCGGGTAATGGGACTTGAACCAACGGTCGAGGCGCATGCCCGCCTCATCGGCGGACACTTGTTTCTGTTCAATCGCGGACATGTTTTTCTCAAATTCGGCATCCGGCCTGCCGCCGTGACGCGCATCCATCGCCCCTGCATCAAGGCGGGGGGAAAATTCGTTCCGCAGCGTATAGGCGGAATCGGCCCGAAAGGGAAGGAATTCTTAAGTTGCAACCTGGCGCATGATCATCAGTCCGGCAAACACGGCAAGAATGGACAAGGCGACAGAGGCAAGAACATACACGAGTGCCAGATGCGTGTCGCCGCGCTCCCATAGCACTGAGGTGTCGAGCGAAAACGCGGAGAACGTCGTGAAGCCGCCGAGGAAGCCGGTCGCCACGAAATAGCGCAATGACTGCAGGTTGCCGGTCTCATGGCGAACCAGCCAACCGATGAAAAGCCCCATGGCCAGTGAGCCGACGACATTGACAGTAAGAGTCCCGACAGGAAAACCCGGCCCAAACAAACGGAGCGTCGCAAGCGACACCAGATGCCGTCCGCCCGCCCCCAGACCACCGCCCAGCATCACCAGCAAAAGATGTTTCAAACCGTCGCCCCGCTTCTAACTGGTCCCAGCCGTCCCTGAATACGCCGAGTTCAATCCATGCATGGGTGAACCATCACGGAATCTGCCGGGCCAGGGAAAGCCCTATTCGCCGGGAGCCGCCGGCTTTGCAGCCGATTTTTCGCCCATCTGTTCGAACACCTTGACCTGTTCATCGTACTTCGGGTCGATGGTGCCGCAGACACGGTCCCAGAACGAAAAGAAATTGGCGTAATTGTAGCGGAAGCGCGAATGGTGCTGGTCGTGAAAAGTCACGCAGACCATCGGCGAAGGCATACGCGACATCGGCGACGCCCAGAATTCGAAACCGGAATGGCCGATTGTGCCATTGAAATGGTCCCAAAGCCGGTGAACGATCAGCACGGGGATCGGGATCGGCAGGAGGATGACCGCCCACAGATAATAACTCTGCATGACAAAGGCATCGACCAGATCGTCGGAATAGGTACTCCAGACAGTCGGCGCGACCGAGCGGTGATGCTCGGCATGAAAGCGGTACATCGCCTTCGTGTGCATGAACCGGTGGCCCCAGTAGAACCAGGTGTCGAAAGCTAGGATGGAAACGACAAACATCAGGATTGCCGACCACCAGGTCAGCTCCAGCGGCGCGACCAGGGTCCAGCCCTTCATCGAAAGGAAGATGCCGCCGGCAAGACAGCCCGCGGTCACGGTCAACGAATAGACGCTGGCCCGGATTTCCTTCCACATGCGCTTTTCACCACGCCGATTCTGCTGAATACGCCGCTCCGGGTGCCGGTCCTGTATCTTCACCAGCACCCAGCCGGTCGCAAAATACAGGAACACGTTCACAGCGTAGCACGCCGCGTAAATCGGCAGGAATTCAAGCAATATCGTCAGCGCCTGATCGAGCATATCTCTTCATACATCCATTTGGTCGGTTGGCTGACACATGTTAGTACTGTGCGGGCTTACCCGGTTGCCTTGACTTTCGTTTCTTCCGAATCCGGAATTTCCCCGGTCTCTTCCATGGACCGTACCAGCACATCGTACTTCGGATGCACCGTTCCGCAGATCCGGTCCCAGAACGAGAAGAAGTTACCGTAATTGTAGTGAAACTGCGAATGATGCAGATCATGGAACGTCGTGCAAATCAGCGGCGAAGGGAATCGCGACGACTTGGACGCGAAATATTCAAAGCCCGAATGGCCGACCATGCCTGAAATCTGGTCGAACAACCGAAGGGCAAAAACGCTCAAGGCCGGCACCGGCAGCACGAACCAGACCAGAAAATAGAAAAAATGCTCGATCAGGGTGTCGACCGTGGTCGAGCTGTCGTTGCTCCAGACCGTCGGTGCGATCGAGCGGTGATGAGGTACGTGGAATTTGTAGAGCGACGGCCAGTGAAGAATCCGGTGCCCCCAATAGAACCAGGCATCAAACAGGACGAAGCAAACGGCGAACATCAGCGGAAACGACCACCAGCTGAGTTCCAGCGGAGCGAACAGCGTCCAGCCCTGGGTCTGAGCGAAATATCCGGACGACAGCAGGACGGAAGATGTCGCCAACGCCTTCATGGAGGCACGGATTTCCTCTGCCTGTCGTTTCATGCCGTCACGGTGTTTCTGGATCCGCCGGTCAGGATGACGGGCATTTATCGCGATCATTGTGAACCCGGTCGCAAAATAGACCGCAACCATGGCCGCATAGGTGAGCGCCAGAACGATGAGGTAATCGACGAGTAGCCCCATCATGATTTTTCCTGTTTGCCGGTGCCGGCATAAAGCGCTTCGAACCCTTCCACCCGCTCGTCATAGGTCGGATGGATGGTGCCGCAGAACCGGTCCCAGAAGGAAAAGTAGTTGGCGTAGTTGTAGACGAAATACTGGTGATGCTGGTCGTGGTAGAGCGTGCACAGCAGTGGCCAGGGTTTGCGTGCGCTCGGGCTTGCGAAATGCTCATAGCCGCAATGGCCGATGGCGGCCGACACCTGGTCGAACAACCTGTGGCCCAGGAAAACCAGCGGCGGAATTGGCACAACAAAAAGCACAAGCGCATAATAGGAATGGGCGAACAGCGTATCCACACTGGAGCCTGCATCGTTGGACCAGACTGTTGGTGTCACTGTCATGTGGTGCGGCTTGTGGAACCGGTAGAACATCTTGGTGTGCAGGATCCGGTGCCCCCAGTAGAACCAGGTATCGTGCAGGGCCAACGAGATCACGAAGAACAACGGCACAGACCACCAGGACAACGCAACAGGGTCGAACAGCGTCCAGCCACGCAGCTGGGCATAGAGGCCGATGGAAAGGCAGCAGCTCGTGATCGACAGCTGCCCCATGGAAGATTTGATATCGCGCAGGGCATCGTGGGTCGGCTGGCGCTTCTGGATCTTGCGGTCAGGGTGACGCCTGTTCATCACCGTCATGGTCAGACCGGTCGTGAACAGCACGATCAAGCTGGAAGCGTAAAGCACCAGAAAGAAACCCAGAAACACCTCTGGGCCGGTCCCAAAATGTTCGGCAATAAAAGTCATCAACTCAAATATCCACGCGCAATTCCCTGGCCACTTTTGTGCGTAGCGAAAGAGCGGACCTCACGTCAAGGAATGACTTGCCAAATTATGAATATTACCCGGTCAGACGCTTTCCGTCACATGAGCGAAATCGGGATAGATCGACCGGACCAGCTTGTCGACCCGGTCTATTTCCTCTGGAATATCAGAAAGTTTGCCCCGTTCTTCTTCCAGAACCGCCAGAAAGATCCGCGCGCGTGCCTGGTTTACCTGGATCTGCGGCAAAGTGCCCTCGCCTGCCGCAGACAGCACGATGCTGACCAGCCTGTCGGCGGCGTTGAGACGTCCCCACAGATAATCATGTTCCCGCCAACCGCGATTGAAGAAGGCACCGAACGTATTCAGAGACTTGCCCTTTAGGTCGAATCCTTCCGTATAAAGGCTTGCCGCATCGGTCGGGCTGATGCGGTCGACCAGGATTTCCGTCACCTCCGAGAAGTCGTTGCGCTGCAACACGGGAAAGGTGATCAGATCAAAAAAACCGAACCCGATATAGGTTCCCATCAGGGATGTGTGACGGCTCTTGTCGAGAAGGTTTCGGGCCGTCTCGGCAAAGAGTTCGTCCTGAAGCCTGTCCAGATCGGCAAGCCCCATCATCTGTGTCAGGGATTTCAACATTGGCTGGACATGCTCGGCAGCATCCGGACCGCCCGCTTCCGCAGCCCGAACGAACGTTTCGGCGAGTTCCCGGCTGCGGCCACCGAAAAAGCGTTCATTCCAGCGCCAACCCAGATGATCGATCTGCTCGTAAAGCAATCCCTTCATCTGATCGAGCGCCTCGAAATTGGGCGGCGGTAAGTCGGACCCCGGACGATAGTGATAGAAGCCGTTGAGCTTGCGCACCGCAAAGCGAAGCCGGCGTATCCGGTAGTCGACATCCAGCCCGCGCAACAAGGCAACAACATGCGGGTCCGTACGCCCCAGGATGTCCTTGCTCTCGGCTGTCAGGCGGCTGGTGTGACGCGAGTACAGTCCCAAAAGGGCTTCTTCCTGGCCACGCGCACTGTCCAGCCCACTGAGCCGCGCCGTCAGGCCTGCCAGCCGCTCAGCCAGGGAATGAAGTTTCAGGGACTGATAATTGAGAAAGGCGAACCCTGCCTGCTCGAATGCGGCCACGGTTGCCTGCTTCCGGCATAACGAAAGAATGTCAGGTGTGACCCGGCGCCGCTTTGGCAAAATGCCCGCCACCGCCTTTTCCACCATCGGCCCCGCATCATCGATCAGTTGCGAGAGCCAGCGGCTGCGCCGGTTGTTCTGTTCAAGCTCTTTCAGATCATCGCCGATGGGTTCATTGCGCGGGATATGAGCGAGCGAAGCAAGAATCACGCGGAAGAACCCGGGCAGTTCCGAAACGGTGCTATCCGTTTCGACCGGAACCACCGGTGACGGATCCACATAGATCAGCCGCCGGGCAACTTCGCGCACCGCCGGCCGATCCTGAATAACGTCAATCACCGGCGCAAAGGGCTTGTTCATGACGACGCTGCCATCGACAAAACAATGCTGGCCGGCCGTCTCGGACGTCAGGTTCAGCCCTCTTGCAAGAAACGCATCCCGGTTGTGCCACGTCAGGTCGTGATCGACCAGCACCCGCTCCATTTCCGCAACCGTTGCAGGAGGGAACGCCCCTGGAAACGAGGACGTCGCACGAGCCGCAAAGACAATTTCCGGAATGCTGTCGGCATCGAACTGGCTTTCGATATCTCCTGGCATTCTGTGCGCGGCATGGAAACTCAGGATCCGGCGATGATCCCACTCCTCGACATAGTCCGGATCGTCCAGGTGAATGCGTCGCTTGATACCGTTGTAATCGGTGATCGTCACGAACAGGTCGAGCGTCTGACCACGCGGGATAAGACTGCGGCCGGGCACGGCACCGTCCTCCATCTTCTGGCAGGCATCCAGCATCCAGCTGATGAACCGTTCACCGGAAAACGGTGGGGTGAACCACCGTGCCTGCATGAACAGTCGCAGCTTCTCGCGCGTTTCCGCGCTTTCTATCTGCTTTGTCAGCCGTGTGGAAATCAGCTGATCCAGGACCGGCGAAATGGAAATCTTCAGGTATCGGGACAAACCGGCCTGTGGCCGGGCCAAACGCGTAACATCGGCATTCTCCAGCCACATCTCGCTGTGGCTGTCGAGTGGTAGGTCGTGGGTGATGGCCCGCGCAAGCATGATGCCGTTGACGCCACCTGCAGACGCACCGGCAATTGCGTCAACCACCACCCGGATGTCGGCAACGGAGGACAACAGATCGAGCAGATCCTTGTAGGCACTTTGAACCGGAGGAAGCTCCTGATCGGGTACTTCCTGGGCAGAACCGTTCGATTTGCGGTCGAGGCGAACGCTCGACGCCCGAACAAGATTGAGGATTTCCCGGCTTACGCCATGCATGTAGATGGCAAGCGAAACGCCGCCATAAAACACCAGCGCCAATCTGAGTTCGATTTCCTTCATGAGGTCACCGTGGGGAACATGTTGAAGTCCTAACACGAAAGAATGGCTACTATCTTTATGCGGCGGACCTTTCCATTCGCCAATCAAGACATGGCGGAACTATGCTCCCGCCCGATCACTTCTATGCAAACATGGTTTGACGACGAGGCTTGCCGGGAACTTGGCGCTCTGAAGCCTGCTACGATTTTCCCCCGCCTGACCTGTATATTCCGCTAAGATAGTTCATGGATCCGACAGTGATTCTTTAAAGTTCAGCATTATAAAACAGACAATGAGACCAGACCTTTTCGACGCGGAATGAAATGGCCAAGAGTGTAGATACAGCTGCCCAAAGCTCCGATGATACCGGGCAAGCCGAACAGACGACCTCGCTGCAATCCCTGCAGGAAGAGAACGACTATCTGCGATCCGAGTTGGAAGATCTGCGCCTCCTGTACGAGGCGACCATCGAGCATGGCGAAGCGGTCGAGGACCAGCTGGCGGATCAATCCACCAAGCTCGAGGCACTTTCGCGGCAGCTCGCCAAATACCTTTCACCTCAGGTCTATCAATCCATTTTCGAAGGCCGTCAGGAAGTCAAGATTGCGTCCACACGCAAGAAACTGACGGTTTTCTTCTCCGATATAGCCGACTTCACCGAAACGGCAGACCGGCTTGAATCTGAAGAACTCACGGCAATCCTCAACCAGTATCTGACCGAGATGTCGAATATTGCGCTGCGTTACGGCGCGACCATCGACAAATACGTCGGCGACGCCATCCTGATCTTTTTCGGTGACCCGGAAACACGTGGTGTGACCGAGGACGCGCTTGCCTGCGTACGCATGGCCATCGACATGCAGGACCGGATGAAGGCGCTCCAGGGTGCCTGGCGGGAAGCCGGTATCTCCAAACCGATGAAATGCCGCATGGGGATCCATACGGACTATTGCACAGTGGGCAATTTCGGCAGCGAAGACCGGTTGGACTACACCATCATCGGACGTGGCGTGAACACGGCCTCCCGCCTGGAAAGCCTTGCCACACCGGGCTCTATCCTGATCTCCTTCGAAACCTATTCGCAGGTGAAAGAGCAGATCAAATGCGCTGAAAATGGTGAAGTCAACGTCAAGGGGATTGCCTATCCGGTCTCCACCTACGAGGTAATCGGCCTGAAGGACCCCGTACCGGTCAAGGATGATCTGGAAGTCGACCTGGTGTCTCGCCAGCTGGACAAGATTTCCGACACGATGGCACCGGAAGACCGGGACAGGCTGATCGCCACACTCAAGAGCGCCCTCGACCGTCTGACATCCACCGAAACCGCCTGATCTTTCAGGCTACCGAGCTCAGCCTCGTTCCTTGCGCCGCTTGTCCCAGAACTCAAGACGTTTTCTCAGTTCCCGCTCAAACCCTCTCTGGGGTGGGTCGTAATAGGTCTTGCGGCCCAACTGCTCTGGAAAATAATCCTGACCGGAAAAGCCGTCGGGAGCATCGTGATCGTATTGATAGCCGTCGCCGTACCCTTCCTGCTTCATCAGCTTGGTGGGCGCGTTGAGGATATGCTTGGGCGGCAGTAGAGAGCCGCTGGATTTGGCATCCCGCATCGCCGCCTTGTAGGCCACGTAAGCACCGTTCGATTTCGGCGCCGTTGCAAGATAGATCACCGACTGCGCAAGCGCCAATTCCCCTTCGGGCGACCCTAACATCTGGTAAGCGTCACGGGCTGCGTTGGCTTGCACCAGTGCATTAGGGTCGGCCAGCCCGATGTCCTCAACCGCCATGCGGATAAGACGCCGGGCAAGATAGAGCGGGTCCTCCCCGCCATCCAGCATCCGGCAGAACCAGTAGAGGGCGGCATCGGGATCGGAACCCCGCACGGACTTGTGCAGCGCGGAAATCAGATTGTAATGGCCGTCAGCACTCTTGTCGTAGATCGGCGCCCGCCTCTGGACAATTTCCTGCAGGCGCTCGGCATCGAAGACCTCGTCCTCTCCTGCGGCGCGCCAGACATCTTCTGCCAGGGTCAGAGAAGAGCGGCCGTCGCCATCGGCCATGCGGATCAGCACCCGTCGGGCTTCCTCGTCAAGCGGCAGCTTACGCTCTTCCAACTCCTCTGCCCGCGCCAGCAGTTTTTCGATCGCATCCGCGGAAAGGGAATGGAACGTCATGACGTGAGAGCGCGACAGCAAGGCCGCGTTAAGCTCAAAGGACGGGTTTTCCGTGGTCGCACCAACCAGCGTGATCGTGCCGTCCTCCATCACCGGAAGGAAGCTGTCCTGCTGCGCCCGGTTGAACCGATGGATCTCGTCTACGAAGAGCAGCGTTGCCCTGCCGCTCATGCGCCGGGCGCGAGCCGTTTCGAACACCTTCTTCAGGTCCGAAACACCGGAAAAGATCGCCGAGATCTGTTCGAACGCAAGGTCCGTTTCATTGGCCAGCAACCGGGCAATGGTTGTCTTGCCGGTACCCGGTGGCCCCCAGAAGATCAACGAACCAAGCGTCCGCGTCTTAAGCATGCGCGACAGCGTGCCTTCCGGCCCGAGCAGGTGATCCTGCCCGACCACATCGGCAAGTTTGGTCGGTCGCATCCGGTCCGCAAGTGGCCGCGGGCCGGACTGGCTTAGTCCGGAAGCTTCGAACAGATCGCTCACACTGTCTCCTAACCGCGCAGGATGAGCTGTGAAACCTTGCCGTCCCGCTCGATATCGAGCTGCCAAACACGCGGTGGCTTCTTGGTGATACCTTCCAGCATTTCGGTGGTTTCGACGGTTTGCCGGTTGATCCCCCGGATGATGTCACCCGGGCGAAGCCCAACACGGTCCGCGGTGCTGCCGCGCTTCACTTCGGCAATCACGACACCGTCGAAAATCCCTTCCATTCCAAGTTCCTCGGAAACGGCAGGCGAAAGGTTCATGACCGTCGCGCCTTCGAAGGGCGAATAGTCGACAAGTTCACGCGTATCCCGTGGAATGGTTTCGGGAGCCGGCTGCAGCGACACGGTCACATGCTCTTCCGCACCGTCCCTCAGGACAACAAAATCGGTCTGTTCGCCAATCATCTTTGTTGCAAAACGATAGCCGAAGGAATTGGGATCGGTCACTTCCTTGCCGTCAACCGCAATCACCAGATCGCTGACCCGAAGCCCGGCCTCAAAGGCAGGAGACCCATCAAAGACTGCCGTCACAAGCACACCGCGTGGCCGGTCGAGAGACAGCGCTTCGGCGATTTCGGCATTCACCAGCTGCACGGTCGCCCCCAGCCAGGGCCGCTGCACCTTGCCGCCATGATCGGCAGCTTTCGCTACGAAACGCGCCATATGCGCCGGAATGGCAAAGCCGATACCGTTGGAGCCGCCGGAGCGAGAATAGATGGCCGAGTTGATGCCAACCAGCTTGCCGGTCATATCGACAAGCGCACCGCCGGAGTTGCCCGGGTTGATTGCAGCGTCGGTCTGGATGAAGAACTGAAAGTCCGTTACGCCGACCTGCGTGCGAGCCGTGGCCGAGACGATGCCCTGGGTAACCGTCTGGCCGACACCGAACGGGTTACCGATGGCAAGCACGATGTCGCCGACTTCAAGGCTGTCGGAATCCGCAAAGTCGATGCTTTCGAAAGGTCCATCACCCCGGATCTTCAGCACCGCGAGGTCGGTACGTTCGTCCATGAGAACAATATCGGCATCGAATTCACGACGGTCGTTCAGGGCGACGCGAACGTCGTCCGCGTCCTTGATCACATGATGGTTGGTGATCACCGTACCATCACTCGAAATGATGACGCCGGATCCAAGGGACGATTCAACCCTCTGCCGTGGCCTGTCGTTCCCGCCGGGCTGGCCGAAGAACCGGCGAAAGAAGGGATCGTCCATAAAGGGTGACACTTGCCGACGCTGCACCACCTTGCGGCTGGCATAAACGTTGACCACCGCCGGCGCGACCTTTTTCACGATTGGCGCGAAGGAGAGTTTGATCTGCGCATCGCTTTGCGGAACAAGCCGAAGATCGGCCGGAGACGGCTGCACGGTCTGCGAAAGCGCAGCAGACATACCGATCAGGCCGGCCAGGCCCGCTATGACAAGGGAACGCGTAAAGCTGGTCAGAACCAGGCGCATGGCGGGTGCCTCTTTTTCGAATCTTCTCATATCCATCGCGATACATGGCAGATAGGGAGGAAAAGAGGCAAATACAAAAGGGGCCGCCGGATTTCCGGCGGCCCCTTTTTCATCATGCAGGCTTACTTCAGGCCGAACGAACCTGCGCAAGGAAGCTGCGCACTTCGTGATCCAGTTCTTCAGCTTTCGATGCCATGTCCGCTGCTTCTTCGGAGAAGTTCTGTGCAGCCATGTTGGTATCGTTCGACAGAGAAGAAACGTTGCGGATGTCCTCGGTAACCTTGGAGGTTCCACCGGCGGCCCGTTGAGTGTTCTCTGCAATGCCCTGCGTCGCGTAGCTCTGCTCGGTAACGGCTGCAGCAACTTCGCTCACCGACTTTGTAATCTCGTCGATGGTCTTCTGGATGTCGCCGATGGCATCAACCGCATCGTCGGTCGCCCCGCGGATGGCATCGATCTGCTGCTGGATTTCGCCGGTTGCCTTGCCTGTCTGGGACGCAAGATCCTTGACCTCGGAGGCAACCACCGCAAAGCCCTTGCCGGCTTCACCGGCACGTGCGGCTTCGATGGTGGCGTTGAGGGCCAGAAGGTTGGTCTGGTCGGCGATATCGGAAATCAACGTGACGACTTCGCCGATCCGGTTGGCAGCTTCCGCAAGCGAGCGCACCGTATCGTTGGTCGTTTCCGCACGTTTGGTTGCTTCGGCAGCAACGCTGGAAGAGCGTTCGATCAGCGTCGAGATTTCCTGGATCGAGCTGGAAAGCTGATCGGAAGCTGCTGCGATCGATTCCACTTCGGCCAGAGTTTCTTCCGACATGGTGGCCGCATTGGCAGATGTTTCGCCTGCCATGTCGGTCATGCTGCGCATCTTGTTCGCCGATTCGCGCAAGGTTGCAGCGGTATGGGCAACCTTGTCGACGACGGTGCCGACGGTCGCTTCAAAGTCGCCGGCAAGGCTTGCCAGCATCTCCTGACGCTGTTCGGCCTGGCGCCTTGCATCATCGGCTTCCTCGGCTGCACGACGCTCGTTTTCTTCAGCCGCGTTCTGACGGATCTGAAGAACGGCCCGGCCGATGTCGCCGATTTCGTCCTTGCGGTTCGCTGCCTTGATCTCCGCGCCAAGATCACCGGAGGCAATCGCGTTGAGAGCCCCTACAAGCGTGGTGAGAGGACGGGTGATCGACTGGGAGAAGAACAGGGCAATGACGGCTGCAACGGCAATTGTTGCAAGCGACCAGAGGAACATCTGATCGCGCATGCGAATGACGGCAGACAGCGTTTCTTCAACGCTCTTCTCTGCAACGATGGCCCAGTTCTGCCCCTGGAAGGCTAGCGGACGCGCAACGACAAGATCATCAACGCCATCAGCCCCCTGAACGATACCGGCTGAAGCGGTGCCGGCGGCAGCTTCAATCGCCGGTCCGCTGGAAACGCTGGTGCTGAGCGCGGTCGGCGCACCTGCAAGCGGCATGTCGCTGAGCGCGAGGCCGTCCTGGTTGATCACGTAAACCTGACCGGTTTCCCCGAGGTCTTCACGGTTCGCGACAACTTCACTCAGGAAATCGGAATCGATCCGCATGACCGCAACACCGCTGAGGCTGATCGTACCGAACGAATTCATGAACACGGGCGATGCCAGGAACAGAGAGCCCTCGCCGCCGGCAGGGGTATAGGGTGCAAAGACACTGGCAGCGATCTCCCCCTCACCCAGCTCCTTGGCAGCATTGTAGACCATCTCCAGGCCGGTCCCTTCGGCAACACTGCCTTCGCCAAGCTTGGACAGGAATTCGTCACCCTTGGTGACCGAATAAAGAATGAGACCGGCGTTATCGAGCAGATAAAGATCTGCGAAGCCGCCGTTCTTCCAGACATTGTAGAAGGCCGGGTGCGCCTCGGTGTGGCGCCAGGCATACATTGTCTTCTGTTCCTTGCCTGTGACCGCTGCACGTTCTTCAGGGCTCTGCGGCGCCTGGAACAGGCCGAGAATTTCGTCTTTTTCCTTGGCAAGGTTCATGGTCGCGTTGCCAAGGTTGCTCAACGGATCCGACACGCTGGACGCCAGGTTCACGATCTGGGATTCAGCTGCGTGCAGGCGCGACTGCAGGAGCGCGTTACGCGCTGTGATGACCATGCCAAGTTCGGCTTCTGCCGCTTGTTGCAATCCGTCGCGACCGGTCATGTAGCCGATGACACCCACCGCCGCACATGCGGCGACTGTAATCACGATCATCAGAGCCGGAATAACAAAAGAAAGTCGAAGAGAAGGCGACCTCTTCTTAGAAGCGGAATTCGTTTTGGCTATCACAGTAAATCTCCCCAGCCTCTCCCACTAGTCCAGGAGGCATGGCTAGAAGCTAGGCAGTTTTCCTTAAATCATTGATAATTGCGGTCTCATTATTCGAAACGAATACATTTGGGCCGACAGTCACCAAGACAACAAAAAAAGGCGGGCAAATCTGCCCGCCTTTCCCGATTGCCATTGAGGCAATTTTTACGCTGCGTTTTCAGCTGCTTCTTCAGCTTCAACGCGAGCACGGTCTTCAGCACCGCGTGCTTCCGGATCACGGTCGACCAGCTCGATAACAGCCATCGGAGCGTTGTCGCCATAGCGGAAGCCGGCTTTCAGCACGCGGGAGTAACCGCCGCTGCGGTCCTTGTAACGCTCACCGAGCGTTTCGAACAGCTTGGCAACCATTGCCGCATCGCGAATCTGCGAAATGGCCTGGCGGCGTGCATGCAGGTCACCGCGCTTGCCCAGGGTGATGAGCTTGTCGATGATCGGCTTCATTTCTTTAGCCTTCGGCAGGGTCGTTACGATCTGTTCGTGTTTGATCAGCGACGCTGCCATGTTCGCGAACATAGCCTTACGGTGGCTAGAGGTCCGGTTGAGCTTGCGGCCGGATTTACCGTGGCGCATGGCCCTCTCCTTTTTCTTTCAGGCAGTCAGTTCTTCTCGTTGAACTCTTGCCCGGTTGATCCTCACAGGACGCGTACGCCCTTAGTACTGATGGTCTTCGTAGCGCTTGGCGAGATCATCGATGTTCTCAGGCGGCCAGTTGGCAACTTCCATGCCGAGATGGAGACCCATCTGGGCGAGAACTTCCTTGATTTCGTTCAGCGACTTGCGGCCGAAATTCGGGGTCCGCAGCATTTCCGCTTCGGTCTTCTGAATGAGATCGCCAATATACACGATATTGTCGTTCTTCAGGCAGTTTGCAGACCGTACAGACAGTTCCAGCTCGTCGACCTTCTTCAGAAGCGCAGGGTTGAAAGCCAGTTCCGGGACGCTGTCCTCGGCGACTTCACGCTGCGGCTCTTCGAAGTTGACGAAGATGGAGAGCTGATCCTGCAGAATGCGTGCAGCGAATGCCACGGCGTCTTCCGGCTTGACGGAACCATCGGTTTCGACAGTCAGGGTCAGCTTGTCATAGTCAAGAACCTGGCCTTCACGGGTGTTTTCCACCTTGTAGGAGACCTTCTTGACCGGAGAGTAGAGGCTGTCGACCGGGATCAGGCCAATCGGCGCATCTTCCGGACGGTTCCGATCGGAAGAATGGTAGCCCTTGCCGGTGTTGACGGTGAATTCCATGCGGATTTCAGCGCCTTCATCCAGCGTGCAGAGCACCAGTTCCGGATTGAGAACCTCGACGTCGCCAACAGTCTGAATATCGCCGGCGGTGACAACACCCGGACCCTGTTTGCGCACGACCATGCGCTTGGGACCCTCGCCTTCCATGCGGATGGCGATTTCCTTGATATTCAGCACGATGTCGGTGACATCTTCCCGGACACCCGGGATCGACGAGAACTCATGCAGAACGCCATCGATCTGAACGGCAGTCACGGCGGCACCCTGCAGAGAAGACAGCAGGATACGGCGCAGCGCGTTGCCAAGGGTCAGACCGTAGCCACGCTCGAGCGGCTCGGCAACGACGGTTGCCAAGAAGCGCGGGTCTTCACCCGGCTTGATCTCGAGTTTGGTCGGCTTGATCAGTTCTTGCCAGTTTTTTTGAATGGTCACGTTTTCGTCCCTTCGGCTATCCCGCCCGGCGGATCAGCGCCAGGCCATTCTTTGCCATTTGGAGAAACAAGTACCTAAAGCTGGGAAGCCTTAGACGCGGCGACGCTTGCGCGGACGGCAGCCGTTGTGCGGAATCGGCGTCACGTCACGGATGGACGTGATCAGGAAACCGGCGGCCTGCAGGGCACGCAGAGCAGATTCACGACCGGAACCCGGACCGCGCACTTCCACTTCCAGGGTGCGCATGCCGTGCTCGGCAGCTTTTTTCGCAGCATCTTCCGCAGCAACCTGGGCAGCATACGGAGTGGACTTACGGGAACCTTTGAAACCGAGTGCACCGGCGGACGACCAGGAGATCGCGTTGCCCTGTGCGTCGGTGATCGTGATCATGGTGTTGTTGAACGTGGAGTTCACATGCGCGACGCCAGAAGAGATGTTCTTGCGTTCGCGGCGACGCACGCGCGTCGTGTCTTTAGCCATTCTCTTATCCTTGTTTTGATCTCGTCACTGCCGTAATGCCGGCAGCTCCACCACCAATCGAGGCAGGGTAATTACTTCTTCTTACCAGCGATCGGTTTAGCCGGACCCTTGCGGGTACGTGCGTTCGTGTGCGTCCGCTGACCGCGAACCGGCAGGCCGCGACGGTGACGCAGGCCGCGGTAGCAGCCAAGGTCCATCAGACGCTTGATGTTCATCGCGGTCTCACGACGCAGGTCACCTTCAACGAGGTAATCGCGGTCGATGGTTTCGCGGATGGACAGAACTTCTGCGTCGGAAAGCTCGTTCACACGGCGGGCAGCATCGATGTTGTTCTTCTCGATGATTTCCTGCGCGAACTTCGCGCCGATGCCGTGAATATACTGAAGCGCGATGACAACGCGCTTGTTCGTCGGGATGTTAACGCCAGCAATACGTGCCACGTTCGTCTCCATGATTACGCAGCGAGACCATGGTCTTGCCGCAGGTTGTAATGCCCGCGTCCGGTGGAGTCCGGCCCTTGCGGGTACGAAAATGCCGGGGTAACCCCGGCACAGAGAATGCCGGCCCCACTTACATGGAACCGGCTTAACTGTAAGGTAGAGCGGGTCGTTTAACGGCTCTAA
Organism: Labrenzia sp. 5N; assembly: GCF_012395805.1. Classification (NCBI taxonomy): domain Bacteria; kingdom Pseudomonadati; phylum Pseudomonadota; class Alphaproteobacteria; order Hyphomicrobiales; family Stappiaceae; genus Labrenzia; species Labrenzia sp. 5N. The sequence continues at coordinate 38,682 of NZ_JAAZTM010000019.1, read as the reverse complement.
ACCTTTTCGTCAAGTCCTTGAAGAACGGAATCTATTGAAGCCGTCACTTCATCAATGGACTGCATGCCGTCAATCACGGAAAGAAGACCTGTCTTCTCGTAATACGGCACAACAACTGCGGTATCGCGGTTGTAGGCTTCAAGGCGTTGCTTGAAGACTTCCGGATCATCGTCCTTGCGCACCGGCTGACCCGCAGCCTGTGCATCAGCAGCGCGCTTGATGATCCGATCGACCAGCTTCGACTGGTCAACACGCAGTTCGATAACAGCGTTCAGCTTGAGGCTGTTTGCTTCCAGCATCTCGTCAAGCGCTTCGGCCTGGGCGAGCGTGCGGGGAAAACCATCAAGAATGAATCCGTTCCTGGCATCTTCTTCGGCGATCCGGTCGCGGATGATACCGACAACGATCTCATCCGACACGAGCCCACCTGCGTCCATGACTTCCTTGGCTTTAACGCCTACCGGGGTCTGGGCGGCCACTGCGGCCCGCAGCATGTCTCCGGTGGAGAGCTGCGGGATCGCGTATTTCGCAACGAGGTGCGCGGCCTGTGTCCCCTTCCCCGCTCCTGGCGGTCCAACCAGAATAAGCCTCATCGACGCCTCCCACTTAATTTCGCTTTTTTCACCAGACCCTCATATTGGTGCGCAAGCAAATGCCCCTGGATCTGTGACACGGTATCCATCGTCACGCTTACGACAATCAACAAAGAGGTGCCACCGAAATAGAACGGAACGCCTGTCGCCGAAATAAGGAATTCGGGTAATAGACAAACGACGGTGATGTAAATTGCACCGACCACCGTAATGCGCGTCAGAACGTAGTCGATATACTGCGCTGTACGCTCGCCGGGACGGATTCCGGGAATGAAACCGCCGTGTTTCTTCAGGTTGTCCGCAGTGTCGCTCGGATTGAAAACGATCGCGGTATAGAAGAAACAGAAGAACACGATCATCGCTGCGTAGAACACCATGAATAACGGCTGGCCGTGACCAAGCGCCGCAGTGATATACGTCAGCCACTCATTGCCCGAACCCTGACTGAAGCCGCCAATGGTGGCAGGAACCAGCAGGAGGGAAGAAGCGAAGATCGGCGGAATCACACCGGCAGTATTGAGCTTGAGCGGCAGGAACGAGGTGTTGCCCTCGAACATGCGATTGCCCATCTGGCGCTTAGGATACTGAATCAGCAGTCTGCGCTGAGCCCGTTCCATGAACACGATCAGTGCGATCACCACAACAGCCAGTATCAGGATGCCGAGAATCAGGATCGTCGACATCGAGCCCTGGCGACCGAGTTCAAGCACATTGACCAGCGCGACCGGCAGACCGGCGACAATGCCGGCAAAGATGATCAGCGAAATACCGTTACCGATACCGCGCGATGTGATCTGCTCACCGAGCCACATCAGGAACATGGTACCGCCGACAAGCGTCAGGACAGTTGATGCGCGGAAAAACCAGCCCGGATCGGCGACCACATTGGTCGCTCCTTCCAGACCGACTGCGATACCGTAAGCCTGGAAAGCCGCCAGGATTACAGTACCGTAGCGCGTGTACTGGTTGATGACCTTGCGGCCCTGCTCGCCTTCCTTCTTCATCTGCTCGAGCGTCGGTACGACGGTCGTCATGAGCTGCATGATAATGGAGGCGGAAATATACGGCATAATGCCGAGAGCGAAGATCGCCATGCGCTCGACAGCACCGCCGGCAAACATGTTGAACATGCCGATGATGCCGGACTGGGCCTGATTGAAGGCCTGCGCAAAGGCGTCCGGATTGATGCCGGGCAAGGGAATGTAAGTGCCCAGTCGATAAACCAAAAGCGCCCCCAGTGTGAACCAGATGCGCTTTTTGAGTTCTTCAGCCTTGGCGAAAGCTGAGAAATTGAGATTTGACGCCAGTTGCTCGGCGGCCGATGCCATGCCCTACTCCGGAATGCTTGCCCAAGAAATGGGTGAAGCCCAGGCTGTTAAGCCTGAGCTCCCAGAACGGCAACCTTGCCGCCTGCTTTTTCGATCGCTGCGATAGCGCCCTTGGAGGCACCGGCAACTTCAAAGGTCACTGCAGTGGTGAGTTCACCGTTGGCAACGATGCGCACACCGTCACGGACCCGCTTGACAACGCCTGCTGCCTTCAGCGCTTCGACGGTAACCGTCTCGGACGCATTCAGCTTGCCTGCATCAATCGCCTTCTGAACACGGCCAACGGACACAGTGTTGTAGTCCTTGGCAAAAATGTTCGTGAAGCCGCGCTTCGGCAGACGGCGGTGAAGCGGCATCTGACCGCCTTCAAAGCCTTTGATAGCAACGCCGGAACGGGACTTCTGACCTTTGACACCACGGCCACCAGTCTTGCCCTTGCCGGACCCGATGCCACGAGCCACACGCATGCGGTCTTTTACGGCACCTTCGTTGTCACGAAGTTCATTGAGCTTCATGTTCGTTTCTCCTCACCCCGTTCTTACGCGTTGTCTTCGACGACGCGAACGAGATGCTGGACCTTATTGATCATGCCGCGCACTTCAGGAGTATCCTTCAGTGTGGAACGGCGGTGCATCTTGTTCAGGCCGAGACCGACGAGCGTCGCGCGCTGGTCCTTAGGACGGCGCAGCGGGCTGCCGATCTGTTCGACCGTGACAGTCTTTTCGGTGTTCGCCATGGAACATACCCTCTCTCAGCTGGGGACCGGAGCCGCTAAGGTCAAGCCTCAGCGGCAGCCGAAGCCGCCTCATCGTTGTTGTCACGACGGCGGGACTGCAGCACAGAGACCTTCAGGCCACGGCGGGCAGCGACGGAACGCGGGCTGTCTTCCTTGGTCAGCGCAGCAAAAGTTGCACGCACCATGTTGTAGGGGTTGGAAGTCCCCAGAGACTTGGCCACAACGTCCTGGACGCCGAGCGTTTCGAAAACGGCACGCATCGGACCGCCTGCGATGATTCCGGTACCGGCCGGAGCTGCACGAAGCAGAACCTTGCCAGCGCCGTGACGGCCTTCCACATCGTGGTGGAGGGTCCGGCCTTCGCGAAGCGGTACACGGATCATCGTGCGCTTTGCTGCTTCAGTTGCCTTACGGATGGCTTCCGGCACTTCACGCGCCTTGCCATGACCGAAGCCGACGCGGCCCTTCTGGTCACCAACCACAACGAGTGCTGCGAAGCCGAAACGACGGCCACCCTTGACCACTTTCGCAACGCGGTTGATGTGAACGAGCTTGTCGACGAATTCGCTGTCTCGCTCGTCGCGATCGCGATTTTCTTGTCTCGCCATATTATACGTCTTCCGTTCTTAAGAGCGCCAACGGGCGCTGGTCAGAATTCAAGTCCACCTTCACGGGCTGCATCAGCAAGCGCTTTTACGCGCCCATGATACTGGTACCCGCCACGGTCGAACACGACCTGCTTTACGCCAGCGGCAGCAGCACGCTCGGCGACAAGCTTGCCAACGGCTGCGGCTGCAGCGACGTCGGCGCCCGTTTTCAGGCTGCTCTTGAGATCTGTTTCGATCGTTGAAGCAGAGACAATCGTATGTCCCTTCGCATCGTCGATGATCTGGGCGTAGATCTGCTTCGACGAGCGGAAGACAGAAAGGCGCGGACGACCGTTCGCGGCTTTCTGAATCGAACGGCGCACGCGATCGCGGCGGCGCTCGAAAGCTTGTTTGCTGTTCGCCATGATCTGGGTCCGTTACTTCTTCTTGCCTTCTTTGCGGACGATGAACTCGCCTGCATAACGAACGCCTTTGCCCTTGTAGGGCTCCGGCGGGCGGAATTCACGAATTTCAGCAGCAACCTGACCGACGCGCTGTTTGTCGGTACCGGTGATGTTGATTTCCGTGGGTTTCGGGCACACGATATCGATACCATCCGGGATCGGATAGACAACGTCATGAGAGAAACCGAGCGCCAGCTGAAGGTTCTTGCCCTGGACCTGAGCGCGATAACCGACACCGGTGATGGCGAGGTCTTTCTTGAAGCCCTCGGTTACGCCAGTGATCAGGTTCGCGACCATGGTGCGGCTCATGCCCCACATGGAGCGAGCCGGCTTGGAGCTGTTGCACGGATCGATTTTGATCCCATCATCCGTCATTTCGGCCAGAACAAGATCATTGAGCACGAAAGACTTTTCGCCTTTCGGGCCTTTGATCGTAACAGTCTGACCGTCGATCGATGCCGTTACCCCGCTTGGCACGGGGACTGGCTTTTTGCCAATACGAGACATATGACCAACCTTGTCGTTGTTTTAAAAGTGAAGATGCCGCATCAGAAGACGCGGCAAAGAACCTCACCACCTACGTTTTCGTCCCGCGCCTGATGGTCGCTCATGACACCACGCGGAGTCGAAATGATCGACACGCCCAGGCCATTAGAGACATGCGGGATGTTTTTCACCGACGAGTACACGCGGCGGCCCGGCTTGGACACACGTTCAATCGTGCGGATAACCGGTTCACCGTCGAAATACTTCAGTTCGATTTCCAACTCGGACTTACCGCCCTCGTATTCAACCGTGGTGTAGCCACGGATGTACCCCTCTTTTGCGAGCACATCAAGTACATGTGCGCGCAATTTGGAATTTGGTGAACTGACCTTGTTCTTGCGACGCATCTGCGCGTTGCGAATGCGGGTCAGCATATCCCCCAACGGATCAGAAATTGCCATCGGAGTTTCTCCTTACCAGCTCGACTTGACCAGGCCCGGGATCTTACCCAGGGAGCCCAGTTCACGAAGCGCAATACGCGACATCTTCAGCTTGCGGTAAAAACCGCGCGGACGGCCGGACACTTCGCAACGATTGCGAACGCGGTTCGGCGCGGAATTCCGCGGCAATTTTGCCAGCTTCAGGCGTGCGTTGTACCGCTCTTCCAGGGACAGGCTTTCATCTTTAGCCAGTGCCTTCAGGGCAGCGCGCTTCTCAGCGTATTTCTTTACAAGCTTCTCGCGGCGCTTGTTCTTCTCGATTGCGCTTTTCTTCGCCATCGTCGATCCCTTCCTTGCCCGTTACTTCGTGAACGGGAAGTTGAACGCGCGCAGAAGCTCGCGTGCTTCGTCGTCATTCGGCGCCGTGGTGCAGATGATCACGTCCATGCCCCAGATCTGGTCGACCTTGTCGTACTCGATTTCCGGGAACACGATGTGTTCTTTGATACCCATGGCGTAGTTGCCGCGACCGTCGAAGCTCTTCGGGTTCAGACCACGGAAGTCACGTACGCGCGGCAGCGCGATGGTGATCAGACGGTCCAGGAATTCGAACATCTGCTGGCGGCGCAGGGTAACCTTTGCACCAAGCGGCATGCCTTCGCGAACCTTGAAGGTTGCGATCGACTTTTTCGCCTTGGTGATCACCGGCTTCTGACCGGCAATCAGTGCCAGGTCGTCAGCTGCGATACGCGCCTTCTTGGAATCGCTGACCGCTTCGCCGACACCGACGTTGAGGACAATCTTTTCCAGCTGCGGAACCTGCATGACGTTCTTGTACTGGAACTTCTCCAGAAGCTGCTTGCGCACAACTTCGTCATAATGCGTCTTGAGACGCGGCACGTTAGTGGTCTCAGCCATCGATCAGGTCTCCCGAACGCTTGGCCACACGGACCTTGGTGCCATCGTCCTGCACTTTGAAGCCGACGCGGGTCGCCTTGCCGTCCTTCGGATCGGCCAGTGCAACGTTGGAAAGGTGAATCGGGGCCTCCTTGGCCACGATGCCTGCTTCCTGCGTCTGGGTCTGCTTCTGGTGGCGGCGAACCATGTTGATGCCGCGGACCAGGGCCTTGTTGTCAGCCGGCAGCATCTGGATGACTTCGCCGGACTTACCCTTGTCACGGCCGGTCAGCACAACCACCGTGTCGCCTTTTTTAATTTTCGCAGCCATCAGAGCACCTCCGGCGCGAGCGAAATGATTTTCATATGGTTCTTTGCACGGAGTTCACGCGGTACCGGTCCGAAGATACGGGTGCCGATCGGCTCCTTGTTGTTGTTGACCAGCACGGCCGCATTGCGGTCGAACCGGATCACGCTGCCATCGGGACGGCGGATATCCTTTGCCGTGCGCACGACGACAGCCTTCATCACGTCGCCCTTCTTAACGCGGCCCCGCGGAATTGCCTCTTTCACGGAGACGACGATGATGTCGCCTACCTGGGCATATTTACGCTTGGAGCCGCCGAGCACTTTGATGCACATGACACGACGAGCGCCGGAATTATCCGCGACGTCGAGGTTTGTTTGCATCTGAATCATGACTGGCTGCCTTGTTCTTCTGATGGCGCTCGGGTCACGGGCGCCTGATGCTCACTGAATGGAGCGCGGTCACTGAGCGACCACGGTCCAACGTTTGTTTTTAGAGATCGGCGCGCATTCTTCGATCTGAACAATGTCGCCAACCTTGTACTGGTTGGTTTCGTCGTGTGCGCGGTACTTCTTGGTCCGGCGCACAGTCTTCTTCAGCAGCGGGTGCGTGAAGCGGCGCTCCACATTCACCGTCACCGTCTTGTCATTGGCGTCGCTGACAACGGTGCCCTGCAGGATACGCTTCGGCATGGCCGTCTCCTTACGCGTTCGCCGACACGCGCTTTTCGCGCATGATCGTCTGGATACGCGCGATATCACGGCGGATCTGCCGGACACGCGCAGTGTTTTCAAGCTGACCCGTAGCCCGCTGGAAGCGCAGGTTGAACTGCTCTTTCTTCAGGCCTTCAAGCTCACTGCGGAGCTCGTCGAGGGTCTTAGCCCGTACATCGGTAGCCTTCATGGCTCTAACTCCTCGCCTGCCCTACTCGCCGATACGCTGAACGAAGCGGCACTTGATCGGCAGTTTGGCTGCAGCAAGACGCATGGCTTCACGCGCAATGTCTTCCGGCACACCGTCGATTTCGAACATGATCCGGCCTGGCTTGACACGGCAAGCCCAGTAATCCGGAGAACCCTTACCTTTACCCATGCGGACTTCAGCAGGTTTCGAGGAAACCGGGACGTCCGGGAAGATGCGGATCCAAACACGACCCGCACGCTTCATGTGGCGGGTCATAGCACGGCGGGCCGCTTCGATCTGACGTGCCGTAACACGCTCCGGCTCAATCGCCTTCAGACCGAATGCGCCGAAGTTGAGGTCAGTGCCTCCCTTCGACAAGCCGTGGATGCGGCCCTTGTGCTGCTTGCGGAACTTTGTGCGCTTCGGTTGCAGCATCGTTCTTCTCTCGTCTTTCTTAAGTTACGAGCGGCAGGCAGCTTGAATTAAGCTGCGCGCTCGCGGCCCCGATCCCGGCGTCCGCCGCGATCACCCTGGTTGCCTTCGGAAGCAGCGGTCGCACGGCGCTCAGACGCCATCGGATCGTGTTCCAGAATTTCACCCTTGAAGATCCAGACCTTCACACCGCACACGCCGTAAGCCGTGTGAGCGCTTGCAACACCGTAGTCGATGTCTGCACGCAGCGTGTGAAGCGGGACGCGGCCTTCGCGGTACCATTCGATACGCGCAATTTCCGCACCGCCGAGACGGCCACCGCAGTTGATACGGATGCCCTGTGCACCGAGACGCATGGCGGACTGAACGGCCCGCTTCATGGCGCGACGGAAAGCAACGCGGCGTTCCAGCTGCTGGGCAATCGACTGGGCGACCAGGGTCGCGTCGATTTCCGGCTTGCGCACTTCAACGATGTTGAGATGCACTTCGGAATTGGTGATGTCGGCGATCTTCTTGCGAAGACGCTCGATATCGGCACCCTTTTTACCGATGACCACGCCCGGACGACCGGAGTGAATGGACACGCGGCACTTCTTGTGCGGGCGTTCGATAACAACCTTGGACACGGCAGCCTGCTTCAGTTCCTTCAGCAGGAGCTCACGGATGCGGAAATCTTCGTGCAGAAGATCGCCGTATTCGTTCTTGTTCGCGTACCAGCGGCTGTCCCAGGTGCGGTTGATCCCGAGGCGCATGCCGATCGGGTTTGTCTTATGTCCCATCAGGCAGTCTCCTCAACTTCGCGCACGACGATGGTCAGGTTCGAGAACGGCTTCTCGATCCGGCCAACATGACCGCGTGCACGGGCCTGGAACCGCTTGATCACAAATGCCTTGCCGACATGTGCTTCAGCAACCACCAGGTTGTCGATGTCCAGGTCATGGTTGTTTTCCGCGTTCGCAATGGCAGACATCAAGGTTTTCTTGACGTCCTGCGCAATGCGCTTGCGGGAGAATGTCAGGTCCGCGATCGCGGAACCGACTTTTTTGCCACGGATCGAAGCCGCAACGAGGTTCAGCTTGCGCGGGGAAACGCGCAGCATGCGGGTCATTGCCCGGGCCTCATTGTCAGCGAGCGTCCGCTCACGCTTCGGCTTGCCCATCGTTACTTCCTCTTCGCCTTCTTGTCGGCGCCGTGTCCATAATAGGTCCGGCTCGGCGAGAACTCACCGAACTTGTGACCGATCATTTCCTCAGACACCAGCACCGGAACGTGCTTTTGACCGTTATAGACGCCGAAGGTCAAGCCGACGAACTGCGGCAGGATGGTAGAGCGGCGGCTCCAGGTCTTGATGACCTCGTTCCGGCCGGACTCACGGACCTTGTCCGCTTTCTTCAGCAGATACCCGTCGACAAACGGACCTTTCCAGATCGAACGTGCCACGATCCTTGCCCTTTACTTCTTCGCGTGACGGCTGCGGACGATAAACTTATCAGTCTGCTTATTGCGCCGCGTACGCTTACCTTTGGTCGGTTTACCCCAAGGAGTAACCGGATGACGACCGCCGGAGGTCCTGCCTTCACCACCACCGTGCGGGTGGTCGATCGGGTTCATGGCAACACCGCGAGTATGCGGACGAATGCCAAGCCAGCGGGAACGGCCTGCTTTACCCAGGTTAACGTTGGCGTGGTCCGGGTTGGACACGGCGCCAATGGAAGCCATGCAGGTTCCGAGCACACGGCGCTGCTCGCCAGACATCAGGCGCAGCGTGGTGTAGCCCTGGTCGCGGCCGACGATCTGAACGAACGCACCTGCCGAACGAGCGATCTGGGCGCCTTTGCCCGGCTTCAGCTCGACATTGTGCACGATCGTACCAACCGGAATGCGAGCCAGCGGCGCGGCATTGCCCGGTTTCACGTCGACGGATTCACCGGCGATGACGGTATCGCCAGCAGCCAGGCGCTGCGGCGCCAGGATGTAGCTCAGTTCACCGTCTTCGTAACGGATGAGTGCAATGAATGCGGTCCGGTTCGGATCGTATTCAAGGCGCTCGACCGTTGCCGGAACGTCCCATTTACGGCGCTTGAAGTCGACAAGACGGTAAGACCGCTTGTGACCGCCACCGCGGTTCGGAGACGTCAGGCGGCCGGCGTTGTTGCGGCCACCGGACTTGGACAGGCCTTCGGTCAGGGTCTTGACCGGCTTGCCTTTCCACAGACCAGAGCGATCAACTTGAACCAGCTGACGGCGGCCTGGGGACGTCGGGTTGAATGTCTTAAGTGCCATTTTTCTTAAGTCCCCGTCTTAGAGCCCGGTGGTCACGTCGATTGCGTGACCTTCCTGCAGCGTAACGACGGCCTTCTTGTAGTCGGACTGACGGCCGATGCGACCGCGGAAGCGCTTGACCTTGCCCTTGCGGACCAGGGTGTTCACTGCCGTGACCTTTACACCGAACAGCGCTTCGACTGCGGCCTTGATTTCCGGCTTCGTTGCATCGTTAGCAACTTTGAAGACAACCTTGTTCTCTTCGGAAGCCATCGTCGACTTTTCGGTGATTACCGGGCCGACGATTTTGTCGTAGTGAGGAAGTTTGCTCATTTAAAGCGCTCCTCAAGTGCGGACACCGCAGCCTTCGTCAACACCAGGGTGTTGGCACGCAGGATGTCGTAAACGTTGATGCCCTGAACCGGCAGCACATCCAGATGCGGAATGTTGCGGGATGCCAGAGCGAAGTTTGCATCGACCTCGGCGCCGTCAATGATCAGAGCGCTGGTCAGGCCGAGCTTGGTCAGCTGTGCCTTGAGCGCCTTGGTCTTTGCTTCGGCTGCCTTGGCGTCTTCGACAATAACGATGCTGTCTGTCTTGGCTTTCGCCGACAGGGCATGCTTCAGGCCGAGGGCGCGAACCTTCTTCGGCAGGTCATGGCTGTGATCGCGAACGATCGGGCCGAATGCCTTACCACCACCGCGGAACTGCGGGGCCTTCTTGTTGCCGTGACGTGCACCGCCGGAACCTTTCTGACGGACGAATTTCTTCGTCGTGCCGGAAACTTCCGAACGGCCCAGTGCCTTGTGGGTACCTGCCTGGCGCTTGGCCAGCTGCCAACGCACCACACGGTGGATCAAATCGGTGCGCGGCTCGAGACCGAAGATCTCGTCAGACACCGTGATCGAACCGGCCGCCCCACCTTCGAGGGTCTTGACCTGGAGTTCCATCACTCACTCTCCTTCCCGGCGGCCGCAGTCGCTTCGGTTGCTTTGAAAGCACCCGGAACCGGAACGTTTTCCGGCAGCGCCTTTTTGATCGCGTCGCGGACCAGGATCCAGCCGCCCTTGGCGCCCGGAACAGAGCCCTCGACCATGATCAGGCCACGCTCAACATCAGTGCGCACAACCTTCAGGTTCTGCGTGGTCACGCGGGCATCACCCATGTGACCGGCCATTTTCTTGCCCTTGAACACGCGGCCCGGGTCCTGACACTGACCGGTAGAACCGTGCGAACGGTGCGAGATCGAGTTACCGTGCGATGCACGGCCACCACCGAAGTTGTGACGCTTCATGGCACCGGCAAAACCCTTACCGATAGAAGTGCCGGTCACGTCGACAAACTGGCCTTCGACGTAGTGGTCAGCGGTCAGTTCCGCGCCAACGTCGATCAGGTTTTCCGCAGAAACGCGGAATTCGGCCACGGTCCGCTTCGGCTCAACCTTTGCAACAGCAAAGTGGCCACGCAGTGCCTTCGGCGTATTCTTTACTTTACGGGTACCTGCACCGAGCTGCAGCGCAGTGTAACCATTTTTTTCGTCAGTGCGGTGGGCAACCACCTGGCAATTTTCCAGCCGCAGAACGGTGACCGGAACATGCTCGCCTGCATCGTTATAGATGCGGGTCATGCCCACTTTCTGAGCGATCACTCCAGAACGCATGGATGTGTCCCCTTCGACCCGGCTTAGAGCTTGATCTCGACGTCGACACCAGCGGCGAGGTCGAGCTTCATGAGCGCGTCCACCGTCTGGGGCGTCGGATCAACGATATCGAGAAGGCGCTTATGCGTACGCATCTCGAACTGATCGCGGCTTTTCTTATCGATATGCGGCCCGCGAAGCACCGTGTACTTCTCGATCCGCGTCGGCAGCGGCACGGGACCCCGTACCTGAGCACCGGTCCGCTTGGCCGTATTGACGATCTCCTTGGTGGAGGCGTCGAGAATACGGTGGTCAAACGCCTTCAGGCGGATCCGGATATTCTGACCGTTCATTGTTGTTGTTCCCAATAAGACTGCGGGCCTGCCCGCGTTTCACTTGAAAGTCACCGGCAGGCCCGGCTGTCGATTATTCGATGATGGATGCGACGACGCCAGCGCCGACGGTACGGCCACCTTCGCGGATAGCGAAGCGCAGGCCTTCTTCCATGGCGATCGGCACGATCAGCTCAACCTCGACGGAGACGTTGTCGCCCGGCATCACCATTTCCGTGCCTTCCGGCAGGGACACCACACCGGTCACGTCCGTCGTACGGAAGTAGAACTGCGGGCGGTAGTTGGTGAAGAACGGGGTGTGACGACCACCTTCTTCCTTGGTGAGGATGTAAGCCTCAGCCTTGAACTTCGTGTGCGGGGTAACAGTACCCGGCTTGCAAAGAACCTGGCCACGCTCAACGTCTTCACGTGCGATACCGCGGATCAGCGCGCCGATGTTGTCGCCTGCTTCGCCGCTGTCCAGCAGCTTGCGGAACATTTCAACGCCGGTGACCGTGGTCTTCTGCGTGTCCTTGATGCCGACGATTTCGACTTCTTCGCCAACCTTCACGATGCCACGCTCAACACGACCGGTCACAACCGTACCACGGCCGGAGATCGAGAAGACGTCTTCGATCGGCATCAGGAACGGAAGGTCCTTCGGACGCTCCGGGGTCGGGATGTACGCGTCGACCTGAGCCATCAGCTCACGGATCGCATCGCGGCCGATGGCCGGATCGCGGTTTTCAACGGCTGCCAACGCAGAACCCTTGACGATCGGAATGTCGTCGCCCGGGAATTCGTAGGAAGACAGCAGTTCGCGGATTTCCATTTCGACGAGCTCGAGAAGCTCTTCGTCGTCGACCTGGTCAACCTTGTTCATGAACACGACCAGAGCCGGAACACCAACCTGGCGAGCCAGGAGGATGTGTTCGCGGGTCTGCGGCATCGGGCCGTCAGCGGCAGAACAGACCAGGATCGCGCCGTCCATCTGCGCTGCACCGGTGATCATGTTCTTGACGTAGTCGGCGTGACCAGGGCAATCGACGTGTGCGTAGTGACGGTTTTCCGTCTCATACTCAACGTGTGCCGTGGAGATGGTGATGCCGCGAGCCTTTTCTTCAGGCGCGCCGTCGATTTCGTCGTAAGCTTTTGCAGTCGCACCGCCGGTTTCAGCCAGCGTCATGGTGATTGCTGCGGTCAGCGTCGTCTTGCCGTGGTCAACGTGGCCAATCGTGCCAATGTTAACGTGCGGCTTGTTGCGCTCAAATTTTTCTTTCGCCATCGGATTACTCCGTTTCTCTAGTTCTTCTTGACGTTAAGAGGATGGGCTCAGGCGTATTTCGCCTGAACCTCTTCGGCGACAGCCTGCGGCACCTGCTCGTAGTGATCGAACACCATCGAGTACTGTGCGCGGCCCTGAGACATGGAACGCAGGTTGTTCACGTAACCAAACATGTTGGCCAGCGGGACCATTGCGGTGATGACAGTAACGACGCCCCGGTTCTCCGTACCCGCGATCTGGCCGCGGCGGGAGTTCAGGTCACCAATCACGTCACCCATGTAGTCTTCCGGTGTGACAACCTCGACCTTCATGATCGGCTCGAGCAGTTTCGGGCCGGCCTTTGCAATACCTTCGCGGAAACCGGCACGGCCGGCGATTTCGAAGGCGAGAACCGAGGAGTCAACGTCGTGGTAGGCACCATCGATCAGGGTTGCCTTGATATCGAGCATAGGGAAGCCTGCCAGCGGACCGGAAGACATGACGCTTTCGATACCTTTGGTAACGCCCGGGATGTATTCCTTCGGAATGGACCCGCCGACGATCTTGCTTTCGAAGACGTAGCCTTCGTTCGGCTCGGCCGGCTCGATGACCAGCTTGACGCGAGCGAACTGACCGGAACCACCAGACTGCTTCTTGTGGGTGTAATCCACTTCAGAAACCTTGGTGATGGTTTCGCGGTAAGCCACCTGCGGCGCACCGATGTTGGCTTCGACCTTGAATTCGCGCTTCATGCGGTCGACGATGATGTCCAAGTGCAGCTCGCCCATGCCGGCGATGATGGTCTGACCGGATTCTTCGTCGGTTTTGACGCGGAAGGACGGATCTTCAGCAGCCAGGCGGTTGAGCGCAAGGCCCATCTTTTCCTGGTCGCCCTTGGTCTTCGGCTCGACAGCGATCTCGATGACCGGCTCCGGAAATTCCATGCGCTCCAGGATCACCGGCTTCAGCGGATCACACAGGGTGTCGCCAGTCGTGGTGTCCTTCAGGCCTGCGATAGCAACGATATCGCCTGCATAGGCTACATCAATGTCTTCGCGGGAGTTGGAGTGCATCTGCATCATCCGGCCGACGCGCTCACGCTTGTCTTTCACGGTGTTCAGCAGGGACACGCCCTTGTTCAGAACGCCGGAATAGATGCGGCAGAACGTCAGGGAACCAACAAACGGGTCATTGGCGATCTTGAACGCCAGCAGGCCGAGCGGCTCTTCGTCGGAAGACTTGCGAATAATTTCGCTTTCGGTCTTCGGGTCGATACCCTTGATGTCCGGAACTTCAACCGGGCTCGGCAGGTAGTCGACAACTGCGTCGAGAAGCGGCTGAACGCCTTTGTTCTTGAACGCGGAACCGCAGAAGACCGGAACGAATTCGGTGCTGATCGTACCCTTACGGATAAGCTTCTTGAGCGTCTCGATGGAGGGCTCTTCGCCTTCCAGATAAGCTTCCATGACAGCTTCGTCGACCTCGACAACAGTCTCGATCAGAGCGTCGCGAGCTTCCTGAGCGCGATCTACGAGATCGGCCGGGATGTCGACAACGTCCCAGGCAGCGCCAAGGTTTTCGGACTGCCAGATCAGAGCCTTCATTTCCAGAAGGTCGATACAGCCAGCGAATTCGCTTTCAGCGCCAACCGGAAGCTGCATGACCAGCGGAGTTGCGCCGAGGCGTTCCTTGATCATCTTGACGCAGCGATCGAAATCGGCGCCCAGCTTGTCCATCTTGTTGACGAAGATCATCCGCGGGACATGATACTTGTCGGCCTGACGCCAAACAGTTTCAGTCTGCGGCTCAACGCCAGCGTTTGCATCCAGAAGGGCGACGGCGCCGTCGAGCACGCGCAGGGAACGTTCAACTTCAATGGTGAAGTCAACGTGGCCCGGGGTGTCGATGATGTTCAGGCGCTTTTCTTTCCAGAAAGCGGTGGTTGCAGCAGAGGTGATCGTGATGCCACGCTCCTGCTCCTGCTCCATCCAGTCCATGGTGGCTGCGCCGTCATGGACTTCGCCGATCTTGTGGCTCTTACCAGTGTAGAAGAGGATCCGCTCAGTCGTAGTGGTCTTTCCAGCATCGATGTGAGCCATGATGCCGAAGTTGCGGTAGTCCTCGATTTTATGCGTGCGCGCCATTGCGTCAGCCCTTCGAAGTCACAAATTACCAGCGATAGTGCGAGAATGCGCGGTTGGCGTCTGCCATCCGGTGCGTGTCTTCGCGCTTCTTGACTGCGGTACCACGGTTGTTTGCTGCATCGAGCAGCTCGCCGGAAAGACGGTCAACCATCGTGGTTTCGTTACGATTGCGAGCCGCAGTGATCAGCCAGCGAATTGCCAGCGCCTGACGGCGGTCGGTACGAACCTCGACCGGGACCTGGTAGGTCGCACCACCAACACGGCGGGAGCGAACTTCCACTTGCGGCATGACGTTTTCAAGAGCAGCGTGGAACACTTCAATCGGGTTCTCGCGGGTCTTGTTTTCGACGACGTCGAAAGCACCGTAAACGATGCGCTCGGCAGTCGACTTCTTACCGTCGTACATGATGGAGTTCATGAACTTCGTTACGACGATATCCCCGAACTTCGGATCCGGGTTAATTTCGCGTTTTTCAGCGCGGTGACGACGGGACATCTGATGTGCTCCTTACTTCGGCCGCTTCGCGCCGTACTTCGAACGGCGCTGCTTACGATCCTTGACGCCCTGGGTATCGAGCACACCACGGATGATGTGGTAGCGCACACCCGGCAAGTCCTTTACGCGACCGCCGCGGATCATAACCACCGAGTGTTCCTGAAGGTTGTGACCTTCACCCGGGATGTAGCCAATGACTTCGAAGCCGTTGGTCAGGCGGATTTTGGCCACCTTACGCAGAGCCGAGTTCGGCTTCTTCGGCGTCGTCGTGTAAACGCGGGTGCAAACACCACGCTTCTGGGGGCAGGCCTCCATGGCCGGCACCTTGTTCCGCTTCGGCGGATCTTTCCGCGGCTTGCGGATCAACTGGTTGATGGTCGGCATTCTTTGCCCTTTACCTTGTCCATCCAAAAATTCGTATGCAACTGCAGTCCCCCGCTGACCTTGACCCCTCCTCGGCCTGAGCCGTGAAGACATGCAAAATCGCGCCCGCGCGCTCAATGAAGAGCGGCCGGCGCTGCGAAAAACCAGAGGACCACGAGTTACCCCGCGGTCATGCAATCGACGCGTATTCGCCTATATAACCCGGCAGCGTTTAAGAGGACTGGGTCCTGCGCCTTGGTGGCGCTGGACGGGTTCGCACTTACCGCCTGCCCTTGGGATGCGCGGAAACTACTCATATGCACCCATTGCGTCAAGTGCTTTGTCGAAAAAACAGCGTTTGTGCGGGTTACAGATCCGCCATCTGAATTTCCGACATGATTTCCGCTACTTACCAGCGCCAAACGATAGTTTTCAGCAGCTTTTCGGTAATATTATTGCGCTGGCGGATTCCGCATTCCGGCGGAATTCTGAATCAACTCTAACCGGAATGACTCAAATCAGGTCAGATCGGTGGCGTTTGCCAGGTGATCGGGCAACGCAGGCCCTTGATTCATGGGACCGATTCCAGGCGGACCCGCCATAAACGCATTCCGGATTCGCCGGCCATAGCCCCTCACCCGCCGATATGCGCCTGATGCACGGCAGGTATTTGCGGGCGAGTGTTCTTCCAGCCTCCTCAGGCCGTGAAAGTCACGATCGCAACGTTTCCGGCAAGCGCGTCCTGGTAGGCACCTTCGTAAACCGGATCATCCGGTTCGCCATCCATCACGCCGATCTGGTCGAGCTCGGCTTCCGCAAACCCCTGAGCAGAGAGAGATTCAAGTGTCTTGCGAACCGCGTCGTCGTCATCCGGCGCTGTCAGCAGCGCGTGAATGGTGATGGCGTCATCCGGCGAAGCGTCTTCGTTTTCCCAGACCCTGCCAATGACGATGTAGACCACCGGGTCCAGTTCAAGTTCATTGTCGTTCATATCATCAGGCCTCTTTTGCCTCATTATACAAGAAAGGCCGCCCGAGGGCGGCCTTTCGACAGTTCGACGGGAAACCGATTACTCGGCTGCACCGGTCATATCTTCCAGAAGGCCTTCCGCTGCACTGTCCGAAGACTGCTGACGTTGCGCTTCCTGGATCAGGTCGTCGCGATGCGTCGCGATCTGACGGATCCGCTTCATCACTCCACCGGTACCGGCCGGGATCAGACGGCCGACGATGACGTTCTCCTTGAGGCCGACCAGCGGGTCGGTCTTGCCGTTGACAGCCGCATCGGTAAGGACGCGGGTCGTCTCCTGGAAGGAGGCGGCGGAGAAGAACGAACGCGTCTGCAGCGATGCCTTGGTGATGCCGAGCAGAACCGGCACCCCCTTGGCAGGATCGCGTGCATTGTCGATCGCCCGGCGGTTGGCTTCCTCGAAGTCGATCTTGTCGATCTGTTCGCCGGAGAAGAACTCCGTATCGCCCGGATCGGTGATCTCGACCTTCTGCAGCATCTGGCGGACAATCACTTCAATGTGCTTGTCGTTGATGGTCACGCCCTGCAGGCGGTAGACTTCCTGGATCTCATTGACGAGGTAAGCCGCAAGGGCCTCTACGCCTTTAACTGCCAGGATGTCGTGCGGAGCCGGGTTGCCGTCGAGGATGTACTCACCCTTTTCAATGGCATCGCCTTCCTGAAGATGGAAGTGCTTGCCTTTCGGGATGAGGTATTCGACGGGCTCGACACCTTCTTCCGCCGGCTCGATGATGACGCGACGCTTGTTCTTGTAATCGCGACCGAAGCGGATCGTACCATCGATTTCGGCGATGATCGCATGATCCTTCGGACGGCGAGCCTCGAACAGTTCCGCAACACGCGGCAGACCACCGGTGATGTCCTTTGTCTTGGCGCTTTCCAGCGGGATACGGGCCAGAACGTCACCAGCCTTGACCGAAGCTCCCGGCTGAACGGACAGAACCGCGTCAACTGAAAGCATCAGACGGGCATCGGAGCCACGATCGGTCTTGGAAATGCTGCCTTTTTCGTCCTTGACGACGATAGCCGGCTTGAGATCCTGACCACGCTGCGAAGAACGCCAGTCAATGACGACACGCTTGGTGATGCCGGTCGCTTCGTCGGCCGTTTCCTGAACGGACGCACCATCGACCAGATCCTCGAAGTCCACGATACCATCGACTTCAGCAAGCATCGGACGGGTATACGGATCCCACTCGGCAATCCGCTGTCCGCGCTTGACCGCATCGCCTTCATCGAC
This sequence comes from Labrenzia sp. 5N, assembly GCF_012395805.1. Classification (NCBI taxonomy): domain Bacteria; kingdom Pseudomonadati; phylum Pseudomonadota; class Alphaproteobacteria; order Hyphomicrobiales; family Stappiaceae; genus Labrenzia; species Labrenzia sp. 5N. The sequence continues at coordinate 20,740 of NZ_JAAZTM010000019.1, read as the reverse complement.
ATGCAGCTTGGAACCGTAGGCCACACGATGCACGGCACGCTCGTTGCCGTCGCTGTCGATGACAACGATGGACATGTTGCGAACCATGGCAATCAGGTTGCCGTCGCTGTCGCGATTGACCGAACGGTTCCGGATCTTGATCGTGCCGTCGACGTTGGACTCGATGAACGAGCTGTCGACAACCTGTGCGGTACCACCAATGTGGAAGGTACGCATGGTCAGCTGCGTGCCAGGCTCACCGATCGACTGTGCGGCGATGACGCCGACAGCTTCACCCATGTTCACGGGCGTACCGCGAGCAAGGTCACGACCATAGCAGGTCGCGCAGACGCCGGTTTCGGTTTCACAGGTAAGAACCGAGCGGATCTTGATCTGCTGAACCTTGGCAGCCTCGATGGCATCAACATCCTTCTCGTCGATCAGCGTGCCCTTGGGGACAAGCAGTTCGCCGGTCTGGTTGTTGTAGACATCTTCCGCAGTCGTACGGCCCAGAACGCGCATGCCGAGCGAAGCGATGACGTTACCGGCATCGACGATCGGAGCAACGGTGATGCCGCGCGTGGATCCGCAATCCGGTTCCAGGATGATGGAATCCTGGGCGACGTCCACCAGACGGCGGGTCAGGTAACCGGAGTTTGCGGTCTTCAGAGCGGTATCGGCCAGACCCTTACGGGCACCGTGGGTGGAGTTGAAGTACTCCAGAACCGACAGGCCTTCCTTGAAGTTCGAGATGATCGGGTTCTCGATGATGGAACCGTCCGGCTTGGCCATCAGGCCGCGCATGCCGGCCAGCTGCTTCATCTGCTGTGGCGAACCACGAGCACCGGAGTGCGACATCATGTAGACCGAGTTCATCGGCTTCTGACGACCGGTTTCCTCATCGATCTGGACCGCCTTAATGCGGGCCATCATCTCGTCAGCAATCTTGTCGGTACATTTCGCCCAGGCATCGACAACCTTGTTGTACTTTTCGCCCTGGGTGATTAGACCGTCGTTGTACTGCTGCTCGTATTCGGTCGCGAGCGACGAGGTTTCGGCCACCAGCTTGTGCTTGGTGTCCGGAATGACCATGTCGTCCATGCCGAAGGAGATGCCGGCGTTACAGGCGTTCTTGAAGCCAAGCTGCATGATCCGGTCACAGAAGATAACCGTCTCCTTCTGACCGCAGGCACGGTAAACCGTGTCGATCATCTTGGAGATGTCCTTCTTGGTCATCAGCTTGTTGCAGACCTCGAACGGCACTTCATGGTGCTTCGGCAGAAGCTCCGCGATGAGCATGCGGCCCGGAGTGGTCTCGATGATTTCGGAAGTCGGATTGCCTTCCGCATCGATGGACCGATACCGGCCCTTCACCTTGGTGTGCAGCGTGATGACCTTGTTGGCCAGCGCATGGTGGATCTCACCAGTGTTGCCGAAGACCATGCCTTCGCCCGGCTCACCTTCTGCCATGATGGACAGATAGTAGAGACCCAGAACGATATCCTGCGAAGGAACGATGATCGGGCCACCGTTTGCCGGATGCAGAATGTTGTTGGTCGACATCATCAGCGTACGCGCTTCGAGCTGGGCTTCCAGCGAAAGCGGTACGTGAACAGCCATCTGGTCACCGTCGAAGTCGGCGTTGAAGGCCGAGCAGACGAGCGGGTGCAGCTGGATGGCCTTGCCTTCGATCAGCGTCGGTTCGAAGGCCTGGATACCAAGACGGTGCAGCGTCGGCGCGCGGTTCAGGAGAACCGGGTGCTCACGGATGACTTCGTCGAGGATGTCCCAGACTTCCGGACGTTCCTTTTCAACCAGCTTCTTGGCCTGCTTGACGGTCGAGGAGAAACCCTTGGCGTCGAGGCGCGAATAGATGAACGGCTTGAACAGCTCAAGCGCCATCTTCTTCGGCAAACCGCACTGGTGCAGCTTCAGTTCCGGACCCATGGTAATAACCGAACGGCCGGAATAGTCGACGCGCTTGCCGAGCAGGTTCTGACGGAACCGGCCCTGCTTGCCCTTCAGCATGTCGGACAGCGACTTCAGCGGACGCTTGTTGGCGCCGGTGATGACGCGGCCGCGGCGGCCGTTGTCGAACAGGGCGTCAACGGACTCCTGAAGCATGCGCTTTTCGTTCCGGATGATGATATCCGGAGCACGCAGTTCCATCAGGCGGCGCAGACGGTTGTTACGGTTGATCACGCGGCGGTAGAGATCGTTCAGATCGGACGTCGCGAAACGGCCACCGTCAAGCGGTACCAGCGGGCGCAGATCCGGCGGGATAACCGGAACCACGGTCATGATCATCCACTCCGGGCGGTTGCCCGATTCCATGAATGCTTCGATAACCTTCAGGCGCTTGGCAAGCTTCTTCGGCTTCAGTTCGGTGGTCGCCTCGGCGATCTCCTGACGCAGCTTCTCGCTCTCGCGTTCCAGATCCATGCTCATCAGGATCTCGCGGATCGCCTCGGCACCGATCATGGCGGTGAAGGCATCTTCGCCATACTCGTCCTGAGCGGCGATGAAGTCTTCTTCCGACAGAAGCTGGTGCTGCTTGAGCGGGGTCAGGCCCGGCTCGAGAACAACATAGTTCTCGAAATACAGAACGCGTTCCAGGTCCTTCAACGTCATGTCGAGCAGAAGGCCGATACGGCTCGGCAGGGACTTCAGGAACCAGATGTGCGCAACAGGCGCAGCCAGTTCGATGTGGCCCATGCGCTCACGGCGAACCCGCGACAGGGTGACTTCAACGCCACACTTTTCGCAGATGACGCCTTTGTATTTCATGCGCTTGTATTTGCCGCAAAGACATTCGTAGTCCTTGATCGGGCCAAAGATGCGCGCGCAGAACAGACCGTCGCGCTCAGGCTTGAACGTACGGTAGTTAATGGTCTCCGGCTTTTTGATTTCGCCGAAAGACCAGGACAAGATCTTTTCCGGGCTCGCAAGCGAAATCCGGATATTGTCGAAGGTCTGTGCGGGAGCCTGCTGATTGAACAGGTTCATGACCTCATGATTCATGATGCATCTCCTTCGATGCGCGGTGGGGGAGCGAGCTCTTGCGCCCCTCCCCGCAACCGGCATTCCAAGTCATTTGTGGTCCGTAGGCGGGGTTATTCTGCGGCGTCCGCAGTTTCTTCCTCGCCGATCACGGGGACATCGGTTCGTTGCAGTTCAACGTTGAGACCCAGGGACCGCATTTCCTTCACAAGCACGTTGAAGCTTTCCGGAATGCCTGCCTCGAAGGTGTCGTCGCCACGAACGATGGCCTCATAGACCTTCGTACGGCCGGCGACGTCATCCGACTTGACGGTGAGCATTTCCTGCAGCGTGTAGGCTGCACCGTAAGCTTCAAGCGCCCAGACCTCCATTTCCCCGAAGCGCTGGCCACCGAACTGTGCCTTACCACCGAGCGGCTGCTGGGTGACGAGCGAGTACGGGCCAATGGAACGGGCATGGATCTTGTCGTCGACAAGGTGGTGGAGCTTCAGCATGTAGATGTAGCCCACGGTAACCTTGCGGTCGAACTCTTCACCGGTCCGGCCATCGTACAGAACGGACTGGCCGCTCGGGTCGTAGCCGGCAATGTTGAGCGCCTCGACGACATCGGGTTCACGAGCACCGTCGAAGACCGGCGTCGCGATGCTGACGCCCTTCTTCAGCTGCTCCGCCAGGCGTACGATACCTTCGTCATCGTATTCCTTGACGTTGTCGCCCTTCATGTTGTCGCCGTAGATCTCGACAATCTTGCCGCGCAATTCGCCGATCTCGCCTGACTTCCTGTACTCGTCGTACATTTCGCCGATCCGGTTACCCATGCCGCGGCAGGCCCAACCCAGGTGGGTTTCAAGGATCTGACCGACGTTCATGCGCGACGGAACGCCGAGCGGGTTCAGCACGATGTCGACATGCGTGCCGTCTTCAAGGAACGGCATGTCTTCGCACGGGTTGATCTTGGAGACCACACCCTTGTTGCCGTGACGGCCGGCCATCTTGTCGCCCGGCTGAAGCTTGCGCTTCACGGCAACGAAGACCTTGACCATCTTCATGACGCCCGGCGGCAGTTCGTCACCGCGCTGCAGTTTCTCGACCTTGTCGATGAAACGCTGCTCGAGACGCTTGCGGCTGTCGTCATACTGACCACGCAGAGCTTCGATTTCGGACATGAACTTCTCGTCGTCGGTGGCAAACTGCCACCACTGCGAGCGCGGGAAGTCGTTGAGAACGTCCCCGGTCAGTACGGTGTCCTTCTTGGAGCCCTTCGGGCCGGCAATGGCGGTCTTGTCCATCAGCATCTCGGCCAGACGGCCATAGACGTTGCGGTCGAGGATCGCCTGTTCGTCGTCGCGGTCCTTTGCGAGACGCTCGATTTCCTCGCGCTCGATCGCCATCGCGCGTTCGTCTTTTTCAACGCCATGGCGGTTGAAGACGCGCACTTCGACAACGGTACCGGAAACCCCCGGCGGCAGGCGCAGGGAAGTATCGCGAACGTCGGACGCCTTTTCACCGAAGATGGCGCGCAGAAGCTTTTCTTCCGGCGTCATCGGGCTTTCGCCCTTCGGAGTGATCTTGCCGACCAGGATATCGCCCGGGTTCAGCTCGGCACCGATGTAGACGATACCGGCTTCGTCGAGGTTCTTCAGCGCTTCTTCCGAAACGTTCGGAATGTCGCGGGTGATTTCTTCCGGCCCAAGCTTGGTATCACGCGCCATCACTTCGAATTCCTCGAGGTGGATGGAGGTGAACACGTCATCGGAGACGATGCGTTCGGACAGGAGGATGGAATCCTCGAAGTTGTAGCCGTTCCAGGGCATGAACGCGACGAGCACGTTCCGGCCGAGCGCAAGATCACCGAGATCGGTCGACGGACCGTCGGCAATGATGTCGCCCTTGTGGATCCGGTCACCGACACGAACCAGCGGACGCTGGTTGATGCAAGTGTTCTGGTTGGATCGCTGGAACTTCTGCAGCCGGTAGATATCGACGCCGGACTTGCCCGGATCGAGGTCTTCGGTCGCACGGATAACGATACGGGTCGCATCCACCTGGTCGACAACGCCAGCACGGCGGGCACCGATGGCAGCACCGGAATCGCGTGCCACGATCGGCTCCATGCCTGTACCGACGAACGGTGCTTCGGCACGAACCAGCGGAACGGCCTGACGCTGCATGTTCGAGCCCATCAGTGCGCGGTTGGCGTCATCGTTCTCAAGGAACGGAATGAGCGCGGCCGCGACGGACACGAGCTGTTTCGGCGAAACGTCCATGAGGTCGACCTTGTCGGACGGAACCATCATGTTTTCACCGGCATGACGGCAGGTGATCAGCTCTTCGGTGAACCGGCCCTCGTCGTCGTAGACGGCGTTGGACTGGGCCACGTAGTGCTTGGCTTCTTCCATGGCGGAAAGATAAACGACTTCGTTGGTAACGGCGCCGTCTTTCACTTTCCGGTACGGGCTTTCGATGAAGCCGTACTTGTTCACACGGGCAAAGGTCGCCAGCGAGTTGATCAGACCGATGTTCGGGCCTTCCGGCGTTTCAATCGGGCAGATACGGCCGTAGTGCGTCGGGTGAACGTCGCGGACTTCGAAGCCTGCGCGTTCGCGGGTAAGACCGCCCGGGCCAAGTGCCGACAGGCGGCGCTTGTGGGTGACTTCCGACAGCGGGTTGGTCTGGTCCATGAACTGCGACAGCTGCGAAGAACCGAAGAATTCACGAACGGCGGCAGCAGCCGGCTTCGCGTTGATCAGGTCCTGAGGCATGACCGTGTCGATTTCGACAGAGCTCATGCGTTCCTTGATCGCGCGTTCCATGCGCAGCAGACCGACGCGGTACTGATTTTCCATCAGCTCGCCGACTGAACGAACACGGCGGTTGCCGAGGTTGTCGATGTCGTCGATTTCGCCCTTGCCATCGCGCAGTTCAAGAAGAACCCGAATGACTTCCAGGATGTCGTCCTTGCGCAGCGTGCGAACGGTGTCGGCACACTCCACGTCGAGACGCATGTTCATCTTCACGCGGCCAACGGCGGACAGGTCATAGCGCTCTTCGTCGAAGAACAGCGACTGGAACATCGCCTCGGCAGTGTCGATGGTGGGCGGCTCGCCCGGACGCATCACGCGGTAGATGTCAAACAGAGCATCTTCGCGAGACTCGTTCTTGTCGACCGACAGGGTGTTGCGGATGTACGGACCGGTGTTGACATGATCGATGTCGAGCATCGGCAGCTCGTGGTAACCACGATCGACCAGTTCTTCCAGCAGCTTGCCGGAAATCTCGTCGCCTGCTTCAGCGTAGATTTCACCGCTCTTCATGTCGACGATGTCTTCAGCCAGGTACTGGCCATGAAGGTCTTCGTCGGTCACTTTCAAGGCGGTGACGCCTTTTTCCTCAAGCTGCTTGATGGTGCGCTGAGTGATCTTCCGGCCACCCTCGATCACCACTTCGCCGCTGTCAGCGTCGATCAGGTCGTAGGACGCCTTGGTGCCCTTCAGACGGTTGCCGTCAAACGGCATGCGCCAGGAGCCGTCCTTCTGACGGGTGTAATCGATACGCTTGTAGAACGTGTTGAGGATTTCCTCACCATCGAGGCCAAGCGCCATCAGCAGGGACGTAACCGGGATCTTGCGGCGACGGTCGATGCGCGCATGCACGATGTCCTTGGCGTCGAATTCGATATCGAGCCAGGAACCGCGATACGGGATCACGCGTGCTGCGAACAGCAACTTGCCGGAAGAATGGGTCTTGCCCTTGTCATGGTCGAAGAACACACCCGGAGAACGGTGCATCTGGGAAACGATGACGCGCTCGGTGCCGTTGACGATGAAAGTGCCGTTGTCGGTCATGAACGGCATGTCGCCCATGTAGACATCTTGTTCCTTGATGTCTTTCACGGACTTCGCGCCGGTGTCTTCATCGACATCGAACACGATCAGGCGCAGGGTAACCTTCAGCGGAGCCGCAAAGGTCATGTCGCGCTGGCGGCACTCATCGACGTCGTATTTGGGAGCTTCAAATTCGAAGGAAACAAATTCCAGAAGGGAAGTGCCCGCAAAATCGGAGATCGGAAATACGGACTGGAAGACCGCTTCAAGGCCTTCATTCTTGCGGCCACCGCCCGGCATCTCGTCGACCTGCAGAAACTGGTCGTAGGATGCTTTTTGAACCTCGATGAGATTAGGCATAGCCGCGACATCGCGGATCGATCCGAAATATTTACGGACCTTTTTGCGACCGTTGAACGTTTGGGTCATTGTCGCTCCTCGTATCGGCCGGGTAACGGCTTCCCGAAACGCCCCTTTTCCAATCGGGCGAGCGCCCGGGCGCTTCGGAAAACCGTCCCCCCTGGATCAACCTGCTTCAGGTGCCCTCACCTGAAACCAGACAAGTTGACCGGTCTTAGGGGCCTAGAACATCTTCATCTGCCGTCTTGCGAAAGCAGGATGCCCTAGTGGTACGTTTGCCCCGGAAACGGGACAATCCCGCCGGGGCTAGGTACGGTCCCGGTTGCCCGGGACCGTTCAAAAGGCCGGTAGGCCCTTATTATTTCAGCTCGACAGATGCGCCAGCTTCTTCGAGCTTCTTCTTCAGCTCTTCTGCTTCGTCTTTGCCAACGCCTTCCTTGACCGGCTTCGGAGCGCCTTCGACGAGCTCCTTAGCTTCTTTCAGGCCAAGACCGGTGATTGCGCGGACTTCCTTGATGACGTTGATTTTCTTGTCGCCGGCAGAAGCCAGGATAACGTCAAATTCGGTCTTTTCTTCAGCAGCAGCTGCATCGCCGCCACCAGCAGCAACAGCAGCAACTGCGACCGGAGCAGCAGCAGAAACGCCCCACTTTTCTTCCAGAAGCTTGCTGAGTTCAGCAGCTTCCATAACGGTCAGTGCGGACAGTTCTTCAACGAGCTTTTCAAGATCAGCCATTTTTCAGTACCTTAAGTTCGAACCAGTTTTGGTTACGTGAGACAGTGTGTTTTGGACGCCTTATGCGGCCTCGTCCTTCTTGGCGTAAGCGCCGAAGACGCGGGCAAGCTGCCCGGCCGGAGCGTTGACAACCTGTGCAATCCGGGAAGCCGGGGTCTGGATCATGCCAACCAGTTTCGCACGCAGCTCATCGAGCGACGGCATGGTTGCCAGAGACTTGACCCCATCCGGGTTCAGGTTGGTCGAGCCAAGAGCACCACCAAGGATCGCAAACTTTTCGTTTGCCTTGGCGAAATCGACGGCTGCTTTCGGAGCGGCTACCGGATCGTCGGAATGGACGATAACGGTCGGGCCCTGAAACAGGTCGGAGATGTGCTCAAGGTCGGTGCCTTGAAGGGCGAGTTTGACAAGGCGGTTTTTTGCGACTTTTACAGTGCCGCCGGCTTCGCGCACGGATGCCCGCAGTGCGGTCATCTGAGCTACCGAAAGGCCTGCATAGTGCGCGACGACGACAACACCGGTGTTACCCAGCTCGGCGTTGAGGGCCGACACGAACTCGTGCTTTTCCGCTCTTTCCACTTGCCTTCTCCATTTGGCGGCTGTGACGCCGCCGGTTTACCTTGCCGCCTGGCAGATGGTCCCGAACCCGGTAACCGCCTGTCCTGGCGACGCTCAGGGTCCTGTCCCCTCACCTTCGCGCCAGAAGCGCTCGGCAAGGTCTGGTTCGAACCAGGTTTTCCACCGGATCGGTGGGAAATTCGGTTCTCACCCATCTATGCAGGCCTTGTTCGGCTTAAGCCGGTTTCCCGGCACCTGCAGTCTCGGACAGGGCAACCCGGCAGCAAGCCGCCGGGTCTATTCGGCCTTTCAGCCGAAATCTCGTATCAATCCGGAAAGACCGGATTATTCGCCAGCAACGGTGGCGAGATCGACCTTTACGCCCGGGCCCATCGTGGAGGACACGGCGATGCGCTTCAGGTAGGTGCCTTTTGCGCCAGTCGGCTTGGCTTTCTGAACGGCGTCCAGCAGAGCCTTGACGTTCTGGGTGATCGCTTCTTCAGAGAAGGACACCTTGCCAACGCCGGCGTGAACGATACCGGCCTTTTCAACGCGGAACTGAACAGCGCCGCCCTTGGCGTCGTTGACGGCGGACTTGACGTCCGGGGTCACGGTGCCAACCTTCGGGTTCGGCATCAGGCCGCGCGGGCCGAGAACCTTACCGAGACGACCGACGAGCGGCATCATGTCCGGAGTTGCAATGCAGCGATCGAAGTCGATCTTGCCGCCCTGAACTTCCTGAACCAGCTCTTCTGCACCGACGATGTCGGCGCCAGCAGCCTTGGCTTCTTCGGCCTTGTCGCCGCGAGCGAACACAGCAACGCGAACGGTCTTGCCGGTGCCGTTCGGCAGGATGCACACGCCACGGACCATCTGGTCTGCGTGACGCGGATCAACGCCGAGATTGATCGCAACTTCAACGGTTTCGTCGAACTTGGTCTTGGAACGGTCCTTCACGAGGCCGATGGCTTCGTTCAGGGAATACAGCTTGTTGCGGTCGATACCTTCACGAGCTGCCTGGATGCGCTTTCCAACCTTCGCCATGATCTTACTCCGTTACCTCGAGGCCCATGGAGCGGGCGGAGCCTTCGACCATCAGCATAGCTGCGTCGATGTCGTTGGCGTTCAGGTCCTTCATCTTGGCTTCGGCGATTTCCTTCACCTGCGCCTTGGTCACAGAACCAACCGTGCCACGGCCCGGGGTCTGGGAGCCCTTCTGCAGCTTGGCAGCTTTCTTCAGGAAGAAGCTGACCGGAGCCGTCTTCACTTCGAACGTGAAGGACTTGTCGGAGTAGTAGGTGATCACGGTCGGGCACGGTGCGCCCTTTTCAGCATCCTGCGTAGCGGCGTTGAAGGCCTTGCAGAATTCCATGATGTTCAGACCACGCTGACCGAGCGCCGGACCAATGGGCGGCGACGGAGTAGCGGAACCTGCCGGCACCTGAAGCTTCAGGAAACCTTCGATTTTTTTCGCCATGTTTCTCTCCAGTCATTAACAGCTGAATGGCTCTTCAGCTGATTGGGAGTTGGTGGTTCGGCCCTGTTGGAACCCGGCGAAGAGTTCCGGAACCTTCCACCCTTTCATCCCGGATGCCTCATCCTTGCAGACACTGCGACCGGGCTCTCAAGCCACCCCTCGAGGCGGCATACGATCAGAGCTTGTCGACCTGACCGAATTCCAGTTCCACCGGCGTTGCACGGCCGAAGATGGACACGGCCACCTTCAGACGCGCACGCTCGTCGTCCACTTCCTCGACAAGGCCGGAGAAGGACGCGAACGGACCGTCGGAAACACGCACCTGCTCGCCAACCTCGAAAGTCACGGACGGCTTCGGCCGGTCCACGCCTTCCTGCACCTGGTTGATGATGCGCATTGCTTCTTTTTCCGGGATCGGCATCGGCTTCTGATCCGCGCCCAGGAACCCGGTTACCTTCGGAGTATCCTTGATGAGGTGGAAAGCCTCGTTGGTCATTTCCATCTTCACCAGGACGTAGCCCGGGAAGAACTTGCGCTCTGCATCGACCTTGCGGCCACGGCGCACTTCAACGACCTTTTCCATCGGAACGAGAATCTCCTCGAACAGGTCGGACAGACCCTTCTGCTCGGCCTTTTCGCGGATGGACTCGGCGACCTTCTTCTCGAAATTGGAGTAGGCGTGCACAATGTACCAGCGCTTGGCCATGGATCTCAGTTCCGTTTCTTGTTCTTTGTCTTCAAACCGGACAGTCGCCCGGGCGGCTGACTGAAATTAGCCGCCGACACCCAGAAGATAGCCGATCCCGAAGCCCATCAACTGATCTGCCACGAGAAAAAAGATCGCCGCGATCACAACCATGATGAAAACCATGACAGTGGTCACTGCTGTTTCTTTGCGCGTCGGCCAAGTTACCTTGGACGTTTCCGCGCGTACTTCCTGGATGAATTTAAAGGGATTGGTCTTCGCCATTCCGATTCCGGTCTGTTAAATACGAGTGGGCGCGCGAAAAACTTCGCGCGCCTCACTCGAGGAAACTCTTTAAGCCCTCGAGGCAGATTAATCAAGAGCAAATTGGCAGGGGCAGCAGGGTTCGAACCCGCGACCTACGGTTTTGGAGACCGTCGCTCTACCAGCTGAGCTATACCCCTTCAGAAGTCCGCCTGGGCGAACTTGCTCCTGATACCCTCTGAAGCCGCACATCGCAAGACTTAAGAGGCGGGACTGCCGGGCACAAGGCCCGGCAGCCCGAAATCATCTTATTCGATGATGGATGCGACGACGCCAGCGCCGACGGTACGGCCACCTTCGCGGATAGCGAAGCGCAGGCCTTCTTCCATGGCGATCGGCACGATCAGCTCAACCTCGACGGAGACGTTGTCGCCCGGCATCACCATTTCCGTGCCTTCCGGCAGGGACACCACACCGGTCACGTCCGTCGTACGGAAGTAGAACTGCGGGCGGTAGTTGGTGAAGAACGGGGTGTGACGACCACCTTCTTCCTTGGTGAGGATGTAAGCCTCGGCCTTGAACTTCGTGTGCGGGGTAACAGTACCCGGCTTGCAAAGAACCTGGCCACGCTCAACGTCTTCACGTGCGATACCGCGGATCAGCGCGCCGATGTTGTCGCCTGCTTCGCCGCTGTCCAGCAGCTTGCGGAACATTTCAACGCCGGTGACCGTGGTCTTCTGCGTGTCCTTGATGCCGACGATTTCGACTTCTTCGCCAACCTTCACGATGCCGCGCTCAACACGACCGGTCACAACCGTACCACGGCCGGAGATCGAGAAGACGTCTTCGATCGGCATCAGGAACGGAAGGTCCTTCGGACGCTCCGGGGTCGGGATGTACGCGTCGACCTGAGCCATCAGCTCACGGATCGCATCGCGGCCGATGGCCGGATCGCGGTTTTCAACGGCTGCCAGTGCAGAACCCTTGACGATCGGAATGTCGTCGCCCGGGAATTCGTAGGAAGACAGCAGTTCGCGGATTTCCATTTCGACGAGCTCGAGAAGCTCTTCGTCGTCGACCTGGTCAACCTTGTTCATGAACACGACCAGAGCCGGAACACCAACCTGGCGAGCCAGGAGGATGTGTTCGCGGGTCTGCGGCATCGGGCCGTCAGCGGCAGAACAGACCAGGATCGCGCCGTCCATCTGCGCTGCACCGGTGATCATGTTCTTGACGTAGTCGGCGTGACCAGGGCAGTCGACGTGTGCGTAGTGACGGTTTTCCGTCTCGTACTCAACGTGTGCCGTGGAGATGGTGATGCCGCGAGCCTTTTCTTCAGGCGCGCCGTCGATTTCGTCGTAAGCTTTTGCAGTCGCACCGCCGGTTTCAGCCAGCGTCATGGTGATTGCTGCGGTCAGCGTCGTCTTGCCGTGGTCAACGTGGCCAATCGTGCCAATGTTAACGTGCGGCTTGTTGCGCTCAAATTTTTCCTTCGCCATCGGCGTCGCTCTCTGTCCAATACTCGGTTCGGTCGAATTAGGTCGAGGCGGGACGCGTTCCGGCGCCTTGGACAGATCCGCGAGCGACGAATTGCTTCCCGTTGAACTTCTTGTCAGGATTTCCGGGCGAAAGAGCCTTCCGTTCCGGACACTCCGATCAGCACCCATGATGGAGCGGGTGAAGGGAATCGAACCCTCGTCGTCAGCTTGGAAGGCTGCTGCTCTACCATTGAGCTACACCCGCACAACGAGAGAACCAGGAACGATGGTGGAGGAGGTTGGATTCGAACCAACGTAGGCATAGCCAACGGATTTACAGTCCGTCCCCTTTAGCCACTCGGGCACTCCTCCATCTCGTCCTGCTTCACGCCGAAGCGATCAGGATGGCTTACCGAAGAGCCCGCCCGGAAGGGGCGAGCAATCCCGTGGCGCGTGTTATGCAGATAGGGCCCCGCCCTGTCAACGTCGATTTTGCAAAGAATTGAACAAAATCAGCAGGACGCTCGAAACAGACGCTTCGAACGTGAGCTATTGCCAAGGCCGACGGCACCACCAGATTGCCGCAGCACAGCTGTGATGTCACGGTTCCCCTGCGTTTTGCTGAAAATCCGGCATCACGCGACCCCAGCCTGTGGACAACTTTCATCAACGAGCCCGTTCCTTTGACGAGGCCATTTGTGCCAATGCCTGCACCTGCTGCTCTTTTGAAAAACCAGTCGGACACAACTGCACCCTTGTGCAGATTCTTTGGTTGTTGTATCTACAACAAATGCCATCTTCTCTCAAAGATATCGATTTCCAGCACATGGGCCGAACCTGCCTCGGTCACGCTGCCCGGCGCACCGCCAATCTTCTGACCCGTCATTATAATAGGCACATGGCAGTTCTTGGCCTTGAACTGACCCAGGCCCAGCTTTTGGCTGCCATAGCCGACGGGTCTGCAAGTTCGGCGGCAGAGATCGCCCGTTTTCTCGGCATCGACCGATCCACGCTGGCCCGAAACCTCAAGCCTTTGGAAGTTGCCGGTCTTGTAACCCGGCAAGATGGCAAAGGCCGAAAGGTTCTTCCAGTGCTGACACAACTGGGCGAGGCAAAGGTGATTGAGATCCACCGCACCTGGCTCAAGGCGCAAGAAGAGGTCAGCGCATTGCTTGGCCCGGACGGCGCTGATGCCGTTCGCACCCAGATGTCCACGTTGCGCAAGGCGGTTCACATTCTGGAAAGCCAGGAAAAACCTGCCGCAGACACTGCCTCCCAATCAGACCCCGACGAGACCACCCTTTCAGGACACCAATCATGAGCGATCCCCAGACCCTGACCGAAAACGGCAAGACCCACACCCTTGGCGCGCTTCCAAAGGCAGCCTTTGCCACCATGACCGGGCTTGATATCTTCGAGCGCATGATGGCAGGTGATCTGCCTGCCCCGCCGATCATGGTACATTCCAATATCAGGATGAAGGAATTCTCCGAAGGCCGGGCCGTCTTCACCGGCCAGCCAGCGCGCGAGTTCCTGAACCCGCTCGGTACGGTACATGGTGGCTGGATTTCGACGCTGATCGACACGGCGCTGAGCTGCGCGGTACACACCACGCTGCAGCCCGGCGAATTCTACACCACCACATCGCTCAACGTGAACATGGTTCGCCCGCTGCTTGAAACCAGCGGCGAAGTGGTTTGCGAGGGTCGGATCGTCCACCGCGGCTCCCGCCTGGCGACCTCCGAAGGCGATCTGCGGGACGCGAACGGCAAACTGATCGCCCATGGCACCGTCAGCTGCATGATCCTGAAGCCCTCTTGAGGCAATGGATATGAAACAGTCGCACTGTCTTTCCCTCTTTTCCTGACGTGGAAATCCCGGTAGAGCTGCGCCATGAGTGACGACAAGAAACCTTCGCGCCCTGCCGGCAAGCCGGGCTTTCGTGGCAACAAGAAGTTCGGTGGCAAACCTGCGCCGCGCCGTCCGGGCCTCCCCCCGGAAGGCCCGGTGCTTCTCTATGGCCTCCACACCGTTGAAGCAGCCTTTGCCAACAAGGATCGCAAGCGGCTGAAGCTGTTCGCAACGGACAATGCCGTTCGCCGCCTCGAAGAACGTGGCGTGAAGATCGATGTTCCTGTCGAATCCATGATGCCCCGCGCGCTGGACCGGATGGTGACGAAGGATGCTGTCCATCAGGGCATGATCCTGGAAGCCGATCCCCTGCCCGCTTATGGCGCCGAGCATCTGAAAGGTGCGCGGCTCGTCCTCGCACTTGACCAGGTCACGGATCCGCACAATGTCGGCGCAATCCTGCGCTCGGCTGTCGCGCTCGATGCCGATGCGGTGGTAACAACCGAACGCCATGCGCCGGAAGAAGGCTCCGTTCTGGCGAAATCCGCTTCCGGTGCACTCGACATGATCAAACATGTCCGGGTGAAAAACATGGCCCGCTTCATTGCCGAGATGAAGGACGAAGGCTTTTCCTGCATTGCCCTCGACAGCGATGGCCCGGCAAGTCTTGAAGAGACACCGTTCAGCGACAGGACAGTTCTGGTGCTGGGCTCGGAGGGAAAAGGCGTGCGTCAGGGTGTGCGCGAAGCCTGCGGCCTGACGGCCCGCCTCGACATGCCGGGCGAGATTCGCTCGCTCAATGTTTCAAATGCCGCTGTACTGTCACTCTATGTGGCGCGGATGAAAATGGGGCTGTAAGACCCCTCTCCTTTCACCATCCGTTTCAAAGCGCCTCTCCGCGCGCTGCAGTCCCGGAGCCGGCGGCAGTTCTGTTCGCCCGCGTCGCCTCCGACCGGGTCAGGCAAGGCGCCAATAGCAGACTGATACCGATCATTGGTGCCAGCACCATGAGCGCCGCCCGAATACCGAAGGCATCGGCGAGCGGCCCGATGGTGAGCGGCCCGACCAGAAAGCCAAGCAGGGCCACAAAGGAAAGCACGGCGACATTGGAAGCTGCACTTCCTCCTGGCGCTGCGGATGCCGCGGTCACTCCAAGGGGAAACGCGAGCGCTGCTCCCGATCCCAGAACTCCCAGACCGAGAAGTGCAATGGGCGCGTTCGGTGCAAGCCATATCAGGCTCAGACCAATCAGTCCGATGAGCGCAAGCACCTGCCCCAGGCGTCCTGGCGCCGCAACCTGGCGCAAGCGGTCTCCCATGAGCCGGGTCGAAGCCAGACACAGCGAAAAGATCGAGATGCCCAGCCCGGCGAGGCCTGGATTGGCGGCAAAGGCATCCCGGAGATAGACCGCAGCCCAATCCGCAACGGCCCCTTCCACCAAGGTCGTTCCAAAAGTGAAAAAACAGACGCCAAGCAAAACCGGATGTGGCAACCGGAAACCGCGCTGCTCGGGTTTGGTCGACTGCCCTTCGGGAGGCAAAGGCAACCGCAGGATTACAGGCAGCACCAGGGCCTGAACCAGGATCGCGATCGCGATACCGGCCACAAGGGGCGACAGGGCAAAACCCGCCACAGCCGAGCCAATCAGCGTTCCAGACAGAAGTCCGAAGCTCCAGCAGCCATGGGCTCTGCTCATGATCTTGTGATGGGTGCGCGTCTCATAATCGTCAGCCAGAACGTTGAGCCCGAGTTCCAGGATGGACATCGATCCGCCGACAAGCGCGAGCGCGGCCATCAAAAGCCACTGGGTTGTCGCCATGAAGGGCAACAGCATGGCGAGAAGAAAGACCGGATAAAAGACCAGCGTGATCCGCTTGGCACCGATCCAGCCTGCAATGCGCCCCGCGATCATCAAGGTTGTCAAAGTACCGACCGGCGCCCCGACAAGCGCAATCGCCAACTCGCTGTTGGTCAGTCCAAGCGTGGTCTGGACGCCTGGAATATGCGGCAGCCAAGCCCCGAGTGCGATCGGCTGCAGATAGAAAATGAGGCAGATGCGCTGCGCTTCAGTCATTTAAATCGATCCAATTGGCGCACATGATTTCGGGCAGAACCACATGTGTCACGGCAGATTTTCCACTGAGGGTGAAACGGAAGTGATGACAGGACCGAACAGTGTTTGGTCTATCCAGCCTGCCTTCCGGTAAAACCAGAGGAGCCCGCGCAGAAAGCGACAGGCTGATATTCAGAGTGCGCATTTATGGGTGCAAAACCCGGTTCATGCAAGCTGCCGCCCCCTCTTCGCAGAGCCCCTTCAGCGCTTGCGAACGCTGGATTGGCGGATGCCGCAGTTTGGACGTCGCCAAGCGTCCACCTTGATCAGGGGCACATCGGCTATGCGGATCAGTGCTTGATGTGCTGCGCGAGCTTATTATGCCAAGGCAAGGAAATGATTCCGTTCCAGGGAACTGGCAAGATGGCCGCGCGGTGCCCCTCTGACCGAGAAATATGCCTCTTGATTGCGCCTACGCCACAACTGCTTCCCTAAATTTGCAGGAATGACATTGGAATCGAGACGTCGCGATACTGAATTTCTGGGTCGCAGAAACTCTGCACACGCGAAACTATCCACAGCGGCTACCCAATTTTCGAAATTATCAGAGAGGTTTAGCTGGTTTTCCGGAATCAGAATCGAAAAATGCAAATCAGGGCATGGACAAGTGCGCCCAATCTGGTAGAAGCCATCCCCGGCGCCGGTATAGCTCAGCTGGTAGAGCACGTGATTTGTAATCTCGGGGTCGCGGGTTCGAATCCTGCTGCCGGCACCATTTTTCTCAATAACTTAGCCTGTGGATAATTTTCCACCTGCATCACTGGCGTCCTAATGGCGTCCAAGCGTACCGAGACGCATTCGCGCCGGTAAATAACTCCCCCTGCCCCGCTCGTTACACCGATCTGCGACCGATGCTTAATTTCTCGCAGCGTTGCAATTTCAGAATGACCTGTTGGGGGCCGACTGCGGACTGGCGGCTTCATGGCGATGAATTCAAATAGGGGGACATCCCTCTTTGCCATGGTTCGGTCCTCCCGAAAATCTACACCTAGGGAGCGGTCCATTGGACTGCCCCCTTCCCGGTAGACAAACCCCACCTCATGAGGTGGGTTTGGTTAGGTGTGGCTGGTGTCTTGCTTTTGTCGCTTGGTGACATTCACGCCTTTGCGAGCATCAGTTTTGTGTCAACCGGCGACGAATTCTGGAAAGGGGTGAGTTTTCGAGGCCCTCAGCCACTGATCAATAAGGCACAACTAAAGAGAGCGACTAACCTTTGCTCCACCCAACTCCGAGTGCTATTGTAAGTTGAATCAAATATATTAAAGCGCTTCGGCGAGAAAAATATTGCGTTAGAGACATGCATATCGAGCAGATTAAAATTGAAAATTTCCGATTGCTGCAGGATTGCTGCATTGATTTGCGAGAAAAAACCACTTTGCTCGTAGGCAAAAACAATACTGGAAAGACATCGTTCGCAGTATTGCTGGAAAAATTTCTCGAAAGACCGGACACGTTTTCATTCACAGACTTCCCGCTTAGCCTGCGCGAAGCTATTTTCAAGATAGACGCCGAGACGAACGTCGAAGAACTCGCAATAAGGATGGTCCTTCGCATTGCCTATACCGAGAGAGATGATCTGGGAATTCTTTCCGAGTTTATGCTGGACCTCGATCCAGACAGGCGACACGCGAACATTCTTTTCGAATGCACCATTGAAAAGAAAAAGCTTCTTCGCGTTCTCCCGGCAGACGAAACAGAGCGCAAGAAGTTCATCGAAAACAACCTTTCCGGAAAATTCCTCGACGTGAAAGTCTATGCATTTGACGATGACGGACATGAGGGTGAACAAGCGTACTATTTGTCTCACCGCAATCAGCTTGAGGAGAAGGAGCGCACCAGCCTTCGCGCCCTCTTAAATTTCCAAGTCATCCACGCCCGTCGGAACGTTGCAAGCTCAGAAGATGCCGGGCGTGGTTCAAAGCCGCTTTCTGCCATATCGACCAAATTCTTCCGTAAGCGAGATATTGAAGCAGATGCAGACGATGAGGCTGAAGAGGACGCCAGCGCAGATAAGCCTGAAGCTGGGAGCATAGAAAAGCTTAGATCGATTTTGGCTGATATCGACACGCAGCTAGGCAAGCAGTATGAGGAGGTTTTCGGCAGCTTTCTAAAGAATTCACGCGATTTTCTAGACCTCGGCGACTTGAAAGTGGTCTCCAATATCCAGTCGCAGTCTCTTATCGAGAGTTCATCGCAGGTCATCTACGGCGACACAGACAACTTTCTTCCGGAGCACTATAGCGGCCTTGGCTATCTGAATATCCTGTATCTGCTCCTGCAAATCGAGCTTTGCCGCGACGACTTCGCAAGGCGTAATGCGCCGTTGAACCTTTTGTTGATTGAGGAACCCGAGGCTCATACGCACCCGCAGATGCAATATGTGTTTGCGGACAAAATCCATGGCCTCGTATCAGCCATACCCAGCTTACAGGCTCTCGTAAGCACGCACTCCTCACATATCGTATCCAAATCCGATTTTGAGGACATTCGCTATTTATCAAGATCGCCCGTCACAGGGCCGGTCTCTATCAAGAACTTTCACACTGATCTCAGCAAGGAATACGATAAGCTTGGGGCAGATGGAAAAGCATTATTCAAGTTCTTGAAGCAATATCTTACGATTAACTCAGCAGAGCTGTTTTTCGCGAACAAGGCAATTTTTATCGAAGGTACAACCGAACGCATCCTCCTTCCATTGTTTATTGAGAAGCACGATCAAGAGAGTGAAGAGGCTGCCGAGACAGGTGGACTGTCCTCTCAGAACATCTCGGTACTGGAGGTTGGTGCGAACGCAAGAGCGTTTGCGCCATTTCTTGAGTTCATCGGTGTCCGTACTCTTATTATTACGGATATCGATACGACCAAAGCCACACCCAATGAAAAGACTGGAAAGCTGAGCTATCCAGCCCATAAGGTTGACGGCTCCACACACACCTCGAATGAGACTCTCAAACACTTTCTTTCAGCTCCGGCGATTGACAAGGCCGATGAATACCAAGAATGGCACAAGCGTCTGCTAAGTGGCGAAGCCGCATCTAATGACGGGCAAATCAAACTTGCCTACCAAATGGAAGAGAGCGGCTATCACGCAAGAAGCTTCGAAGACGCTTTCATCGCAAAAAACTTTGAGAAAATAAAAAATAGAAAAGACGACTTGGCAGGGCTCAAGAATGTCCAAGAAATCGATGATTTTGATGGTGGCGATTATTACGCTCTCACGGAAAAAATTCTAAGTAAGAAATCTGATTTTGCGGGATCGCTGCTATATGCGGCGCTGGTTGAAAGTGAAACCTGGGAAACGCCAAAATATATAATGGATGGTCTAAAATGGATTCACAAAAATTGAGTCCGGTAGATCGAATTGCCGAACTCGTTTTCGGTGGTGAGAACTTTCTCCTTCAGGGCGGCGCGGGAAGCGGTAAAACCGAAAGTCTTAAAAGAGTCGTCCAAAAGGTGCTCTCTGTCGATCAGAAGCTCAAAATCGCATGTATAACGCATACGAATAAAGCTGCCGACGAGATCGCCGAGCGTATTTCGGCTGACATAAAGGTCTCAACCATCCACTCATTTCTGGGCGGAATAATCTCGCCATACAAGCGGAACATTCAGCATGTTTTTCCGGCCCTGTTCGAGCTTCCTGTTTTTGTTGGCTTAGGGGACGAGCACTATGGCGGAGACGAAAAGCTCAGAAAGTCCGAGGAACACGGGCGGTACAAGAAGGCTTACGAGAAATTGGAGAGCCGCCGCCAAACGGTACTAAGCGAATTAACTCCGAAGGTAACCGGGAAGCGGGATTACGATAAGGATCCGGAGACGTACATCGCACAGATGAACAAATTGATCGCTGAGTTGAACAAAGAAATCCGCACAAAACTCGCGGCTCGAAAACCTGATGAGTTCTTCTACAACGAAACGAAATTTGACAATTTCAACGAGCCATCATTCGGGCATGACGGCTTAATCGCTATTGCCTGCAGGATGTTCGATGAGTTCTCGGTGTTAGGAAAAATTGTTTCGGATCGGTATGATTGCGTCTTCATTGATGAGTATCAGGATACGAACGCGGACGTTATTCGCGTGTTACTACGCTGCCTACCCAAAGAAAAAAGAGCAATTATTGGATTGTTTGGAGATTCCGAGCAAGCAATTTACTCAGACGGCATAGGGAGCGCTCAAGAACACATCGACGCAGAGGAAGTCGTTCTTGTGGAGAAGGACGACAATTACCGTTGCTCCCCGCAAGTCATAACCTTCGCTAATCAGTTTCGCACAGATGGATTAAAGCAAGGGTAATCATCCCCGCAAACCATTGGGTTGAAAATTGGACTTCTCCGGCCTTTTATACGCTTGGAGAACGACATGAAGAAATCGAGATTTACGGAAAGCCAGATCCTGTCAATTTTGAAGCAGGGTGA
>NZ_JAAZTM010000018.1:0-109887 GCF_012395805.1 Labrenzia sp. 5N | reverse complement strand
ACGCTGGCTATGGACATACAACAACGAGCGGCCCAACATGGCCATCGGCGGTATAACGCCTGCAATGAAACTGAAAACAGCAGCCTGAAGTCCAGTTTTAAAACCCACCAAAAATGGGATGATTACCCAAGAAGTAGCGCTTAAAACGCTCGATGACGGCACGATTGAAACCCCTGAGAGCCGAGAAGGTAGCGTAGTCCTGCTGTATGATTTTGCTCCAGAAAAAATAGACACGGGCGAGAAATCAGCAGATCGGAAATCCAATGCCGCGTTGTTTCGTGAAGCGCTCGATGATCTCGTTGCACGAGTAAGCCAAGATTTTCCGGGCTACGTTCAGCTAAAGCTCACGAACAAATCGATTGCTAACGATGTGGGATTTGGGCAGCTCTATCAGATATTTGATGATCGGTACTCGGAGCCTCGAGACCGAATGCGCAAAACGCTCGATAGATTGCAGTTTGATGAAATAGTTAATCTAACGACACTTCATCAGAGTTTGCCAGGGGACAGGCGCGCCTACAATCGCTTGATCACTGGTCTTCGAAAGCGGGGTTTTTCGATTTCCTCGGTCTCTGACAAAACCAAGCTTGACGAGATGCTACGCGCATTCACTGCCGAAGACCTTTCCGCTTACAAAGCTGTCGAATTCGCCGCAAAGGCCGGGTTGATAAAATTTTCAGAAAGCCACGCAGCTGTTTTAACGCGCCGTGACGAGTTGTTAACGCGTCTTAAGGCCGATCCTGTATTCGCGGCTTTTGAAACGCTACACGCTAGCGGTCACCGAACAAAAACGCAGATGCTCAAGGAAATTGAGGCTGCGCCCAAAAAGAACCTCGATGCGGATCTAATCGAATCCGAATACGACGACCGAACGAAGGAACTTAAGCAAAAGGCATTCTTCACTGCATTGTTTTCAGACGAACTTCGCTTCGATGAAGTCTTGTCCTTCTATGACTATGAGGAAAATGACGGCAGTTTCGCCACGATGCACAAGACGAAAGGGACCGGGATAGAGAACGTGCTTCTCGTAATAGACGAGTACGGATGGACGACGGAATACGATTTCGTAAATTGTTTTACGGATGAGGTCCCATCTACGAAAAGAGATATTGCGTCGAGGAAGCTTCTATATGTGGCAGCTTCCCGAACGAAAAAGAACCTTGTTTGCGTCAGATTGATGAATGATCAAGCAGAGTTAAACCGAATATCTCCATATTTTCCACAGGCAGTTCAGGTGAAACGCGCTTCTGATTAGGTGGAACAGGTCACGCCTAATGAGGTGGGTTTGGTTGGGTGCTTCGTCGGCATTAGCACTAGCGGGTTGACAATTTATCGGCTTAGAAATCTGACATACGGCTTGGACAAAAATGGTTTCACAACCTATCGTTTTAAAAACGGACTTTGGTCTGGCTAATTGATATTGGGAGATAACTGATTTTATATGCGTGTCCTCGTTTCAGCCGACATTCATCTGGGTTCGCCGATCCGCTCGGCCGCGATGCGTAATCCGGAACTCGGCGATCAACTGAAACAGGCAAGTCGGGACACGTTCATCCGCATTGTCGGTCTGGCCATTTCGGAAAATGTCGAAGTTCTGGTTCTCGCTGGCGACATCTTTGATAATGACCAACCGGACCTGAAGTCGCGGGCATTTCTGATTTCGCAATTGGCACGCGCCGCTGACGCGGGTATTCCCACAATACTGATCCGTGGCAATCACGATGCCCTTCTCGATCACAGAGCCCACGGAGACCTTGGCCCGAATATTCATCTGCTGCACAAGAACGAGCCCAGCGTGGAGATCGGTGGCGTGTGGTTCCACGGATTGTCGTTCGACGCGGCTCATGTCTCAAAGAGCTTCCTGCCCGACTACCCCGCACCGGTGACTGGCCGGAAAAACGTCGGACTGATGCACACGTCGCTCGATGGCTCGCCCGCACACGATCCCTATGCTCCCTGCTCCGAGCAGGATCTGATGGCACATGGTTATGACCTTTGGTGCCTCGGCCACATTCATGCGCCGTTCGAGCGCACATCAGGCCCGGTTCTCGCTGTCATGCCGGGCATTCCGCAGCCACGTCATTTCGGGGAACGTACCGGCGGCACCGTCGCGATTGTCGAGCTCGATGACGACACGCCCAAAATCGAACGGCATCACGTCGGACATCTGAGATTTACCGAATGCGCTCTGGATCTCAGTCAATGCTCCGATGTTCAGGAGGTTTTGAGCACACTTCGGTCTGCACTCCAAGGGGCGCAGCATCCCGAACACCACACAGCGGTGCGCCTGCAGGTGACCACAGGCCATCATACAGCCGACATGCTTACAGCCTTTGCAAACGAGCTGCTCGACAACATCGAGCGCGTGTATGTCGACAAAGTCAAAGTGGCTGCCCCCAAACAGCAGGTCGACGCAAAAGCGGATGACCTGGTGCGGCTGATGCGGGCCGAGCTCACCGAACCGGGCTTCCAGCTGGCCGCCGAAGAGATTCTCGAAGAGCTCAGAAACACTTTGCCCCGCGAAATTGTCGACGAATTATCTGAAGATCCCTTGGATGACCTTTTGGAGGAGGCCATCGCTGAAGTCACGCTGTCTCTGCACTCAGGAGCCGCGGAATGAGACTGAACCGGCTTGATCTCATTCGCTATGGCCGCTTTGACGGTGCCGAAATCGTGCTCCACCGTCCTGCCGACGGCACCCCGGATGTCACCATAATCTACGGACCGAATGAATCGGGAAAATCCACGGCCTTCAACGGGTTTCTGGAACTTCTCTTCGGTATGAAGGCGGGGACCCACCCGTACGCTTTCAGGTTTGAACGCAACGACCTTTTGGTCGGAGCGGAGCTGGATATCCCCGGGCGCGGCGTGACGGTTCTTCGCCGCAACGGCAAACGCACCCAGTCCCTGCTCGATCACCAGGACCGCCCGGTTGACGAAGCCATCCTCTCGAGTGCGCTCCATGGCCTATCCATGGAGGGTTATGTCGAAAGGTTCTCACTCAACGATGAAGGACTCCGCAAAGGCGGTGATCGGATCGCCGAGGCAAAAGGCGACCTGGGCCAGCTGCTGCATGCAGGTGTGTCGGGTCTGACCAGCATGGCGGCGACATTGGAAGACATGACAGCCCGCGCCGAAAAGTTCCATAAGAAGAGCGGTCGAGGTACGGCGCTCAAGACCGGCAAAGACCGCCTGAAAGTGATCCATCAGGCACTGCGAACAGAACGCCTCACGCCGGATCGGGAGCGTGCCCTTCGGAAAGACAAAGAGACGGCTCAAAAGGCGTTCGAACAGGCGGACACCGACCTCACGCGGGCCCGAAAACGACAGGCAGCGGGAAGTGCGGCGCAGACCTGGTACGACAAATCGGAAGAAATTCGGAAAATCGACGAATTTCTTGCCGGTTTTCCGGAAGGTCCGAGTTTGAAGAAGGGCACGGATGGGCAAGTCGCCACACTCGTGACAACCCTGTCGGAGAAAGCAGAGAGTATCGCAAGCGCCGATGACAGAATTGCACGCCATGAAGCGGTCATTTCAGAAAACGAGGCTGACCCGGCTGCCGGTCATCTCGAAGCAGAACTCACAGAGCTGGATCAAATCAGGATCGATGGAGCTTCCCTCACCTCGCGAGCGGATACGGCCAGATCGGATCTGGAAAAGCGCACCGGTGAGCGCGATGACGCGGCACGCCAGATAAAACAGATTCTGACAGCGTTGGCGGTAAGTGACGAGCCTCCAGAGGCCTTGGTCCTGACGACCGAAGAACTGGAAACGCTCGCAGATGCGGTGCAGGCGTGTCAGACCACGGAAGGCGAGCTGCGAGCTGCATCAAACGTATTGAAGACCGCACGTGATCAGTTGGGGGATGCTCCAACCGAACCGAAGGACCTGTCTCACCTGCAGATCGCGTTTGACGCATGGCAGAAAGTTTCCGACGTGTCAGGTCTTGAACACAACCTCGCATCGGAACGCGTCCGGCTAGCCAAAGCAGTGTCGGGTTTGCCTGCTTCCTGGCAGACACTTATCGAGAACGGTCTGCCTGCCCGTGAAGGTATCGAGGAGGTCCTCAGGGAATGGAACACCCTGACTGCCAACATCGCTTCCGCCACCGAAGATTTGGAAGGTCGCGAAGCGGACTACAAGGCTGCGCGCGCGAAACGCGAAGCCGACGAAACCGCACCGGATTCGATTGACGCGGCAACGACAGAAAAAACCCGTCGTCAGCGTGATACAGCCTGGCAATCCCATCGTGGCAGTCTCTCCGACGAAACCGCAGAGCGTTTTGAGGAGGCCATGTATGCTGATGATGGCGCCCGAACGAGTTATCTGATGGGCACGGAGACGCGAAAACAGCTTGCGAACTCGCGCGCACAGGAAAGCACCGCAAAAGCCGCACGTGACACGGCAAAAGACAAACTTGAAGCACTCACCGGAAAACACGACGCCTTGACCAAGCGGGTCGGCTCACTCGCGACGGCCCTGGGCTTTC
Organism: Labrenzia sp. 5N; assembly: GCF_012395805.1. Taxonomy (NCBI): domain Bacteria; kingdom Pseudomonadati; phylum Pseudomonadota; class Alphaproteobacteria; order Hyphomicrobiales; family Stappiaceae; genus Labrenzia; species Labrenzia sp. 5N. Next base: position 105,398 of record NZ_JAAZTM010000018.1, on the reverse strand, counting down.
CCGCCGATACGGGGCCGGCTGCGTTTGCTGCGAGACTGATCGACCTGACGGCAGCGGCTGAGATCGCAACAGATGTCACGATTGCGGAGAATGCCTTGGAAGAGCGCACCAAGCGCCGCAAGACAGCCTTTAACGATCTGCTCGCGGCAGCCCGCCTTGTCGACATCGAAGGTGAAGAAAGTGACCTTCCTGAGCGAGTCGGCAAGGCTCTCACACTTCAAGAGAACGTCCGTCAGACATGGGAGAACTGGCGTCGTGGAGAACGCAGCATTGCCGACTACGAAAAAGCCGAAACCCAAGCCGAGAAAGATCATCAGGCAGCCTTGAACCGACTGGAAACGCTGACCTCGGCGTTGTCTCTTCCTCATCGCTCGGCCACCGGCGTAAAGACAGTGCTGCCGCAGCTGCGCACGCTGCAACAGGTTCACAGCAATCACAAGAACCTGGCGGGGCGTGTTGAAGCCCTCGAACGCGCCGTTGCCACCCTGGCAAAGAGCGCCGCACGATTGTCGGAGATCCTCGGGGAGACTTTCAATCCGAAGGACGATCCCCTCCCCGTCATCACTCGCGCTCGTGCGCGTGTAACCAAAGCCGCTGAAGCGGATCGTGTGAAAAAACGAGAAGAAGAGCTTCTCGACAAGGAAGTCACAGGCCAAAAGCGTGCGATAGCTGCCCGCGACGAAGCGCAAACCCAGCTGGAAAACCTGTTTGAAGGGCAAGGCGGTGAGGGTCTTTCACCAACGGAGCGCGTGGTGACTCTGGCCGAGCGCGACGAGTTGCGCGAAGATCGGGCCAGTGCGGACACGAGCCGTCATCAGGCGCGCGACGGCGTGGATCGTACGCTCTTCGACGAAGAGTTGTCGCGATTGCCCGATGTAACGCGAGAAGCGGAACTGCAGCAAGAACTTGACGATGCGCAAACGTTACGAGATGCCGCTTTGAAGGAAATGAACGAAAAAGAACGTCTCTACGAGGAAGCTTTTCATGCCGCTGACAACAGCGATCTGATCACCGAACAGGCCACGATCCTCGAAGAGTTGCGAAACGGTGCAAGGCAGGCGGCTGTCGCAAGGCTCGGGATACTGGCTGCGCGGGGTGCCCTGAAGCGCCTGGCTGCCGAACGAAGCAGCGCAATGCTGAAAGACGTGGAAGAAGCTTTTGTCACCATGACATCCAAGGAATGGGAAAAAGTCGTTGTCTGGAGTGAAGCCGAGGGCGAAAAGCTGGTCGGCATCAAACCCGGCGGCGTCCCCGTGAAGGTCGAAAACATGTCCACCGGAACCATGGGCCAATTATATTTTGCCCTGCGCCTGGCCGGTTACCGCAGCTTCGCGCGTGAGCCGGGCCCCCTCCCCATGGTTCTCGATGATATTATGGAAACCTTCGACGATACCCGCGCGTCTGCCGCATTGAATCTCTGCGCGGAGATCGGACGGAGCGGTCAGGCAATCATTTTCACGCACCATGCGCACTTGGTGGAACTGGCTCGTAAGAGCATTCCGGGTGTTTCCGTCGTGGAGATGCCGCATTAGCATCCCGCTGTTCACTCTTTCACCTGAAGTCTGATGACTATGAAACAGCTCTTCAAAAAATTTGGACCGCTTTGGTTGTCGGCAAAGACCTGGACGATTGTCGGAGGCGCTGCCGCGATTTTCTCGCTGTTGTTGAGCGCCATGTTCTTCTACTCAGGCGCTGCATTGACAAAGCGCACGCTGATATCAGGGCTCGCACTTCAAGCTCATGAAGACGTTTACAATTTTCTTGCCCAAGTGAACGAACACTACAGCGGAAATCGCGATTCCGAAGGTCGGTTTCTTGTCAAACCGGGGGATGACATCGCGCCAGAGATTCGCATTGCGCTTGTCCAGGCAGAAGGAGCAATCGCACGGGCAAAGATTATCGACGATGCCGATATCAGTGCCTGTCTTGATGCAATGTACTATTTGATGGGGAGCTTGGTTGAAGCGCCTATGTTTCAAGGAATTGATTCAGCATTGAGGAGTACGTCTTGGAGCTGGACGGCTTTCCCGACATGGTGGGGCGCTATCTTGAAGGCAAACAGATGACTGAAGAGCAAACCCGGACATCTCGTTCTACTTCCGTTTCTGAATGTGGGCCAATGCGCTTCGACCTTCCCGGTAAACAAGAACTTGGAACGAGCCCCAATCCTTGAGCTGAACAATGGACGGTCCAGCCAGCATCATTGGAAAGTGACACGCAACGTGTCACCCTCCGATCAGGATTAAATTGTGCTCAAGTTCGGTGATGTCGCCACCTAGCACCACGTCGAGACTAAGCCGTTCGTAGTCGATGTAGAACGCAAGGTTTGGCCTGCTGTCGGTTTCGTGGACGCCGAGTTTAGCTAATCCCACATCGTTTTCAAATTCCATTGGCTTACATGGGGACTGTCCGCTTTTGGTGCCCTTCCCTGACCCCTCAAACGACTGAAATGGGGGCGCAAAGCGGTCACTTATTGAGCGGGGCATCTAAAAGGAATGGGCTTCAATCAACGTAAAAAAATCTATGGTCACCAGCGCCAACTCGTAACAGTCGATATCAATCGTAGGCGCTGACGATTTCACAAGTTTTCAAAATTTATTCCCCAGCTAGGCAGTTGCAGCAAGTCAGCGATCCATTTCCAACTGAACAGTGAAGAGTTCTTTGTACCCTTCGAGGAGTATCCAATTCGCGCGATCAAGGTGGCTACGAACCATCTTTCGTGCAATCTCTGGATCACCGTCCAGATCAAGTTCAAATATCGACTGTGCTATTTCCAGTTCGTTTGCGCCGTCCGAAGACACGCTCAACAGATTCATGAAAAGCGAAAAATGTTCCAGGTCATATTGGGTGATGCTCTCCGACCAGGGCACATCTTCCTGAATTTCCTTGCTCATCACGCACCTGCTTTCAAGCAAAAGAATGACCCTCGGCTCGGCAATCCAGCCGGCTCCTGGCCAAACCGAGTGTCAAACCATGAGCACTATAGCGAATAGGAACTATCGTTCCTAGAACGATAGTTCCACTTTTGATCCTCATGTCGCAATGGACCTCAATGAGGTTATGGCGATAAACATGCGTCGATTGCGCCATGATCAAAATTTGACGCAAGAGGAACTCGCAGCGCGTGCTGACGTCAGCATGCGCTACCTGGGCTCGATAGAACGCGCCCGAGTCTCGGCAAGCGTTTCAGTTTTGGGCAGACTTGCTGATGCACTCAAAGTCGATCCATGCGAGTTGATAAAGCGCCCGAAGCGGTAAGCCAAAAACCAGCATTCCTCATCCCAATCTTTGCGTGAGACATATAACGGCAATGACGGTTTGAGGTGGTTTGTGTCCCCTCGCCCTGTCTTGGGGATCAAACCACCGTACGGATCAGTCCGGACACGCCTCGAAAAAACATCATTGCGAAGTACAGATCTGCGCGCGCTTGGTGACCTACTTAGTCCTCAATTTGGTCGGCCGTCACCCGAAAACAGCTGCGATTGCTTTCCACCAATTGCCGGTTTTTGAAGCTCAAACTGGCTTAGGTTGAGACCCAAGATAACCTGATCGGAGGACGATTTTCGGCCACGCAAAACGATCACAATGATCATCGATCCGGCGTAAATTCCGACGAAAAAGCGATGGAGAATTGATCAATTCCTCGCGCAGGGAATGCCCTGGCTGGCCAAGAAACAGGGTACTTCGATATCTTGCATGCGCCTGAAATCCGTTGCGACGCCATCGCAATTTGAGCACGCGTAGCGCTTGGACTGCCCTATTTCGTTCATCTGATGAAGAGCGTCGGCCGGCCAAAACCAGTCTGGAAATGGGTTTTTCATCGAGCTCGGAATAGCGCGTAAACCGTCCGACCGCACAGCCCAAACCGGCCGAAAAGAGAGCCCTACTTTGGCATTGGAGAGGGAAAACGGCTGCGTGAGCGATCCAGAATGAGGAAGGATGAACCATGAAAAGTCAATGGGATAGTCATGTATTTAGGAGGGCAAGATAAAAGGAACCTGTGCAAGCCCCCTCCCCATGTCAGTTTGCACATAGGGTTTCACTTGCACCTGACCAAATGCTCGGTGTGCAGGCTTCTCGAGGTAACCCTTTGAACTGTCATCAGAATTTGTGGCGCATTCAGAAAACCTCAAGCCCGTCAACTCCTGCTGCAGGTCTGGAGAAACGGTCTTTTTGCAGATGCCATTCGTCGTTTCACAAATAGGGCTAAACCCCTTGCCTGATGCTCTCCACGTTTGCGTAATTTGGCGCACGTTCCGAGCAACAGGCTAAAGATTGTAATGATGCAATTCGACAGGTGAAGGACGAACTGTATGCCGACGAAATACGTTCGTCGGGAATTTTTTCGGATCGGACAATTACTCTCACGAGAAATTGGCGTGCGACGGGCCGCCAGAGAAAAGAAAAAATCACTGCGCACGGTTCTAGAAAGCAAGTAGATAAGTCAGCGCAAAAAACGCCGATTTGTTGTGTTCTTAGCTAAATAGAAAATCGCTCTGGTCCAGCGTGGAAATCTGGACGCCCTTAAGTCTGATGGTCGTGCCGTAGAAATGGATCAATGCGTCGTCGCCAAGAAGCTTTATTGCAAGATCCGCGAAACTGTCCGCTCCGCTCTCAATTTGGATACGATCCGTTCCGTCGGCGATGCCCGTGTCGCGGTCGGTGCCAAGTTCGTCTGCTAAGACGAAGGCATCAACCCCTGCGCCACCGGTGAGGATTTCTACGCTGGATGTACCTCGGGTCAAGTCGCTGCCAGGAGTGCCAGTGAGCGCGAGCGTGCCGTCTCGTTGACGATTGATATCGGAGAGTGTTGTCCCATCGGCAAACTCAAACCGTTCAGTATGGCTGCGCGGCCTGATTAGCTACCGGTCGCCCGACGGTGGCCGAATTCTGAAATATTCGGTCTCCAACCTGGCACTGGTTGGCACAAGGCCGTCTTCGACGAACCGCCAAAGCGCGATGGCCAGCTTCAGCGCCAGTGCGACGATGCCCACTTTGCCAGACCGTCCGGACTGCCCGGCGAACCGCCGACGATACCACAGTGCGAGCTGGCTCTGCGGCTGGTATCGGAGCCAGCACCATGCAAGTTCAACCATCGTCACCCGCGCCGGCTTGTTGCATGTTTTGCCAATGCTCTGATCGCGTGAGAGATCACCGCTAGCGTAATGGCTCGGAGCGAGGCCAAAGTAGGAGGCGAGATGCCTTCGGTTCTCGAAGCGCGGCAGAAGACTTCCGCGACCAAGGTCGACGCACCACCTTCCCCGACACTACGCAGCCGCCTCAGCATGTCGATCTTCTGGTCACAGAGCATTCGGTCAGGCTGTTCGGCGATTGCCGCGCGTTCGGTGTCCAGCGCTCTCAGTTGTGCGATCACCAGGTGGAGACGCTCGAACTGCCGCCCAAGTTTCCGCACGAGATGGCTGCCGAGGGTCCAACCGTCACTGTCCTGACCCTGTCAAGCCATGCCCGCCAGTCGGCGCCGTGAAGCCCCTGCACGCTGCGGATCCCGTACAGGTTCAGGAGCCCGTGGATGCGATTGACAATGCGAGTGCGCTCCTTGGACAGTTGCACGAGCCCCCGGGAAATCCGCTTCGCCATCCTACTCTTCCGGGCTCTGTACGCGCACGGCGCGGCAGACTGACTTGTTGCCGAGATGGATCGCCTTCAGCGTGAAGACCATCGCCTCGACGTCGATCCGGTCGGTCTTCACCCTCCGGCCACGGCGACAAAAGAAAGCTCGACGCATCCAGCACCGTCACATCGATTCCGCGATCGGTCAGAAACCGCGCCAGCCAGAACCCGTCGTAGCCTGCTTCAAAGCACACACGCGGCCAAACACTCAGATCCCCCTGCGGGCCGCCTTGTCGAAAATACTGGCGAGCGCTGCGAGGAACCCGTCCCCGCCGCCACCCGAGACGGTCACAGTCAGCACCTTCTCCTGCCCGGCAGGAGGGTGCTGAGCAGCCATTTGCTGTGGCTGAGTTCCAACGCGACATAGCAGTCAGCCGAAGCACTACGCTAGTCATGGTCTTGCGTCTGCACATTGATCCTTCTCGGTTTGAACTCCTTAAAAATCGGGCAATCGGCTCCCACGAACAAGCTGCATAGGATCTACAATGAGGATCGGCCTCATTCAGCGATCGGATACAACGTCCCGATTGCACTGCATAATCACGGTGGCATCCTCAGCCCATCACCGTGAAAGAAGCCGGAAAACTCCAACCTCCGGCGATTCAAGGTTGGGTCTCAGAGCATGAAATAGAAGGGCTCCCCAAATAAGTGATGGACCCAAGGGGCCCACAGTACAAATTGAGCTCTGTGAAGAATACCATTCAGGGAAGTATGATTGATCCCGGAGTAGTTGGTCTTGGAATAGATGTCAGTTCTTTGAGGTACATCAAGCCAGAGATCGTTTCGTCGATCTGGGTCAGGCGCGTCTGGCGAAAGTAGTTAGGGTCAGATTTCATACGACTAGCCTCTGCTTCTAGCGCAGCGGTTTCGTTTTCTAATAGCGTGATCTGATCGCGTATTCTGTTGACGTTGTGCCACGCGCGAATGGCAAGGACGAGGTCAATGCAGAAAGCAAAAGCTCCAAAAACACGGCCACTAAACTTTGCAGCTGTCGAAACTGCTTCGCCCGACGCAATAAGACTCATACGACCTGCACTAAAGCTGCTAACAACCGCGACGCCATCGCTCAAGTTTTGGGATTTGGACGCTGCGCCCAATGACAAAGCAAAAGGCACGGTCGCACTGATCACCAAGCCTGCACCTACGATGACCCAAACTGGAGCTGCGGTTACGAACAAAAGACCAAGGCTAACACCAGATATGGCTAAGCCAACGGTAGAAATCAATTTGTCGGAGTTTGCTTGCTTTAGGTCTATTGCTGCCAATTCCACTGTTTTGGTTTTCGCTTCAACTGCACCATCGTAGATAGTACTACTTAGCGTATTCAAAGCATTGTCGTTGGCTAACTGAATTTGTGCTCGAGTTTGGTTGAGCTCTGCAATCATGCCGTCGATGTCCCCGGTGCTGGCTATGTTGCCCCCCAGGTTGTCACTACCAACCCATGCAAAACTCTCTTCTGCAGAGAAAGCCGACTGGATTAGACCTGTTGTTGAGAGTACGCTTGAGGTTGCGGCTATTTGGGTGAATCGGCGACGGTCTATCATCATTTTTCCAAATCCCAAAAGTGAAAGTTTCAACTTTAAAATTATATCACTAAAAATCAAACTAACAAGTTGTTGGAAGCTGTTTAGCATGGGAAACGCTGACTTCGTAGATCCATTGGAGCGAAGGTGGGACTGAGCGCAGGGCAAAATCGGTATTATTAGTTTCAATTTTCGATTTGATCTGGTGAAGGTAAACTGCACCGGGTTTGCCGGAGGTTCCAATTCCTGGGTAGGATGGAGCACCATGAGCAAAACGACGAACAATCTTTCGCCTGATATTCGCGAACGGGCAGTTCGCCTTGCGCTGGACAATGAAGGCCAGCGCGGGCCTCGCCGGCAGCTGATCGTATCGATAGCAGCAAAGATCGGCTTCTCGGCGCAAACGCTAAACGAATGGGTCAAGAAATCCGAGGTTAATAATGGTGCTCGGGCCGGTATTCCGACGGAGATGGCCGAGAAGACAAAGGCCCTAGAGAGGGAGAATCGTGAGCTTCGTCAGGTGAACGAAATCTTGCTCAAAGCGTCCGCATAATCCCGGTGGCAATCCCAGCCCGTTACCGTGAAAGAAGCCGGATAACTCCAACCTACGGCGATCCAATTTCGATCCCAGTGCAGGGCACTTTGGCTGCCCAACAACGTATAGAATGTAATTTAACGGATAACAAAGTGAGTTATGTAAGTAACTGGACCTTCTTCTGACCAAGTACTATTCGCTTCTTCGGGACTAGCTGGTTCAACTTCGAATTCTGAACGAAGCCTCTTTTCTCTTTCTTCAACCAAAACTGTAAACTTTTCCTGCTGCGCAAATGTCTCAGGGATTTGAATACTCCCTTCAGCACCGAATTCAGTTACATTTAGTTGCTCCACCAAATCGCGGAACTGATAATTCGCCGATCCTTGGCTACCCCCATGAAGTCGAATGATGGCCGAAACTTTGGTTTCGACCCGGGGTTGCGTCCTTGGCGGCTGCATGGGCCCATTGACTTTGACGTGGATCTGGCGTTGTTCGCGGTCCAGCTTGATACTTGTCCATCTTGTCGGCAACACAGGGCAGAGCACCGCTTCCGGCGCCTGGGATACCGCAAGATCCCGCGGCGCGTGCGGATTGAAACGCACCAGGCCGAGTTGGAAATAGGGAAACAGGGTGTGATGGGGAGCCACGTCTACATCGACATACCAACACTCACGCGCCGTGTCGAAGCGGGGTTCATAAGTCAAGAGATCAACTGGAAAATAAAGTTGTGGCGGTGTTCTAGACTCATTCTTTGCGTCAGCCTTCATGGAGACAGGCTGCGGTAGATCAGGATAGATCGGCAGTTGTGCCGAGACAACATAGCCAACATCATTTCGGTTTCCACTTAGGTAACTGCCGTCCGCCGAAAAGTTCGCATCGGCAAACATCTGGAGCGGCAGCGGGTAAAACTTCAATCGTTTCTCTAGATCCTCTGTCCAAGGCTCGGGCCTATCGCCGCGTGGACAATATTGAGACAATCGGTGGATCAATGGCGCTGGCAGATGTCTTGGGTTGATAAACCGTTCTTTCATGCGGTGACGCATTTCCGGAACGGTTAGTAACGCGTCACGATCGCGCTGATAGCTGCCATCCGCGCGAAAAGTGGACGGCCGTGGCGAAAGTATGATGCCAAGACGTTCGGTGTCGCCTGAGCTGAACCATGGGCGTGCAAGAGAAATGCGCACCCTAGCATGTCGGCGGCTCGACATCCATCCACGGCTCGGGTCTCCTGCCCGGCTCTCAGGCAAAAGTGTTGGCCTGGCCTTGGCGAAGGATGTCGGCATGGCCGGGCGCCGCGACGCGGCCAAAACCACCAAGTGGCTGTCGACCGCCTTCGTAACGGCCCCCTGACCCAGCGAAGCGAGCGGCTCTGGAGGCACAAAGTCGGTGTTCTGTAATCTGGCGACCCGCGTCAGACGAGGCCCATGACGCGAAATCGCCCTGAACCGCAGTTTCAGGATCCGGCTCTGCATATGCGCTAGTATTGGCATAACATCCGGCCGGACTCCATCAACCGTTGTCTGCTGCCCGTCCTCAGAGTCACCGTCTGTTGCATTACTGGCTAGACCGAAAAGTGTATGCAAGGAAAGATACGCGACGGGGGGCGCCCATCCGCGATTCAAATCGGCGTCGGCCTCATCCGTGCTTTCGCCAGCGGCTTTGCCAAAACGATGGACAAATTCCGGAATATCCTCGAACCGTGCCAGCGTCACTTCGTGTTTTTGCAGATCAACGCGGTTATCCGTTCTGAGCCGGAATCCATAAACGCTTTGAGCACTAACGTTGGGTTCCTCTTGATAATAATCTCCGGTCCGGATCCGTGTCAGACCACGCCCGCGCTTATTGTCGATCCTCTCTGAAACCGGGGATACAACTTCTGCAAGTATCTCGACAGCACCGGTGCTGGCTGGGTCAATTTTTAGATATCCCGCCAGATCGACATCAGTACCATCGCGAATTGCGAATGCGTTACCACCGCGCTCTGTCTCATTGAAAAACCAGGACGGGACATTACCGGGTTGAGACACCAGCGCAGGTGCTCCATCGTCAATATCGCGACCGAGACTGCGGCGTGCGATCAAAGGTCCTTCCGGTTCTGTGTCAAGTCCCCAGTCGGCAGGTTGGACCGGCTGTGGTGTTATGACGGGAATATCAACTGCGTGGTGAATCTTCACGGACGAATGCCCGACCAATTCGTCAACAGGTTCGTTTTTCAATCTATTGTGAAGATAACAGCCGATCGACCAGAGTTGCTCCGGCGTAGGATTGCACTGCCCAGCAAGTCCGGCCTCTTTTTGTGTTGCACATGGACTAAAATCTGTGCCGCAATTCATCATTTCGGCCAACGGCCCAAATGGCTTCAAACGCGCCGGGAGTGTCCCTGGCCCTGTGCAGCCTTCGGCGGCCATACGGACCGCAAGGGTAGCATTCAGGTGCACAACCTCATGCACAAGCGATAGGGTGCCTTTGTCTGGCAATGGCCAGATCAAAAGTTCCAATGATAACCCCGGAGGAACCTCCACTTCAACAATGTGTTCCGGCTCTCCGGTGGTTGCGGGCCTAACGTTACGCATTCGCAGCGCTGAGCCCTTATCACCACGCCGGATCCGCATCCGAATTGGAAAGGGTTCGATGTCACCCGGATCCTCGCCGCGTGCTTCAATCACCAGGCTCTTTCCAACCCAAGCTTTTCGTGTACCTAGTCGACGAAACCTAAGGACGTAACTCTGGTGCAAAGGGTCCGGGTAATAGTCAGGAACACCCTTGTCCTGTAGGCCTTTAAGGTAAATTCCGTCGCCTGCGGCTGCCGACAAATGGGATCCCAGAGGCACTGTAGCGTGATCACTCTTAGCCGGCTGATCTTTAAAGACAATCTTCCGCTCACGCAAAATCCGGCCTTCTGGAAATGTCTCATAAGTCGAATCAAGAGTAGGCCAGCCTCCGGTTTTCCGGCTGCGTCTTGCGCGAGTGCGCAGAGCGCCAGGAGGTACCTTGATGTTCTGCTTTCTCAGGTCCGACAACGACGCGTCCCAGACACCATGCAAATGCGCAATTTCCAGATCAACTGCACCAGGAAGAATTACCAAGCGCTCGTCATCGACAATATCGGCGGCTTGGTAGGTTCCGTCTTTCTCGTCCAATTTCGAGCGAAGCGTAACTTCGGCGGTTCCGCTCGGAGGAAAGCGCCGGTAATAGAAACTGTTCTTGCGAGTCTCCTTGTTGCTTCTGCCAGCGCCATCCAAAAGCACCTGTGGCCGCGTAATCTTTTCAGTTCTGACAAACGGATGACCGCTTCGCTTGAGCGACTGAGGATCCTCGCAGCGTGGAACAGATGCCGCAGGCAGAATGTCGCGCAAATCTGCGGCGGTGTCGTCGTTGATGCTGCCACCACCAAGAAAGATGTCCCTGTCTGCCATCTGCACGCCAAACCCAAATCGCAGTGGCCAAGGCTTTTCCTGTTCGTTTTCGAGCTCGAAGTAACTGCGGTCGATATCAAGCATCACGCGCCGGTCAATCTTTGCAGTGTAAATTTGGGGTTTTGCACCGCGATTTCCTTCGACTGTATTGCAGCTGCCGACCGCGACATCAGTTCCATACTGTTCATCCGTCAGCTCGAAGGCAACTTCGTCGGAGACCGCTGCGTAACCATTGTCCTCCTCCTTAACCTGATCGAGAAAAGCAGCAGTGGCACGCTGATAGCGGCGCCGTTCGCCGCCTCGGAAAAACCTGTCAATCGCGCCCTCGATATCAAGGTCGATGTTCATACTGACCATTTTAGGAATCTGGTACCTAATCAAAGCCGCGCTTGCTGGGCGCCACTCGCGTTGTTCGCGCTGGCGTTCTCCGGGCGGCTGAAGGGCAACATCGAACAAAACGCCCAGAGACAGATCGTCCGCATCAAGCGCACGATTCTCTCCATTACCGTTGTCAGCCATGCCCAGCGCACGGCAGGTGCGGTCAAAACGATGATAATCAAGCAAACGGATTGCACGGCTTTTTGGGCTCGCCACAGGATAAGGCTCGTCCTCCTGACGACCGATTTTGAATATCGCTGAAGCGTTCTGGGCGCGTTCCTCAGAGGTTGTGCCACTAGCTGCCTGTGCGGCACTCAGCATCGCCGAAATACGATTATCTAAATCCTGGGAGGCATCACGTGGATTCACCGACGTCAGTTCGGCACCGATTTTCCGACCATCCGGTTTGGACGCCAGAAGTCGAACCCCATCAAAACGGGGCAGAATTTCAATGGATGAAGAACCGGCCTCACATGTAAAGCATTGTATAACTTCTTCGAATGTGGTGGGAACAAACGCAATCAGTTCACCAATTTGAGAAAAGCTGGCCTTAGCTAGCGACCAATAGCTTTCTTCTTCATCCAGCCAGGAATGCTTGCTCTGTGTACCTTGTGTCACGCGCACATAAAAGTAGCACGTTTTCCGCATAAGAGGATCGGTATGGATGGCGTTTGTGCGCAGAAAGCTGATCGCGGTCGGATTTAGTTCGTAATCCGCCACAAGCCGAAACAGACGGGCAAATTCCGTATTTTCTTGCAACTCCTGGAATCGTGCGGTGACGAGACGCAGTTTTCTAAGCTCCTGATCTTCTGTTGCATGCGGATCATAGCTGGTGGAACGCTTTGGCGCTGTCACCTGGGTTGAACTCGGAGGTGGCGGCTCCGAAAAGTCTGTATCTGCCCCGTCGCGCTCGTTCTTATCCTCATTCCAAGTTTTTTTGAGTTGCTCGAATTCCCGGTTTCCCATAGCCCGCGCATGCAAGTTCCTATAGTAAAGGCAAAAGAGCTGTTGTAGGATTGTTTTAAACCCAGTCAGGATGTAGTCGGGCGCGCAAGAGGCGCCCACGGCCCCCTCCTTCAACTTCTCGATACAGGCTTTCAAATTGGTGCCGCCGGCAATCGCCTCACCAAGCGCAAGGCCGTTTACCGTATCGCGCTCTGTTTCTGTTTGGCATAATTGAGCTGCCGCCTTGGCCTTGAGATGCGATATCACAGCGGAGAATTTAGCCTCCGTGTCACTGTTCTGCCAATCATTGAGGCTAGGCATTTTGAACGGTTTCCCGTCTGGGTCTTTAACCTGTTCGAGTTTCTCAAGTTCCTTTAGAGCGATCTCCATTGCCGCCAGCAGAAGTTTGTTCTCCTCTGTCGGCCCAAGCAGGCCGGCCATTTGCGCCATGGCTCGTTCTAATTGGGAGAGAAGAGCGATCTGGCCTGCGACAGAAGGCAGAATACGCTTGATGTCGTTATCGTCATTTGTGACAAGCGTTGATGATCGCAGGCTACGCAGCTGACCGTAGAGATCCCCAAAATCATCTCCTGCTTCCGCGGGCATCACATATGCCCAAAGCTTGGTGATTTCCGTCAGCTCGTTTTCCCTGGCCGGCCGGGCGACCCAGTTCTTCAAAGGAAAGATGTTGACGCCCGACGCTTCCAGCTCCTGCGGCCGTTTCAAGGCCTCGTCGGGCGACTGCAAGGGAAGAGGCAGGATGTTGAGTTCTATGCCGCCGCTGTCGGCGTCGAGACAAGTATCCAGCTGCGCCGGCCACGATTCCAATGTCAGCGTGCTTTCCTGTTTCACCTCAGGCGCCAGGGAAATGGTAAGTTTAGGTGAGGGTGTTTGGCCAGGCGCAGAGCTCCAGAGGCCTGAGGGTATTGCGCGCGCCGAAACTTTTACAGGATACCGCGTAATGCCCGACTTGGGATCAGAGAGAGCCATGTTTCACAGTCCCGAAATCTTCAGTCAAGTTGGAAAAAAGGCCAGGCGCGGCCGCGAAATTGTTGGTCCAGGCGAGAAAGTCATCGTCCTTGCGCGGCACACTAATTCTCAGCGACGCGGATCCGGGTGGTTCGACTTCGCAGCTATCGACCTCACGACCGGCATAACGCACCTCATATGGGCGTCTCAGACTGGAGACGGAATCCGTCCCAGAGAAGCCTTTGCCCTCCTGACGATAAAGAACAACCCGGAACTTAAACTTTGCGAATTTGATCGAGAATGAATAGGAGAAAACCGCCGATCCGACCATATTCCCGTAGGGATCTTGCCCCGTCGTCACCGTCAGCGATGTCGAGATACTGAAGAAGGCGATGCTGCCGGTTCCTCCAGCGAAGAAGTCACCCGCGATCTCGGTCAATTCGCCAAATTTGCGAATATAGACGCCTAGCGACACACGTGCCTGCAAAGTTAGAACGCCAGCGGTCAGCCCGCCTCCGGCAGCCCCCACAAAGCTGGCATCCATGCCCACCAGTTTTTCACCTGAAGTATAGAGGGTAAAATGACCGCCGCCGCCAAAAATTCCGGCGATCATGATGAACGGATCGCGGCGACTTGAGACACCCACCGAGAAAATAGCGCGCCTCTTATCGAAAGGCAGAACTGCACCTGCGGTCAGGCCGACATTCAGAAAGGTTACCGACCCAAAGGAGATCGCGGGCAGATTCAGCCGATACCCAACCTCAACGCCCGGCCCTCCCGGCGCGGGCTGCAGGAAAAGACCATCTCCCCCCTGACCTAGCTGTGCCGCCAGCTCCTGAATAAATTCCAACTGCTGGCCGATGGCATAGTCGACAAAGCGCACATCGAAATCAGGCTTCTGTCCGACACCCGTTACAAATCTCGCCCGGCTGAAGTATATCGTGAACGCATCGAAACTCTCCCCAAGCAGCCACACTTTGAACGGAGAGAGGGTCGCAGTGGTCTGGGCTTCAAACGCGGACTGGCTGAATACGTCGATGCTTGTCCGGCCGCTGATGGTGAACTTTCTGTCACCTTCCGGAAAGAAAAACCCACCAAAAGGTTGGATTTCCGTGCTGTAATCTAGTTCCGTCGAGATCCGCGTTGGGATCAGCCGGCTAACCTGCTTCTCGATCAAAGCCCTGATATCCGAGAAATTGAGCAGGGCGGATATGTCTGCGCGCACAAGGCTTTCAAAGGCTCCAGAGATGGTCTGTGCGATCTGCAGAGGCGAAGCAACATAACTCACTCCGTTCAACAGCGCGACGATCTCCTGGAGATCCCTGGACCAAGTTACGAAATTGTCTTCGGTAACAGGTTGCGACAGGCGCTCGAGAGCTTTTTTCTCAAAGTATAGCTTGTCTTCCGGCGCGTTCGACTGTTTGGCAGCGTCGAGAATCTCTTTCTTTCTTGTCGCGATTTCCAGAGCAGACTTGTTTCTGGGGTCTATGGCGACTAGGAGCCTTAATGGGTCGGGCGTACCTAGCAGCAAGGCCGCAATGTTAAGCAAGGTCTTGGCCGAATCTGACTTCAGTGTTTTGAGTGCATTATTGCGACTGTCTTCAAAGAAACCGTAGGTTGTTGTTAAACCTGTGGCCACCGGGGTTACCACTAAGTTGAGCCCCTCGGCAGCCGCCTCAACCAAGGCGTTTTCGACCTCCTTTTTCAGTTGTCCAGCGGCCTCGGAAAAGGTATTAGCAAGCTCCTCTTCGCCAGCGGACACAACTTCGCCAACCATTGCCAGAGCCCGGCTAAGAACGGCGTCACGCGCATCGCGCAATCTCGCTTCTGAATCTGGGACTTCCGGTAGTCCTAAGCTATCCTTCACTAAACGCGGAGCGGCTTTCGCGCGGACCAACAACTCGTTGACTTTAATTACATTTTTTGGCTGCAGCTCCCTGATCTCTAACGCAAGTTGCGATAACTCGCGTAGAGCATTCTGAGCTTTCTGATCAAGTGTAACGGCAGCAGTGAAATCATACTCGATAGCAGTTACTGCTTCAGATAGGGGCGCTAGCACAGGTAGATCCTTGAGCGGATCCCGCACTCTGTCTGCCGCCTTCCGGATTGCTTCTTCAGCGCGCGCCATCGTCGACTTACGAGTATCGCGGATCGCGCTGATGTGCGTGAGCAACTCATCGGCAATCTCTCCGCGTGCTGCCACTGTCGCCAGCAGCAGTGTATTGACGGCTTCGCCCATAGCCCTCAACGACGCGATACGGATCTCATTTTCAATTTGCTGGAGCTGTTCTCCGCTTTCGCTCTTAAGCTCGGCGAGCCAAGTGTCGAGGGCCCCGCGTTCCGTTTCAGTCAGGTCCGTCAGCGCGCCAGAGATTTCCTCGAGGAGAGCCGTCAAATTGAAGCCTAGAATATCCACAAACCGATCAATGGATCTCGAGAGTTCCTGGGTTAGCGCGACAACTCGATCAGCGTAATTCCGCATGGCTGATAACTGCAGCGCCAACTTGCCTTCAAGACTGATTTTCAGCAGATTTTGTTGCTTACGGTACGTGACGGGACACAGATCTTCGACCCCGATATCGGTCAGATCAGTAGCCTTGCTTAGCTGCATAACGGCCCGGAAAAGCGCCGAAACGGAAGAAAGAGCTTGGCGACGATAGCCGTCGAGTGCCATGTCGATGCGTTTCGCGGCCTGCTGCAGGCCCATTTCTGCGGAGTTGGCGAGTGTTTTGGTTGCCTCATTGATCGTAGCTTCTGCCTTGCGAATCTGGTTGGTCATCTCAAGGGGAAACTGTGACAAATCAAGTTTCTCCCTGCCAACGGTGATCAACAGAGCCGATTTCAGATCCTGCAGTGCTCGCTCATAAGCTTTTTCGGCAGTTTTAGCCTCGTCACTCTCTTCCTTATTGCGGTCCTTTGTCGCCAATACTTCGAATTTAGCGGCCAAGTCGCCGAGGTTAAGTTCGATGGACGAGAAATTCTTCACTCCCGAGACCAAGAGATTGGTAACTTCTTGATAGACGCAGAGCGCTTCCAGAATCAGGCCTGTTGAATCCTGTATCAGAGTTGTTGCTTTTCCCTCAGCAGCTTTGACGAATTCGTCCGTTATAGCGTTGACCTCAGCCTGAAGATTTCCTTGGTAATACAAGCGGTCAACCAGCCGGAAAACATCGTTGGCGCCCTTCAAGATATCCTTTGGCTTACCACTCTTGGCCTTTTCCAACGCTGCGTTCACGGTCTGGACAGCGCTCATTAATTCAGTAGTGCTGACGCCGAAAATCTGCCGTAGCAGCAGCGCTTGCTGCTGTTGAAGCTCAACTTCGAGCGCTGCTTTTTCCTGCTCGAGATAGGTTTTGAGTTCTGCTTTGGCGTCTTGGATATCCTTTGCGACCTTACTGATCTTGTCATCAAGAAACTTAAACGCGTCGAGATAAGGCCGAAGTATCCGTTCGCCTTGATCGGTGAGTTTAATCTGTGCCTGACCCGCCGCGTCATCGAGCAAGGCGCGTAATGCATCAAGACGACCGCGCCTGTATGTTTCCCAATCCACGCCGTCATGCAAACGCACGGACAGCTCAGACACCGTTTTCGACGGCCCAAATACCTCTCTTACCGCCAACTCTGCGCTTTCGGTAACATAGGTTTTCAGTGCGTCACTGGTCTCACCGATCGCAGTGTCTTCAAAAAATGAACGTGCACCCGCGTCAGGCCGCGCCGCGGGGGTAAAGATCAGGCCGCCAAGGCTTGCGGCCTTGATCTCTAGCTGTTGCTTGACAACTTGGAGTGCATCTTGGTCCAGCTTGTTCAGCGCTTGCAAAGCATCAGCAGCGCCAGTTGCGATGTCTTCAAAAAGCCCGTCGACTTTTTCGATGAATTCCGTATTAAGAAATTGCGACCTGAATTTCTCCTGGAGTTGGTCCTGAAGCGGCGAAATAGGGTCGCGCGCGACGTCGTCTAACGCCTTTATTAACGCATAAGCCGAGACACGAACGCTATTGAGCGAATTGTAGAATGCGCTGGTTTGCGCTGTTGCGGACACCCGAAGCGCACTCTTAAGGTCTTCCAGATTGCCGTTGACCTCAGGATAAACATCGATGAGGTCAATCCCTGACCGCGAGGTGAGTCCACCGAGTTGCGCCGCGTCCTCGAAGCGTTGCTCAATTTCGGCCACCACTTCCGTCAAAGGCCCGAGAACATTTTTCTGGATAGTATCGACTGCATCATCGACCAGATCTCGACCCACTTCGACGGTCTCTTTGATTGTTGGAATGCTGTCCGCGAAGGTTGCCGCTATCCCGCAGATCAGATCGGACAGCTTGATAAACCCCAACAGCAGCATGTCCTCGTCGCCGAGCAGGCTTTTTATGATCTCACCAAGGTCACCAGAGCACCCTCCACCGGAAACCGACACCTGTGCTGGAACAAGCAAAGACCGCAGCCATTCATTCGAACTGGAGGCGACGCGCACCTCTCGTCCCCTTTTCAGACGGACTTCTTGTCCCCCAGCGTCTGGTGGAGGAGACAAGTGTTCCGTAAAACTCAAGGGTACCACAGGGTCCCGGACGAGGTTTTTAAGCGTTTTAATAAGCTCCGTTTCCCTTCCCAGAAAAAAGGGGCCTTCGCGACGAGCGAGACCGACCAGATCCCCGGCTGGTCTGCCGATCGCGCCGACCCTGTCTCCACGCGCCTTTACTTCAAGCCGAGCCGGCTTACGAATAGCCAGAACCACATCGGGGGTCATTTCATTTGGCAGCCTTAGCGCGCTGGGTTTCTGGTCGTCTCCCTTTTTGCGCTTCAGATAACTCTTTTCGAAGGTTGCCTCGACAACGGGACCTAAGCGTGCTCCTGTCTGGCGCGCAATCCGATCGAGCCGCAGTTGAGCCATCTGCAAAAACGGATAGAACGGCGGTTGGTCCGTCTGGGCTAGCAATGGTCCATAGACAAAATTGTCGTGCTGCTCTTGGAGGGCTGTAACGCGTGCAGAGCGCAGGTCCCGACCTTTTTTTAGCGCTTGGTCCAAGTCGGTGAAGGTGTCCGGCGCCGAGGCATCGTCGCTATTTGTAAGACGTCCTTCCGCGCCCAACACCCAATAGAGCGTCTCATAACTTGAATCTCCGTCTTTGAGCTCGCGCGCGTAGCGCCGTCGGGCTTGGTTGTGTGAAATCACACGCAGAGATGCGGGATCCGGCTTCTTGTTCGCACCCGTTCCAGTGAACGCGGTGATGCTGTTATAGTAATCCGCAACGCGTTGCATGGTCCGCGCAGAGATCATTGCCTGGAAATCGACAAAAATTAATGGGACCATTACCGTGTCGGGGCTGCCTTCGAACTGCACCTCGAACTGAAAGGTGAATTCCTCATCAGCGCCTATCCTTGGCCAGAATACAAGCCCTTCGCTCCCAGGACCGAGATCTATCCGACCAGATGGCAGCACCATTTCAGACGAACTCTGAGGAGCAGTTGCGCCCTGCCCTTCGTAGCGGAGCAGCGGGTCTTCATCCGGCGCAACGAGATCAGGCGTGCGTTTGTCGAGGATCTCCAGCCTTTCAACGGGCCACTCTCGGCCCGCCAGCGGCTGGCCGTACCAAAGAGACTTTTCCGGTTCAGTGACGGCAATCCAGGTTCGCTGGATCTCGTAGGCCGCCGGTTCATTTCGCCGGTCGGCTCGCTCCGGTCGGATTACTTCCGGCTGCGTGGAGATCACTCGGATAGCTTTATTACCGAGAGGAAAGAGATATCCCTTCTCAACGACTGACGTGCGTTCGTCCTCGCCAAGGGTGATTTCGGAACGAACTGCCTGGACGGATGTGGTAGGGTAAGCCCTTTGGTTGTCATTCCTAAGAGCTGGAGCTTGAAGTTGCATAGTGGCATCAAGCGACATTGACGGTCCCATCGGCGTCAGGGTCACTTCACTAAAATTAAGTACCTGAGGACGCAGGATGGTCTGTAATACATTGACAGTCTGGTCGCCGACCGTGTCGGTTGTTTTCACATCAACAAGCCCAAACCCTTCGGGTGCTAGGAAGGCCGCAGCGTTGATGCTCTCGTCAAGCTCTGGAGAAGCAGATCCGGAACCGTTTCGCGGAGCCGTGCCACCACTGTTTACCACGTCCTGTGGATCCAGAGGCAGCGCTCCTATGCCAGGGCGGCCATAGACGGATTGCTCCACCAACGCGTGTCGCACATAAGGACTAATTGCCGCCCGGAACTTCCAGTCATCCGGCCTGTCAGATGGGTCGGGCAGGAAAAGTTGGCCATCCACGAATTTGGGACGCTGACGATACCATGGCGCCTCGTCACCACGGGTCGGAGGTAGGAAGTACGATTGCAGTTTTTTCTGTTGCGGATGCCCCTCCATTGCCAGACTAAGGAATACTTCGGGTCGGAAGTCCGGCGAAGTAATCGCTTTAAGGGCAGGCTTTGGGGCCTCGGTACCAATCGACACTGTCCAGATCGGGACCCCAGCGACATCGTCCGTTTCCCCGTCTTGATCGTAGAAAGACAAGGGCGCTGGATGAATGCGCTCGAGTGCAGCGTCCTGTGCGACTGAGAAAGACAGGCGCGACAGTAACGCAAGCGAAGTTTCATACGGCTCGATTTCTCCTCGCGCATTAGCGTAGACCTCCGCCATGCGTGAAGCGATCGTTCCCACCGGATTAGGCAGTATGCCTTGATGTCGCAACGTGGCTGCGTCATCGATAAGCTCCCGCCGTCTATTTTGGTCATCGATCTCGAACAGGCGCTGCGCTCGGCGGGGCACGGACAATTCGGCACCGCCCCAGTCAAGCAATCTGGTCAGAGAATAATCGGCGGCGTCGGTTTGTTCCGATGTTAGGTCCCAGAATAGGCATAAGCGCGATGCCCCCCCATGCCGCGATCTTGCGACTTCTGGAAATGTAACTGATCTGTAAGCCAGGTAGAATTCTTCAAGATGAGTGTGACCTAGTAAACCTTCCCGATTGGCACCTGCGAATACCGATTTTCTGGTTTTCGCATGAAATTTACTGTAGAGCGCAAAGAATGGATCTACGCGCATTTTCGCATCAGCGATAGCAAGTTCAACCTGACGACCCTGCTCCTTCGTCAGTGTTTTGCCTAGCAGTCCACGTGCCTTTAATTCATTCTGTCGCGCGCGTTGAACCTCACCAGTCGTTTCTACCTTTAAAAGTCGGGTCTTCAACCTTGCAGCGAGAAAAGGTGGTTGCGTTTCGGCGATGAGTTCGGCGATCGAGTAAACATCGCGATCGAAAAAATCCGGACCAAGATACACCGCTTGGTCCGCGGGGATTTCGGGAGCCTTGAACATACCCTTTGTAGTGACGTGCCACAGCCTCACCCAAGCACGGTGAAGAGGAGAATGATCTGCCTTCAATCCATTATTGACACTGTCGATCTCAGCCTTCAGTCGGTTCTGAAACTCAATGAACTCCTCCGCTTTTTTGCTATTCTCTGTCTTAAGTATTTCTAGCCACTGGTCCTGAAGTTCTTGGCGTAGCGTAGCTCGCTCCGCAACGTCGGCGTATCGCAATCTTTCTAGTTTTTTCTTGAGTTCGTGCTTTTGCTCACCCTCAGCTGCCTCAAACACCGCTGCCATGTCGAAGGGCGGGTAGTCGGCCGGCGTTACCAATGTTTCGGCAAAGGCTTCCTTGAGCACATGACCACCAGGAACGGTAACGCTCAGTATCGGTCTGTCCGGTGCCTGATTTAGCACCTGACTAAGCTCAGCCCCTTTTTTCGGACGAATAATTAGCTCCGGTCTGGCTCCCGCCTGACGCAGTCGAAAATTGAAAAATCCAAAAACAAGATGGAGATTGTCAGCTGGACGGCGCACTCGCAGCTCGGCATCTTCGAGACCAACATCCAGAACCTCTATTGCTTCCCCGGGGCCGTGCTCTGTGTGCCAATCGAGCAGCATTCGGTTGACGGGCCGGTCTATTTCCTTTTCGCCATCGGCAAGTGGTGGGAGGTTAGGTTGGTCTGCCAATGGAACATCGCGAAGTTCAAACTTTATTGGCGGCCTAGCCTTAGAAACCGGCCAGCTCAGGGTACTAAAAACCGGGCCAGTTGGAGCACCCGGAGGCGGTGGCACCGTTGAATTATCGGCACGGTTTTGATCTTCATTCTGCGTATCCTCTTCAGCAAGACGGACCGGAAGGTCGCACAAGACACTATCGAACCTGAATTTCTCAATAGCCTTAGCGCCAAGTACAAAAGCCAGCTTGCTGCCTTCAGGAACGATGCCGACCTCCCCAATGCCCACTGAAAAGACGGTCGCACCTAGGCTCTTGTCGGTAGTCTTCCAGCTCACATGGCACTCAACCCGACGGGGTAAGCCGGACACTTGACTTTCCGCCTGAATACTCACTTGAAGGTCTTGGTCATTCGCACGTTGGGCCGCAAAAATAGTCCGTCCACCGTGCTCAACTTCCAAGCGGACGTTGCCCCCGGTGGACACCTTAATTCTTGACTGGCGGCGCAGTGAACCTTTCTGCCCCTCCGGCTCTAAAACGGAAAATTCGACGTTGGCGTTTTCACTTTCTTCTTCCGTATGCGCCAGATCCAACATAAGTCTGGTTGAGGAGTAACCCGACCAAGTTTGTTCGCTCGGAGCTTGTACAAATGAGCTCAACACTGCGTAAGGTCGACTGGAACTCTCGCCAGAGTTTTCCATCCAATACTTTATTGATCTGAAGCGAAAACGTCCCTCGAGAATTGAGTAGTCGCGAGAATTACGACGGCCTTGTAACCAAAACGTCCATTTTCGGTTGCTGGGACCAACCGAGCCGTCAACAATCAGCGTGTCTTCAGGTCCAAAACTAAGCCATGAATCACTCGAAGCCGAAACATCCATTCCAACCAGTCGAGAAAATGTTCCTTTAATGTGTTCTTTTCCAATGGTTAGTCTTGCAGCTCTTTGACCTGAAAAAAAATCGATCAGCTGAACCGGTTTGAAGGTAAGGGAGACAGGCCCACTATCAGCAATATGAAAAAAATTGCATTCAGGAGTAACGAACCATTGCCGCGAAGACTTATTGAAACTGAATTTAAACGAGACCTCATATCGCGAGCTCGCCTTTGAACCTATACCGAGAAAATCCGCATTTATTACTTTGCAAACCGGGGTGGCATTAATATTGACAAAACCATTCCTGTCGAAATTGGGCTCTCGGATTTCATATTTCTTATTTGAACTTGAGCTTTCCTTGTATTTTGCCCAACGAAGATTTGTAATCTCAAAATACGCCTGCCCGCTCGTATTCATCGACGAGAAAGCATTTTCATTTGACTGCAAAGCAGACGTGGAAAAATCGCCGGCTTCTATCCTAAACTTCTGGATCTGCGCATGTCGCAACCCGACCACCTTGGGAGACGTTCGCAATTCCAACTCTATCGCTGCAATGCGCCCCTTCGATCTCACAGGAATGATCCTAAGATACTCGAAAAGAACGTTTTCAGCGAAAGAAGGCCGAACAACAGCGCCCGCACTCACAAGCCCTAGAAATGTTCGACGCCGCATTGAGACCCCCCAGGTCATGCACATCTCCTAGTTGCTAGGTATTACATTCTTAAAGCACTTCCCAAACTAAATAATAAATTAATGAAAACTTCGAAGCCTGATATTCCCAACTATTAACTCAGACTTTAAAAAAGAAAAACGAAGTTTTACTTAGTTAACCATGGTATTACATAAACACAACCAGTGCAAGAATTTTTTAGAAGTCCTTGACGAGGCTACAGCCCAAAATGGCAATTTAAGTAGATAAAGCCAACATCAAGTGATAAAATTCGTTTTTTGTATATTATATCTTTCAATGATCCGAGATGTAGTGAAAAATATTGCATCAATATTTAATGTTCTTACAGGCGAGCGAAATATACTTCATTGTGGTTTGTTAAGAAACATAGCGCCTTTTTAAGTCTGCTAAATTGTGTAACAAAAAAAGGGCCTAGATTACCAACCTGTTCGTAAGTGCGGCTAACACGAAACTAAATTTTTGAACCATCTAAGGACGTCGAATTTTAGTTACCACCAAGACTAATTACTGACCCTAAATACACTTTGAACTACTTTCAATGTGTACTGAAACTGTATTGACCTGACAGTTGTCGCTCGTTGGGACGGGTTATGCGGCTTTGGTTTTGCGTGTTGCCTTCTCCCTCTTCTACTGGTTTTCGGGCAGGCCGATCTTGCATGTCTGGGCCGGGGTTCTGCCGTTCATGCAGCGGTCGTTGTGCGGACGCCTGGTATTGTAGTAGACAAGGTACTCGTCGAGAACCGTCTGCATTTCCTCCACGCTCTCGAACCGTGTGCGCCAAACTTCCACGCGGATATGCTCATCCAGAAACAAACCGATTTGATGGATGGCGACCGTCGGCTGTGCAATTATTTTTGACGATATTTGTGTATACAATTTGCACACAAAGCCATTTAGGTATTTGTATTACAAAGATTTTCTGCCCACTTCATCAGGCCCCCCAAAACTTTGGTGCAAAAGCGGGAGTTTGGTGAGGCTCGTTTACGACCCTACACCAATCATCCGCTCAAGTGCGCTGCCTATGGCATCAGACGCTCTACGAGCCGGATCGTCCGCAATATGAGCATACCGCTGAGTGGTCAGTGGAGACGCATGTCCAAGCAACTTACCTACGATGGGTAAGCCGAACCCTGCCATGGCTCCAATGCTAGCATGGGTGTGTCTGAGGTCATGCAATCGGACATCCTCCAGTTCTGCAGCTGCTCGGATGTGTGTCCACGGACGTTTGAGATCGTGTCTTGGTTTGTCTGGAATATCGCCTGGTATGACGTAACTACTGGTTCGTTTCATTGATTCCAAAATTGAAATCGCCGACCGATTTAAGATCACCGTTTTCTGACCCGATTTGGAATCTGGCAAAAACAGCAAGCCTCGAACGAGATCTACTCCCTTCCATTGCAAGTGCAGGATTTCGCGAAGTCTGCAGCCCGTCATCAATAGGAGACGAATGGCGTTGGTGACATGAGTTGGATAAACAATCGTCTGATTTTCCTTGGCCACGTGCTTGCGTTTGGCACCTGTTGCTTTGATGGTCCATCGCAATCCCGCAGTTTTGGCAAGGACGAGCATTCTGCCCAACCGACCTAATTCCTCTTCGCTCAAATAGCGTTGACGTCCCTGTTCCTTGAAGCGCTTAACGGCACGGGTCGGATTGAAATTCTCAGGGAGATAGCCGTTTTCTGCCCCCCAGCTTAGAACACTGCCAAGATATGCGATAACCCTGTTTGCATGAAATGGATGTTCAACGAGGCCAATATGGATCTTATTGAGTTCCTTTGTGGTAATTGCTTCGGCCGGACGCTTTCCTAAAACTGGCAACACATGAATATTGAAGGCTGATTGATAGGCCGCCAGACTTGAAGCTTTCAGTTTCGGACCGTGTCCCGCAACGAAAAGCTCTACGAGTTTCGAAAGAGTCACGGCCTCTCGCTTCGCATCCCTCTCCGCAGCCGGGTCTTCTCCGAGCGTAACGCTCGCAAGCACCTTCTTGGCTGCGTCACGTGCTTCTTCTGCCGTCAGTGTTCCAAAGTTGCCGAGTTTGACCTGCCGGCGGACGTTGCCATTGCGGTATCTGCAAATGAATGTCTTCCGACCGCTGGGGCCAACTCTGAGACCAAAGCCACTGAGAATATCGTCCCACACAAAGTACCGCTCACCCTTGGGAACCAATGCATCAACACTGCGTTTGGAAATTTTCATTTCATGCGTCTCTGTAATTTCTATTCGCTCCAGCCGAATCCAAAGTGGCGTCCATATGGCGTCCAAGCGCAACCAAATTGACGGAAGCGTCGTCCAGAGCAATAAGGAAGAAATATCAACAGAAACAATTAGATATCAAAGATAGTCATACTTCAAGAAATTTGCGAAAACTACAAAATATAAATTTGTAATCTCGGGGTCGCGGGTTCGAATCCTGCTGCCGGCACCATTCCCCCCATTCAGCTTGAAACTCTATTGTGCCGCTCGCCGCAGGCACTGTGCTATCGCGTGCCTCAGGCGACGCGGACCATATGTTTTCGCCACGCGTTGCAGCTACCCTGGCGCTGCATCACTGAACGCCGCAGCATCTTCTTCATACCTTCCTGGCGCAGATCCAGTTCGCTCTGGCTCCAGATCGCGTCGAATGCCGCGCCGACGGCTAGCGGTCTCAACTCGCTGTTTCTGGAAAAGACCCGCTCGCAGGCAAGATCGAATATGGCCTCGCGCTGGTACTCGTCAGCCACGGACCGTGCCGCATAGAGTGCCATTTGCTGGCAATAACGCATCCAGGCGGATGCAAGGGTTTTCGCCGGTGTTTCCAGCCAGCTCGTGTGAGTGTTGCCGTCGTGGTAGAGCTTCCTGTAGAGCGGCCGGTCGAGATAAAGCATTTCTCCCTGGATCGCCTGGCGCATGATCCAGGTACTGTCGGCGAACATGTTGTCGAACCGGTTTCCGGGAACGGTCAGATCACGAAGGTTTGGTGGTGTCCGATTGACCGCCCGAAAACTGACGCCGGCATAACTCATCCCGAACACCTGCCTGACCCGCGCTTCCAGGTCTCCGCTCACGCTTTTGCTGTGGATGATGTGTTCATCCGACCTGCCGACGGTCTGAATTGCGGTGCAAGCGCTTCCGGCAGCGGGTGTCTTTTCCAGAAGATCCACAAGCGCGGCGTAATAGTCCGGCTCAATGGTGTCGTCTTGCGGCAGGATGGCAAAATACGGCGTCCTTACCCTTCTGATCAGCCAATTGGCGTTTTCCACCCAGCCGAGTCGTCTCCGCTGATGGTAGATACGCACGTTTGCCATGCGCCGGAACGGTTCGAAGGTTTCCCGTTCGAAACCGCCATCATTGGAAATGACAACACGAAAGTCGCGAAAGCTCTGCTCCTGCACCGACGCAAGCACCCGTTCCAGAAACCCGTTCGGCCGGTAGGCAGGAATACAGATTGTCAGACGAGGCCGTTTCCATGGCCATATTGCAGGAAACTTCATGAGGCGATGACTTGATGAACCCGGCTTGAAGATGCCAGCGTGTCCGCCGCTTCAAGCGCGAACATCGGTGCGGTCGTGTATTTGCCCGGATCAAGGCTGCAATAACCATCCGCCAGGAGGCTGGGGCCTATTCTGCTGCGCTTGTGCAGATCGCTTACGCGATCGTCGATATCACTTGCGCCCCTTGCGTCGATAACTCCGCCGATCAACGGTGCTTCGTCCATCTCGGGAAAGCGCAGGAACTCAGCTAACTTCGGATAGTAGGCCGCAAGTGCGGCAACGGAACTGCGCACAATTTCGGCCTTTCGGGAAGAAGCGATCTCTGGGTGCGGAAGCAAAAGGTCGCGTGTGCTGGCGAGCATCATCGACGGGTACCAGGACAGATACACCCGGCCTGACCCATACCGCACGACATCCCCGTATCGCCCCAACATGAGCGTAACATTCACCAGATCTTCGACAACATCCGGCAGCAGCACCGCCATCTTGTAGCGAAGGAACCACGAGGCATCATCAGCAAAGCCGCTGGCATGATCAAGAAAGCGGCGCTGCTCCCAGGCGGCGTTGAGCACCCGGTCGAATGGTCCGTCAGCGCGATGTGCACCAACCACTTGCCATCCGGACCGGCTTGTCTCGAAACGCGTCACCCTGTGATTGGACTGGAACTCGATTCGCGGGTGAGAAAGAACCGCTGCGCGCAGTGAAGCAGCAATGGCTCGCGTGTCGACGGATCGTTCCGGCGTTCCGAAGGCCGCCTCGATCTTGCCAGCTTCGGAGCCATAAGGATGGGAGGTCAGGCGCCGGAAGGCGGGCAGATCCACTTCGCCGAGGTAGTCTGCATTTGGTGCCGCTAGCCGCTCGCGGAGGATATCCTGCACCAGCACAAAGTGCTGTTCTACCGCACCCGCGGAAAGCTGAGACCCCTCGGGAACGGCATAATCGAATGGCTGCGTTACGGAAGAAGCGAACAGGTCTTGCCCCATCCACCGGCACACGATGGACCGAAACTGAAGCGCGCCGTCGATCATGCGCCGCGCGGTCAGACCTGAACTGTCCCCGCCGTAAACGAACCCGAGATGGATCTTGCCTTCGTTGACCAGCGACGCCGCAGTCAGCGGTTCTGCCCCGGCATCGTAAAGCACGACGCGGTTACCGCGATCAGCAAGTTCCAGAGCTGCGATCGAGCCGGCAATGCCGGCGCCCACAATCGCCATGTCCCGGCACGATTTCATCCAAGAACGACCGAAATCATGTTTCCCCACACCTGTTCCGGAACGGGTTCTCTTACCTCAAGCGCAGCAAACCGACCAGTGGAACAGATACATTATCGTTCGTCATTCCACGTCGCCGATGTATTTTGCCTGGTTGATCAGCTCCTGGCATTTTGCTTCGTTGCCTGCGTGCCGTTCCTTGTTCGCTTCCTGGAGCAGTGCGCGCATCTTCTCTGCAACAGTGATGTCGATACCTTCCCTCTCGGAGTGGGTAACGGCATTTTCAACCTTGTCGATGTCCGCCTGACAGTCGGCAAGTGCACCATTGGTAGCGGCCAGCATCAGCCCTGCGGCCAGAAGACTTCCGGCAAGCGGATTGCGATAGCATCTCATGTCATTCTCCCTTTCGGACAGGCTGGTCGTCGATTGCGGCGAGACGCCTCAATGGCGACCAGGCATTCACTGCATGCGGTGGTGCAGATCCATCATGATCCAGAGACTGCCGCCGACCATGATGAAAATGAGCACCGCGGCAAAGGCCAGAAAGAACAGGTTTTCGACCGGGGTGGATTTCAGGTCGATGTGTAGAAAAAATACCAGGTGAACGATCACCTGCAGAACCGCGGCAACGGCGATGACGAAATATACGGCACTGCCTGTGAGCAGACCGCCCCAGACCAGGGCGAAGGGAATTGTCGTCAGCACAACTGCAAGCACAAACCCGGTGAGATAGGTAGACAGGCTGCGTTCAGCGGAATGGTTCATATGTGCCCCCTATAGAACGCCCGGCAGATAGACCGCCGAAAAGATACCGATCCAGACAATATCGAGAAAATGCCAGAACAGCCCGAGCCGCATCAACCGGGAACGAACCGGCGGCGTCAGGCCCTTGACCATGATCTGGCCAATCATAACCACGATCCCGAGTGCCCCGAACGCAACGTGCAGTCCGTGTGTGCCCACCAACGTGAAGAACGCGGACAGAAAGCCGCTTACCTCCGGACCCGCACCTTTTTCGATCATGCCGGCAAATTCACTCAGCTCCATTGCCAGAAACGCGAAGCCGAGCAGCAAGGTCACAAAGAGCCATTGGACCACGCGGCCCTTCTGGTCGTTCATCAGCGCGATGCTCGCCATCCCGAAGGTCAGGCTGGAGACCAGCAGCAAGCCGGTTTCAACGGCAGTCCTGCTGAGATCAAAGAGCTCCTTTGACGTCGGACCCGCTGCGGAGTTTTCCGACAGGACAGCGTAGGTCGCAAACAACAGCGCGAAGATGACCGCGTCGGTCATCAGATAGATCCAGAATCCGAATTCCCTGGAATGAAGGGAGTGCTTCTCTTCCTCTTCAAGGATGGTTGCAGCAGACATCGGCCCCTCCCTCAAACCGTTCCGGACAACGGTGCGCCAGAGGCGGCACCGCGCGGCATAAAATCGCGCATGTCGTGCAGGTCGGCCGGCGAGATCTGAGCGAGGCGTTCACGCTCGATCCGGGCGACTTCTGCTGCAGGCAACACGAATTCGCTGTTGTCGTCGGACGCCCGGATACCGACACATACGAGGGACAGCACGAAGCTCAGGGCGACGAGCCACCAGATGTACCAGATGAAGGCAAAACCGAGCACAAAGGCCAGCGCACCAAGCACCGGGCCGATCCAGGTGTTTTTCGGCATGACGATGTCTTCGTAATGCTGCGGTGGCTGATAGGCCTCCCCCCGGATCTTCATGTCGTGGAACGCGTCGATATCGGTCACCTCGGGCAGAACCGCGAAGTTATAGGCAGCTGGCGGAGAGGACGTCGCCCATTCCAGGGTACGTCCGTTCCACGGGTCACCCGTGATGTCCCTGGCGGATCCCCATTTCCTGGCCGAAACGTAAAGCTGGATGGCGATGCAGGCGATGCCGCACAGGACGAACAGAGCCCCGATCGCAGCGACGATCAGATAGGGTTGCCAGGTGGGATCGGCATAATGCTCCATCCGCCGGCTCATGCCCTTGAAGCCAAGGACGTAGAGCGGCATGAAGGCCAGATAGAAACCGATGATCCAGCACCAGAAGGACCGCATGCCCCATTTGGCGTCCAGCTTGAAACCGAAGGCTTTGGGGAACCAGTAGTTCATGCCGGCAAAATAACCGAAAAGAGCGCCTGGGATCAGCATGTTGTGGAAGTGCGCCACCAGGAAGGTGGAATTGTGCATCAGGTAGTCGGCGGGCGGCAGGGCCAGCAGCACCCCGGTCACGCCACCGATGACGAAGGTCACCATGAAGCCGATGGTGTAGACCATGGACGTGTGAAACTCGATCCGGCCCTTGTACATGGTGAACAGCCAGTCGAAGATCTTCACCCCCGTCGGCACCGCGATGATCATCGTCGCGATGCCGAATATGGCATTCACATTGGCAGACGAGCCCATCGTGAAGAAGTGGTGCAGCCAGACTGTGAACGACAGCAGCGCGATACAGGCGGTCGCATAGACCAGGGAAGTGTAACCGAACAGCCGCTTGCGCGAGAATGTCGCCACCACTTCGGAAAAGATACCGAAGGCCGGCAAGATCAGGATGTAGACCTCCGGATGACCCCAGATCCACAGCAGGTTGGCAAACATCATCATGTTGCCGCCGTCACCGTTGGTGAAGAAATGGAAGCCAAGCGTGCGATCGAGTGTCAACTGACCGGCGACCACCGTCAGCGCCGGAAAGGCGAAGGCAATCAGGATGGAAATGCACAGTGTTGTCCAGGTGAACATCGGCATGCGCATGAAAGTCATGCCCGGGCAGCGGTTCTTGACGATGGTCACGATGAAGTTGATGCCTGAGAGCGTACTGCCTACCCCGCTGATGATCAGCGCCCATAGCCAGTAATCGACCCCCACGCCCGGACTGTATTCAGCCCCGGAGTATGGCGGATACCCGGTCCAGCCGGCTTGAGAGAACTTGCCGACCACAAGCGATATCAGCACCAGCCCGGCACCGGCTGCCGTCATCCAGAGGCTGACGGAATTCAGGAACGGAAAGGCGACATCCCGCGCGCCGATCTGTTGCGGCACGATGATGTTGATGAGCCCGGTCAGGAACGGCATGGCCACGAAAAAGATCATGATGGTGCCGTGAGAGGAAAAGATCTGCTCGAAATGCTCCGGCGGAAGGTAACCTTCGCTGTTCAGGGAAACCGCCTGTTGCGCGCGCATCATGAGGGCATCGACAAACCCGCGCACCAGCATCACCAGAGCCAGCACCACATACATGATGCCGATCTTCTTGTGATCGACGCTGGTCAGCCAGTCTGTCCAGAGAACTTTCCATGCGCGCAGCCAGGTGATCAGCAGGAACACGGCAATGCCGCCGCCAACGGTTACTGCCGCCCCACCCATGGCCACCCAGGAATAGAACGGCAGGGCCTCAATCGTAAGACGTCCCAGCATCAAACAGCCCCCCGGCAGATGAGTTCGGCGGCCTTGCTTTCGTAAGGGCCGACAATCGGCGCGTATTTGCGCAGGATGATCGAAAAGAGATCCGTCTCGTAAGACGAATAATGCCGGACTGGATCGGCAACGCTCTGCTTGTGCAGGTCCACATACGTCTTGGCGTCCAGCACATCAGCGGATCCTGTTGCCTTTTCCTTCCAGGCGGCGAAATCCGCTTCGTTCATGGCATGAGCCTTGAAGTGCTGGTCGGAAAAACCATCGCCGGAATACATTGTGTTGCGGCCGTTGAAGGTGCCTGGACCATCTGCAATCAGGTTAAGTTCGGAGCGCATGCCCGCCATGGCGTAGATCTGGCCGCCGAGTGCGGGGATCATCAATGAATTCATGACCGTGTCGGAAGTGATCTCGATGGTCAGCGGCCTGTCTGCGGGAAAGGCCAGTTCATTCACGCTGGCCGTGCCGAGTTCCGGGTATAAGAACAGCCATTTCCAGTCGAGCGCGACGGCCTGCACCTTGAAAGCAGGCTTGTCGGACGCCAGGGCCTTGTAAGGGTCAAGCTTGTGGGTCGCATCCCAGACAATGGTTCCGATGACAATCACGATTGCAGCTGGAACCAGCCAGACCACGGCTTCAATGCCCCAGGAACCATCCCACTCGGGCGCATAATCCGCGGTGTTGCCATTACGCTTGCGATATCGCCAGGCGAACAGCAGCGTTAGTATGATCGCGGGAATGGCGACGATCATCATGATGCCGAATGCCGTGAACAGCAGATCCCGTTCCGCCAACGCGATAGGCCCTTTCGGGAAGAGCACCGGCGCATCGGAAAGCGCACAACCTTGTAACAACGGGAAAAGGCATACGAGGCCGACCGTCGCGGCAGACCTCAAGGCAATACGGACCCTTAGTCCGGCAATCCGATCAACCATGGCACCCCCGTTGAAAAATGGATAGGGACTGTCTGTTTGCAACACTTGTGGCGGCGCGCCCGCCAGGAACGATATGCTTTACTTTTGAAAAGCCTAGCCGAGCCCGCGCGGCATTGAAAGAGCGAAAGTTGCAGAAGCCGGCAGACACCAGCAAACAGGTTAGCCGGACAAGTCGAGCAACGCCTGCAGCATGAGGTTCGCCCCCTTCTCGATATCCGACCAGTCGCTGTGTTCTTCGGGAGCATGGCTTATGCCGGCCCGGCTGGGAACGAAGATCAGCCCGGAAGGGCAGAAAGACTGCATTGTCTGGGCATCGTGACCGGCTCCGGAAGGCATACGCCGCGCCGGTAATTCGTTACGTTCGGCAAGGTCGGCGAGCTTGTCGGCAAGCTCGCTATCCAGCGAAACCGGTGACAACCAGCTCCTCTCGGTCTTGTTCAATTTCAGTCGGTGCCGGTTGGCGACAATGTCGGCGCTTTCCAGAAAACGCGATTTCAGCCCGACCATTATCTCTTCCGACGTGTCACGCAGAATCACTGAAAAGACTGCACGACCTGGAATCGTGTGGGGATGGTTCGGCGAAAGTTCGACATGACCAATGGTAAACCGGCTCTGGTCGGTGCCGTGCATCTGGATCAGATCCGGAATTGTCCCGGCAAGCTCGGAAAGTCCGGCAAATGCATCCGCCCGCAGATGCATGGGTGTTGTCCCGGAATGATTGGCGATTCCCGTCAGTTCCAACTCCAGATAACAGACACCGGAAACCTCCTCGGCGATGCCGATAGGAAATTCTTCGGCTTCAAGAACCGGCCCCTGCTCGATATGGAGTTCCAGAAAGGCATTTATCGAACCGGCCGGACGGGCTGCTTTCAGGATGTCCATCGGTTCGAGACCCAGACTGTTCATGGCATCGCGCAGCCGGACCCCGTCGGCATCAATCGCCTGCTCGATCCATGCCGGAGTGATCGCCCCGGCTATGGCCTGTGAGCCGAGCATGCCCCCGAAACGGCCCTCTTCTTCGGAAGTCGCGGCAACTTCGATCGCTGTCCGGGGCGTTATTCCGGCATCCTTCATCGTTCGCACGCATTCCAGCGCAACACAGGCGCCGAGTGCTCCGTCAAAAGCCCCGCCATTGACCACGGTGTCGAGATGCGATCCGGCCATGACGCACGGCCCGTCCTCAGGTCCATACCGGCCAAACAGGTTGAGTGCGCCGTCTCTCCACACCTGCAGATCGTCGGCCCTCATCTGTGCCTCGAACCAATCCCTGCACTCCAGATCGACCCGAGTGAAGCCTGGTCGCGTGTAGCCGCCGGTTTCAGGAACAAAGCCGAAGCGATTCACTCCGTTGAGAAGCGTTCTGAGACGCTCCGGGTCGATACGGATTGCGTGCTGCGGCATCCTTGTTTCCCCCTTATTTATCAGCGCTTAAGCGTTTATCTGGCATCGAGAGCACAACCCTCGAGCGAAAATAAATATGAAATAATTATTGCAGCATTGCAATTAATCATGATTAATTATTCATCAGAAACAACGAGGGGAATGGTCATGAAAAGATTCCTAGCCGCGGCTTTCGCCTCGGCCTTCCTCGCCTTTGCACCCCAGGTGCAGGCGCAAACTCCGCCCAATGTTCTGGTTGTCGGCCAGATCGCGGAACCCAAGTCACTCGACCCGCACGCCGTCACCGCGGTGAACGATTTCCGCATTCTGGTGAACTTGTATGACGGACTTGTGCGCTACAAGGACGGCACTCTGGAAGTCGAACCGTCCCTTGCCGAAAGCTGGACCATTTCGGAAGACGGCAAGACCTACACGTTCAAGCTGCGTGAAGGCATCAAGTTCCACGACGGTTCCCCCTTCAACGCGGAAGCGGTGAAGTTCAACTTCGACCGTATGCTGAACGAGGAAAACCCTTATCACGATACGGGTCCCTTCCCGCTCGCTTTCTTCTTCTCCACTGTTGAGGACGTGGTCGTCGACAACGAAACCACCGTCACCTTCAACCTCAGTGCCCCTTACGCGCCATTCCTGTCGAACCTTGCCTATCCGACGGGTTTGATCGTCTCGCCCGAGGCCGTCAAGCAATACGGCAAGGATTTCGGCCGCAATCCCTCCGGTACCGGCGCCTACAAGTTTGCGGAATGGGAAGCCAACGCCAAGGTGGTTGCCGTCAAGAACGAAGACTACTGGGATGGCGCTCCGGACCTGGAAGCGCTGATCTACCGTCCGATCACCGACGCCAACACAAGGATCGCCGAAATGCTCTCCGGCGGACTGGACGTGATGGTTGAAGTCCCGCCGGACAGCCTGCAGCAGTTCAAGGACGATTCAACGTTCAAGGTGCTGGAACAGGCCGGACCTCACGTCTGGTTCCTGATCCTGAACACCCGCGAAGCACCGTTTGACGTCAAGGCTGCACGCCAGGCCGCCAACTACGCCATCAACAAGAAGGCGCTGGTGGAAAACATCCTGCAAGGTACGGCCGACGTCGCAGCAGGGCCGACACCTCCTGCCTTTGCCTGGGCCTACAACGAGAGCCTGGAGCCCTATCCCTACGATCCGGAAAAGGCCAAGGAACTCCTGAAGGAAGCTGAATACGCCGGACAGGAAGTTACTTTCTATGTCACCGAAGGCGGCTCCGGCATGCTCGACCCGGTTGCCATGGGCACGGCCATCCAGGCCGATCTCCAGGCCGTCGGCATGAAGGTCAAGATCGAGACCTATGAATGGAACACCTTCCTCGGCAAAGTGAACCCGGGTCTGCAAGGCAAGGCTTCCATGGCGGAAATGGCCTGGATGACCAATGACCCGGACACGCTTCCGTTCCTGGCCCTGCGCACCGAAGCGATGCCCGAACAGGGCGGGTTCAACTCCGGCTACTATTCCAACGCCAAGGTGGACGAGCTTCTGGAAAATGCCCGCGAGGAAACCAACCAGGAAGAACGTGCAAGGCTCTACAAGGAAATGCAGGAAATCGTCCAGGAGGACGCCCCCTGGGTCTTCGTCGCCAACTGGAAACAGAATGCCGTCACCAAGGCATCGGTTGAAGACTTCAAGCTGCAACCCTCCTTCTTCCTGATGCTTCAGGACGTCAAGAAGCCTCAGTAAGACGACACGTCTCCCGGCGGACCTTGAATGGTTCGCCGGGATTTTCGTATTCGGACCTGCACGCAGCAAGTGCCGAAGGAAACGTAAAGGCGCACCCCGGCGACACAACACTCCCTCATCCTGAGGAAGCGCAAGGCGCTGTCTCGAAGGATGGGCCACTTGCTCCGGAGTGTGCCGCCCATTCTTCGAGACGCGCATAAATGCGCTCCTCAGGATGAGGTTGCGGAGGCGGCAAGGCTTCAGGAAATGGCCGGCCGCACTCAGAAAGAGGGAGAGACCATTGGCTTCCTATATCGCCAAGCGTCTGCTGGCTGCCATCCCGGTCCTGTTCGGGCTGACGATCATCGTCTTCCTGATCATGGCGATGATCCCGGGAGACCCGGCAACTGCCATTCTCGGCTCCTACGCGACACCGGAAAATGTCGCCAAGCTCAACCGCGATCTCGGCCTCGACAAAACCCTGTTCGAGCAATACGTCATCTGGATCGGCAACCTGTTCCAGGGTGATCTCGGCCGCTCCTACACGCTCAATCGTCCGGTGCTGGATGAAGTGATGGAGCGCTTTTCAGCGACCCTCATTCTGGCCGGAACCTCGCTCATCCTGTGCTCGATCTTCGGCCTTCTTGCCGGTATTGTCTCTGCTGTCCGTCAGTACGGCTGGGCGGACAAGATCATCACGCTGCTCGTTCTGATCGGTATCTCGACTCCGTCTTTCTGGCTCGGCCTGCTGCTGATTCTGGTCTTTGCCGTCAATCTGCGCCTGTTTCCGGCGTCCGGCATGTACGCGATCTACGGTGGCGGCGACTTGCCCGACCTGATCCATCACCTCACCCTGCCCGCGCTGACGCTTTCGGTGGTCGCGACCGGCGTCATCGCCCGGTTGACGCGCACCGCCATGCTGGAAGTGCTGCGTCAGGACTATATCCGCACCGCCCGCGCCAAGGGCCTGTCGGAACGCAAGGTCATCTACAAGCACGCATTCAAGTCGGCCCTCGTCGGCGTGGTGCCGGTCATTGGCATCCAGGCCGGCTTTGTCATCGGCGGTGCTGTCTATATCGAGACGGTGTTCCAGTGGCCGGGCATCGGATCCATGCTCGTGACCGCCATTTCCACCCGCGATCTGCTGCTGGTCCAGGGCGGGGTTCTGGTGGTCGCCGCCGCCTATGTTCTCTTCAATCTGCTCGCAGACGTGGTGCAGACCATTCTTGATCCGAGGTTGCGCTGATGAGTGACACGACCATGAGCGCCCCTTCCAAGGAGAAGGCAAAGTCCTCGCGCCCGGGGACACTTGCGCTGCTGCTCAACAATTCGCTGGCAACCAGCGGCCTTGTCGTTCTGGTGCTGATCTGTCTTATCGCTCTGGCAGCGCCGATCCTGCCGCTGGCGAACCCGGACGTTACCGCCCCGGCAGACCGACTTCTGCCGGTCCTTACCGAAGGACATCTGCTTGGCACCGATCACTTGGGCAGGGACATCCTTTCGCGGCTGATCTGGGGGACACGCATATCGCTTGCCGTCGGTCTGTCGGCAACAATAATCGCTGCCTTCTTCGGCTCGCTTCTGGGACTGGTCGCCGGATACGCCGGCGGTCGTACAGACACTCTGATCATGCGCGGCATCGATATGGTGATGGCGTTTCCCTACATTCTGTTGGCACTGGCCATCGTCGCCGTGCTCGGCCCTGGGCTGCTCAACGCGCTTTACGCCATCGCGCTCGTCAACATACCGTTCTTTGCCCGCAACATTCGCGGTATTACGCTCGGGCTATCCCGAAGAGAGTTTGTTGATGCGGCACGGCTGTCCGGCAAGTCGCCGGTACAAATCCTGTTTCTGGAAATTCTGCCTAACGTCTTGCCGGTCATCGTCATCACCATGTCGACGACCGTCGGCTGGATGATCCTCGAAACGGCCGGCCTGTCCTTCCTCGGCCTGGGTGCCCAGCCGCCACAGGCCGACCTTGGCTCCATGCTGGGTGAAGGCCGCAAGATCCTCTTCACTGCGCCGCATGTCTCCATCATTCCGGGCCTTATGATCTTTGCGCTGGTCATGAGTATCAACCTCTTCGGCGACGGTGTTCGCGATATCCTCGACCCGCGCCTGCGTGCCGGGTCTCTCACCCGGCCGGTCTCTCGAACAGCGGTGCATCGCAAGGCAGACGAGATCCCCGCGCCTTCGGAAAAGGGCGGTGTGCTGGATGTCCGTCAGATGCGCACCGAATTCCAGATCGGCAGCTCCGTTTACAAGGCAGTCGGCGGTGTTGATCTGAACCTGAAAGAGGGCGAATGCCTGGGCGTGGTCGGAGAATCCGGATCCGGCAAGTCGGTAACAGCCATGTCCATCATGGGCCTTGTGCCGACACCACCCGGCCGGATTGCAGGCGGTGCCGCCTATCTCGACGGCGAAGATCTTTTTGCGGCAAGCGACCGGCGTATCCGGGACCTCAGAGGCGGTTCGGTTGCCTATGTCTTCCAGGATCCGCTGTCGACGCTGCACCCGCTCTTCACCGTTGGCGATCAGTTGACGGAAGCGATCACCACCCACCAACCCATGTCCGGCTCGAAAGCGCGGGAGAAGGCCGTTGAACTGCTTTCGCTTGTGCGGATCCCGAATGCGAAGGAGCGTTTGTCCGCCTACCCGCACGAGCTTTCCGGTGGCATGCGCCAAAGGGTCTGCATTGCCATGGCGCTCGCCAACGATGCCAAGGTGCTGATTGCGGACGAGCCGACCACCGCGCTCGACGTCACCGTGCAATCGCAAATCCTGACGCTGATGAACGGCCTGCGCCGCGAACGGAACGCTGCAATCCTGTTCATCACCCATGATTTCGGCGTTGTCTCCACCCTTTGTGACCGTGTTGCGGTGATGTATGCGGGCCGGATCGTTGAAACGGGAACGACGGAGGAGGTTCTGGCGAACCCGCGTCATCCCTACACCGCCAAGCTGATCGAATGCGTGCCGGTTCTGGGCGAGCCGGACCGTCGTCTGGATGCAATCGAGGGCCGCCCGCCCGTGGTCAACAACCTGCCGGACGGTTGCGCCTTCGCCGAACGGTGTCCGCACGCACAGACCTCCTGCCGGACCGGTGAGATCAACCTTGAGATGTCTTCCGAAACCCGCGGTGTGCGCTGCCTCTTTCCGCTGAATTCCGGAGCGACCGCATGAACGAGATAAGCCAGAACCAAATGGACAGCAAAGCCCTTCTGACCATTCAGGATGTCGAGCGCATTTTCGGCGGCGGTCGGAAGCTCTTTGGCGGTCATCTTCCCGCCGTGCACGCGGTTCAGGGTCTCAGTCTCGATGTAAAGAAGGGAGAGACCCTGGGTGTCGTCGGAGAGTCCGGCTGCGGCAAGTCCACCCTCGCGCGCCTCGTCGTCGGTCTCGATCTGCCGACTTCCGGCTCGATCACCTTCAACGGCGAGGATCTTGCGGCACTGGCAAAAAAGGACCGCAATGCACTCGCCCGCAAGGTTCAATATGTCTTTCAGGATCCGGTTGCCTCTCTCAATCCGCGCAAGACCATCAGGACCATCCTGGAAGCGCCGCTCAAGCACCTGACAAACCTGAATTCTGATGGCCGCGAGAAGCGCCTTGCCGAGCTGCTGCAGGCGGTCAACCTGGCGCCGGAGTTCCTGGAACGCTACCCCCATGAATTCTCCGGCGGCCAGGCGCAGCGGATCGGCATTGCGCGGGCCCTTGCGGCCGGGCCGGAGCTGATCGTGCTTGATGAGCCCGTGTCTGCCCTCGATGTGTCGGTGCAGGCCCAGGTGTTGAACTTGCTGGACAAGCTGAAGGACGACTTCGGCCTCACCTACATCTTCATCAGCCACGATCTTTCGGTGGTGGAAAGTGTCAGCGACCGCGTGGCGGTGATGTACTTCGGCCGGATGGCCGAACTGGGTCCTGCCAGAGAAATCTTCCGCAAGCCGCTACATCCCTATACGGATCTGCTAATGCGCTCCGCGCCCGCCCCCGGGCGGCACGACCTGATGTCGGAAGACGCCTCTGCCGAATTGCCGGATCCCTACAATCCCCCTGAAGGCTGCGCCTTTGCCGCGCGCTGTGCGCACCGCACGGATATCTGCGTTGCCGGCAAACCGTCACCAGACGAGGCCAAAGGCGGCAACAATCACGTTGCGGCTTGCTATCACCCACTCGGGAAGGCATAGGCTCCCCAAAAAACAAGGCAATGCAGTTTAACCGGCCATGAGAATTCCCGAAGGAGCGACAGATCCCAAGACACGGAAACGCCTGCGGCGGCCCGACATGGTTGCCCAGCAGATCCGCGAACAGATCGTCGAAGCCGGTCTGCGCCCCGGTGACAGGATCCCCGCCGAATGGCTTCAGCCGGAAACGGTCAGGGTGTCACGTGGTTCACTGCGTGAGGCTTTGAAGGTACTGGAGTTCCAGGGGCTGATTTCAACACGCAGCGGCCCGGGCGGTGGTGTCTTCGTCGCATCGGTGGAGCCAGGTGAAGCCATCCGCATGCTGGACAATCTGTTCCTGTTCGACCAGCCGACGATTGCCGACATCTACACACTCCGGAAACAGCTCGAGCCGGAACTTGCCGCCTCGGTTGCCGGAACACTGACAGACGAAGGTTTTCAGGCCTTGCAGGGCTGCATCCGGCTTTACGAGGACGAGCCAAAGACGGCGGAAGAAGAATATTCGCAGCGCCTGGCCGAGCTTGATTTTCACGAAGAACTGGCCCGGCACTGCAAGAACCCGATCCTGGCCTTCACATGTTCCTTCCTGCTCAGCCTGCTACGCGACATGACGGTCTGCCGCTCGATCTACAAGGAACCGAACCCTGCCCTGCGCGAAACCGGATTGCACTATCAGGTGAAGTTGCTGCGGGCGATAAAATCAGGTGATGCCGAGCTCTGCCGCATGATCATGCGTGGTCATATGATCGAGGCGGAAAAATACATGAAGGAACGTGCCGCCATGCGCACACGCGGCAGCACGACGGCGCATGTGGTCTCGTCCACGAGCAGCTAGGGCACAAGAGCCGCTCGCCTTTCCTCGGTCCGGCCTTGCGCTGCCAATGGGCCCATCAACCTGGCCGGAGCCTGCTCGAAGGTGAATTTTCCATTCTTCATCCCCCAGACCGGCCGGATGATTTCCGAAACGATCTGATGTCCGCTCATGGCCGGTAGCGCCACGAAGGTGGCCGCTTGGCCGACTTCGATCCTGTGAGCCTTGTTGATCAGCCGCCGTGGTGCAGCCGTTACCATGTCAAAACAGGCCTTCAGGTCTTCCGCTGATCCGAGCTGGTGAACATTGGCATAAAGATTGGCCATGCGCGGCAAGGAGCAGTCGCCATAGGGCGTGAAGGGATTGAGCACGTTGTTTGTTGCGACCGTGCAGCAAACGCCGTGTTCATGAAAGACATGCGCCGGCGCGACCCCGCGCGGCACCAGGCTTTCGCTGCCGCGTCCCATCAGAAACAGATCAGTCGACGGCAGGACGGTAAGCGCAATTTCAGCGCTTTTCAGAATTTGCACCGCCTCCAGAAGGTCCTTTCGGGAAAGGGCCGACAGCTTGGTGACATGGCCGATCGCGACCCTTCCCTGCCAGCCGAAGGCGATTGTCTGACGGGCGATTTCATCAAGATGACGCCAGGATGGATCGAGATCGAAATCCAGATGGAAATCGAGATCGACATCATGGCGTTCAGCCATTTCGAACAGGCAGGCAATCTGGCCATTCGGATCGCTGTCCGTATAGGGACACCCCCCCAGCAGGTCCGCTCCGGATGTGAGCGCTTCTTCCAGCAATTCGGCAGTACCCGGGTTGTTGATCAGCCCTTCTTGCGGAAAGACACATATCTGCAGGTCCAGCGCCCAGGAGAAATCCTGCTTCAGCCGCTGAATGGCGTAAAACCCCGTCAGGCCGATGCCCGGATCGATCTCCACATGTGTCCGGATGGCGTTGGTGCCCTGGGTAATGGCCTTTTCGAGAACCTTTCGACCACGGTCGTAGACGTCTTCTTCAGAAAACCCTTTCTTTGCCTCAGCAACTGACGAGATCGCTCCTTCCAGCGTGCCTGTCTCGTTCCGACAGCGGTCGAGAATGCAGGCCTTGTCGAGATGAAGATGGCTCTCGACAAATCCCGGCACCAGGAGAACGCCGTTACCATTCAGTTCTTCCGCACTCGTGGGCAGGTCGGCTCCTATCGCCGAAATCTTTCCGGCCTTAACCGCAATATCGACAGCCGCATCAGCGCCCTCCAGCAGGACGTTCCGGATTACTAGCCCGCTCATACCCTCGCCTCCATGCGAGTTTCCTGTTCATTGGTGGCGCCAAGATAGGCCGCCGTCAGCCGCGGGTCCGAAGCCAGATCCGCAGCCTTGCCTTCAATCACGATACGGCCTTGCTCCAATACGTAGGCGTAATCTGCGACGGCGAGAGCAAGCGTCGCCATCTGGTCGACAAGCAGAATGGTGATGCCTTCGTCCCGCAACTCACCAAGGATCGCATAAAGCTCCTCAACCATCGCCGGAGCCAATCCAAGCGAAGGTTCGTCCAGGAGCAGGATCTTGGGTTTCGTCATGAGACCGCGGGCAATTGCCATCATCTGCTGCTCACCGCCCGAAAGGAGCCCTGCGCGGCTGTGCAACCTGTCACGCAGGCGCGGAAACCGCTTCAGATGAGCTTCCAGTTCCGAGCTGTTGACATCCGAATATCTCTTGTAGGCACCCAGTTCGATATTCTCGCGCACTGTCAGTTCCGGAAACACTTGGCGACCTTCGGGAACCAGCACAAGACCACGCCCGACGAGTTCATGCGGCTGCATGGCCTGTGTCTGCTCGTCATTCAGGATTATGCTTCCGGTGAACGGCCTGTGCAGACCCGAAACGGCAGAAAGAAACGTCGATTTTCCTGCACCATTCGCCCCGAGCAGAGCCACCATTTCACCTGGCCGCACCTTGAGTGATACCTCTTTCAACACCGGAGCCGCGCCATATCCTGCAGTCAGCTTCTGTGTCGAAAGAACAGGCGTTTCTTCCGTATGCAGCGGTTTTATGCGCGGGAAGGCCGTGGCGCCACCGGTGCCGAGGTAGGCTGCAATCACTGTTTCGTTTGCCTGGATCTCTGCCGGGGTGCCAAAGGCAATAGGCTTGCCGGCGTCAACTGCCTGGATCCGGTCCGAAATCCCCATGACCAGCTCCATGTCATGTTCGACGAGCACAACTGCAGGCCCCAGGTCGGCAATATCCCGCAGCAGCATGGCGAGCTTGTCCTTGTCGGCACGCATCAGTCCGGCTGCCGGTTCATCCAGAAGAAGGATGTCAGGTTTCAGGGCAAGCGCACGTGCGATCTCCACCAGCCTGCGGTCGACATGCGGCAGATCACCGGCACGCTTGTCGAAGTCCCCTTCATAGCCGCAGTATCGCAACAGTCCTGCCGCCAGCGACAAACGATCTGGCGACTGAATGTCGGACCACGGGTCGCCGAGGGCACCGCGCCCCAGCCCGGAGACGACATTTGCAAGCACCGTCAGATTCTCGAAAAGTTTGGTCGTCTGGTAGGTCCTGGCAATCCCCGATCGGGCAACCGCATGGGCCGGCAGCCCGGCAAGGTCCCGGCTTCCAAGCAGGATCTTGCCCTGCGTTGGACGGTAGAACCCGCCTATCATGTTGAGGACGGTGGTCTTGCCCGCACCGTTCGGACCGATGATGGATGTTACTTCGCCGGGCTCGATCCGGAAGCTGACACCATCGACTGCCCGAACACCGCCGAATGAAATGCCGAGGTCTTCAATTTCCAGTGCACTCGAGGTAAGCCCGCCCTTGAGGAACTGCTCGATGTCTGCGGAAGAAACCGGTGCCACGCTTCGGCTCGACCTCGGGATGTAAGACGCCACCGTGCCGACCAGCCCGCGAGGCGCAATCAGCAGCACGCCCACCAGCAAACCGCCAAAGAACAGCAGCCGGTATTCTGCAAGATCTGAAAGGAACTCCGGCAGCAGGACGGTTACCAGCGCACCGGCGAGTGGCCCCAGCACGGTGCCGGCGCCGCCGATCAGGATTGCGAAGA
Organism: Labrenzia sp. 5N; assembly: GCF_012395805.1. Lineage (NCBI taxonomy): Bacteria > Pseudomonadati > Pseudomonadota > Alphaproteobacteria > Hyphomicrobiales > Stappiaceae > Labrenzia > Labrenzia sp. 5N. The sequence continues at coordinate 62,282 of NZ_JAAZTM010000018.1, read as the reverse complement.
GAAACAGGATCGACTGCGAGAACGGGAAATTGCTCGGCGCGATGAACATCATCAACGGCGCAAACAGACCGCCCGCAAGCCCGGCCATCGCCGCCGCAATGGCAAACGCGGCTGCCTTGACCGCGAAGGGCCGATATCCAAGCGAGGCAGCTGCGGTTTCAGCATCGCGTACGCCCGTCATTGCCATGCCCCAGCCGCTTTCGGCCAATCGGCGAAACAGGTAGAGAGACAATCCGGCAAGCAGGATGGCCAGCACCACCAGTTCCCGCTCGGTGAACACGAAGCCCAGGATCTCCGGCATTGGAAAGCCCATGAGGCCATTCTGACCGCCGGTCAGCGAACGCCATTCCACCGCGCCGTGTTCGACAATGAACGCGAAGGCAATCGTGACCATTGCCAGGAACGGCCCCGCCATACGGACGGCAGGCACCGCCAGCAGAACGCCCGCGATCCCCGCCAAGAGCGCGGACAAGGGCAGTGCCAGCCAGAAGCTCAGGCCAGACAGGGTCATCACCGCCACACCATAAGCGCCGATGGCAAAGAACCCCACCTGGCCAAGTGAGACCAGACCAGTCAAACCATAAAGAACGTTGAGACCGGTCCCCAGGATGGTCGTGATTGCAACAAGGCCGATGACGAACTGCGTGTAGCCACCGCTTGTCACGGCCATCGCACAGGCTGCAACGGTCATAACGAACAACACGCTGTCGAGAAGAATTCGCTGGTTCAGAAAGGGCACGGCTCTTCCTCAGACTTTCTTTACAGCGGGACGACCGAAGAGACCGTCCGGCTTCAATGTCAGTGCAAGGATGATCAGCGCAAAGACAACGATGTAGGTGGAAGATGAGCCCAGGTAGGCCGTTACCAGGGCTTCCGTCACCCCATAGAGAAAGCCTGCCAGCATGACGCCGGCTGCCGATGTCATGCCGCCCAGGATTGCCACCGCGAAGGCCTTGAGCCCAAAGAGCGTTCCCATGTCCGAATGCACGGAAAACAGCGGCGCGATCAAAAGACCGGCACATCCGGCAAGCATGGCCGAAATCGCAAAGGAACCGGACACCATCATGGTTGTGTTGATCCCCATGAGCCGTGCTGCCTGATTGTTCTGGACGACGGCAAGCAGCGCCCTGCCCTGCAAGGTCTTGCGGAACAGGAAGTGCAGCGCCAGAGCAACACCGATGGCGGCAATCGGAATAAGCAGTTGCTGCGGATAGATGCCCGTGCCGGCGAACTGCCAGGTGGTCTGCGCCAAAGGCGAAAACAATGTCCGCGGTTCGTTGCCGAAGCTGAAGAGGACGGCGTTGTCGAGAAAGATGCCGCCCGCGACGGTCGCCATCAGCCAGGCTTCCGAATTGCGTTCCACGAAGGGACGAACCAGAAGTATTTCAACAAGCACGCCAAAAAGGCCGCAGCAGGCGATCGCAAGCGGATAGGCGATCAGCCAGTTCAAGCCGAGCCGTTCGGTAAAGACAAAGCCCAGAACCGCGCCCAGCATGACAACGCTGCCTTGCGCGAAATTGACGGTGGAAGAAACGGAATAGGTGATCTGAAAGCCGAGCGCGATCAGCCCGTACATGCTTCCAAGGCCAATGCCGGTGACAAGGGCGGCGATCAAGAGGGTCATGGGTGGGTCCTGGCGGGTGAGACGGGATCAGGGCTAATTCAAAGGAAAGAAACCTCCCGCGGGCCTGCCGCGGGAGGTGACATCATCAATCTTCAATCGGGATGATTTCGCCTTCGACGAATTGCGCGAAGACATAGTCTTCAGGCGCGATCGCATCCTGGTCTTCCGGCGAGAACGGATCGGTGTAGGTCTTGATCAGGCCTTCGATGTTCTCGATGTCGTACATCGCCTGTCGGATAGCCGGACCATCGGTGGAACCGGCCTTCTCGATGGCAGCAGCCAGCAGAAGCATGGCGTCATAGGCATTGGCGATACCGGTTGCGGGTGTCACATCGGCCATGGTCTTGATTTCGGGAAAGCTTTCCTGAAGCTTCGAGAACATGGCCTCGCCCTTCGCATCGCCCTCCCGGAACAGGTAGGTCTGGATGAAGTGGAGCTTCTCGCCGCTCTTGCCGGCCAGTTCCGTGAACCGTCCGCCTGCCGGGCCCCAGTGCGATGCCATGGCAACATCCCAGCCCATCCGGTCGAGTGATTTCACCACCTGTGCGGTCGGGGCAACGTTTGCCACAACAAACAGGCCATCCGCGCCGTTTTCCTTGAGGCGCGTGAGCTGCGGTACGACATCGACGTCATTGGACTCGAACTTCTCGATACCCGCATGCTCCATGCCGCGCTTCTCGAGCGCTTTCAAAAGCCCCTTCTCGTTGGACTCGCCCCATGGGTTGTTGATGAGGATCATCCCCGGTTTCTTGGAGCCGTATTTGGTGACCAGATACTCGGTGATCGCTTCATCGACATATTCATCAACGGCGGAAACGCGGAAGATGTAGTTCTCTTCAGCACCGTTCTTGGTGATGCCGGTGCCTGCAGCCCACGGGCCGACAAAAGGCACCTTTGACTGGTTTGCAAAGGGAACGATTGCAAAGGAGACCGGTGTGTCCAGACCGCCGATCAGAGCCGCAACGCCTTCGCGCTGGACAAGCTCACGTGCGGCGACAAGCCCCTTTCCCGGGTTGCTTTCGTCATCGCGGCTTACAAGTTCAAGCGGTTTGCCCAGGACACCGCCCTTCTCGTTGATCTCGTCAATCGCGATGGTCAGGCCACGTGTAATTGCCTGTCCGGACTTGGCGGACTGACCGCTTAGCGCGGCAACAAGGCCGATCTTGATCGTATCGGCGGCGAAGGCCGGCAGGCTGGTGGCCAGGGCGAGGCCGACAGCACCTGACATCAGGACGCGGCGTGTCACCTTCGGAAATTTGCAAGCGGATTTCATGAACGGCTCCTCTGGTTTTCCGGACGACACGTCCGAACGACACATCAAGAGCAAGTCAGATGCCAGTTCAGCGATCGCTATACATTTCAATTACTTACCAAATTTCGGCCTTTACAAACCTTCGATGACATCAGAATTTCGCTTAAATTGCATGCAATCTTTGCATACAAAACTTGCATGCAAAAAACCGGACAGGATTTATGCTCCGGAAGGCCATTTTGAAAAGGACGACCCATGCAGGACGAAAACAAAGACACTCTTCCCGAGGAAGCGCAGATCGTCAGGGAATATCTCGACGCTTCCATGAAACCCGATCCGGATCTCGCTGCGACATACGTTGCCGACGATGTGACGATCACGTTTACGGGCGGACGGGTATTCAACCATCCCTCAGGTCCGACCGGCTTTAACGCGAAGCGGTACAAGTGGGTAAAGAAGAAGATGGACCGTTTCGACGTTGCTCGCGGGGCGGACGGGGTTGTCGTCTACTCTGTCGGGACGCTTTACGGTGAATGGCCGGACGGAACCGCCTTCGAAGGCAACCGGTATGTCGACCGGTTCGAAGTGCATGACGGCAAGATCACAAAGATGGATGTCTGGAACGACAGCGCGGAGCGAATTCTCACCCGCATGGGCATTGAAGCCTAGTCGTCTCCTCGAACGGCGCGAACGTAAGGTTCCAGGGCATCGAGATAGATGCCCTGCCCCTTGTTTTCGGGCTTGATCAGCGCCCGGTCCGCCACGGCCCCCAGGTGGTGTCGCATGAGATCCCTGGCCCGATCCTCATCGCCCTTGGAAAGAGCATCAATAATTTCCCGGTGCTCCTGGATCCCGCAATCAGTGGAATGCGGCCGTGAGTAAAGCGCCAGCGTCAACCCGCATCTATAGCCGACATCTTCCACGTAGCGGATCAGAACCGGACTTTCCGTGAGCTGCGCCATGAGAATGTGGAATTCCGTGGCAAGCCGGATGGAGACAGGCTCTGGTCCCTTTTCAGCGGCAATTTCCTTGTCGAGATGCGCATTCAGCGCATCAAGGTGCTTCTGGGAGAATTCAGCGCTCAGCCGGGACACCACGAGGTCTTCGATCTGGCATCGCAGATCAAACAGATCCCGCGCCTCTTCCAGGCTGGGGGTTGCGACAACGGCTCCCCTGTTCCGCCGCAGTTCGACAAGGCCTTCCGCTGCGAGCCGTTCCAGTGCCTGGCGCACGATCGTCCGGCTCGACCCGAAACGCTCACCCAGCGAATCTTCCGGCAGTTTCATGCCCGGTAACAGGGCACGCTCAAGGATGGCACTGCGCAGGGCTGCGCAAATTTGTTCGGAACGATTCATCAGTGCTTCGGATCACCAGCTGATTTGCCGCTCAAACAAATCAAATAGCTGCAGATTTGCCAAGTGTCCGAATGCCTCGATTTTCAGCTCCGGCTATTTCCCCTCGCACAGAGAAGACCTGATGGAATTCAAATCCTTCACCTTGCCCGGCCTGACGGCCTGCTGCCCGGAAGACCTGCCCCACTCCGATGAGGACCGGACCTTCCAGTCCGAGCAAATCGACACCGCGTTCAAGTTCGTCCAGTGTTCCCGACCAACTCTTTTCGTCGGTGCGGGATATTCCCGAAACGGCAACGACGGGGGTCGTTGCGGACAAACCCTCGGCAACAAGCCGGTCTCTGATACGGCCGGCCATGCGCGCCCCCATGTAGAAAACGGTCGTGGTGGCTGGGTCGGTGAGCGCAGCCCAATCTACGGTTTCCGGCAAATCTCCCTTGCGCGAGTGGCCAGTGACGAACCTGACCGACTGAGCATGGTCACGGTGCGTCAGGGAAACGCCCAGGCGTGCCGCCATGGCAGAAGCCGCAGTGATGCCGGGAACAACGGTTGCCGGGATGCCTTCGGCAGCAAGACGGTCGAGCTCCTCACCACCACGACCGAAGATCATCGGATCTCCGCATTTGAGCCGCACCACGTGTCTGCCCTGACGTGCCAGCGAAACCATCATGTCGTTGATGTCTTCCTGGCGGCAACTTTCCCGACCGCCTCTTTTTCCGACCAGCATCCGCCTGGCTTCTCGACGCGCAAGTTCGAGAACCGCGTCATCGACCAGATCATCGAAGAGGATGACATCAGCCGATTGCAGCGCACGCACGGCTTTCAGTGTCAGATATTCGGCATCGCCCGGCCCTGCACCCACAAGGGTGACTTTGCCTGCAGCAGACGTCCTCGCGTCCTCCAGAAGTACTTCGGCGAGATGTTCTTCCTCTTCAGGCGCCGAACTGCCCGAGAAGGCAAGTTCGGAGATCCGCTCCCAGAACCGGCGCCGCTGTGCCCCTGCGTCCAGCAGGGAAAGCGTCTTTTCCCGCAAACGGCTTGCCAGCTGCGCCCATCCTTGCAGACTTTCAGGCATCAGCGTCTCGATCCGCCGTCGGATCGCCTGGCCAAGGATCGGCGCGACCCCATTGGTCGAGATTCCGATCACGACCGGTGACCGGTTGACGATGGACCCGAACTGGAAGTCGCAATAGGCGGGGTTATCGATCACATTGACCGGAACTCCCGTGCGCCGCGCGGCCAAAACAAACGCTTCTGCTTCTTCGTCACTCTCTGCATCGGCAATCGCAAGGGCTGCGCCCTCGAAGCCTTGCTGCGACCAGCAGGACCGGTGATGTATGAAACGCCCCTTGATGCTGCCGGCCGCAAGAAGTGCCTCGAAAGCCGGCTCCAGCTCCTGTGCATGAACATGCACGTCTGCCCCGGCAGCAGCCAGCAGCTCCGCCTTCCAGGCGGCAGCTTCCGTGCCGCCTGCCAGCAGGACTTTTCTTCCTTCAAGCGGAAAGAACAGCGGCAGGCTTGCAAGAGCCCCCACGCGTGCCGGACGGCTCCGGCGCTTTACCTCAGCTGGCTTGCGCAATGTCGGCATCATCGAGGCTTTCCTTTGCAATTTCATCGAGAAGCGTCTGGATTTCCGAGCGGCAGGAGCCGCAATTCGTGCCGGCTTTCAGTGTTTCACCGATTGCACCTACACTTGTCGCACCGCAGCGTGCGGCTTCGGCAATCTGGTTGCAGCCGATCTGGAAGCAGGAGCAGACCAGTGCTCCCGGATCAGGCCTGTCTGCCGGCACCCGTCCGGCAAGAACCCGTGCCCGCTCCTGCGGCGAAACGGGCCCCTCACCCAGCAGCCCACAAGCCCATTGGCGCGAAACTTCCACCGGGGATGCGGAAAAGAAGAACGCTGCCTGCAGCACATCGTCCCGCCACTCAGCCAAACGTCTCCAGCCAGCGGCACCGTCCGATATATCGGTCGTCTCGTTGCTGGACGAGGTCAACGTAGCTGCGGTTTCCGCGAAATCGGCATCTGATTTCGCCGCGAACTCAAGCCGGTAACCGCCAGGAACAGGAGCAAGGGCCCAGTAGTCGGCAGCGATCTTCTCCGGTCGCTGGCGCAAGACGGCAAAACCGAACCAGGCCATTTTCGCTTTTGCCACAGCCACAGGCGTGAACTTGGATCCTGGTTGTCCGGAATGGGGGTCTGTCTCGGGCGCCATGACCGCATCGATGCGAGCTTTCGATGCAAGCTGGTCGGTCCAATGCATGGGCACGAAGACTTCTCCCGGGGCGACCCGGTCTGTCAGTAACGCCCGCACAATTACGGCCCCAAATGGGCTTTTCACCGTCACCAGATCTGCCGGGTCGATCCCGAGCTTTTCAGCATCGATCGGGTTGAGTTCGGCAAAAGGTTCGGCAATATGCGCGGTAAGGCGCGGCGTCTTGCCGGTGCGCGTCATGGTGTGCCACTGATCTCGGATCCGGCCCGTATTCAGGGAGAACGGATAGCGGCGCTCTGTTTGCCGCGGAGCCTTGAAAACGACAGGCACGAACTGTCCCTTGCCGTTGTCCGTGAAATACCCACCTCCGGCAAAGAACCTCATATCGGCCGGTGGCATCCCCGCCGGTTGCGGCCACTGAAAGGGCTCCAGAGCATCGAAAGCGGCATCGGTCACGTCCCGATAAGCGCCGATATCGAAATCCCGGCTGCCTTCATTCCGATAACCGGAAAGCTCCGCATGCTCACGGAAAATCGCCGCAGCCCCTTCATAGGAAAAGGCCCCGGCAAAGCCCATGCGCCTTGCGACTTCGCTCAGGTGCCACCAGTCGGGGCGAACCTCACCGGGAAGCTCCAGGAACGCACGCTGTCTTGAGATCCGGCGCTCGGAGTTGGTAACCGTCCCGTCCTTTTCACCCCATGCAGCTGCAGGCAGCAACACGTTCGCATAGGGAACCGTGTCGGCTGCCCGCGTTACTTCCGAAACGACAACAAAAGGACATGCTTCCAGGGCTTCTGCCACGCCATCTGCATCCGGCAGACTGTCTACCGGGCTTGTCGCCATGATCCAGAGCGCCTTGATCCGGCCTTCCCGCACGGCCTTGAAAAGCTCAACAGCTTTCAAGCCGGACCGATCAGCCACGATCGGACTTTGCCAGAAATCCTGCACAATCTGCCGGTGTTCGGCATTTTCCAAAGCCATGTGGCCGGCGAGCATATTGGCCAGTCCGCCGACTTCCCGGCCGCCCATGGCGTTCGGCTGACCCGTGACGGAAAAAGGGCCCATGCCGGGCTTTCCGATCCGTCCAGTTGCCAGATGTGTGTTGACGATGGAATTGACCTTGTCAGTCCCGACGACTGACTGGTTGACACCCTGGCTATAGACGGTGACCGTCTTTTCCGTCCGGGCAAACATCTTGTAGAAGAGTGCGATATCCTGGCGTGACAGGCCGGTCTTTTCGGCTATCTGGCCGATCTCGCAGGGTCCTGCAGCCTCAACTGCTTTCTCAAAGCCGTCCGTGAACCGATTGACATAGCTGTCATTCACGACAGACGCTTCCGCCAGAAAGGCGAGCAAACCGTTAAAAAGGGCAACGTCCGTATCAGGCTTCAATTGCAGATGCAGATCGGCAATGGCGCAGGTCGCTGTCTTGCGCGGGTCCACTACGACCACCCGCAACGCCGGGTTTGCAGCCTTGGCCGCTTCAAGGCGCTGGAACAGGACCGGATGACACCAGGCGAGATTGGAGCCGACCAGCACAACAAGGTCTGCCAGTTCAAGATCTTCATAGGTTCCCGGAACCGTGTCCGAGCCGAATGCCCTCCGGTGCCCGGCAACCGAAGATGCCATGCAAAGGCGGGAATTGGTGTCGATATTCGCCGAACCGATGAACCCTTTCATCAGTTTGTTGGCGACGTAATAGTCTTCGGTCAGGATCTGGCCGGACACATAAAACGCAACGCTGTCTGGTCCATGTTCCCGAATGGCATCCTGAAAGTTGCGCGCGACAAGATCGAGCGCGTCATTCCAGTTGGCGCGTTCGCCGTCGATTTCCGGATAGAGCAGTCTGTCATCCAGCGAAAGCGTTTCTCCAAGGGCCGAACCCTTGGAACACAGCCGGCCGAAATTGGATGGGTGCTTGGGGTCACCTGCAACAGTCACCGTCCCGTCCGGGTGCCGGGTCGCGAGGACGCCGCAGCCGACACCGCAATAGGGACAGGTGGTCCGGATTGTTTTTTCTTGTTCGGTCATGCCATCAATCCCGGTTCTTGATTTACCAGGCGTTGTAGCCAAGGTATTTGCCCGACATCTCGATCTTCACCCGGTCTCCCTTGGGGTTCTCAACACGGGTTACCGACATGTCGAAATCGATGGCCGACATGATGCCGTCGCCGAATTTCTCATGGATCAAAGCCTTGATTGTCGGGCCGTAGACACCGACGATTTCATAAAGACGGTAGATGCATGGATCCGTCGGCACGGTCTGCGACCAGATCTTTGTTGGGCTCTCCTGCAGTACCAGCGCTGCTTCTTGCGGCAGACCGAGTGTCTCCGTGATTGCCTTCGCCTTGTCTTCCGGCATGGCGTTCATGCCCATGGCCGCCGAATGGGTCCAGACAGGCGACATGCCGATCGCTTCGGCAATGCCTTCCCATGTGAGCCCCGCCTGGCGCTTCGCCGAAAGGATCATGCTGGTAACGTCTTCACGGGTAAGAGCGGTCATGAAAATCTCCTATGAATTGCCGAAGAGTTGAAACAAGAGGATGGCGCAGAGCACCGCGAGAACAGCAGAGACGATCTGCCAGAAGCGGACCGGATCCCGTTCCGCCAGAGGGACAAAACGATCTGAACTGAAGGCCGGGTTCGGGCGACGAAGATCTTCCAGGAAGGCGCTCAGCGCTTCGTAGCGCTTGCCCGGCTCGGGATGAACCGCGCGGCAAAGCGCACCATCGACCCAGTCCGGCACTCGTTCCGTGACAGCTGTCGCACTGCGATAGCGCAGTGCAGCCTGTGCCCGCTCACTCGTTGCCCTGGCAACGGCCGCACCATAGGGCAAACGCCCGGTCAGCATTTCATAGGCGATCACACCGAGTGAAAACTGGTCGCTGTACTCAGTCCCGAGGTAGCCGAGAAACACCTCTGGCGCGGTATATTGGTGGGTGCCCAGGATCTCACCCTTGTCGAGCGAAGGAGCGGCTTCCATCACGCCGGCGATCCGCACCGACCCGAAATCGATGATTTTTACCGTACCGGACGTGTCGATCATGATGTTTTCCGGCCGCAGGTCCTGATGGACCATTTCCTTGCGGTGGAAGGCCATCAATCCCCTGGCCACCTGCTCCAGAATCCCGCGCACGGTCTCAAGGCTGGGGTGAGGATTGTCGATCATCCACTGGCGAAGCGTCTGGCCTTCGACAAACTCCGTTGCCAGAAAAAGCGTCTGACGGCCCTGCGGATAGGTGGAAGCGTTCAACACATGCGGCGATGAAATCCGGCGTGCAACCCACTCCTCCAGCGCGAACCGGCGCAGATAGTCTTCCTCTCCGCGCAAATCGAGGGACGGAAACTTGAGCGCCACCGGTTCGCCGGTTTCTTCGTTTTCCGCAAGATAGATGTGGCTGCGGCTGGTGGCGTGCAGGCCGCGCAACAAACGGAACCCTTCATGACTGCCAGGCACCTTCGGCAGCGGTGCCGGTGGCAAGGTGCCTTCCCCGTTCAGGAGATCATCTGCACCGGGTTCCGCGATGTCGATCACTCGCACGATCTGAACGGTCAGATTATCGTTGCTGCCTGCAGCCAGCGCCTTTTCGACAAGTGTCCTGGCTGTCTGATCGAGAGCTTCGCCAGCCAGCAAGGCGTCGGCCATATCCTTCGCCCGCAAGAAGCCATGGACGCCATCCGTCGTGAGAACAAACAGATCGCCCGGACGAAGATCGAACACGGCATAATCGATATCGACAGATTGCCCGACCCCCAGAGCCCTGCCGAGATAACTCTCCTGTTCGGAAATCCGGACAGTGTGGTCTTCCGTCAGCTGTTCCAGGCTCTGGCCGGAAAGACGCCAGATGCGGCTGTCACCGACATGGAAGAGATGCGCCTTACGCCCCTTCAGGACCAGGGCAGAAAAGGTGCAGACATGGCCCCTGTCGAGATCATCGACCTGTTTCGTCTGGCTGAAAAGCCAGGAATTGGCGGCAGAGATCACCCGGACGGCAGAGGTCTTCACTGTCCAGGCTTCAGAGGTGCAATAGTAATCGGAGAGAAAGGATTTGACGGCCGCTTCGGCTGCGACATGCGCAACCGGACTGGAGGAAATGCCGTCCGCGACAGCAAGTGCGATGCCCTTGTGCACCAGGGCCGGGCCGTCCGGCACCATGGCGCCATGAAAGTCCTGGTTCAGGGCTTTCCGTCCGGCAGACGAATACTGGCCGGTCTCGACGCTCAAGGTGGTATGGCGGACTTGCATCAGCACGGGAAAAGGCTCCTCGGGAAAAGACGCTCCGCCGCCAGTGACGGCGGAGCGTCACACTTATTCGGCGGGCGCTGCGACCGGCGCCTTTTCGTAGCCTGCCTTGCGGGATGGTGATGTCTTGTAGTGGGTGGCGTAGATCATGCCGCCGACGAAGGTCAGGCCGCCGACCAGATTGCCGACAACAACCGGAATTTCGTTGTAGGCAAAGTAGTCGAACCAGGTGAAGTTGCCGCCAAGCATGATGCCCGAGGGGAACAGGAACATGTTCACGATGGAGTGCTCGAAGCCGAGATAGAAGAACACCAGGATCGGCATCCACATCGCCATGATCTTGCCGGAGACAGAGTTTGACATCATCGCGGCGACAACACCGGTCGAAACCATCCAGTTGCACATCACTGCGCGAATGAAGACCGTCAGCAGTCCCGCCCAGCCGGCGGCGGCATAGCCGAGCGTCCGGGTTTCACCGATCTGGCCAATCTTCTGGCCGACGGCGTTCGGTTCCTGGCTGAAACCCATGGTGAAGATGATCGCCATGAACACCGCCGTGGTCAGGGCACCTGCAAAGTTGCCGGTAAAGACCAGACCCCAGTTCCGGAACACACCGCCCCAGGTGCAGCCCGGACGTTTAGCGATCACGGCCAGCGGCGCCAGCGTGAACACGCCCGTCAGAAGGTCGAAGCCCAGCAGATAGAGCATGCAGAAGCCGACCGGGAACAGGATCGAGGCGACCAGGAAATTGCCGGTATTGACGGCGATGGTCACGGCGAAGGCGGCTGCAAGGGCCAGGATGGCGCCTGCCATATAGGCCCGAATAAGCGTGTCCTTTGTGGACATGAAGATCTTCGCTTCACCGGCGTCGATCATCTTGGTGGCAAATTCCTGTGGCGTTACATATGACATCTGAATTCCTTTCGCGAGAGTGCTCGGCCGGTCAGACGGCTTCGTGGGAATAGGAAAGGTCGACAAGGATCCGGCCGTCCTCCAGCCGGACGGGAAAAGCTGCCGTGCGGCCTTCGTCAGCTCCTTGCGCGGCTCCCGTTTCCAGGGAGATCACCCAGTTGTGCAACGGGCAGGTCACACATCCGTCATGCACAATGCCCTGACTGAGAGGCCCGTTCTTGTGCGGGCACTTGTCTTCCAGCGCAAAGACGTCGTCCTTGGCGGTGCGGAAGATGGCGATGGTCATTTCGCCATTCTTCACGCACCGCGCTCCCTCCCTGGGAATGTCTTCAAGGGTGCCGATATGGACCCAGTTACGGATGTCGGCAGTCATTCGGCAGCCTCCTTCGTCAGAACAGCCATCGGCTTGAATTCATGCTTGTCCTTGCCGGAGACACGCTCCGACCATGGGTCGACCTGGGCGAATTTCTGGGAGAAGACGAAACGGTCGAAATACGCCACGCGCATCGCCTTGTCGTCCATGATCTGGCGACGAATCTCCTCCAGACCTATGCGTTTCGCCCACTTGTAGATCCGCTCCAGGTAGTGGCCCTGCTCGCGGTACATCTGGGTGAGCGCAGCAACATGCTCGATCGCCTCGTCCTCGGTCTTCACCAGGCCCAGAACTTCCGTGCCCTTGATGTCGAGACCGGCAGCTCCGGCGAAATGGATCTCGTAACCGCTGTCGACGCAGATGATGCCGATATCCTTGCAAGTTGCTTCCGCGCAGTTTCGCGGGCAGCCGGACACCGCCATCTTCAACTTCGCCGGGGTCCATGAGCCCCACATGAACTTTTCCAGCTTGATGCCGAGACCGGTGGAATCCTGCGTGCCGAACCGGCACCAGTCCGTCCCGACGCAGGTCTTCACAGTTCTCAGACCCTTGGCGTAGGCCTGCCCGGAAACGAACCCGGCCTTGCCGAGGTCCGCCCAGACTGCCGGCAGGTCTTCCTTCCTGATGCCAAGCATGTCGATGCGCTGGCCACCGGTGCATTTCACCGCCGGAATGTTGAACTTGTCGACCACATCGGCAATCGCCCGCAGTTCCTTGGACGAGGTCATCCCGCCCCACATGCGCGGGACCACCGAATAGGTGCCGTCCTTCTGGATGTTGGCGTGGACACGCTCGTTGATGAAACGGGACTGGTAATCATCCGCATATTCATCCGGCCAGTCGGAGACCAGATAGTAGTTGAGTGCCGGCCGGCACTTGGCACAGCCGCCGGACGTGGTCCATTCCAGTTCCTGCATCACTGCCGGAATGGATTTCAGCTCCTTGGACTTGATCAGGCGGCGGACCTCGTCATGGCCCAGGTGCGTGCAACCACACATCGGCGTCACGGCCGCCGGGTTATAGGCATCGCCCAAGGTCACCTGCATCAGTTGCTCGACCAGCCCCGTGCAGGTGCCGCAGGAGTTCGAGGCCTTTGTGTGGGCCCGAACACCGTCCAGGGTCGTCAGACCCTTCTCCTTGATCGTCGTAACGATCTTGCCCTTGCATACGCCGTTGCAGCCGCAGATTTCCGCATCATCCGGCAAGGCTGCAACGGCCGCCGTAGGGTCCAGCGGGGACCCTCCCTGGTAAGCCTGACCAAAGATCAGCGTCTCGCGCATGTCCGAGACGTCGGTACCTTTTTTGAGGAGGTCGAAGAACCACGGACCATCGGAGGTCTCACCGTAAAGGACGGCACCGACGATCTTGTTGTCTTTCAGGACGATGCGCTTATAGACGCCGGCCGACGCATCACGCAGCACGATCTCTTCCCGGTCGTCGCCTTCGGAAAAATCGCCTGCCGAATAGAGATCGACACCTGTCACCTTGAGCTTCGTCGCGGTGACCGAGCCCGTGTATTCGGAAGAAGCGCCAAGCAGATTGTCGGCAATCACACCCGCCATTTCATAAAGCGGCGCGACAAGCCCGTAACACATGCCACGGTGTTCGACGCATTCCCCGAGCGAGAAGATGTCCGCATCGCTGGTGCGCATATCATCGCCAACCAGCACACCGCGATTGACGTCCAGCCCGACCTCCCTGGCAAGGTCGGCCGACGGGCGGATGCCGACGGCCATGACGATGATCGAGGCTTCGATCTCGGTGCCGTCGTCAAGGCGGACGCCCCTCACCCTGCCTGCATCATCACCCAGGATTTCATGACTGTTTGCCTTGGTGCGCACGTCGATGCCGCGGCGTTTGAATTCCGCTTCGAGCAGGAACCCCGCAGCCGGGTCGAGCTGACGTTCCATCAGGGTCGGCATCAGGTGCAGAACGGTTACGTCCATGCCCTGCATCTTGAGTCCGGCTGCCGCTTCAAGACCCAGGAGCCCGCCACCAATAACAACAGCGCGACCGCCGCGTTTGGCCGCATCCAGCATCTTTTCCACATCGTCCAGATCACGATAGGTCAGAACCCCGTCCAGATCCTTGCCAGGAAGCGGAATGATGAAGGGGGAAGATCCCGTCGCGATCACCAACTTGTCGTAAGAGGCGGTCACGCCGTTTTCCGAGGTCACCGTTTTGGCGTCCCGGTCGATCTCGGCAACCCGGGCTCCCTTGTGAAGCGTCACGCCATGTTCGGCATACCAGTCGTCGCCATGAGTGATGATGTCCTCGTATGACTTCTCGCCTGACAGCACGGGCGACAGCATCAGCCTGTTGTAGTTGACCCGCGGCTCTGCATTGAAAATGGTGACGTCATAAGCATCCCTGTCTTTTTCGAACAGGTTTTCGAGCATCCGCCCGGGTGCCATGCCGTTGCCGACGATGACAAGTTTCTGTTTTGTCATGGCTTTTCTCCAGACTTTCATTCGGCTGCTTCGGCTGCCGCGGTTTGACGGGCCATCCGTGCGGCCCGCTTTTCCTGAATGGATTTCAACTGGTCTTCGCTCGGGTCTGCGCCGCCCTCATAGGCTTCCAGGAAGTCCAGAAGCTCCTCGCGGTAGGCGTAGTAATCCGGGTGGGCGAGCAGCTCCTTGCGCGACCTCGGCCGTGGCAGGTCCACTTCCATGATGTTGCCGATGCGGGCATTGGGCCCGTTCGACATCATCACCACCCGGTCGGCGAGCAGGATGGCCTCGTCGACATCATGCGTGACGCAGACGGCCGTCACCTGGGTGCGTTTCCAGACGTCCATCAGGACGTCCTGCAGCTCCCAGCGGGTCAGGCTGTCGAGCATGCCGAAGGGTTCGTCCAGCAGCAGAAGCTTCGGCGACAGGGCAAAGGCCCGTGCAATGCCGACGCGTTGCTTCATGCCGTTGGAAAGCTCCGAAGCAGCCTTTTGCATGGCGTCCGACAGACCGACCTTGCCGAGGTAATATTCAATCACGTCCCGCTTTTCGGCCCTGGACGCATCCGGATAGACCTTGTCGACCCCAAGCTCGACATTCTCGTATGCTGTCAGCCAGGGCATCAGGCTCGGCGCCTGGAAAACGACGGCACGGTCCGGACCGGCCTGCGTCACATGAGTGCCGTCCAAGACGATGGCACCTTCGGTGATCTTGTTGAGGCCAGCCACCATGGACAGGACCGTCGACTTTCCGCAGCCGGAATGGCCGATCAGGGTGATGAACTCGCCCTTCTTCATTTTCAGATCGAAACCGTCGACAACCTTCAGCGGCCCCTTCGGCGTCGGGTAGACCTTCTTCAGCTGAGAGAAGTCTAGATAACGGTCCTGAACCGCGGATTCCGATGCCCGCTCATAGGCCGCCGGAAGCTTGTCGGCAGGCTTTGGACGCTGGGTGATCGGAACGATGTCCGGCAGAACGATTTCCCGCTCCAGATCAGCGCCACGCTCGGCACCTGCTTCCATCAGGTATTCGGTGACTTCGGCACGCAGTCGAATGAAGTCGTCATCGTGATTGAGTTCACCGCGATCGCGTGGCCGCTGAAACGACACCTTGAACTCCGGACCGAGCGTTGCCGGTGTGCCGGGCTTCAGGGGTATGATCCGGTCTGCTAGAAGGATTGCCTCATCGACATCGTTTGTGATGAGAATGATGGTCTTCTTCTCTTCGTCGCAGATCGCGGCGAATTCGTCCTGCAGCTTCGCGCGGGTCAAGGCATCAAGAGCGGACAGCGGCTCATCCAGCAACAGAAGCTCAGGCTGCATGGCGAGTGCCCGTGCCACGGCAACGCGCTGACGCATGCCACCGGAAAGTTCCGACGGCTTGCGGTCCCTGGCATGCCCCAGACCGACCATCTCGATGTACTTGTCGCAGATCGCCTTGCGCTCAGCGGCGCTCTTCTTCTTGAAAACGCTGTCGACGGCCAGCGCCACATTGCCGAACACCGACAACCACGGCATCAGCGAATAGGACTGGAACACGACGCCCCGATCCTGGTGCGGCCCGTCAATTTCCTTGTTCTTGAAGATGATGCCGCCCTTGTCCGGCTCGATGAGACCGGCCAGCAGGGAGATCAGCGTGGTCTTGCCGGTGCCGGAAAACCCGACGATGGCAATGAACTCGCCCTCTTCCACTTTCAGATTGATATCGTCCAGCACATCCGTCCGGGTGGCATTTTCGCCATAGGATTTGGAGACGCCGGAAATTTCCAGAAAGGACATATCCGTCTCCTTAGCGATTGGCCGAGAATGTGAAGGCGCGCTGCAGGGCAAACATCAGCCGGTCGAGCATGAAGCCGATGATGCCGATGGTCAGGACAGCGACCATGATCTTTGCGAGCGACTGGGAAGAGCCGTTCTGGAATTCGTCCCAGACGAATTTTCCAAGCCCCGGGTTCTGCGCCAGCATTTCTGCCGCAATAAGCACCATCCAGCCCACACCCAGCGACAGGCGCAGCCCGGTGAAAATCAGCGGCAGAGAGGACGGCAGAACCAGTTTGGTAACGGTCTTCCAGGTCGGCAGCTGCAGAACACGGCCGACATTCATCAGGTCCTTGTCGACCGAGGCCACACCCAGCGCGGTGTTGATCAGGGTCGGCCACATGGAGCAGAGCGTCACGGTGACGGCGGAGATCAGCAGGGATTTAGACAGCCAGTCGACAGGATCGGCATAGGTTGCCGAAACGATCATCGTGACGATCGGCAACCATGCCAGCGGCGACACCGGCTTGAAGATCTGGATCAGCGGATTGATTGCGCCGTTGAAGGAGCGCGACAGACCGGAGGCAATGCCAAGCGGCACGGCAATCAGCGTTGCGATCAGGAAGCCGAGGCCGACGGTTTTCAGCGAGGTGCCGATCTGGTCGATATAGGTCGGCTTGCCGGTATAATCGCGCCACTTGATCTTGTCGGTCTTGCCTTCAGCTTCGTATTTGGCATTGCGTTGTTCCTGGCGATCGTAGAAGGCAGCGGCCTTGTCACGCTCGCGCTCATGATCGTCCCAGAGGTTGACCGCCTGGCTCCAGACGGCCGCCGGCCCGGGAACTGCGCCCAGGGATGTCTGCACCTGGGGCGCCAGCGCTCCCCAGAGGACGAGAAAGGCGATGATGCCCAGGAGAGGAATTACGAGAACGCGTTTGAGTTCCCCCAGCTGCTCCTTCGGGTTGTCGCCTGCGGCAATTTTCAGGAGCGGCACGGTCCAGGAAAGGCCGAGCGCATCCAGCCAGCCGGCGGCCTTGTTGATCCGTGTGAAGAGCTTTTCCCGGCGTGCGGCACGGGCAAGGTCCTGACTGCCTGCGGTATCGGCATTGGCCATGTCGTCAATCCTTGTTCGAATTCTGTCGGTTCGTGTCGAATGAGAAAAACGAGCGGCGGGGCTGCAGACCGCCGCTCAAGTTTGGGGAAGATCAGCCGCCCACGACCTGGTTGCCGTCGACCACCTGCTTGCCTTTCAGGCCGATCGGAAGGCTGTCGATGTAGGCGTTCGGCTGCTTGCCGTCGTAGGGAATGCCGTCGATGATGTCCGCCGACGGGGTTGGAGCGCGGTAGCCGTCCGTTTCCCAGGGGAAATCTTCCTTGGCCACATGCCCTTCCTCGACCAGCATTTCTGCGGCCTTCAGATAGATGTCAGGGCGATAGACCGAGCGCGCGACTTCGTCGTACCAGCTGTCGGGTTTGTACTCGGAAATCTGCCCCCAGCGGCGCATCTGGGTCAGGTACCAGACGGCATCGGAATAGTAGGGATAGGTCGCGAAGTAGCGGTAGAAGACGTTGAAGTCGGGAACGTCTCGCTTGTCGCCCTTCTCATACTCGAAGGTGCCGGTCATGGAGTTGGCGATTACTTCTGCGTCCGCACCGACATACTCCGAGCGGGACAGGATCTCGACTGCTTCCATACGATTGGCGTTATCGTTCTCGTCCAGCCACTTGGCCGCGCGGATCAACGCCTTGGTAAGCGCAAGCGTGGTGTTCGGATATTCTTCGGTAAATTCCTGCGTCAGACCGAAGACCTTCTCCGGATTGTTCTTCCAGATCTCGTAATCGGTGATGACCGGAACGCCGATGCCCTTGAAGACTGCCTGCTGGTTCCAGGGTTCGCCGACGCAATAGCCATAGATGGTGCCGGCTTCCAGCGTCGAAGGCATCTGCGGAGGCGGAGTGACCGACAGCAGAGCGTCTGCCTGGATCTGGCCGGAGATATCCGAACTGGAATAGAAGCCCGGGTTGATATCACCGGATGCCAGCCAGTAGCGCAGTTCGTAGTTATGGGTGGAGACGGGGAAGACCATGCCCATGTTGAACGGCTTGCCTTCGGACTTGAACTTGTCGACGACCGGCTTCAAGGCGGTTGCCTTGATCGGGTGAACCGGCTTGCCGTCGTCCTGCATCTCCAGGTGCGGCTTCATCATCTCGAAGATCTCGTTGGAAACGGTGATGCCGTTGCCGTTGAGGTCCATGGAGAACGGCGTCACGATGTGTGCCTTCGTGCCGAAACCGATGGTGGCCGCCAGCGGTTGTCCGGCCAGCATGTGCGCCCCATCCAGTTCGCCCGTGATGACCCGGTCGAGCAGAACCTTCCAGTTGGCCTGCGGCTCCAGGGTTACGAAAAGGCCTTCTTCCTCGAAATAGCCGAGCTCATAGGCAACCGCGAGCGGAGCCATGTCCGTCAGCTTGATGAAGCCGAAGGTGAGTTCGTCCTTTTCGACATCCAGCATCTCGGCATATGCGCTGGAAGCGGACACAAGTGCCGTGGCTGCCATCAGGGCGCCAAATGCGGTCCGGCGGGTGATATTCAGGGTCTTTTTCATTGTCGCGTCCTGTCCCTCGTTCGTCCTGCGCCCTCTTCAGCCGGGCACAGGAGCAATAAAAAAGCCGCCGACCGAACCGCATGACGGGAGGAATTCCCATGCGGTTCAGATCGGCGGCTTTGCCTGTGCACCCGGCAGTGGGTGCGATATCTGGTAGGCCAGCGTCGGCCTCACCTGCTTAAAAGCACGAACTGTGCCAATTTGGAGAAATTGGCTTTTCTCTTTATTTACAGATACTTACTCTTTGTGAAAATTTTGACCATATGCTCAAGCTGCATATTTGATCATCGAAGCTTGCAGGCAACTGAACGAATTTTGTGCAACGCAACCAGACTACCCCGGCTCCAGGCGAGCTGTCTCGGAAGTTAAAAACGGGCGCCGTCAAACATTTCGATGGTCATGTCTGTCGCTTCTCCGGTCAGCTCCAGAGCCTCCAGATAGGCAGTCGGAGAAAAGACCTTTTCAACTTCGCTTTCCGCCTCTCGCGAACGCTCCACCTGCCCCCAGCGAACCATCTGCTCGTAGAACCATTTGCCATGAACCGGCATTGGCGCCGCCTTGAGCCCACCCGAGAAGGTCAGGAAGTCCGGAACGTTCTTCACCGAGACCGGGCCGAGCCTGATGCGGCCCGACAGCGCTGCAAGGCAGATTTCAGCGGGGCAAGCCAGAAGGTCCGGCCTTGCGAGCATGTCGGCCAGCTCGGCATTGTTCTTCGGGTCGGAGCACCAGTCGGCGGCTGCCGAAAAGGCACGCATCAGCGCGGCCAGCGTTTCCGGGTTGGCTTCGGCCCATTTGCGCGTCACGCCCAGCACTTTTTCCGGACTGTCCGGCCAGATGGCCTGTTTGTAGGTTGCAATGCGCCCCGTTCCCGCGTCGACCGCAGCCGTGTTCCAGGGCTCGCCAACGCAATATCCATCGAGCTGGCCAGCGGCCAGGGCATCCGCCATGACCTGCGGCGCCAGTACGGTAATCTCGACATCCCGGTCCGGATCAATTCCGGCGGCGGCGAGCCAATAGCGCAATTCATAGGCATGGCCTGAAAACGGGTGCACAACCCCGAAATGAAGCAGCGGCGCATCCGCCTCCTGCTGGTCGGCAATCACCCGCGCGAGCGCCGCACCGGTCGACACCGGATCGCCTTCCGGATCGGCTCCGACAGCCGACATGTCCGCCCAGAGTGCGTTGGAAACCGTAATTGCGTTGCCACCTAGCCCCAGAAGCATGGGCGCCAGCATGGGCACGGCAAGACTGGTCAGGTTGAGGCTGGATGCAATCGGCATCGGGGCGAGCATATGCGCCACGTCAAAATGACCGACCGAAATTCTGTCTCGAATATTGGCCCAGGATGTTTCGCGGATAAGCTTAAGCGCAATGCCTTCCTGCTCGGCAAAACCGAGTTCGGCAGCTGCCACGACAACGGCACTGTCCAGAAGCGGGATAAATCCGGCGATGACGGGCTTCAAGTTCGTATCCATGATACTCCAGTCCCCTGGTTGGCCGCTTCTCCCCACTCGGTGTTTTTTGTTGTCATCGCGTCAGTCTCCCAGAAGTCCGCTGGCGATCACCAGGCTCTGCGCCACATCAATGATCTTCCGGCTCTGGTTCATGGCCGTACGACGCAACAGGTCATAGGCCTCCTGCTCGCTGAGCCCCTTGGATTTCATCAGGATGCCCTTGGCCCGATCGATGGTTTTCCGGTCTGCAAGTTCAGAGCGCACTTCCTCCAGCTCCTCTGTCAGCCTGGAAAACGCGCGAAAGCGGCTGATCGCCATGTCTAGGATCGATTTGACCCGCTCCCGCTTGAGCCCGTCGACGATATAGGCCGACACCCCCGCATCGACGGCGGCCTCTATGGAATGGCTGTCCGACTTGTCGACGAACATTGCAATCGGTCGCCGCACCGCACGCGACACCTGAAACATGTGTTCCAGCTGGTCGCGATTCGGGTTTTCCAGATCGATGACAATCACATCCGGATTGATGTCGGCGATCTGACGAACCAGTCCTTCCATCTGGTGAACAAGAATGACCCTATCGTGCCCGGCATCGTGCAATCCCTGCTCGATGATCGAGGCACGGATCTTGTTGTCATCTATAACCAGAATGGAAAGCCCGCCGCTCATGCCGCCATTATGCGCAGGGCTATTTTTTATGCAACAAAAATGCTGCGCCGCAACAACGCTGTCCTGTGGAGACATTCTGAAGTGACGCTGGAGCGCTTGAAATCGGACTTGCCAAAGACGGAACCAAAAGAAGATTTCTCCTCTGGACAGAACCCCACAGCCTTAGAATGATGCACCGGGAAAATTCAGGATGAAGGAAAGCGGGATGGCGGACACGTTTGAGCCCAAGGCGCATGTGGCCCACATGGAAAAGATGTTGGGGCTAACGATCGAAGAAGACTGGCGCCCTGTTGTGGAAATGCACATCGCCGCGATCGAGAAAGCTGCCGAAGCCGTCCTGGATTTTCCGCTGGAAGGCCACGCCGAAGCCGCACCGGTCTTTGTTCCATGAGCCAGGACAACAGCAAACTGAACACCCGCTCCGCGGCTCAGACGGCCACAGCCGTCAACAGCGGCGACATCAGGGCTCTGGAAGTTGCCTACGCATCTCTCGAGACCATTGAACGTCTCAATCCGACGGTCAACGCCTTTACCGACGTTCTGGGGGAGCGTGCACTTCTTGAAGCGCGCGCTGTCGATGACGCGATTACAGAGGGCCGAACACTGCCACTCGCCGGTGTGCCATATGCGGTCAAGAACCTGTATGATGTCGAAGGCCTGACAACCCGCGCCGGCGCGAAGATCAATCGCGAAAACCCGCCTGCTTCTGCCGATGCGGCTTTGGTCCGCAAGCTGAAAGACGCTGGCGCAGTTCTGGTCGGCGCGACCCACATGGGCGAGTACGCCTATGATTTTACCGGCGAGAGCGCGCACGACGGCATCTGCCGCAATCCTCATGATACGGGTCATATGACCGGGGGCTCTTCCTCCGGATCTGCCGCGGCAACGGCTGCCGGCATGGTGCCGCTGGCAATGGGCTCCGATACCAATGGCTCCATCCGCGTGCCGGCCTCGTTCTGCGGCCTGTTCGGCTTGAAACCGACCTATGGCCGTCTCAGCCGTGCAGGCACATATCCGTTTGTCGGCAGTCTCGATCACCTGGGCCCACTCACACGATCGGCAGAAGATCTTGCCCTGATCTTTGACGTCCTGCAGGGCCACGACCCCGCGGACCCGGCCCAGGCAAACCATCCGGAAATCGAGACCCATAACCGGCTGCAGGAAGATATCGGCCCGCTGCGCATTGCCGTGGCAGGTGGCTATTTCCGCGACAAGGCCCTGCCGGATGCCCTGAATGCAGTGGATCTTGTCGCCAAGGCGCTTGGGGCAAGCCTTGAGATCGACATTCCGGAAGCTGCCCGGGCCCGTGCCGCGGCCTATGTCATCACGGCGGCCGAAGGCTCTACCCTGCATCTTGGCCGCATCCTGGAACGGCCGCAGGACTTTGACCCGGAAACGCGTGACCGCTTCCTGGCGGGAACCATGGTACCGGCAATCTGGGTCCAGCAGGCTCAGCGCTTCCGGAGCTGGTTTCGCGACCTCTTCCGCAAGATCTTCGAGAATGTCGATGTTCTTCTGGCCCCGGCCACCCCCTTCCCGGCCCTGCCGTCAGGTACCAAGACCTTCACGATCGGCGGTGAAACCATGCCGGCCCGTCCCAACATCGGCCTGTTTACCCAGCCAATCTCCTTCATCGGCCTTCCCGCGGTGACGGTACCGGTCTGGCTGGAAGGGGCGACATTGCCGATCGGTGTTCAGGTGATCGCCCCTGCCTGGCGCGAGGATCTGGCGCTTCGTGTCGCTCACCACCTGGAACAGACAGGTATCTGCCGCGCGCCCGTCGCCAATTTGACGGCCTGAAGCCCGGTGAAAAGGGAACTGGCCCGCACCACAGGAAATCTCAGCCTGGCGCAACTGCGAGCGCTGGAAGCGGTGGTACGCACCGGGAGCTTCACAGATGCGGCGAAGGAAATCGGCGTCTCCCAACCCTCCATCTCCAATCACATTCAGGGTCTGGAAAGCCGCTTCAAGACAAAACTGCTGGTAAAGTCCGGATATTCAGTTTCCGCGACCCCGGCTCTGGTCGCTCTATTACCCCGCATCAGGGCGTTGCTGGCATTGGCAGGTGATCTGGAAACCGAGC
Organism: Labrenzia sp. 5N; assembly: GCF_012395805.1. Taxonomy (NCBI): domain Bacteria; kingdom Pseudomonadati; phylum Pseudomonadota; class Alphaproteobacteria; order Hyphomicrobiales; family Stappiaceae; genus Labrenzia; species Labrenzia sp. 5N. The sequence goes on along the minus strand of NZ_JAAZTM010000018.1, from coordinate 39,294 downwards.
TGTCTCACCACCGCGCCTTGGCGGCTGGTGAACTCAGGATTGGCTATTCAACCTATCAGCTCGCCATCCCGATCATCTCGTCCTTCATGGCGAAACACCCGACCATCTCGATCGAGGCACGCGCCCTTGCAAGCCAGGACATCGTCAACCTGATCGAAACAGGCTCTCTCGATATCGGCTTCATTACCGGACGCGAAATTCCGGCAGGTCTCGAAGGCGAACTGATCCTGAAGACACGCATTGTCCTCGCGGTTCCTCCCGAACACCCGCTGGCAAAAAAAGGACAGCGCTTCCTGGAAAGACGTCGCCGAGCTCCCCCTCCTCCAACGCGAAGGAAGTTCCGGTACCCGCAGACTGTTCGAAGCCGCTGCCACGCTTGCCGGGACAAGACCCAAGACCGCGCTCGCTCTTGGCTCGTGGGGGTCAATCGCAACGCTGGTCAGATCCGGCTCGGGTATCGGTGTCGCTCTGGAAGCGGAAATCACCGAGCGCGACGGTTGTGTCGGTGTCAGGATCGAAGACGCGAACCTCACCGCAAACCATTTTGCAGTCTGGCAAAAAGATATGGGTACAGTGGCCGCCATAGAGGCATTTCGAGCCGGTTTGCCCGCCCCATGACAAATTGAAGTCACCCGTCATTTGATAATTAAAACCTATTCATTCCGATCTTTGATAGACCGAAAGACACTTCCGTGATTACTGGCGCCTGACGTTTTCAAAAACACTGCACCAGAGCCGATTTCATCGCCCGCGACAAAAGCGTGATACTGACTTCGAACGGCTCCAGCACATTTCCAGAGACCGCCTGAATGAAACAGAGATCTTATGACCTTGCGATCGTCGGTGCCGGGATCGTTGGGCTTGCGCATGCCCTCGCAGCAGTCAGGCGCGGCAAGAAAGTTGTCGTCATTGATCGCGACAGCCAGGCAAATGGCGCCTCGATCCGCAACTTCGGCTTTGTGACCGTAACCGGCCAACAGGCAGGCGACTGCTGGCAGAAAGCATCGCGCAGCCGACAGGTGTGGGCAGAAGTTGCGAAAGCCGCCCGCATACCGCTGCTGCACGAGGGTCTGACCATGACCGCAAGGCTCCCGGAATCGGAATCTGTTATCGACGCGTTTCTGAAGACAGAAATGGGTGCGGAGTGTCGGCGCCTGACACCCGCTGAGGCCGCCCACAAGGTTCCCTGTTTGCGACAGGAGAAAATCACCTGCGCGCTCTATTCACCGCTGGAAGTGCGTGTGGAATCGAAAGATGCCCTGCCCCGGATCGCCGATTGGCTGAAAGAAGCCCATGCAGTCGACTTCCTCTGGCAGACAAGCGTCAATTCTGTCGAGGCGCCGAAGCTTCAGACCTCGCGCGGGACGGTGCACGCGGAGACCGTGATCATCTGCCCCGGCGACGATGGAACGACGCTTTTTGCTGACCGGATCGCCACTTACGAAGTCACGCGCTGTAAACTGCAGATGTTACGCGTCGCCCCTCGCAATCGTATCGACCTTGGCACCGCAGTCATGTCTGACCTCGGCCTTGCGCGATATCTTGGCTATGCCGAACTCCCCGAAGCAGAGCCTTTGAAAGCCCGGCTGGATCGGGAGATGGCTGTTCACCGGGAAAACGGCATTCACCTGATCGTTGTCCAGTCCGAAGACGGCAGTCTCGTTGTCGGCGACAGCCATCATTACAGCTCGACACCCGATCCGTTCATCGACAAGACCGTGAACGACCTGATCCTGGGCGAGATGGAGACGATCCTCGATCTTGGCCCCTATGACATTTCTGAAACCTGGATCGGCACCTACGCCTCTGCCCCGGACCGCTGGCGCTTCACCGATGCGCCGGACGATAGTACCCGCATTGTCGTCGTCACGGCCGGCTGCGGTGCCTCCGCCGCCTTCGCCATCGGCGAAGAAACCATTGCCGATCTCTATGCATGAGGAAACAAGATGAGCAAATTCAAAGCCGTGGTCTTCGACTGGGCCGGCACCATGATCGACTTCGGTTCCTTTGCCCCGATGGGTGTCTTCGTAAAGGCCTTCGAGACCTTCGGCATTACCGCAACCATCGACCAGGCACGCGGCCCGATGGGCAAACCGAAGTGGGACCACATCCGCTCCATGATGGATGATCCGGACATCTGCGCCCAATGGATCGCCAAATACGGCCAAGCACCAACTGATGCCGATGTGGACAAGGTCTACAAGGTCTTCGTTCCAATGAACGAGGAAGTCGTCGCCGATTTCTCCGATCTCGTTCCAGGTGCTGCCGAGGTTGTCAGATTGCTTCGCGCCAAGGGCATGAAAATCGGCTCGACCACCGGCTATACCCGCTCGATCATGGAACGCGTGCTGCCGAAAGCTGCCGAACAGGGTTATGAACCGGACAATCTCATCTGTGCCGACGACCTGCCGGAAGGCCGTCCCGGTCCGCTCGGCATGTATCAGTGCTTCGTCGATCTGGTGGCCTACCCGCCGAGCGCGGTCATCAAGGTGGACGACACTGAACCGGGCATTGCCGAGGGTGTTGCAGCCGGCTGCCTGACTGTTGGTCTTGCGCTGTCAGGCAACTATGCAGGCAAGACACCGGAGGAACTCGCTGCACTTTCGAAAGATCAGGTTGACGTCCTGCGCCAGCATGCAACGGTAGAGCTGAAAAAAGCCGGCGCCGACTACGTCATTGATACGGTCGCGGATCTGCCAGCCCTGATCGAGAAACTGGAAGCGGAATGACACGTCCGAATATCCTGCTGATCACCGCTGACCAGTGGCGGGGCGATTGTCTCGGCACAGTTGGACACCCTGTTGTCAGGACGCCGAACCTTGATGCCTTCGCCGCAACGGCAACAGTTTTCGAGCAGCATTATGCGGCAACGGCTCCGTGCTCTCCTGCACGGGCCTCGCTCTATACCGGACTTTACCAGATGAACCACCGGGTCGTGTGGAATGGCGCACCACTCGATGATCGGTTCGACAATATCGCCCGTGCTGCCCGCCGGGCCGGATATACGCCAACGTTGTTCGGCTACACCGATACCTCACCCGATCCGCGCCTGCATCACCCGAACGACCCCGTCCTGACTTCCTATGAAGGTGTTCTGCCCGGCTTCTGGGTACGCCAGCCGCTTGCCGAGGACGAAAAGCAGTGGCTTTCCTGGATGGTTTCACGCGGTCACGATCCCGCAGGTTTGCCTACCATCCATCACGTGGAACCCGAAGAAGGTGAAAAAGTCAGCCTCAAGGCAGCCAGGTATTCGAAGGACGAAACCCAGACAGCCTTCATGACGGATGCCTTCCTCACCTGGCTTGGAGAACAGGATGAAGACCGGCCATGGATGGCGCATGTTTCCTTCCTGCGACCGCATCCGCCGATTGCCGCTCCTGCCCCCTATAACACCCTCTACAATCCCGATGACGGGCCGGGTTTCTCCGGGGCACCAACTGCGGCGGAGGAAGCTGCGTTTCACCCCTTCATGGAAGCCCTGCAGGATTATCAGCAGCTGGCCTCCCATCTACCGGGGACCACTGACTTCGTTCGTGATCTGACGGAGCGCGATCTCAGGCGGTTGCGAGCACTTTATTACGGCATGATCACCGAAGTTGACGCACAGCTCGGCCGGATCTTCGAGGCGCTGGAACCACTCGAAAACACGTTGGTTGTTTTCACCTCCGATCATGCGGAGATGATGGGCGATCACTGGATGCTCGGCAAAAGCGGGTTCTACCGCGAGAGCTACCACATCCCCCTCATGATACGGGCACCGGGTGGCGGTGCAGCGAACCGGGTCTCCGCCTTCACGTCCTCGACCGATATCTTCCCGACACTCCTGGATCTGCTGGATATCGAACCCGAGCATGCCCCGGACGGAGCCAGCCTGCTGCCGTACCTCAGCGGACAAACGCCTCTGTCCTGGCGAGATGCTGCTCTCTGGGAGTTCGATTACCGGCAATTTCTGAAAAAATGGCCGGAGAAGTTCCCGGCATCTGCCCATGAAGGATCCTCCACAGCACTTTGCCGCCTCGGGCCGGAATGGCAGTTCGTGCATTTCTCCGGAATGCCCAACATTCTGATGAAGGCCACCTGCACGTCCACCGCGCCGGTCAACGAGGCGGCCAGTCACCCGGACCTGGTGATCGCCAACCTTGATGCCCTTGTGGCAACCCGGATGCGCCACAACGACGAGACCCTGGCCCGCACCCTGGTCTGGGACTACTATCGGGAATAGCGTGGACTTTCGCAGGTCCGCTTAGCGTCACGTTAAGCGTCGAACGACAGAATGAACCCTCCAATGGGACTCTGAAGAATGCGTCAGACTTTGCGGAAAAATCGGCTATTCACCGGGATTGGACGGAGTGTCCTCCGGACCATGGGGCTGGCTCTCGTCGCCCTGTTCTCGCACCAGCATGTGTCCGCGGCCCCGATTGAGCTCAAGGTCATTGACTCGGTCGATCCCCCCTGGCCGTCCATAGGACGGGTAAACGTTGCCGGCTTCAGGTCGACTGCCATGTGTACCGGCACCTTGATCGCACCCGATATCGTGCTCACAGCCGCCCATTGCCTCTACAACAAGACGACCCGCAAGCCCTTTCCGATCGAAGACCTTCTGTTCATGGCCGGTGTTCGGCGGGACGAATACTCCGCCCGCTTGGAACCTGCATGCACCATCACCGCTGCAGGATACGAGCCACGGCAGAAACCCAGGTTGCGGGAGGTACACAAGGATGTCGGGATCATTCTGCTGAAGGAACCCAGCACATTACCGCCCGTTCCGGTGCTTTCGCTGGATGAGGCAACAGTTCTGACCAAGGACACACAGTTTCAATCCGCAGGCTACCGCCGCAGCCGCCGGTTTCTGCCAACCGTCGTGCCCGCTTGCAGGGTCATGGGAACCGCCGAGGACAGCTGGGTAACGGATTGCGCATCGGAAGCCGGCGCATCGGGCGGTCCGCTCCTGGTGGAAACGCCGAACGGGCTCCGTGTTGCCGGCATCATGTCGGCCAAGATCGACGCTGTTCGCTCAGCCATCGTGCCTTTCCTGGAATGGCAGGACCTTTTGGCCAATCCGAGCTGCAGCGGTGACAGTGCTCCGGCAACCCCGCCACTCCGGTCATCGCTTGATACGGACAACTGACGACAATTCAGCCGACGGGCATAATCTGAACCGAAAGACAAATTTTCTCTGCACCAACGCCGGTTGCCCGGTTATGGTGCTATTCCCTGAATTCGGCCCGGAGCAGCTTCGCAACGCGTGCAGCTTTTTGGCCGGCAGACTGCCAGACGCAAAGACCCCTTGGCTCATGTACCAATCTGCGCCTCCTTCCAGTGCTGAACACTTCCGGCCGGTTTCCACCGACAAGCTTGCCTTTGTCGCCAGCGACACGGAGGAAGCACTCAAGGCTCAGGAAGACCTGTCCGCCCGCTACGGCAACGTTCCGGTGGCTGAAGCCGATGTCATCGTGGCACTCGGCGGTGATGGCCTGATGCTGCAGACCCTTCACAAGCACATGGGCAGCAACAAACCGATCTACGGCATGAACCGTGGTTCGGTCGGCTTCCTGATGAACGAATACCGGGAAAACGACCTGAAGGACCGGCTAGCGCTGGCCGACATCACGACGATCCGGCCTTTGGAAATGACGGCAACGACCTCCGAAGGCATCCATCACGCCCTTGCCATCAACGAGGTGTCACTCCTGCGCCAGACATCGCAGGCCGCCCGGCTGCGCATCTCGGTCGATGGACGCGTCCGGCTGGAAGAACTTGTGTGCGATGGCATCATTGTCGCGACACCGGCGGGGAGCACTGCCTACAATCTATCTGCGCATGGCCCGATCCTGCCAATCACCGCACAGCTGCTCGCGCTGACCCCCATCAGCGCCTTCCGGCCACGGCGCTGGCGCGGCGCGATCCTGCCAAACGGCGCAAAGGTAGATATCGAGATACTGGATCCCGGCAAACGCCCTGTCAGCGCGTCAGCCGACCACACTGAAATCCGTCACGTCACCCATGTTGCAGTCCGGGAGGCGGCCGAAGCGGAAGGCGTGATCATGTTTGATTCCGATCACGGTTGGGACGAACGTATCCTCACTGAAATGTTCCGCTATTAATTTCGAAACATCCTGGCGGAAACACCCTGTTAAGTATGATTGCCGATACTGCGAGCCACAGGCTCCGGCCGAATGCCCGAAGGCTTTGCCACCGAGGTGTTCTGAAGTCAGGACCGAGCGAGGATAACGAGGACATTTGCCGTCATGGCCGACACTGCCAAGGACCAGGAATATGAAATCTTGTCCCCGCCTTCGGACCTGCGCAGCAAGGTGCGGGAACTGACACCTCGCGAGGCCAAGAAATTCGATCCGGTCAAGGCGGCTGAAGCAGCACTCGAACGCTTGTCCTCCCATTTCGGAACCTGGATGAACAACGAGAGCGCCACCCTGCTCCACGCCTGGGAAGCTGTTCGCGCACAGGGATTAAACGACGACACCCTCGCCGCCCTGTTTCAGGCTGCACACAACATCAAGGGACAGGCCCTGACACTTGGTTTTCCATTGGTTGGCGAAGTCGCCGCCAGCTTCTGTCACCTGATCGAAACCGTGCCGTCTCCCGACAAGTTGCCCCTGTCCCTCGTCGAACGCTACGTCGAAGCCATTCGCGCAATGGTCGCCGAAGGTGCAAAAGACGAAGCGAACAAGACCGGCGTCGAACTTCTGAAAACCCTGCAAGGCGTGACGGAAGAATATCTGGCTCAATTTCCGCCGAAACCTGATGACGTCTGACGGACCAGTAGACCAATTGCCAACAAGGTTTATGCCGCAACGTCAAAGAGTTGATTGACTCAGGTTTCAAGCGCGCATAGCATTCGGCCTATTCATGGAGAATGGCCGTGAAACATTTTTTTTGTTTCTTTTTTCTTTTATTGCTGTCTTTGACTTCCGCACATGCCGAACGAAGGGTAGCTCTCGTAATAGGGAATTCCGGCTACGCGAATGTCGCGGAGCTGAAGAACCCCTACAATGATGCCAAGGGCATGTCGGACAAGCTGACGGACCTCGGGTTCGATGTTGTCACAGGTCTCGACCTGAGCTTGAGGGACATGCGCCAGACCGTGCGCGAGTTCATCAAGAAGCTCGATAACGCAGACCTTGCCCTGTTCTTCTATGCCGGCCATGGCATCCAGGTGAACGGCGAGAATTATCTCGTCCCGGTCGACGCCGAACTCAGCACCCATCTCGACCTTGATTTCGAGGCCCTGCCCGCAAATCTCGTGCTCAACGCCATGGAACAGAGCACGAAGGTCAACCTTGTCTTTCTGGATGCCTGCCGAAACAACCCGTTTACGGAAAACCTCGCCCGGTCCATGGGGACGCGCTCAAGCGCAGTCGGTCGTGGCCTTGCAAAGATCGGCTCCGGTGTCGGCTCCCTGGTTTCCTTCGCCACCCAGCCGGGCAATGTCGCGCTTGACGGCGATGGCGAGAACAGCCCGTTTACAACTGCCCTGATCAAGCATCTCGGCACGCCCGGTCAGGATATCACCCGCGACCTGGTAATGGTGCGCCGGGACGTTCTGGAAGCCACCAAGGGCCAGCAGGTTCCCTGGGACAATTCTTCACTGACCGGCGAAGTCATTCTCAAACAGCTTGAGATGGTGCAGCCCGTCGAACCGGAAAAGCCGGCGATCAACCCACAGATCGAACTCACCTATTGGGACTCGATCAAGTCGGGACAGAATGCGGCCTACTTCGAGACCTATCTGTCTCGCTACCCGGAAGGCCAGTTCGCCGACATCGCCCGGATCCGTCTGGACGAGATCAAGGCAAAGGCAGAAAGCGACAAGGCCGAGCAAGCGAAACCGGATGCCACAGCCGAAATCACTTATTGGCAGACAATCCAGAATTCGAACCGCCCGGAGATGTTCGAGAGTTATCTCGGCAGATACCCGAACGGGATCTATGTCGACCTTGCCCAGCTGAAAATCCAGTCTATCAAGAGCCAGGCGGAAGCGGATGCGCGCCGCAAGGCTCAGGCAGAGGCAGAAGCCCAAGCCATCGCTACGGCAGCAGCGAATGCATCGCCTGAAAGAACGACGTCCAAGCCTGCAGACGAAATCACCGTTGCCGCCCTGACGCCTGATCAGGCGCCGTCAACGACCTCGACATCCCCGGTATCGTTGCTATCGCCTGAAGAGCTTGCAACGGCTCTCCAGACAGAACTCAACCGGGTTGGCTGTTCGGTTGGCCGTGTTGACGGCGACTGGGGCAACAGAAGCCGTCAGGCACTGAGAACCTATGGCCGCGAAGCCGGGATCGATTTGGCATCACTCGACCCGGATCCCTCGATCCTGGAACAGCTCAAGAAATCGACCGGACGTGTCTGCCCGCTGACCTGTGGACGGAACCAGGAACTGAAGAACGGTCGCTGTGTCGCGACCAGAAAGCCTGAACCTTCCGGCAACAGCCCCAAGCCAAGCACGCAGACGAAGACAACTGACAGCTGCCCGAAAAACCCGTCTGCCTATGGAAACAAGGTAATTGGAAAATCTCATGGCCTCGGCCGCCAGACCCTTACACACCCCTGCGGCAGGAAGCTCGCATGCAGAGGTTCTAGGGCCAGCTGGGTAAAGACCTGCACCTGGCTTTAGCCGTTCGGCTGAAGTCTGATTTATGAATGTTTGAAGTTGAATTTTTCTGGTGAGCCCGCGATCTGAATTCCGATCCCGAATCGCCGGATTACCCTTCGGGGGAGCAGCCGATTTTGTGCCCGATTGCTCCCGAGATCAGGTAGCTCTGGAGAATCGATTGTGAAGCAGATCCTCGTATCCCTTTTGCTTCTTGCGTTTGCCGCAAGCGCGGCACATGCCGAACGCCGGGTGGCGCTTGTGATCGGTAATTCCGGTTATGAACATGTCACCCAGCTCACCAATCCGGACAACGACGCCAAAGGCATGGCCGAAAAACTGACCAGTCTGGATTTCGAGGTCGTGACCGGCACCAACCTGTCGCTTCGGGATATGCGAAAGACAGTGCGGGAATTCATCGCCAAGCTCGAAGGTGCTGATATAGCCCTGTTCTTCTACGCAGGGCATGGCCTGCAGGTAAGTGGCGAGAACTATCTGGTGCCGATTGATGCCGAGCTGAATTCCTACGTCGATCTTGAATTCGAGGCGATGCCGGCAAATCTCATTCTCAATGCCATGGAGCATTCCACCAAGGTCAATCTGGTGTTTCTGGACGCCTGCCGGAACAATCCGCTGGCTGAAAACCTTGCGCGGTCCATGGGCACACGTTCCGGTTCTGTTGGCCGGGGCCTTGCCAAGATCGGCTCCGGTGTCGGCTCCCTGGTTTCCTTCGCCACCCAGCCGGGCAATGTCGCGCTTGACGGCGATGGCGAGAACAGCCCCTTCACCACGGCCTTGCTGAAACATCTCGGCACACCCGGACAGGATATTACCCGGGATCTGGTAATGGTGCGACGTGACGTTCTGGAAGCCACCAAAGGTCAGCAGGTTCCCTGGGACAATTCCTCGCTGACTGGCGAAGTGATCCTCAAGCAGCTTGAGATGGTGGAGCCCATTGAGCCGGAAAAACCAGCGATCAACCCGCAGATCGAGCTGGCTTACTGGGATTCGATCAAGTCCGGCGAATCCATTGCCTATTTTGAAACCTACCTGAGCCGTTACCCCGACGGCCAGTTTGCCGACATCGCCCGGATCCGTATCGACGAAATCAAGGCAAAGGCCGAACGTGACAAGGCCCAGCAGAACAAGCCGGATGCAACGGCTGAGATCACCTACTGGCAAACAATCCAGAATTCGACCCGGCCGGAGATGTTCGAAAGTTACATTACCCGGTATCCAAAAGGGATCTACGCCGACCTTGCGCGGTTGAAGATCGAATCGATCAAACGCCAGGCCGAAGCAGAAAGCCTCCGCAAGGCCCGGGCCTCAGCGGCCGCGCCCAACCCGGTGCCTGAAAGAACTGCTACCAAACGCGACGAGGAAATCACCGTTGCCGCGTTGACACCTGACGAAACACCGGCAGGCGTCATTCCTTCGCCAATCACACCGCTCTCCGCTGAAGAACTGGCTACGGCTCTGCAGACTGAACTCAACCGCGTCGGTTGTTCGGTTGGCAGGGTTGATGGCGATTGGGGCAACAAGAGCCGTCGGGCACTGAGGACCTATGGACGCGAAGCGGGCATCGATCTTGCCTCACTCGACCCAAGTCCCGCTATTTTGGACCAGCTCAAGAAATCAACCGGACGCGTTTGCCCGCTCACCTGTGGACGGAACCAGGAACTGAAGAACGGTCGCTGTGTCGCAACCAGAAAACCTGAACCTTCCGGCAACGGCTCCAAGCCGAGCACCAAGTCCAAGACCGCCGACAGTTGCCCGAAAAACCCGACTATTTACGGCAACAAGATCATCGGCAGAGTGCCCGGTGTCGGACGACAGACGTTGACACACCCGTGCGGCAGGAAGCTCGCTTGCAAAGGTTCAAAGGCCAGCTGGATATTGAGCTGCAACTGGATTTAGCCACACGGTTAAAGCCAGATTTAAGTACGTTTAAAGTTGAAGTGTGCCGGCGAGCCGCGATCTGAATTATGATCCCGGCCTGCCGGAGTGCCCTACAGCAGAGTAACCGGAATAGTTTTACACGGCAGCTCCCGAGAGCTGGTAGGTTTGGAGAACCGCCTGTGAAGCAGATAATCGCATGCCTGTTGCTACTTGTGTTTGCCGCAAGCGCGGCACATGCCGAACGAAGGGTAGCTCTCGTAATAGGGAATTCCGGCTACGCGAATGTCGCGGAGCTGAAGAACCCCTACAATGATGCCAAGGGCATGTCGGACAAGCTGACGGACCTCGGATTCGATGTTGTCACAGGTCTCGACCTCAGCTTGAGGGACATGCGCCAGACCGTGCGCGAGTTCATCAAGAAGCTCGACAACGCTGACCTTGCCCTGTTCTTCTATGCCGGCCATGGCATCCAGGTGAACGGCGAGAATTATCTCGTCCCGGTCGACGCCGAACTCAGCACTCATCTCGACCTTGATTTCGAGGCCCTGCCCGCAAATCTTGTGCTCAATGCCATGGAGCAAAGCACGAAGGTCAACCTGGTCTTTCTGGATGCCTGCCGAAACAACCCGTTTACGGAAAACCTCGCCCGGTCCATGGGGACGCGCTCAAGCGCAGTCGGTCGTGGACTTGCGAAGATCGGCTCCGGTGTCGGCTCCCTGGTTTCCTTCGCCACCCAGCCGGGCAATGTCGCGCTTGACGGCGATGGCGAGAACAGCCCGTTTACAACTGCCCTGATCAAGCATCTCGGCACGCCCGGTCAGGACATCACCCGCGACCTGGTAATGGTGCGCCGGGACGTTCTGGAAGCCACCAAGGGCCAGCAGGTTCCCTGGGACAATTCCTCGCTGACTGGCGAAGTCATTCTCAAACAGCTTGAGATGGTTCAGCCCGTCGAACCGGAGAAGCCCGCGATCAACCCGCAAATCGAACTGGCCTACTGGGATTCCATCAAGTCCGGCGAATCTATTGCCTATTTCGAAACCTACCTGACCCGATATCCCGAAGGCCAGTTCGCGGATATCGCCAAGATCCGGATCGATGAGCTCAAGAGCCGCAGCGAGGCAGAAGCTGCCCGCAACGCGAAGCCCGACACCTCCGCTGAAATCGCTTTCTGGCAATCAATCCAGAACGCCACCCGGCCGGAAATGTATGAAACCTATCTGGAGCAATATCCGGACGGGATCTACGCCAAGCTGGCAAGGCTGAATATATCTTCACTGCAACAGCAGGCGGAAGCGGCAGCTACTGCCGCCGCTGCGGCAAAGGCAGCCAAGGCTGCGGACGCCTCCAACAGCACGTCCCCTGCGCAGGAGATAACCGTTGCTGCCCTGCCGCAGCAGGAAACAGTATCAACCGAACCTGCTCCAGCAATTGTTCCTTCAACAAGCAGCCGGTCACTCTCGCCTGAAGAACTCGCCACTGCAATGCAAACCGAATTGAACCGCCTTGGGTGTTCGGTTGGTCGTGTTGATGGTGATTGGGGCAACCGTAGCCGGCAGGCTTTGAGGACTTTCAGCCGCGAAGCAGGTGTCGATCTTGCCTCGCTCGACCCGGACCCTTCAATTCTAGACCGTCTGAAGCAATCGACAGGCCGAGTGTGCCCGCTGACATGTGGCCGAAATCAGGAACTGAAGAACGGCAAGTGCATCGCCGTTCGGCAGGAGACACCCTCCAAATCGAACGAGAAGTCCAACTCCACTAAGACAGTACAATCAAGTGGTGCTTGCCCCGCCAATCCGACGGCATCTTCCAGAAGGCTGGTTCATTTCAACAACCGGCAGATCACTGCGACCATCACACACCCTTGCGGTCGGCAAGTGATTTGCAATCGCAACCTCAAATCAGGCACACAGCCGACTTGTTTCTGGAGGTAAGGTCGAGCTTTTGAAATGGAATCTGACAGCAGTTCAAGCAGCGGCTGTCACCTGAAGGCCGCTGTTCTTCACCAATAGCCGCGCTTCCAAGCGTGCAACGTCGATGGCGAAACGGCGCAGGAATGCAGTCACGTCTTCGTCCGCCCCCAGGGCACCGTCCTGCATTTCGGAAAGCAGTGTTTCCGTTAGCATGCGGGCTTCGTCCAGCGCCAGATCATAGGTGAAGTCGGCATCCGCCTGCCGGGCAATGTCAATGGCCAGCAGAAAGGCCTGATGAGCCCGTAGAGGCAAACCGGCCTTGCGGAGCATGGCCTGCAGCGCCGACCGTCGAACCGTCACCAGAAGCTTGCACAGCCTCGGCAACGGCACCTGGCCAAGGTTGGCAAGAGCGGCAGCGAAAAACCGCAAGCGTCCACAGCAGACCGCGCGCAGCAGCAACCGGGTGGTCAGCTTGCCATTGACACGAAGATGCTCGACGAATTCCGGCAGATCGTCTGCACCGGCTTCGAGAGCCAGCCGCAGCACGACCTTGTCTTCCGCATCGCTCAGGAAAGTATGACGCTGGTTTTCCGGAACGCGCTCCAGCACGATCGGATGATCGTCAAGGTTCTGCGCGAGCCGCATCAGCAACTGATAGCGCGTGGTCAGCGGCAGGTCCCGGGTTTTCAGAAGCTGGTCGCAGAGGTCCGGCCGGTCTTCGAATCTTTGCGCGATACGCAGGAGGGAGGACTGCAGGATGCGGGCGCTTCTGTTTTCCAGAAGCTGTCTGCAGGCCTGCTCGCAGCCAACCTCGCAGATGGCGGCGCAGACAGAAGCCGGCAATCCCTCACGCGAGGCGATGGCGCATTGAACTGCGTCGCTGCCTTCTGCAAGAAGGTCGACCAGTTCGACATCCGTCAATATGGGAGAGTGCTTGAGAACCGGCAAAGCCACTTCGTCGACATCACTTGCGAGGCAGCGCACGACGTGACCGGGAGCGTAGGCGCTTGGCGCAAGCAGGCTTGCTATCGCCTTGCGCACAGCGCGGCTGGGGTCGTCGAGAAGAATCGTCAAGGCTGCAGCCATGCTGGTCTGTTCCTGGCTGCCAGGTTCGGCTGCCAAATAACGTTCCGCGAATTCTTCCGCGGCCCGTATATCCAAGGTGCGCTCGTCAACTTCGTTCAGAGGGTGAAAGTCATGTGCGTTCATGGCGGTAAAACAATCTTCCCAAGAGTCGAGTGTGAGTCTGACATCAAAGGCTTAACGATCGGTTCACCATAATTTTGCCAGGTTCTCTGGCGAATGCCCGCCTTTGCCGATGGTGGCGGACATGAGACTTCAGGCTTTCAGCCGGGTCTTTCAACTGCCCATGCTCAAGCCGGTGGCAGCAGGTCCTTTTGTTCCTCTTCTGCCTTCAGGCGCAGGAAACGCGTCAGGTCCAGCGGTCCACCCTGATTCACCAACGCCAGTTCCTGTGCCTGCACCTGGTTGGAAGCTCCGGACAGGGCGCTGACAAGGGCCGCTTCTTCCACAGCGGCGAAAGCCGACGCAAAGCGCGGGTTGACGCCTGCCTGGTTCGAAGCCCCGTCATTGCGGAACAGAGCCTCGAACGGATTGGCTGTTTCCGTCGCCTGGAAGGCCGACAGAACCCTGTTGCTTGCGTCGAAATCATCACCATCAATGGCTGCTTCGCGTGTGGTTTGCGGCACCGGACGGTCCGGGGTCACAGAGCCGACACTTTCTTCCAGGAAAGCTGCGCTTGCCGTTGTGGTTGCCCCCTGCCCTGCCGTGCGCTCAGGTAGCGGCACATCCGTCTTTGCCAATTGAAACAGTTCGCTCTGAGGCAATTGAGGGCCTGTGGTGTCAGCTCTCGCGATCTGGCCGGGGCCAGCGGGTTTCGTCCGCATTGCGAAGGCGGCAGCCGGATCTCCTGCCAGATGATCGAAGGATTTCTGGTTGATCGTCGCAGCGCCGTCCGCAGGCTTTGCATTCGGCAGCGTCGCGACCTGCGTGAGTTCTCCCGATGTCCGCAGGTCCTTGTTGGTGCTGGCCTGCGCAATCATCGTGACGGCATCGTGCTTGGAAACGATAACCTCGTAAACTTCCTGCATCGAGCGGGCCTTGCCGTTCGAATGATAGAAGATCGGTTTGTTGGCGCGTGCCTGGGCGGAAAAAACCTTGTCGGCACGCATGTCCGGGCTGGCGCCGGCCGCATCAATCAATCTGCTTGCGCCGTTGGCACCAAGAAAATGAGCCATATAGAGCTCGCCGTCGCTCGGTTCGCGCCCGATTCTGCGTTCCAGGTACTGGGAATTCTTCTGCGTGAGCGCCCCTGCCATCATGGACGAGATTTCCGGATCCTTCCGAAGGTCGAGAATCTCCCGCCGCATTTGCTGGTCGCTTACATAGAACTTTCCGCTCTTGGAGCGTTGAATCTGATCGGAGTATTTTTCAAGACCGTGTTTCGGACCAGCTTCCTTCATTGTCTCCAGCCAGGTGGATTCAATGAATTGGAACAACCCGGTGGCGCTGGATGTTCTGGCCTTTGCCGTTGGGTTGAATGACGATTCCCGCGCAGCTGTCTTCACCAGGTAGTCGAATGACGTCCCCGTTGAAGTACTCGCAGACTGAAACGCAAGCTCGATCCTAGACGCGATCGAGGCGGTGTCAGCAACTCGCATGACCCTGTCTCCTCGACGGAACCAAATTATCACTTCGTTAACTTTCAGCGTTAACTTTCACGCCCAAAAGGTTAACAAAACCTTAACAACACACAGGTGGGGATCTAAGCAACTACAGGCGAGTCTTTTTTCTTTTGTGCCTGGTCAGAACTACTTATGTCGAAAGCCGGTTATGTGGACAGACAAGAGGCTACCGGCCATTTCCTTTGGAAAAACGCACCAGGAAAAACATCGACTACTGCATTCGAATAACGCCGTTTTCCATGAGTCGGCAAGTCACAATAAAAGGGCGCCGACTTTGCCGGCGCCCTTTTCGGTCATAATCGTTCGGATAATCGTTAAACTTTGGGCCGGCCCATCTGGAACACCTCGTTCACCACGGCGTAGTCCATGTAGCCAAGTCGGGATAGCGGCTTGTAAAGCGTGACATCCACCTTCCCGTCGACAATGACGCTTTCATCGATGTGGACACCGACAACCTGACCGAAAACGACGTAGCTGTCAGTGTCGTCTCCTGTCAGCGTCTTCAATCGCAGGGTTTGAAGGTGCTTGCACTCCAGCGCAGTGACGGCCTTTGCAACGCGAGGCGCTTTCACCAGTCTTGAGGCAGCCATCTCCAATCCGGCCAGATCAAACTCGGAGATCTCATGTGCGACGGAGGCGGAGGTCTGGTTCATCTCGTCCTTGAGGCCGAGGTTCGCCATGTTGCAGACGAACTCCCCTGTCGCGTCGATGTTGGAGACGCTGTCCTTGTACCCGGTGGAAGAGAACATCACGATCGGCGGTGTATCGCAGACCGCGTTGAAGAAACTGTAGGGTGCAAGGTTGGCCTTGCCGTCTTTGTCGAGTGTGGAGATCCAGCCAATCGGCCGGGGTGCGACAATAGCCTTGAACGGGTTATGCGGCAGGCCGTGGTCGTTTTTTTCCGTTTCGTAGAACATGGGTCAGTCGGTCTCTGTCCAGGTGGATACAATATCGGCAAGGTCGGGGCGCGGACGCTCGAAAGGTGGTTGTGTCGGGGTTCCGATATGTACGAACCCCGCAAACCGCTCTCCGTCTCGCGCGCCAAGGTAACGGGCAGCATCTTCATCGAAGGCAAACCATTCGGACAGCCACTGCGACGCGAATCCTGATGCAGCCGCGGCTGTCAGAAGGTTCATGCAGACGGCGCCGGCGGAAAGCTCCTGTTCCCAGATCGGGATTTTCGGATGCTCGGCTGCCTGGCTGAGAACACCGATCACCAATGGCGCACGGGTGAAGCGGGTCAGTTCCTTCTGGCGTTGCTCGCCGTCGAGCGGTCCGTTGAGTGCTTCATACCGGTCCGCCAGCCAGGAACCGATCGTGCGTCCCTGTTCCGGCCTGTAGAGAACGAAACGCCAGGGCGCCAGTTTGCCATGGTCTGGCACACGCGCTGCAATGGTCAGAATGTCGTTGATCTGTTCTTCGTTCGGCCCCGGGGCTGTCATGGTAACAGAGGGGTGGGAGCGCCGCTGTCGCAGAAAGTCCAGAGTTGCCGTCGATCCGGCGCTGTTACTCGGCATGAAAAGATCCTGTCGGCCTGTTGCAATCGTACGATCCACCTAATTCATTGACCGTAATTGTCAACTTTGATCGCGGCGTCTTGAATTTGCCCAATTTCCGGGCGCATTAAGGGACAACGCTGCAGTGCGGTGAATCTCGGGAAAATCGTCCTTGGCCCGTGATCGGTCAGATTGCACCGAGAATTCAAAAAAACGCACTGGAAACAGAAACATAGTCGTTACCCTGCAACCGGTGCACTTGCACCAGGCAAACCGGACCGGATCTCCAAGGTCAGTTTCGGGTGACGAATGCCTCAAAAGACTGGTAAAAGTCTGCGAGTCAAAATGATAACGACGTAGGCATGGTGAATTCAGCCCCCCTCTCCGGCCAATCGGCTTTGAAGCGTGCAGTCAGATGCACTGCATTTTCGATAATGCTGAGCGCCGTCCTTTCGATGGGCCTTGCTCCTGCGACCTTGGCGCAGACATCTGACGTACCGCCGGCCCCTGCAGAAAAACCTGATCCGAACGCACCGTCCGCTGCCCCTGAAGAACCCATCATCAACCTGCTCGACCGCGAGCCGGAACCCCTCTTTTCCGATACGCTTGTCCCCTACGCGCCGGCCAGGGCATCATCCCCCGGTATCAAGGGCGGCTTGCGGCAGGGCGCTCTATACCTGATGGCAAAGCTGACGCCCGACAGCCCTCCGCTGAACGAAGGGCTCATCTGGCGGATCTATTCGGAAACGACCAATGCCGACGGGCGCCTGCAACTTGTTGCAACGTCTCAAGGCGGTGATGCCGAATTCCGGCTCGACCCGGGCACCTACCTGATTCACACCGCCTACGGCTTCTCCCAGGCAACCAACCGCATCGTCATCGGCAAGGAAGTCCAGTCGAAGATGGTGACGCTCAATGCGGGCGGCATCAAATTCGGTGCGGCACTCAAGGATGGTGAAGACCTCGACGGGCGCGCCGTGGCCTTCGATCTTTATGGCATGGAGTTCAATCAGCGCGGTGAACGCAACCTGATTGCCAGCAACGTCAAGCCGGGCTCCATTCTCCGTCTCAGCGCCAACACCTATCATGTTGTCAGCAAATACGGCGATGTGAACGCGGTCGTCCGGGCGGATATCCAGGTGCTGCCGGGCAAGCTCACTGAAGCGACAATCTTCCACAAGGCCGCCGGTATCACGCTCAAACTGGTCAACGAACGTGGCGGCGAAGCAATTGCCAACACGACGTGGTCCGTCCTGAGCCCGGGGGGGGACGTCGTGGTCGAAGCGACAGGTGCCTTCCCTGATTTCGTGCTGGCAGAAGGCGAATATGAAGCCCTCGCCCGCAACAATGGCCGCACCTACCTGCACACGTTCCAGGTGGAACCGGGTGAAGATCGCGAAGTTGAAGTGGTCACTTCCATCAGCGAACTGGCCAGCCAGCAGCAGTCCAGCATCAACAACTGACCTGCGCCGTGTTCCCGGCGACTTTAAGATCTGACCAGGTAGCGACGTCTAACGCCGTCGGCCAAGCAAACGCCGGGTCCGTGTGGGCGGCGCCATCTCCATGACCTTGGTCTGCAGGAAATCCATGATCTCCTTCTGATCGCCAAATCCCGAAAGCGTTTCGAACGGGATTGCCCTGCCCGCGCGTGCGGTCATCACAGACCCGAGGATACGGCGAAACTCGCGCACAAGCAGCGCCAGACGAAGGGTCAGCGAGTATTTGCTGACCAGGTGGAACAGCCAGGAATTCTGCCCGTCGAAATAAAGCGGAAGGACGGTTGCTCTCGAAGACCGGATCATTTTTGCCGTGAAAGTCTTCCAGGGCAGTTCTTCCGCACGGCCGAATGGCTTGGCAGCCGTTGCCACGCCACCACCAGGAAAAACGATAATGGTCGTGCCTTCCTGCAGCAGGCGCAGAGCCTCCTTGCGAGTGGCCATGTTGGTCTTGAGCGCTTCCTTGGTTTCCTCGAAATCGACCGGCAGCGAAAACGGCCGGACTTCCGGCACCTTCAGCAACTCGTTGTTGATCAGGATCTTGAACGGGCGGCCAAGCTGTTCCGCGAGTGCCAGGATCGCTAGACCATCGCCAATGCCGTAGGGATGATTGGCGATAAGCACCAGTGGACCTTCCGGCAGATCCTTCGGCGGCCATTCGCCATCTGCAACCGAAACGTTGAGGTTGATCAGGCCGAGAAGGTCATTCCAGATATAGTCGGACGTGCCGACCATCGTTTCCTTCCACACCTCGTAGATGTTGACCAGCTTTCGCCGGCCGGAGAGACCTTCAATGGTGCGGATGGTCCAACGCTTCAGCGGTGGATGCTCAGGATTGGCATAACTGAATTCAGCGTAGTTCACGGCAGTCGTCTTGACCCTGATGAAACGGTGGCAAATCCGGAACCCAATACCAGACACCCTGTTTCATGATTGTGACAGCACATTGCCCTGATGCCAGGGCAATGTGCAAGCTGTCAGATTTTCCCTTAATGCCAGGGAAAACCTTACTTCAGGTCTGGCGGCGTCGCTTCTTCAACGAACGCTGCAATCGCCTCGTCGAGGCCCATCGGGGTCTGGTCCTTGGAACCGAGACGGCGAACGTTCACGGTCCGCTCCTCGGCTTCACGCATGCCGCACACGATGATCACCGGCACCTTGGCCAGCGAGTGTTCGCGGACCTTGTAGTTGATCTTCTCATTGCGGAAATCGGTCTCGACCTTGAGGCCTTTCGCCTTGAGCAGATCCGCCACTTCCTGGCCGTAATCGTCGGCTTCCGAAGTGATCGTTGCCACCACGATCTGCAGCGGCGCAAACCACAGCGGGAAGTGACCGGCGAAGTTCTCGATCAGGATACCCAGGAACCGTTCCATGGACCCGCAGATCGCCCGGTGGATCATCACCGGTGTCTTCTTCTCGCCGTCCTTGTCGACGTAGAAGGCACCAAAGCGTTCCGGCAGGTTGAAGTCGACCTGCGTCGTGCCGCACTGCCATTCACGGCCGATGGCATCGCGCAGGGTGTACTCGAACTTCGGACCGTAGAAAGCACCCTCGCCCGGCAGGATGTCGGTCTTCACCCGGCCGCCCGACTGGGCTTCGATCTGCTTCAGCACATCGGACATGATCGCTTCGGCATGATCCCATGCCTCGTCGGTGCCGACGCGCTTTTCCGGACGGGTGGACAGTTTCACCACGATCTCGTCGAAGCCGAAGTCTTCATACACAGACAGGATCAGGTCGTTGATCTTGAGACACTCATCCGCCATCTGCTCTTCGGTACAGAACACATGGGCATCGTCCTGGGTGAAGCCGCGCACGCGCATAAGACCGTGAAGAGCACCAGACGGTTCGTAGCGGTGCACCGCACCGAACTCGGCAAGGCGCATCGGCAGATCGCGGTAGCTCTTCAGCCCGTGCTTGAAGATCTGTACGTGCCCGGGGCAGTTCATCGGCTTCAGCGCGAAGACACGCTCGTCCTCGGCTTCCGGATCGGCACACTGCACGGAGAACATGTTCTCCTTGTACCAGGTCCAGTGGCCGGAAGTTTCCCAAAGCGACGTGTGCAGCACCTGCGGTGCGTTCACTTCCTTGTAGGTGTCCTTCAGAACCCGGCGCTTGTAGGCGATCAGGCTCTGGAACATGTCCCAGCCCTTCGGGTGCCAGAAGACTACACCCGGGCCTTCTTCCTGGAAATGGAACAGGTCCATTTCCCGGCCCAGCTTGCGGTGGTCGCGCTTTTCGGCCTCTTCCAGCATGTGAAGGTAGGCTTTGAGCTCCTTCTCGCTGTGCCACGCCGTTGCGTAGATGCGCGTCAGCATTTCGTTGTTGCTGTCGCCGCGCCAGTAGGCGCCGGCCACCTTCATCAGCTTGAAGGCATCGCCGATCTGCCGGGTGGAGACCATATGCGGACCCCGGCACAGGTCCAGCCACTGGCCCTGCTTGTAGATCTTGAGTTCCTGATCTTCCGGAATCGCATCAACGAGCTCGACCTTGTAGTCCTCGCCCTTGGCTGCGAAATAGCGCTTCGCTTCGTCGCGGCTCCACACTTCCTTGGTGAACTGCGCACCGCGGCCGATGATCTCGCGCATCTTCTTTTCGATAACCGGCAGCTCTTCCGGCGTGAACGGCCAGTCGGCGCCCGTGTCCGGGTGAACGCGCTTGAAGTCGTAGTAAAAGCCGTTTTCGATCACCGGACCGATGGTCACCTGGGTACCGGGCCAAAGTTCCTGCACGGCTTCGGCCATGACGTGGGCCGCATCGTGGCGGATCAGTTCAAGGGCGCGCGGGTCGTCGCGGGTGACAATCTCGATCTGGTGATTGCCGCTGATCGGGTCGGTGAGATCTTTCAGTTCCCCGTCGAGAGCCATCGCCACAGCCTTTTTGGCCAGCGACTTGGAAATGCCTTCGGCGACGGCGAGACCGGTGGTGCCTGCCGCGTATTCGCGCACGGAATTGTCGGGGAAAGTAAGTTCAATCATCGGTTTTCTCCTGCTCACTCCTGCAGACAAGGCAGGTAAGCTGTTCAAAGGAAATGGAACGGGCCGGGCATACGGGATTCAAACTAATCCGGCAACCTTTTCCGAAGCATTTCCCTTGATTTGGCCGGCGGTGTTGCCCTAGCGCGCCTCCAGGCGGCGTACGAACCAACGGATAAGCTGATCCCAGACAGCGTCCTTTTCGGCAAGATCCTCAACCCCGTGATCGAGATTGGGATTGTCGTTGATCTCGATGACCACCACCCGCTCGCCGATCACTTTCAGATCGACGCCGTAAAGACCATCACCGATAAGCCGCGCAGCCCGAACCGCGATATCGATCACTGCTGGCGGTGTTTCGGCCATGGAAACTGTCTTGAACCCGCCTTCGACGGCCTTCTTGCCGGTCTCGTGCCGCACGATCTGCCAGTGTTTCTTGGCCATCAGATACTGGCAGGCGAACAGCGGTTCTCCGTCCAGCACACCGATGCGCCAGTCAAAGTCCGTCGGGCAGTATTCCTGCGCAAGCAGGATGGCGCTTTCCTGGAAAAGCTCTTTCAGCTTCTCCTTGATGGGTTCAGCGCCCGTCACCCGGAACACGCCACGGCTGAAGGAACCGTCAGGGATCTTCAGAACGATTGGAGAGCCGAGTTTGGCTTCCAGGTCACCCGCCTCCTTCAGGGAGGACAGGACGATGGTCTTGGGCGTCGCGATGCCATGACTTGCCAGAAGCTCGGTCAGATAGACCTTGTTGGTACAGCGGATCATCGACACCGGATCGTCGATCACCGGCATGCCTTCCTGCACGGCGCGCCGGGCAAAGCGGTAGGTGTGATTGTCGATGTTGGTGGTCTCGCGAATGAACAGCGCATCATACTGCGCCAGCTTGTCGAGATCACCCTTGCCGATCGGCACGACTTCAACCCCGTGGCGCGCCGCCACCTTGGCCATGTGCTTCAGAGAGGCGATGGAGGATGGCGGCAACTCTTCCTTGGGATCGGACAGAACAGCCATCGCGTACTTCATCAGTGCGCGCTGTTTCGGCGCCCGCCAGGGACGTGTCGTATAGCTTTCCACCGCTGCCAGAAATTGCGCGCGCTCTTCCGCCTCAAGGTCATTTACCGCCAGAACCCGGATGCGTTTGATGCTGCGCCATTCGCCCTCTTCCAGCAGTACCTCCAGCACAGGTGCGCGGAACCAGTCGAACAAGAGCCGCGCGAAGGGTTCAAGTGCAGGGTCGCCAACCTGACCGAGATAGATCAGCAGCCGAGAGACCGCACCAGCGGCCTCCGGTGCCATCTTGCGAAGGCAGCGGTTCAGCCGGTCTTCAAGCTCCGGCAAGGCATGCTGATAGAGTTGCTTGCGGGACAGTTCGATCATCGTCTCGACAACCGGCACCACGCGGTGCTGGCGTGCTTCAGCCAGAAGCGACGCGTAATAGCCTGCCCCCTGATAAGCGTAGGAGCGCGACAGGTTGAGAATGGTCGGCTTGGCACCGGTAAACAGTTTCGGGTGCGTCAGATACTCCCGCACGGTCATGACCTTGTGCGGCGTTTCCGTGTTGGAGAGGTCTTTGAGGTTGTCGACCAGAATGACCCAGGAAGACATTGGATCAGGCGTCCTTTCGTATCAGGATTTGGGCACGTACCGCGCTGCGGCCCCAGCGGGCCATGCGGTCGAATTCGGCAAAGGGAATGGGAAGATTGGCAGCATCTGCCGGACTTTCATGGCGCTCGCGCTCAAGCCACGGGTCATGAATGATGAGGTGGCGATCGTCCGCATCATGCACAAGCACCCAATGTGGCACTTTCTGGCCGAACATGCGGTAGCCGGAAATGAGCACGATCGCGAGCGTACCGGCTGATATCTCGGTCGCCAGTGCTGTTGCCTCCAAGGGGGTTTCCGAACGGGCAACACCAAGCTGCGCGGCTTCCGATCGGTAGCCTTCCTGTACCAGGGTCAGAACCTTGCGCTTTTCCGGGTTCCGAACCGAATTGAGAAACAGGAGTTCGTCGGGAAACAGCCTGACCTCGACCGAAAGCCCGCGCCGTGCAAGCGCATTGGCCAGGCCGAAGGGACCGCAGCCGCCATGACCGGAGGCGAGATAGATTGTCGTTGCCTCCCGCCAGAGGGTGAGTTCCGTCAAGGGCTCTGCCGGAACCGACCGGTCGAAATGCCGGGCCGCCATCAGTGCACAGGCCGGGCCGCAGGTGAATTCGGTTGTCTGCGAGTAATAAGGCGCGTTGCCGGTGCCCAGCACCGGACCATGGAGCAGCTTTTCCATGCGCAACGCTGCGCAGCCATCCTCGTAATAGGCCTCTACCCTGCCCAGCATCCGGTAGCCGCTGCGCTGATAGAGTGCGATGGCCGCCTCATTGTCCGCACGCACTTCAAGCCGCAGCACAATGCGATCGCTGTCGAAAGCGGCAACTTCGGACGCTTCCAGCAGCTTTGCGCCAAGCCCCTGCCCCCGGCAGGCCGGATCCACAGCAAGCGAATAGAGCCGCGCCAGCGCGGTTGCCTGGCGCAAGAGCAGCAGCGCGTACCCAACCAACCCGTCTGGACCGGTTGCGACCAAAAGGCGTGCGCGAGGGCTCTCCAGAAATCGCCTGAAGCTTCGCCGGGAAATGCGATCTCCGGCGAAGGCGGCGTTTTCAATGCGAAATAGTTCGGCGAGATCGCCGGGCTCGGCAGTGCGAATGAGAATATCCCCGGTTTCGGCCTGGGGCGAAGCCTTGTCCATGGTGCCTTGAAAGACCCAAAGGCCGGTGCGCCGCACCCGGTCTCCATCCAACATTGGCGACGGCCCTGAGGCAGTTTAGAGACTGCACGGACCGGTCGGCGGCCTTTGCGGAATACACCGATTTGCAGGTGCTGTCTTTGAGAATTTTCGTTGCGGCAACACATTTTGCATTCAGGCCTTAACGGCCCGGAAACGCAGGCCTCAAGAGGCCTTCTCAGCCACAGCCAAGGGCGGCGGACGGCGGCGGATCGGCTGGGATTTGACAATCGAGGTGCTGGTTTCCGCCTTGTCCGAAATCCGGTCCAGAATTCCGTCGAGCTGATCGATGGAAGGAATGGCAAGTCGGGCGACGAAACAGTCTTCTCCCGTGACCTTGTCGCACTCGCAAAACTCGGGAATTTCCTGAATGAGTTGCTGCACGATGTGCAGCTTTCCAGGCAGTGGTCGAATGCGCACGATCGCCTGCAGACTGTAGCCAAGCACCTTCGGATCAATATCCACTGTAAAACCGCGAATGACGCCGCGCTCCTGCAGACGGCGGATCCGCTCCGAAACACCGGGCGACGACAATCCCACGTGAGTGGCCAGGTCTTTCAACGACATGCGCGCGTCGTCAATCAAGGCTTCAACGATCTTGATATCCGTCTCATCCATCTTCATTTCGAAACACCAATCGGCAGATAAGCTTACATTTCACAAAACAATATCAGCTTCTGTTGATTTATCAAAAGTACTCGCATCCATCTCCTTGGCAGAATGAGAACCATCCTGAAACGCTTGGAGGCAAAAATGGACAAGACATTGCGCGGCGCCACCGAAATGACCGCCGCCATGACCATTCTGGGAACGATAGGACTTTTCGTGGTCCTTTCCGGCCAGGGAGCCATCGACGTTGTGTTCTGGCGCTGCGCCTTCGGTGCGTTGGCGCTGCTTGTCATCTGTTCTGCCCAGGGCCTACTCCGCCGGCACCTGACCTGGAAGAAACTGGCCGTTGCCGCCGTAGGGGGCGTTGCCATCGTGGTGAACTGGGCAATGCTCTTCACTGCCTATTCCGAAGCATCCATCGGCGTGGCAACTGCTGTCTACAATACCCAGCCGTTCATCCTGGTCGGCTTCGGCATTCTGTTTCTGGGAGAACGGATCACCGTCAACAAGCTCGGCTGGCTGGTCATTGCCTTTGCCGGTGTCCTGCTGATCGTCCAGGCAAAACCCGGCGCTGTCGAATATGCCGGTTCAGATTATGCACTCGGCATAGCACTCTCGCTCGGCGCTGCCTTTTTCTGGGCTGTCGCAGCCCTGCTGACCAAGAAGCTGACGGGAACGCCTCCACAGCTGATCGCCCTGGTACAGGTCTGTGTCGGCATCCTGATGCTTGCCCCCTTCGTCAGCTGGAACGCTCTGCCGGAAGGTACAATGGCCTGGGGCTCGCTTGTCACGCTTGGCGCTGTTCACACGGGGTTGATGTATATCCTCATGTATGGCGCTGTGCAGAAGCTGCCGACCTATCTGCAAGGTGCCTTTTCCTTCATTTATCCGGTGGTGGCGATCCTTGTCGACTATGTAGCCTTCGGCCATCAGCTGAAACCGCTGCAGCTTGTCGGAGCGGCTGCGATCATCATTGCCGCAATGGGCATGACCTTCGGCTGGCGGCTGCTTCGGCGCAAGGCTACGGCCTCTCCATCATAGGGCTGAAGCTGCCTTCGCACGGTCTTTCCCGGCCTTCGAAAGCGCGGCATCGCGAAGCTGTTTGGCAACCGCTTCCGCGCCGCCTCGTGTTTCCCGGATCATCGCCAGATCCTCTTCTTCGCTCCGGTTCATCGGGGCAATGGCAAGATCGGAATACGTCCGCCTGTCAGGCGATGCCTTGACCCTCCGGTAGATCCGGTAAACCCGCCTGACGGCAGATAGATAGACCCAATGTTTGGCGACGATTTCGGCAAGATACCGCGGATAGAACACCAGCGGATTTTCAAGCGGCAGCCCACCGCGTCGGTCTGTGCGGAATTTCAGGCGAAAATAACCGCCCTCAAGCGGATGAACGCCTTCGCGTTCAACCATCAGCTTAAACCACATCATCAGGAACAATTTGTTGCCCGGACGCCCCTTGCGGTGCGCCGCGGCTCTGCGCAGCACCGTTTCGATGTGACCATCCGAATAGTAGCTTGCCCAGGCCTGCCGGTAGGCCTCCTCCCAATCCTCATCGCTCATTTTCGGGTGATGGCTCACCCGGTGATTGAGATCGTACTTGTTGAGGTCTGGATCCATCCAGATGCCTTTGCTTGAAAGCACCTTGTGATCTTCGGATCCCGGAAGCGGCGTCAGATAAAAGAACTCGAGCAGATCGAGCGGAAGCTCCTTTTTGATGATCTCGACATCATGCAGGACCGACGCCTTGGTATCCGCCGGAAAACCGATGATGTAACCGGCATAGGTGGTTGCCCCGTGGGCCCGCCATTTCTGCAGCATCTCCCGGTATTCGGTGATCTTGTTCTGCCGCTTCTTTGCGGCCATGAGATTGTCCGGATTGATGTTTTCCAGCCCGATGAAGACCCGGTTGACCCCTGCCCTCGTCGCCTTCTCGATGAAACCGTCAATCCGGTGACAGAGCGTGTCCACCTGGATGATGAACTTGATGTCGAAACTCTCCTGCTCCCTAAGCTGGATCAAGCGGTCGAACAGCGGCTCCCATTCCCGGTTGCGGGCGAAATTGTCGTCGGTGATGAAAAAACGGTCGATCCCCTGTTCAACGTTATCGCGAATGATCTGCTCCAGATCGTCGGCGGAACGAAACCGGCTCTTGCGACCTTGCACGTTGATGATGGTGCAGAAGGAACACTGGAACGGGCAACCGCGGCCAAGATCGAAGCTGGAATGCGATCCGGCCGTGAAGCGAATGTGCCGGGTGGGCAGGATCGGGGTCGGCTCGCCCTCCAGCGACGGCAAGTCCGCCATGAAATTGTAAAGCGGCTTCAGGTCGTCGGAAAAGGCATCGCGGAAGACATCGTCCAACCGCCCGTCCTCGGCCTCGCCGGCAAAATAGACGACACCTTCCTTTTGCAACCGAACCATCTCTTCCGGCATTTCATCCAGCATGGATATGCAGCCGGAGACATGAAATCCGCCGATGGCAACCGGCAGACCAAGACCTAGAAACCTGCGGGCAAGGTCGGTCGCCCGGGGAAACTGGTTTGACTGAACCCCGACCAGCGCGATCAGGGCCTTTCCGCCTGCTTTTTGGATATCCCGGGCAATCTTTTCCGGACGAACCCGCTTGTTGGTTTCATCGTAGGTATGAAGATGGATGCGGACATCCTTCCCAAGAACCAGACGGTTGCGGGCCGCTTCTGCGAGCCCGTTCTAGCTGGCGAGCGTGTTGGAAGGAATTGCAGAGCGAAGCCACTGGATCGGATAACCGTCGTCGTCGTAATGGGTCGGCTTGATCATCACGAAATGGAAGTCGCGTCCGCTCATTCTTCCCTCCGCCTTCTGGCATGAGAGGCAAGCGTTGCACCAACCTGACGTTGGGTCAACAACAGATCAGAGGAGCGATTAGTCCAGACGATGTTCCGGCGGTATGTGCTTGCCGGTCCAGTGACCGTAACGCCAGGGCAAAAACCAGTGCGCATCTGGCGGCAAGGTGTCGAGAACCGGGTCAAAACCGGAGGCACCCCAGGGATTACACCGAAGAACCCGGGACAGGCCAACCCACCCCCCGGCCCAAAAGCCGAAGCGGCGAATGGATTGCTCGGTGTAATCGGAGCAAGTCGGCGCGTAGCGGCAGGTGCGCCCCATGAAGAGCGACAGGGAATGGCGGTAAAGCCAGATAAGCCCAATCGCTGCATATCCGATTGGTGACAATCGGCCATCCGGCTTTCGCGGTTCGTTATGGCAAGAACACATGGGACGCAGAACTGCGGTCACGCGACCGCGCTGTCTTCCTTGGCTTTTGCCTCGATCTGGTCGAGCGCGTCGACAACGGCATCAAAGGTCAATAGCGTCGAGGCATGGCGCGCCTTGTATTCGCGAACCGGTTCCAGAAACTTCAGGTCTTCGAAGCGGCCTGTGGGGGCCTCGCCGCCTTCCTTCAACATGGCGCGCATGGTTTGCTGCACTTCGCGCAACTCATCTGCGCGCGCGCCGATGATATTTCGAGCCATGATTGACGAAGACGCCTGGCCAAGCGCGCAGGCTTTGACGTCGTGAGCAAAATCCGTGACGACGCCGTCCTTCATGGAAAGGTCGACAATGACGGTGGAGCCACACAATTTGGAATGAGCTTTTGCGCTTGCGTCCGGATGCTCGAGACGGCCGATCCGTGGGATATTTCCGGCGAATTCAAGGATCTTCGCGTTATAAATGTCGTCGAGCATAACTCGCCTCTTCGTGAATGCCTGTGATGCGCGACACATTGATGGCGCACTGCTTTCATATATATACATCAGACGCCACGGCAAATTCGCAAGGGGCAGAGTGGTCGCAGTTGGTCTTTCGCATGACGTTTGCACGCTAGAAACCGGCTCCTCCCGCTCAGAAACTGTGCGTTCGCTTTTTGCCTGGAGTATGATAAGGGTCCGCGGCTTGAAAAGCCCGAACCTTCTGATCTGTGCACCAGCGGGCGCCGTATGACGAGTGACAAGGGTAAAATTGCGAGGATCCCCATGGACGCTGTCCTCAAGCCGGTAGAAAAAACCTTCGAAAGAAAGTCACCGGATCAGTTGCATCGGCCAAGCCGTGAAGAAGCGGAAGCTGCGGTGCGCACGCTTCTGGCCTGGACCGGCGACGACCCGGACCGCGAAGGTCTGGTGGAAACACCGAAGCGCGTGGTCAAGGCACTGAGCCAGCTTTACAGTGGCTACTTCGAAGATCCGGCAGAGCATCTTGCAAGGACGTTCGAAGATGTTGGCGGCTACAAGGATATCGTCCTTGTGCGCGGCATCCCGTTCCATTCCCATTGCGAACACCACATGCTGCCTTTCATCGGCGAAGCTCATATCGCCTATTACCCGGCAGAAGGCGTCGTTGGTCTTTCCAAACTGGCACGCGTTGTCGACATCTACGCCAAGCGTCTGCAAACGCAGGAAAACTTGACTGCGCAGATCGCATCGGTCATTGACGACGCTCTGGCCCCGCGTGGCCTGGCCGTGATGCTGGAAGCCGAACACCAGTGCATGACCATGCGCGGTGTCCAGAAACCCGGTGTTTCCACGATCACCACCCAGTTTACCGGCGTATTCCAGGACGATCCCGCCGAACAGGCGAAATTCATGTCTCTGGTACGCGGCAAGGGTCTCTGAGTTTTCAGCCCTTGCGTTAATGACGACAAGGGCTTTCCTCCCATGTGCAATACCCACCTGACTGAGCGCGGCGACAAGGCAACGGTCGAAAACGGCGATCTGATGATGCCGAAGTTTGACCGGGACGGCCTGATTGTGGCTGTCGTCACCGATGTGGCGTCAGGCGAAGTGCTCATGGTTGGCTACATGAACGCCGAGGCCCTGAAGCGGACGATCGAGACCGGCGAGGCCTGGTACTGGAGCCGTTCTCGCCAGAGCTTCTGGAAGAAGGGCGAAACCTCCGGCCAGATCCAGACCGTGCATGAAATCCTGACCGATTGCGACCAGGACGCCCTGGTCCTGAAGGTTTCGGTTGCCGGCAATGGCGCAACCTGCCATGTGGGATATCGCTCTTGTTTTTATCGTAAAACCATCAAAGGTGACGATGGGTCTGTGCGTCTGGAGCGCGTGGAAACCGAGAGGGTCTATGATCCCGACGAAGTTTACGGCAAGGGTTGAGCCCGGCAGTAGAGCCTCCAGCTTTGAGCGGGGCTTATCCGCAAGCCATTGAAACATATTAACTTTCGAATTCTTGAAACAAAATTTTAAGTAGTATCCCGTATATCTCCACCCTCTCTCTTGTGCCTAAGTTTCCACTAGGCGCGAACAACAAGATCAAAACCCCGTGCCTGATTCCCTATCGACCGCAAGCTGAGGGAGAGGCTATGGCGGACAACACTGTTCCAAGCAAACGGGACGAGCGGATTGCGTTCATCCTGTTGGCCGTTTTGCTTGCCCCGGCGCTTTCCGTCGCAATTGTTGGCGGTTACGGCTTTATCATCTGGATGTCACAGCTGGTCCTTGGGCCGCCGACGGGCTGATCCCATGTCACCCGACCCTCATTTTTCGGCCAGCCGCAGAGCGTTCCTGAAACTGCCCAGCCAACCGGAGATCCAGAGACTTCGCCCACCCTGGACGGACGAAGCCC
The DNA here is from genome assembly GCF_012395805.1 of Labrenzia sp. 5N. Classification (NCBI taxonomy): domain Bacteria; kingdom Pseudomonadati; phylum Pseudomonadota; class Alphaproteobacteria; order Hyphomicrobiales; family Stappiaceae; genus Labrenzia; species Labrenzia sp. 5N. Next base: position 9,195 of record NZ_JAAZTM010000018.1, on the reverse strand, counting down.
TGGTTGCTGCGCGTTGCACAAGCTGTAACGCCTGCAGCGAAGCTTGCCTCGAATCCATCTTGAGGCCGGACGACACCGGGAAGCCGGAAGTTGTCTTCGACGGCGGCGAATGTACTTTCTGCGGCAAATGCGCAGATGCCTGCGCACAGGACGTCTTTGACACGAAGCGCACGCCGGCCTGGCCGATGAAGGCTGAATTTCAGCCGGGTTGCCTGCAGGATCACGGCATTGCCTGCCAGGTGTGCCGGGATATCTGCCCCACTTCGGCAATCCGCATAGATCTCACCAAACGCCCCTTTGGCCGGCTTCGCATCGAAACAGATGCCTGCACGGGCTGCGGAGCCTGTCTCCCAGTCTGTCCGCAGGATGCACTGGCCATTGTCCATCCCAAAGAGGATGCCCAGACAGCATGAGCACAACAGTCCATATAGCCAGTCTTCTCGTTCATGCGCGGACCGAAGCGATATCCGATGTCGAGCGGGATGTTCTTGCACTCGGCGGCGCCGAGATCGCCCATTCCGATGATCAGGGACGCCTGATCGTGACACTGGAAACCGCGAACGAAGCGGAAATCGTACAGGCTCTCACGGATATCCAGCTGCTCACCGGCGTTGTGAGCGCCTCCCTTGTTTACCACCAGACAGACGGTACGCCCGAGGCGGCACCGACCTCCCTTCAAGGAGACACACAATGAGCGGAATTAGCAGACGTGATGTCATCAAGGCGCAGGCTGTGGCGGCCGCCGCCGCGGCAGCGGGACTCCCCGTGCCTGCGGCCGCACAGAACCTTGTTACCCATGCGCATCTGACCGACCTGAAGTGGTCCAAGGCTGCCTGCCGCTTCTGCGGCACCGGCTGCTCCATCATGGTCGCGACCAAGGCCGGACGCGTGGTTGCAACCCACGGCGACGCTGAAGCGGAGGTGAACCGGGGCCTCAACTGCGTCAAGGGCTACTTCCTGTCGAAGATCATGTACGGCAAGGACAGGCTGACCACACCTCTCCTGCGCAAGAAGAACGGCAAGTTCGACAAGGACGGCGACTTCGAACCCGTGTCCTGGGACGAAGCGTTCGACATTATGGCCGAGAAATGGAAGGCGACACTGAAGGCCAAGGGCCCGAAGGCTGTCGGCATGTTCGGCTCGGGCCAATGGACAGTCTGGGAGGGGTATGCGGCTTCCAAGCTGATGAAGGCCGGCTTCCGCTCCAACAATATCGACCCCAACGCTCGCCACTGCATGGCGTCTGCGGTCGTCGGGTTCATCCGTGCCTTCGGCATTGACGAGCCCATGGGCTGCTACGACGACTTTGAAAACGCCGACGCCTTTGTGCTCTGGGGCTCCAACATGGCCGAGATGCACCCGATCCTGTGGACCAGGATCGCCGACCGGCGCCTTAGCCATCCCCATGTCAAGGTTGCCGTGCTTTCCACCTTCGAACATCGCAGCTTCGATCTGGCGGACATTCCCGGCGTATTCGTTCCCCAGACGGACCTGATCATCGCCAACTATATTGCGAACCACATCATCCAGTCCGGCGCGGTCAACGAGGAGTTCGTGTCAAACCACGTCAATTTCCGGAAAGGCGCACAGGACATCGGCTATGGCTTGCGACCGGAAAATCCGCTTGAAGCCGCTGCAGCGAATGCCGGCAGTGGCGATTCCGAGCCGATGTCTCTCGAGGAATTCGCCGAATTCGTGAAACCCTATACTCTGGATTTTGCAGCGGAGAAGTCCGGAGTTTCAAAGGAGCGGCTTCTGCAGATCGCTGAGCTTTACGCAGATCCGGACACCAAGGTGATGTCCCTTTGGACCATGGGCGTCAACCAGCATACCCGCGGTGTGTGGATGAACAACCTCATCTACAACATCCACCTGTTGACCGGTAAAATTGCCCAACCCGGCAATTCCCCCTTCTCCCTGACCGGCCAGCCGTCTGCCTGCGGTACCGCCCGGGAAGTCGGCACCTTCGCTCACCGCCTGCCTGCCGACCTCGTGGTTTCAAATCCGGAGCACCGGGCAACAGCCGAAAAGATCTGGAAACTGCCGGCAGGAACCGTTCCTGAATGGATCGGTGCACATGCCGTTCTGCAGAACCGGAAACTCAAGGACGGCGAAATCAACTGCTACTGGGTGCAGGTCAACAACAACATGCAGGCCGCCCCGAACATGATGGAAGAAGGCCTGCCCGGATATCGCAATCCGGAAAACTTCATCGTCGTTTCCGATGCCTACCCGACTGTGACGGCAGAAGCCGCCGACCTTGTGCTGCCGACCGCAATGTGGGTGGAAAAGGAAGGTGCCTACGGCAACGCCGAGCGCCGCACCCAGTTCTGGCACCAGCTCGTCGACGCACCGGAAGGGGCGATGTCCGACCTGTGGCAGCTGGTTGAGTTTTCCAAACGTTTCACAACAGACGAAGTCTGGCCGCCCGAGCTTCTGGCCGACAATCCCGATTACAAGGGAAAGACGCTGTACGAAGTTCTGTTCGAAAACGGCAACGTCAACGCCTTCCCCAACAGCGAGCGGGCGGAAGACTACGAAAACCGCGAATCCGACGAGTTCGGCTTCTACATCCAGAAAGGCCTGTTTGAGGAATACGCCCAGTTCGGTCGCGGACACGGCCACGATCTGGCGGATTTCGACACCTACCACCAGGTGCGCGGGCTCCGTTGGCCCGTGGTGGACGGCAAGGAAACCCGCTGGCGCTACAACGGCAAATACGACCCATATGTGAAAGAGGGAGCCGCGTTCGATTTCTATGGGAAACCGGACGGCAAGGCGGTCGCCTTCGCCCTGCCCTTCGAACCGCCCGCGGAAAGCCCGGATAAGGAGTATCCCTTCTGGCTGTCCACCGGCCGGGTTCTGGAGCACTGGCACTCCGGATCGATGACGCAGCGCGTGCCTGAACTCTACAAGGCCGTGCCCGATGCCCTCTGCTACATGCATCCGGACGATGCCGAGGCTCTAGGTTTGAGGCGCGGTGCGGAAGTGCGCATCAAATCCAGACGTGGGGAAATTCTTACCCGCGTCGAAACCAGAGGCCGCAACAAACCGCCCAAGGGGCTGATTTTCGTGCCCTGGTTCGATGCCCGCCAGTTGATCAACAAGGTCACGCTGGACGCGACCGATCCGCTGTCGAAGCAGACCGATTTCAAGAAATGCGCCGTGCGCGTAGAAGCAGTGTGAGGTGAGCCATGAAACGCTTTGCAATCGGCCTTGCCTGCGCCGCCCTGTTGGTTGCCGCAGCTGCCGCAGCCGCCCAGGAACACATCGCCACCATGCGCCCCGCAACGCCGTTGGCGGAAAACGGGACGCCTGCCCCCATGCCAAAGCCGGTGAACTCCGACATTCGCCAGGTGCGGAACTATCCCGAGCAGCCACCGCTGATCCCTCACACGATCGAGGGCTATCAGATCGACAAGAACTCCAACAAGTGCCTGAGCTGTCATTCTCGTACAGCCATTGAAGTCAGCCAGGCGCCAATGGTGTCGATCACGCATTTCATGAACCGGGACAACCAGTTCCTGGCGTCCGTCACACCCCGGCGGTACTTCTGCAATCAGTGCCACGTGCCGCAGACCGACGCCCGGCCTCTGGTCGAGAACGACTTTGTCGATGTCGATGAAGTGCTCGAATATGTGAAATCCAAAGAGGGGGCCAAATGATGCTGGCCTTCCTCAAAAGGCTCTGGACCACCATCCGCCGCCCGAGCGTGCACTACAGCCTCGGCTTTCTGACCCTCGGCGGCTTCATCATGGGCATAATTTTCTGGGGTGGTTTCAACACCGCGCTGGAGTTAACCAATACCGAGAAGTTCTGCACGGGCTGTCACGAGATGCGCGACAACGTCTTTGCCGAGCTTAAAACGACAATCCACTACTCCAACCGCTCGGGCGTGAGAGCCACGTGCCCGGATTGTCATGTCCCCCATGAATGGACAGACAAGATCGCCCGCAAGATGCAGGCCTCAAAGGAGGTCTGGGGCAAGATCTTCGGGACGATCAATACGCGGGAAAAGTTTCTGGAACACCGGCTTGAACTGGCCCAGCACGAATGGGCCCGGCTCAAGGCGAACAATTCTCTGGAATGCCGCAACTGCCATTCCGCCGATTCCATGGACATAACCCGTCAGAGCGGAAGGGCTTCTGAGGCACACCAACGCTTCCTGTTCACGGGTGAAAAGACCTGCATCGATTGCCACAAGGGCATTGCACATCGCTTGCCGGACATGTCCCAGTCGGCATGGCACGGGGAAAAACCCGAAAAGATGCTGAAGGAAGCCACCGCGTTTCTGGCAACACGGCAAGATTGATAAATCACACGTCGAAACAAAAAGGCTGGCTGACAAGCCAGCCTTTTTTTTCACGTCAGGCCATCGTAATGTAGCTGCGCATCTGCTCGGCTTCGAGTTCAACTTGCGCAATCTTGAACTTCACGACGTCGCCGATGGAGATCACACCGGTCAGCTTGCCGTCCTTCACGACCGGCATATGGCGGAACCTGCCCTGTGTCATGCGAGCCATGACTTCGTTGATGTTGTTCTCTTCGGAGCAGGTAACCACGTTCTTGGTCATGACACCGGAAACCGGTGTTTTCAGCGCCGACACGCCTTGCGTACCGACCACGCGAACGATGTCCCGCTCTGACACAATGCCGTCAACGGCACCTTCCTTGTCGGAAACGACCACGGCACCGATCTTGTGTTTTGCCAGGGTTTCACAAATTTCGCTGAGCAACGCGTCGCTGCGCGCTGTGATAATATCGTGGCCTTTCCCACTCAGGATAGCGGCTACGGTCATTCAATCACCTCCCATGGCATCAATCGGTCCGTTTTACCGGACCAGATCAACCGACGCTCAATCGGAAGCGATCAAACGTCAATAGTTGATCGACCTTAATGTAGTCTGCCAGCCGGTCTCCGGAAGGAGATGTTCCAGCTGCTCGACCACTTTCGCACCGACTGGGGCCGGACGTCCATTCGAATCCGACAGGACGACCTCCAGTCGTCTGGTATCATGGCAAAAAAATCAGATCGCGCAAACTGTTGACCTTGCGTCTTGAACGCACTTTCGCTCCGCGTCAGGAATTCCGCCGCTGCGGCACGGGGTCAAACAGCGGGAACAGGGCAAGTCCGGCGACAAATCCACCAATATGAGCTTGCCAGGCAACACTTGCCGGCTGTCCCGCAACGGGACCGCTCATCAGACCGAAGAACAGATTGAGCCCGAACCATACCGCGACAAAAACCAGAACCTGTTGATTGCGAAGGCATTCCGCAAGCGGCTGCGCCGGTACGAAATAGGCTGTCGGATCGTTGCTGCGGATCGCACCCAGCGGGCCACCACGCTCGAAAACGAAGCGAATGGCCGCAGCCATCTGGCCGGAAATGGCGGCGGATGCACCGATCATCGGCGCCCCTTCCCCCCAATGGGTGGCAAGATGAGCCAGCGCCCCGCCAACGGAACAGGCCGCCGAAAACAGCAGAAACCGGCCCACACCAAACCGCCTGGCAACTGCACTGCCGAAAATCGCCATCCAGAGCAGGTTGAAGATGATGTGCATGGCGCCACCATGCAGCAGGCTATAAGTGACGAAGGCCCAGAGGCTGGAGAGAAGATCAAAAGGCGGCAGACTGCCGAGATAGGCATATTTTACCGGCCAGAATGCAAAAAGTTCGATGATCAGATTGTCCAGGTTTGCCGGAAGGACCATCACACGCAGAACATGGATCGCAATCAGGATACCGCCAAGCCAGACGATGATCCCGGGCAGATTGAATACGGGCGGACCGGACGGCCGTTGGGGAGGTTGTTCCTTCTGGGCTTTTTCGCGCCGGGCGCGTTCTTCATCAATGCGGTAAACGTTCATGGACCCTCTGCCTTTCCTGTCTTTCTTCTAAGCCAGATCGAAGACAAAACAAGAGTGGTTCGACCGCCAGAACATGCGAAACCGGGAAATAGTGACTTCGACTTCACCGGTCACAATCCCCAAAAAGCCTGAAAATACAAAGCGCCGGCCACCTAAAGGTGACCAGCGCTTTGCGATGCCCCCCAAAACCGGTCGCGTCCCCACGACGCCCGTTCAGGACAGTTGTTCACTCTGGCCGGCGCTTGTTTTACCGAGGCAGCTCTTGGCGGCTGTACCTATCGGCCCGCGGCCTGACCTGCAACAACAGGTTCCTCCCACCCGCTGTCTATGTGAACTGAGTGTTAAGCTGACAGGCAACTGCCCCCAATACAAGCTTTACCGAAAATTAACCTTAATTTCTGACCGCCTCTCAAGCTTTCGCGCCAACAAGCACTTGGCACGCGCCCTGCTTTGTAAAGGTCAAAAACCAACAGGGAAGCATTTTCGTCCCGTTTTGAAACAAGAACTGTCTTGAGACGAAACACCGGGCGCAAGAATGGCAAAGAGGCGAACCAGATGAAACACGGCGTAACGCAAACTCTTTACAACTACTGGGACAATCTTCGCGGCGCCCGTCCTGCACCGAACCGCAGTGAAGTCGATCCGGGTGAGATCCGCGGCCTTCTTGGTGACACCTTCATTCTGGAGACGAACGGTTCGAGGGACGTTCGCTACCGCCTTGCCGGCACACGTCTGTGTTCCGCACATTGCCGGGAACTCAAGGGCCGCAACTTCCTGCGCGGCTGGAGCGTGAAAGACCGTGAAGCCCTGGAAAGCCTGATCGCCGCCATCACCGAAGATGCGGCCGCGGCCGTGATCGGCATCAACGGCCATACGGAACGCGGACAGATCCTGCAGATGGAAATGCTGCTGGTACCGCTGAATGTTCCAGGTGAAGGCAGGATCCGTGTCCTGGGAAGCTGTACCCCGATGGAAAAACCCTATTGGATCGGCCTGCATCCCATTTTGAGCCAGTCGATCAGCAGCCTGCGCCTGGTCTGGCCGGACGAGCGTCCCTATTTCGTGGATTCCCCTGCTTCCACGCTCAACCCGATCCTGCCGCGCTTTACCGCCGAGGGCATCGCCATGCCGACACCGCCCCTGCCGAACGGTGCGGAGCGCAAGGTCGGACATCTGACCGTCTATTCCGGCGGCAAGTCCTGACCCGCACAACATAGCAAGTCTGGTAACATCCCTGTTCACCTGCGAAATCGGGCCGGCCGAGAATCAGCTGGCCCGAATTCATGTTCGGCACCGGCTGATTTGCGGCCTCTATTCAGCTGAAAAGAAGTCCTTCCTTCCGGATTTTTACTCTCGCGTTATTGTGCTTTCTCGCCAGAGAGCACTCGAATTCCGAACATCACGGCCGTACCCGCATTTTTATCGATCACAAGTCTGGACCTGTGCGCCTTCTGAGCTACACTCTTACACATCGTTAACCCCAGCTACCTAAAGTGCTTTGAAAGACGTCTTTTGAATCGCATCTCAGCCGGGGACAATGCGATTTGCGCACCGTTTTGGATAGAACAGGCATGAGCGCCGGAGTGGCAACAGCAACCGAAGGAAGCAGATCGCTTCAAGTCACTGACCGCCGGCGCCATCAACGGGTCCAGGTCAATATACTGGGCCGCTTCATGCTTGAAGATCGGCGCGAATATCCTTGTCAGGTTATCGACATGTCGCCTGGCGGCATGGCCATGATTACACCGGTCACCGGCAGGGTCGGCGAACGCGTGATTGCCTATCTTGACCACCTGAGCCGCGTCGAAGGCAGGATTTCCCGCCTGATCGATGGTGGCTTTGCGGTTGAACTGCGCAATACTGTCCGCAAACGCGACAAGATCGCCAATGTTTTGACGTGGCTTGCGAACCGGGACGAACTCAATCTTCCCGAAGACCGCCGCCACGACCGCTTCGTGCCCAAAAACCCGATGACGAAGATGATCCTGCCGGACGGTTCGGAACATGTCTGCCGCATCATAGACGTATCCCTGTCCGGCGCGGCCATCGCCACGGACATCGTGCCGGAGATGGGCGACGCCATCACGCTCGGCAAGATGCATGCACGTGTCATTCGCCGCATCGAAGGTGGCATAGCCGTCGAATTTGCTGCTGTTCAAAGCCGCGAATTGCTGGAACATCACATATCGGCACCAGAGGAAAGCTGACTTTAGCTTTCTCATCAATCGCAAGTGCTTAAAACCATTCAGACAGGCCCGGCTTTTTGCCGGGTCTTTTCGTTTCTGCGCAATTTTCCGGGTAGTCGCGTTTCTTTTCTGGTGGCCAGATCCAAAAAAATCAAAAAACTTTCATGCCCTTTTCTCACCCTTGAGGACGGGCACAAGGCCCGCTCCAGACCGAAAACCAGGCGATTGAAAACCGATTGCCACCATTCGAAAAACACCAATTTCTCGCTAATTCAATGACTTCTGGAGGATGCATCAAATTTTACGAAAATTTTCTTCCAACTTGAATTAAAGTAAATTCAAATAACGATAAAAAGAAACTCAAACACTCATAAAATACAAATACAGTTTTACTTTGGAGATTTTCTCCAATTAAAAATCATTGAGTCATCGTTGCGTCAGCCTTGGGGAGGGCGTTACGATGAAATTACTTCACAGAACTCTACTCGCATCTGCAATGTTGCTGTCTTGCACCGTCATGGGATCGGTTGCACAGGCGGAACCCGGCCGCTTCATGGACATGCAAATGGTTGTCAAGGCACCCGTCGGCTATGACCAGTTCTGCCGTGACAACGTCTCGGCTTGTCCGAAGGAAACATACAAGCCGGTTGTCGTGAAGCTTGACGAAGCCCGCTGGAACGAACTCATTGCAATCAACAAGGAAGTCAATCGCCGGATTCATCCTATGACCGACCAGGACCTGTTCGGCCAGGAAGAATACTGGACCTATCCGGTAAACGGATACGGTGACTGCGAAGAATACGTCCTTGAAAAGCAACGGGTCCTGATCGAAGCCGGCTGGCCGAAAAGCGCCCTTCTGATCACTGTTGCAAAAGATACCCAGAACTCGGGTCATGCCGTTCTGACGGTACGTACGGACCATGGCGACATGATCCTCGACAACCAGATCGAGGCGGTGCTGCCCTGGTATTCGACACCCTACCGTTACATCAAACGCCAGTCCGCCAGCTCGCCCGTGCAGTGGACAGGTATTGCAGACACGCGCGTGACGACTGTCAGTAGCGTGTCCAACTAGGATTGGGATTGGTCCGGCTTCAGCCGGCCTCTAGGACGATCCGGTCGTGGTACGGATGGGGAGGGT